>NZ_KB850047.1:0-3743 GCF_000369465.1 Acinetobacter sp. CIP 53.82 | reverse complement strand
TCCTGTAACTCGGCAGCCGTAGCATACGGGCTATAGACCAACTCTGGCACAATGCGGCAGATGTTCTTTTTGTAATTGGCTAAGGTATCGGGATTTAGCGCATGTTCCGGTTTAAACTGACAGAGGAAAAATCGTGCGCTGCGGGTTTTCACTCCGTGACGCAGCACACCTAAAGTGCCATAGCTACGCGACTGTTCATCGGTGGCATTGATGTCGGCTTTCTTCAGCTGGGCAACCACGGCTTCTAGAAAATGCCGTTCGGTATCTTGTGGAAAGATGCGCTGAAACTTCTGCCAGTCTTGTGCTTGGGTCTGTTGCACAAAATCCAGTACGTCCTGCTCATACAAGGCAGTTTCACGGTTATAGCCTTGTGGCGTACCGAGTTGCCAGCCCTGAGCCAGCATCTGCTGAATGATGTCGTTCTGGAAAATGCTTTCACGGGTGGCATCCATGTTTATGATTCTCCATCGGCGAGCAAGCGTTGTTTAGCACGTTCCCTCGCAAGGTGTAAGCGCTGTTCCAAGACTTCTTTGGGTGGCAAAACCGTCATATATTCAGCCACATGAATATCCGATTTTTCCAAGTCCAGCAATTCAATTTGTTCATGTTTTTTGGAGGTACAGAAAATAATGCCCAGCGGTGGGTTTTCACCTTCTTCCTGTTCGTATTTGGCCAGCCAGCGTAAATACAGTTCCATCTGGCTTTTATGCGAATGGCGGAATTTTTCAGTTTTCAGGTCAATCGCGACCAGTCGTTTGAGTTTGCGGTTGTAAAATAACAGATCAATGTAGAAATCATCTTCATCGATTTGAATACGCTTCTGGCGGGCAATAAAGCTAAAACCTGAACCCAGCTCTAAAAGAAACTGCTCAATATCGCGCAAAATGGCATCTTCTAAATCTTTTTCCAGATAGCGGTCATTCAGATCGAGAAAGTCCAGAATATAGGGATCTTTGAGCAAGAGCTGCTGATGTACAACCCCTTGTTCCTTGAGCTGTTGCAGTTCATGCAGAATGGTTTCATCCGGTTTTTTGGAAATCGCGGTACGTTCAAACAGCATTGAACCGATCCGTTCATCCAGCGTTCGCGTAGACCAGCGTTCCTGCACTGCCATGTTGAGATAGAATTCTCGTTTGATGTGGTCATCTATATACATCAGGGTTTTAAGATGCGTCCAGCTTAATTGTCCACGCACTGCATGGACAATGTTGATATCATCAAAAACTTCGGCAAATTTAACATAGTAGTTGAGCTGTGACTTTCCCCAGCCTCGGCCTAATTGCGCTGTCAGGGCTTTGGATAAATTACCAATGATGTGTTGCCCATATTCTGCCCGTTCACCTTTGAGGATTTCCTGTCGGATACGTTGTCCCACGTGCCAATACAGCAAGGTCAGTTCGGCATTGACGGCTACGGCTGCACGCTGTTTGGCGGCATGGACAAGTGAAACAATATCTTGGGTCAATTGTGGCAAGGCTACGGGCGTTAAAGAATGATCACTCATGCGCTTAACTCCGTGTCTGCCTCAGTAACGCTTGGAGCTTGCCAATTGCGAACATCAATTTTTCCAGTCACGGCTGCGGAGATCAGGGCGGTTCGGCGTTCTTGTAAAAGAGAAACTTGTTTATTAGCAGTTAAGATTAAAAAGTCATACTTTGCATTTTGTGTTTCTATGTAAGAAATGATCTGTTCTATTTCAAAGTTAGGAGGTAATCCAATTTTTATTCCACCAACCGTATCGGTGTTTAAATTTAATTGAGTACCCATTTTTCCTAAACCTAAATAAGCTTGCCCTGCTTCAAAAATATAATATAAAAATTTATTATTCATTTTTAAGGTAGGAAAATAAACAAAACCATCATGGATGCAAGCTTTGAATACAGTAATACAAGGCTTTCCAACTGTTCCGGCTATACTTAAAAACAATTCGTTTGGTTCTAAACGGACACTAAGAGAAGATCCTAATTTAGATAATTTTTGAGTTGTATCAGTTAGATACATACCTGCTTTCGTGACATCTGCTATTCGAGTCCAAGCATACTCACCTTCATCATCAAAATATTTAGGGTCATCAATAGGTCTCGGAGAAGCTCCTCTTTTTACTTCTGTTAAGTGTTTAATATAAATAACATCCCAATGCTCCGGCACTTCCCCTAACCATGCCACACCCGAATCTTTCATCGGGACATTTGGATTTAAGCCTTTGGTCACGGCATGGCTAATCACCGCTTGACGTTTTTCTTTGAGCAGTTCAATCAGTTGTTGTTGTTTTTCAATCAGATGATCGATTTTGGCGGTTTCATGATCCAAGAAATCACCAATAGAATTTTGTTCATCTAATGTAGGAGTAACTATCGGAAGTGCATTAATGCGATCAACTGCAATTCCTGGTTGTGCAGCAGAAACGGAATATTGCCCCAAATCCATAAACCTTAAAAATTCTGATAAATATGTAAGGTTAAATTTTTCGTATGGATAGACAACAACAGCATGTTCAGTAGCAAAAAACTTTCCTCTTGCTACATTGATATTTCCACAAAGTGCACCTTGTCTACCAACTAGTGCATATTCACCATCACAATTATATTTTTCAGTAAATCCTCTCAAACCATTACCACCAAATACAGGGTAAGTTCCTGTATCTTCAATATCAAAGGCAGTTATGCCATCACCACTCAATAATCTTAATTTATAACTTAATTTAACGACTTTCCAATGGCTAGGAATCTCACCTAACCATTCAACACCTGAATCTTTATACTCAGCGTATTTTTGATACTTCGCCATTAAGAATGCACCTCTTGCAGAAGTTCCATAATTTCACGGCTCACCGCATCCAAATCCGCATCAATCTCAGCTAAATCACGCGGTGGCTGGTACACGTAGAAATGACGGTTAAACGGAATTTCATAACCCACTATGCCGATCTCACCATCTTTTTCATCGCGCTTGTCAGCATTAATCCACGCATCGGCCACGTGTGGCTGGACTTCACGTTTAAAGTAGTCTTCAATCAATTCCGTGGTGCTGACCTTTGGATTCAATGCAATATTTTCGGCATCACGCAAGTCGCCATCTTGTACAAACTCAACTACTTTACCGTTATAGCTAAACTGGCCATACAGTGGGTTTTCTGCCTGTTTCACGACCTTGTTAATCACTGGTTCTGCTTCCGGATTCTTCCAGGTAATGGCATCTAACAGCTGTTTCTTCTCTTTGGCATCCAGCTTGATGTCGGTTTGCTTGAGGGCTTTTTTCAGCACTTCATCAAACTGGTTAAAGTCATCAAACTGCTCAGTACCAATCACGGCCTGTAAGGCTTGGGCTTTTTCCATCAAGGCTTTCTGGAATAGCCAGATTTTGCTGTCCAGTACCTCTTTAATGTCTTTTTCTTTTAGCTCAGGGAATTCCGCTTTAATCAGGGCACGTACCTCAAGGGCAACGTCCTGCAACTGACCGTAAGTTTCTGCTGTCCACACTGTACCAAAGGCTGTACCCAATTGCGCATCAATACTTTGCATCACGGCATTAAACGGTTTCGGGGCAAAGCGTAATGATGCAATTGCGCTATCCGTGATCTGTGCCGATAAACGTAATGGACGTTCAATGGTCACGCGACGATAACCAAATTCATGACTGTCAAAGATTTTGCTGGCGAATGGTTTTTGCTGTTCGGTTTCGCCATCCTGCGCCAAGGTGTCTACCGCGACAAAGTCACCGTAATTTTGGGTAATGGTGGCAAT
>NZ_KB850046.1:1885573-1993591 GCF_000369465.1 Acinetobacter sp. CIP 53.82 | reverse complement strand
TCCTAGGGAAATCTTATCTTGAGGTAGGCTTCCCGCTTAGATGCTTTCAGCGGTTATCCCTTCCGAACATAGCTACCCGGCGATGCGACTGGCGTCACAACCGGTACACCAGAGGTTCGTCCACTCTGGTCCTCTCGTACTAGGAGCAGATCCTCTCAAATTTCCAGCGCCCACGGTAGATAGGGACCGAACTGTCTCACGACGTTCTAAACCCAGCTCGCGTACCTCTTTAAATGGCGAACAGCCATACCCTTGGGACCTGCTTCAGCCCCAGGATGAGATGAGCCGACATCGAGGTGCCAAACACCGCCGTCGATATGAACTCTTGGGCGGTATCAGCCTGTTATCCCCAGAGTACCTTTTATCCGTTGAGCGATGGCCCTTCCATACAGAACCACCGGATCACTAAGACCTACTTTCGTACCTGCTCGACTTGTGGGTCTCGCAGTTAAGCGCGCTTTTGCCTTTATACTCTACGCGTGATTTCCGACCACGCTGAGCGCACCTTCGTACTCCTCCGTTACTCTTTAGGAGGAGACCGCCCCAGTCAAACTACCCACCAGACATGGTCCTCGTCCCGGATCACGGGACAGAGTTAGAACCTCAACATTACCAGGGTGGTATTTCAAGGACGGCTCCATTGGAACTGGCGTTCCAACTTCAAAGCCTCCCACCTATCCTACACAAGTAAGGTCAAAGTTCAATGTCAAGCTGCAGTAAAGGTTCACGGGGTCTTTCCGTCTAGCCGCGGGTACACTGCATCTTCACAGCGATTTCGATTTCACTGAGCCTCTGCTGGAGACAGCGCCGCCATCATTATGCCATTCGTGCAGGTCGGAACTTACCCGACAAGGAATTTCGCTACCTTAGGACCGTTATAGTTACGGCCGCCGTTTACTGGGGCTTCGATCAAGAGCTTCGCTTACGCTAACCCCATCAATTAACCTTCCAGCACCGGGCAGGCATCACACCCTATACGTCCACTTTCGTGTTTGCAGAGTGCTATGTTTTTAATAAACAGTTGCAGCGGCCTGGTTTCTGCGGCTATCAACCGCTCAGGGAGCAAGTCCCATCACCGTCAACAGCGTACCTTCTCCCGAAGTTACGGTACCATTTTGCCTAGTTCCTTCAGCAGAGTTCTCTCAAGCGCTTTGGTCTACTCGACCTGACCACCTGTGTCGGTTTCGGGTACGATTCCAGTGTAACTGAAGCTTAGAGACTTTTCCTGGAAGCATGGTATCAGCCACTTCGCTAGTAAACTAGCTTGCTATCAGCTCTCAGCATAGAGCACCCCGGATTTGCCTAAGATGCATGCCTACAGCCTTCCACCTGGACAACCAACGCCAGGCTGACTTAACCTTCTCCGTCCTCTCATCGCATTACACTGAAGTATTGGAATATTAACCAATTTCCCATCGACTACGCCTCTCGGCCTCGCCTTAGGGGTCGACTCACCCAGCCCCGATTAACGTTGGACTGGAACCCTTGGTCTTTCAGCGAACGGGTTTTTCACCCGTTTTGTCGTTACTCACGTCAGCATTCGCACTTCTGATACCTCCAGCAGACTTCTCAATCCACCTTCATCGGCTTACAGAACGCTCCCCTACCACGTATACAATGTATACATCCGCAGCTTCGGCACATAGTTTTAGCCCCGTTACATCTTCCGCGCAGGCCGACTCGACTAGTGAGCTATTACGCTTTCTTTAAAGGGTGGCTGCTTCTAAGCCAACCTCCTAGCTGTCTATGCCTTCCCACATCGTTTCCCACTTAACTATGATTTTGGGGCCTTAGCTGGCGGTCTGGATTGTTTTCCTCTTGACTACGGACGTTAGCACCCGCAGTCTGTCTCCCGGATAGTACTCATCGGTATTCGGAGTTTGCATCGGTTTGGTAAGTCGGGATGACCCCCTAGCCGAAACAGTGCTCTACCCCCAATGGTATTCGTCCGAGGCGCTACCTAAATAGCTTTCGGGGAGAACCAGCTATCACCAGGCTTGATTAGCCTTTCACCCCTATCCACAAGTCATCCCCTGGCTTTTCAACGACAGTGGGTTCGGTCCTCCAGTTAGTGTTACCCAACCTTCAACCTGCTCATGGATAGATCGCCTGGTTTCGGGTCTACACCCAGCAACTATACGCCCTATTAAGACTCGGTTTCCCTACGGCTCCCCTATGCGGTTAACCTTGCTACTGAATGTAAGTCGCTGACCCATTATACAAAAGGTACGCAGTCACATAACAAAGTTGCTCCCACTGCTTGTATGCATGCGGTTTCAGGATCTATTTCACTCCCCTCACAGGGGTTCTTTTCGCCTTTCCCTCACGGTACTGGTTCACTATCGGTCAGTCAGGAGTATTTAGCCTTGGAGGATGGTCCCCCCATATTCAGACAAGGTTTCACGTGCCTCGCCCTACTCGTCATCATTATGTGTGCCCTTTCGTGTACAGGACTATCACCCACTATGGTTGCACTTCCCAGAGCATTCCACTAAAACACACATAACTTAATGGGCTGTTCCCCTTTCGCTCGCCGCTACTGAGGGAATCTCAATTGATTTCTTTTCCTAAGGGTACTGAGATGTTTCACTTCCCCTCGTTCGCCTCAATACACTATGTATTCATGTATTGATACCTACCTTATGGTAAGTGGGTTTCCCCATTCAGACATCTCCGGATCAAAGGATATTTGCCGCCTCCCCGGAGCTTTTCGCAGGCTATCACGTCTTTCTTCGCCTCTGACTGCCAAGGCATCCACCACATGCACTTAATTACTTGACTATACAACCCCAAACAGTCGTTAATCCCTACAAGTAGGATTAAGACAATTAAATAAATAATCAATTATCTATTTAATCTACAGTTCGAAGTCTCGTGCACTTAAGCACCGTACAGCTTCAATCTAAATTCATATACCAAAACGCTTGATTCAGTTAATTTGCTAGTTCTCAATTCAATCTACGTTCATCAACCCGTCATAACAACGCGTTAACGTATATTGATTGAGTGAACAATTTATTTCAGACTCAATTTTGCCAATCTGTTAATGATTTACTGCATCCTCGTCGGACTGCAGTCAACTGTGATAAATCACAGAACTTAATAAGCTTATACTTACTAAATTCTGTAATCTTTAGCTTAAAGCTTCAGTATATGTGTGCCTGCGCACAGCATAGCTGTTTGCTTAAATTTCAAGGAAAAACGTTGTTTTTCTAATCTTGAAATTTGGTGGAGACTAGGAGAGTCGAACTCCTGACCTCCTGCGTGCAAAGCAGGCGCTCTACCAACTAAGCTAAGTCCCCAGCTTATCATCTGTGATTCGATGTATCTTCAATTCCTGTAACTTGATTTATTCAATCTAGGTCAAAGTCATGGTGGGTCTGACAAGACTTGAACTTGTGACCCCACGCTTATCAAGCGTGTGCTCTAACCAACTGAGCTACAGACCCTGAGAAAAATCAAAGCATCGCTTTGTATTTTTCGCAAGACAAACGCAGTGCGTAGTATCTGCTACTCAATCCAATTCGAAAACCTCGAATTATCTTTTAAGACACATCGTCATGAAGAACAACTTGTTGTGGATTCTTACTAATCGTCAATCTTTCGTTAAGGAGGTGATCCAGCCGCAGGTTCCCCTACGGCTACCTTGTTACGACTTCACCCCAGTCATCGGCCACACCGTGGTAAGCGTCCTCCCTAAGGTTAGACTACCTACTTCTGGTGCAACAAACTCCCATGGTGTGACGGGCGGTGTGTACAAGGCCCGGGAACGTATTCACCGCGGCATTCTGATCCGCGATTACTAGCGATTCCGACTTCATGGAGTCGAGTTGCAGACTCCAATCCGGACTACGATCGGCTTTTTGAGATTAGCATCACATCGCTGTGTAGCAACCCTTTGTACCGACCATTGTAGCACGTGTGTAGCCCTGGCCGTAAGGGCCATGATGACTTGACGTCGTCCCCGCCTTCCTCCAGTTTGTCACTGGCAGTATCCTTAAAGTTCCCATCCGAAATGCTGGCAAGTAAGGAAAAGGGTTGCGCTCGTTGCGGGACTTAACCCAACATCTCACGACACGAGCTGACGACAGCCATGCAGCACCTGTATCAGAGTTCCCGAAGGCACCAATCCATCTCTGGAAAGTTCTCTGTATGTCAAGGCCAGGTAAGGTTCTTCGCGTTGCATCGAATTAAACCACATGCTCCACCGCTTGTGCGGGCCCCCGTCAATTCATTTGAGTTTTAGTCTTGCGACCGTACTCCCCAGGCGGTCTACTTATCGCGTTAGCTGCGCCACTAAAGCCTCAAAGGCCCCAACGGCTAGTAGACATCGTTTACGGCATGGACTACCAGGGTATCTAATCCTGTTTGCTCCCCATGCTTTCGCACCTCAGTGTCAGTATTAGGCCAGATGGCTGCCTTCGCCATCGGTATTCCTCCAGATCTCTACGCATTTCACCGCTACACCTGGAATTCTACCATCCTCTCCCATACTCTAGCTAACCAGTATCGAATGCAATTCCCAAGTTAAGCTCGGGGATTTCACATTTGACTTAATTAGCCACCTACGCGCGCTTTACGCCCAGTAAATCCGATTAACGCTCGCACCCTCTGTATTACCGCGGCTGCTGGCACAGAGTTAGCCGGTGCTTATTCTGCGAGTAACGTCCACGCATCTAGGGTATTATCCTAGAGCGCCTCCTCCTCGCTTAAAGTGCTTTACAACCAAAAGGCCTTCTTCACACACGCGGCATGGCTGGATCAGGGTTCCCCCCATTGTCCAATATTCCCCACTGCTGCCTCCCGTAGGAGTCTGGGCCGTGTCTCAGTCCCAGTGTGGCGGATCATCCTCTCAGACCCGCTACAGATCGTCGCCTTGGTAGGCCTTTACCCCACCAACTAGCTAATCCGACTTAGGCTCATCTATTAGCGCAAGGTCCGAAGATCCCCTGCTTTCCCCCGTAGGGCGTATGCGGTATTAGCATCCCTTTCGGAATGTTGTCCCCCACTAATAGGCAGATTCCTAAGCTTTACTCACCCGTCCGCCGCTAGGAATCAGGTGCAAGCACCCTATCCCCGCTCGACTTGCATGTGTTAAGCCTGCCGCCAGCGTTCAATCTGAGCCATGATCAAACTCTTCAGTTAAAATCATTTTGTCACTTTATTCGAAGTGACCAAATCTGGCTCATCAATTACTGACTTAAATTCGCTCAAATAAACTTCGAGTAATTTAAACCAATCAATCAATGAAAATAATTTCGATCAATCAACCAGTAAAAATCCACACAAGTTGTTCTTCATAATCTCTTAATGATCTTCTCGATGCTTCGTCAGCATCAAGCTAGGTCGGCTATATTGCTCTCTATTTTTAGAAAGTCAACATGCAATATTGATTTTATTTCTAAACTTACCACCTAAACCAGAATTCAACCATTTTAGCTAAATCCTTGTTTATCAACAAGTTTTTATCAACATCACCGCCGATGGATGTGCATTATAGGCGAAATATTTACGCTTGCAAGCCCTTTGATAAAAAAATTTAATCATCCGATTATTTTTTATTCATTTTACCTTTTTTAGCTATAAATTTCGGCCAAAAGTGTTTAAATACTCTCTTAAAATGTGCGCTGGGTCGAATGACCCTGCTTTCTCTTTTTTGCTTTCAGTATTCAAAGCACTAGGATCTTTTATGCGTCAACAACAATATGTATGGATTAGCCTGCTGACTTTAGGGATGGCCTCCCCTGCTTTTGCCAATGAATCTGCAGTAGACAGTTCTACCCGCACCACAGCAGAAGCAGACTCATCTGCAGCAACCAGCAAAGCCCCTTCACGCTTTGAATCCTTAAAAGAGCTGAAAAATATTAAAGCACAAGATTTGAAAGTGAATGCCAATGCCGCACAACCGGAAAGTGTTAAAGATCCACTACAACCTTTAAACCGTCAGGTCTATGCCTTAAATGATGTGTTAGACCGCAATATCGCCCGTCCGCTGGCTGTGCAATATACAGAAAAAGTTCCTGGCGATGTGCGTGGTTCTTATCGTAACTTCCGTAAAAACCTGGGTGAACCATGGAATGCAGTAAACCAGCTGATTCAGGGCCGTCCGCTCAGAGCAGCAAAAACGCTGGGCCGTTTTACTGTAAATACCATCACCACTTTAGGTCTGGCTGATCCGGCCCGTCGTTTGGGAATGGAAACCGAAGATGAAGATTTTGGCACCACTTTAGGCTATTTCGGGGTGCCGTCTGGCCCGTATCTGGTTTTGCCGATTATTGGCCCAAGTACCTTCCGTGATGGTTTTGGCCGTCTGGTTGACAGTCAGGCCCGTCCACAAAAATACATTCTAGAAGATCATGATGGACTGTACTGGACCGAGCAGGCTTTACGCGGCATTGATGCCCGTTCCCAGATTCTGGATGTAGAACAGGTGTTACAAGGAGATCGCTATGCCGCTATTCGTGATATTTACCTGCAGCGTAAAAACTTTGAAATTGCCGAGAAAAAAGGCTTAGAGGCCGAGAGCATTTCATTTATTGAAGATGTCGAAGACGACTACATCGAAGATGAAGAAAACTTTGATTCAGTTGCACCGCTCACTGAATAATTTGTAATACTTCTTTCTGGCGGGAAGTTCAACTTCCCCCTAGTAATTCATTGATTGTTATAGTACATCTATCCCCTAAAGCGCATAGGATTATATTCTACATTTATGTATTTCATTCAGCCCACACGTGATATTCCCTATCTAGATCAGGTGATTGACACACTGCCCAGTGTGCAAATGATTCGCATAGATGACATCGACCTATATGATCAGACCATCATTGCCATTGCCGATGTGCAGGATTATTTAACCCATCGCTGGAATTTACCGACCATTGTTTTGGGCTTTGAAGATGAAGGGCTGGCCCTATCGCAAGCCTGGGAACAAGGCGCTCTGGCCGGCTGGATCTGGAGCAAACTGCCAGCAGAACCGCAGCAGGCCCTGCTTAAAATTGATGCACAATATAAACGCAACCAGGACAGTCGTGATTTACCCTCGGCTGCGGAATTACAAAAACGTTTGCTGCCGAATCCGATTGAACTGGTCAATTATAAAATTGAAACCCTGTTTCAACCTTCCGCCTATTTATCTGGCGACTGGTTCGATTACTGGAAAATTAGCGATAAAGAGCTGATTTTTTATCTGGCCGATGTGTCCGGACATGGGGTAACCAGCAGTTTATTAACCTCATGGATGGCGGCTTTTCATGGCCGCTCCAAAACCCCGCGCGAGTTACTGAAAAAACTGAACGGGATGCTGGTACAGGAAAATATTGAAAAGCATATCACCATGATTAGCGGGATTTTAAACCTGGAAACCCATCAGCTGCGCTGGTCCAGTGCCGGACATTATCCGCCTGCGATTATCTTTGAGCCAAATCAGCCACCGAAAATCTTAAACACCAGCAGCTTCCCGTTGGGCCTGACCGAAGACCTGGAAGTAGAAGAATATGAATGCGTGCTGTCACGTCAGGCGCGCTTTATTATCTGTTCAGATGGTGCGCTGGAACCCTATGTTGGTGGACTCAATGAACAGTTTGAACAACTGGTCTATCACTTGCAGAATCAGTCCTTTAAAGCGCCAGAACACGTGGCCGACGATATTGCCATCCTCAGTTTGTGCCGACTGAATTAATCACTTAATCAACCACTTAAAACCATCCTTAGACTTATGTCCATAGCAGACACTTGAGTCTGTGGTGTCCCTATGGGATAATTTTATTTATCCTTCTCTGCAAATGGCATTTATATGTCAACAGGTCATGTTGAATACGCAAGTTTGGATGGAACGCATATTTTCAAGCTGATCGGCGAAGTGCGTGCCCAATCTTGTATCAGTTTAGACAAACTACTCAGTAAAATTGAACAGCAAACCAATGTGGTCGGCGCCATTGTCGATTTAACTCAAACCACATTTATTGACAGTACTGTTTTGGGTGTTTTAGCAAAACTCGGGCTAAAACTCAAACAGGTACATCAGATTCAGGCGGTTATGCTGTCGACCAATCCGGACATCACCACACTGGCCAATAGCATGGGCTTGGGGCAGGTGTTTGTGATTCTGAATTACTGTGGCGATCCGAGTGTCTGCACCCGTGCCCTGATTGAAGAGCATGTGACGCATAGCAATATGCTGTCGACCGTACTGGATGCCCATAAAACCCTGATGAAACTCAACGACAGCAACCAGAATATGTTTGAACCCCTGGTCAAACAGCTACAAAAAGAACAGGACAACTTGGAACAGGTGTCTAATCAGCAAAACGTATAATTTTCAGTTTGGGAGAATGCCTGCATGACTTTCGTTTCTGTTGCACAGATGAACTCGCAAAATGATATTGAAGCCAATTTCAACACAGTCGAGCAGCTGATTCAGCAGAGTAAAGCCGCCGGCAGTGAACTGCTGGTTCTTCCTGAAAATTTTATCTGTTTTGCTGCCGGCAAGCAGCGCGAAACTGCAGCCCAGTTTGAATCTATTCAACAACGTCTGGAACAACTGGCCCATCAGCATCAAATCTGGCTGGTGGCGGGTACCCTGCCGTGTCCATTCCGCCCGGATGGTTCAGTCATTGAAGATGGCCGGGTACGTACTGTCAGCCTGTGTATCAGTCCGGAAAAAACCGAAGCCCGTTATGACAAGATTCACCTGTTTGATGTACAGGTGGGTGATGCCGTCGGGGGTTATCAGGAATCCAAATTCTTTGAACCGGGCCAAGACGTTGTGGTGGCCAAAACCCCATTTGGCAATATTGGCCTGATGGTCTGCTATGACCTACGTTTCCCGGAACTGGCGCTAAAACTGCGTGCACAAGGCGCCAATCTTCTGACAGCACCTTCTGCTTTTACCTACACCACTGGCCAGATGCACTGGCAGCTGCTGCTACAAGCACGTGCCATGGACAGTCAGTGTCAGGTTTTAGGTGCTGCCCAGCAAGGCTGGCACGGCGAAAAACGTCAAACCTGGGGTCATTCTGGTGCGACTAATTCCCGTGGACAATTACTGGCCATGGTGCAGGACGAAGGCGCGCAACTGATTACAGTCGAATTTGACCTGAAAGAACAGCAACAGGTACGCGAGTCAATGCCTTTAATGCAGCATCGCGTGTTAGTCAATTATTAAGTCTTTCCCTTGATCTCGCTGATATTGTTATCGACGTAAGCTTTCAACTTACATATAATAATGATTCTTATTTTCAACAACAAATTATCCTGATGTTTAAAATCGTGATCACCAGTCTGGGGCTGCTGTGCTCGACACTGGCCTTGGCCGAGCTGAGTATTTCTGAAAAAATGCGTCCTGTGGTTTATTCTCAGGTCAATCCGGAGATGGCACGTCTGCCGGTTCCAGCCACACCGAATCAGATGAATCTTCCGGCCTTTGGACAGGGACTGATTGGCTGGGGCAGCGGCCCGGAAGGTGCGCAAGCGCGTTTAGATTCCATCACAGCTGCCGATGTGCATCAGATGCAAATTCAAGGTTTAACCCTGGAGATGGTGCAGGCCTGGCTGGCATTTTATACTCATGAAAGCCAGCGCAATCCCGGCAATCCGACGGCACCCTTACGCGCCCTCTTAATGCAAAAAATCGTCAGCCTGTGGTAGGGACTGACGATTTTTTTAAACAGGCTCTATAGCTCTGCTAGTCTGCCGCTTCATTGGTGACACGTAACACTTCTTCGACTGTGGTTTTACCGGCCAGCACCTTACGCAAACCGTCTTCACGAATCGAACCAGATTGCTGGCGCGCATAGTTTTCCAGTTCATACTCTGCAGCATTGCCATGAATCAGGCGGCGCATGTGATCATCTACCGGCACAATTTCATAAATGGCGGTCCGACCAGTAAATCCGGTATGCGCACACTGCTCACAGCCTTTTGGTTTTGGCAGGCGCAATAGCTCTGCGCTGCTGACAGGTTTAAACAGTTCTTTTTCAAAGTCATCAGCATCATGCCAGGTGGCACAGTGCGCGCACAAGGTTCGGACCAGACGCTGCGCAATCACGCCAATCAGGGAACTGGACAGCAGGAAAGGTTCAATGCCCATATCTTTTAAACGGGTTACGGCGCCAATCGCAGTATTGGTGTGCAAGGTCGATAATACCAGGTGACCAGTCAGCGAAGCCTGTACTGCAATTTCTGCAGTTTCCAGATCACGGATTTCCCCGACCATTACCACATCCGGGTCCTGACGCAACATGGCTTTTAAAGCACGGGCGAAAGTCATATCGACCTTGGTGTTGACCTGAGTCTGCCCAATCCCTTCCAGCTGATATTCAATCGGATCTTCAGCAGTCAGAATATTTTTCGAGCCATCATTCAGGTCCGACAGTGCTGCATACAAGGTGGTGGTTTTCCCCGAGCCAGTTGGACCGGTCACCAGAATAATGCCATGCGGACGATGCACCAGCTGTTTTAGCCGGTCATAATCATTTTGCATTAGGCCCAAATGGGTCATGTTCAGCCGTCCGGCCTGTTTATCCAGCAGACGCATCACCACCCGTTCACCATGCGAAGATGGCAAGGTCGATACCCGCACATCGACTTCACGGCCCGCCAGTCGCAGCGAAATACGGCCATCTTGCGGAATGCGTTTTTCAGCAATATCCAGTTTGGCCATGACTTTAATCCGCGATACCAGTAACGGCGCCAGCTCACGACGCGGCTGTACAATTTCACGTAATTGTCCATCTACCCGCAAACGCACCGATAAGCGTTTTTCAAACGATTCAATATGAATATCCGACGCACCGACCCGAATGGCTTCGGACAGCAGTGCATTAATCAGCCGGACAATGGGCGCATCATCTTCCTGGTCCATTAAATCTTCGGCTTCAGGTACCGAGTCGGCCAGACTGAGTAAATCTGGATGATCTTCCAGACCTGCCGCAACCTGTTGTGATTCCCCGGTATCGCCGGCAAAACTGCTGCTTAACAGCTGATGAAATTCCTGATCGGTACATAACTGGAACTGGGCCGGATGCCCGAGAAAACGGCGTGCTTCCTGAATAGCCAGCAGCGGCGTATTTTCACGGCGCACGATAAAAGCATGATCCCCCTCATAGCGAATCAGCACGCCATGGCGTTTTGCAAAACTATAGGGGATTTGTAATTGTTTAAGTACTTGCATCAGCGATTATAATAATGATGAAAAAATCTCATTTGAGTGTACTCTAAGCTTATGACAGCGTGAAGTCTGTTTTTAGGGTTTTAAATTGAAAGGAAGACGCCCTTGCCGCATCCGAATGAATTACTGAATCATGATGAATTGCCCGATTTAAAATGGTGGGGCGAACACGAGTTTGAACTGCATCAGCCCAAAGCCTGGCAATTTGGCTCCCTGCTGTTTCGTTTAACACGCGGCATGCAGGAGTGGCGTCTGGAATATCATCGTCCGCAGGTGCAGTATGACTATGAACAGCAATGGCATCGCATCAATGACCCGAATTTTTCCTTTCCGCAGCCGGTGAAAATTGAACGCTACATGTTCAAATCGACCACCAACAAACTCCAGCTGATGCCGCGTCTGGCAGATCGGTCGGTGGTGATTAAACCAGTCGATCCGATTTATATTCCGGCTGGCCAGCGCGGCACGCTATACATTAGTACCCCATTATGGATTGCTGGTTTTGTTGATGGCCAGCGTGAGCCAATTTTTGATTTGCCGGTGATTTTGCCCAAAGATACCTGGTTTGGACCGAATCACCGTTATGGCGAAATCTGTTATGCCACCGCGGTGGATGGCCGGACCGAGCTGCACCAGCTACGCCCGCGCGCCTTTCGTGCCATTACGCCTATTGAGTTTCATAATATCAGCAACCAGCAATTGCGCTTTGACCGGATGAATGTACCGGTGCCGGCACTACCGCTATTTTTTAGTGAAAGTACCGGACGTTTATGGACCTCGCAGATTAAAGTCTTGCACGAAGGTTCCGACCGGCCGCCACGGGTACGGATTGAAAACCGCACCCCACCGCATGCCGGTGAAGTGATTTATGTGCATCCGCCACGTGAAACCGCAGGGGCCTTATTTAATATGTTTGATTCATTCTTCTAGGGAGTAGACATGGCCGATTCCAATATCCCTAAAGAAATTACCAATAGCCTGAAAGGGATTTTCACCAATATCAACACCGAGCGCCTGACTGAAATTCTGGTGGCGCTGGTGCTGTGCTTCTTAGGCTTTCTGGTGGCGCGTTTTGTCTCTAATGCCTTTATCCGCACCATTGGTAAACGCTTTAATGCGCATCAGAGTCTGGTCTGGCGTCGCGGGATTTTCTATTTTATTTTCCTGATTTTTGTGATGGCCAGCCTGAAAGAAGCCGGCTTTAAACTTAGTGTCTTCCTGGGTGCAGCCGGTATCTTAACCGTGGCGTTGGGTTTCGCGTCACAAACTTCGGCTTCCAACCTAATCAGCGGTCTGTTCCTGATTGGTGAAGGTTCCTTTGAAGTGGGTGACACCATCCAGATTACCCTCATTCGTGGTCATACCGTAGAAGGTGAAGTGATTTCGATTGACCTGCTCTCGGTAAAACTGCTCACCCAGGACAACGTGTATGTGCGTTTACCGAACGAACAGCTGATTCGGGCGCCAGTACACAACCTGTCCAAATTCCCGATCCGGCGGATTCCAATTACTCTGGCCATTAATTTCCATGAAGATATTATCAAGGTGCGTGAAGTGCTGCTGGATGTGGCCAATAAATATCCATTGGTGCTGGCCGATCCGAAACCTGCGGTGACAGTAACTGCCTTCCGAGAATCCTCAATTGAACTGTTATTTGCGATCTGGTGCCAGCAGGAAAATTTCCTGCGAGTGCGTGATGAAATGCAGGAACGGATTCGTAATGGCTTTGTCGATAACCAGATTGAAATTCCGGTACCGAAAATGGGCTTTGTCGATCATCCGCTGTCCCGACCGCTGGAAAATGCAGAGATTGATCAATATGCCAATGAAAAAGCCCTGAAACGTGAACCGGATGTAAAATAAACTTTGTAATATTAGCCTTCTCCACCAAGAGAAGGCTTTTTCTATTCAGAGGGTGAGCGTTCAACCGGTTGTTCTGGATCGGGCATTGGCGCAATATAGGCAATAATCAGCATCACCGCACCGGCAGCTAAAAATGAAATGACCCGGGTTAAAGTGCCAATATGCGACAGATCAAACAGCACCAGCTTTAAGCTGACAATCACCAGAATACTGCCGCCCAGGACCCAGACCGAGCGTAACTGTTTGCGGCTGGCCCAGCTCATGGTGACAAACGCCAAGCTAACCCAAAGTAAAGTCAAACTCAGTTGCACCGTGCCATTACGCCACAGCGCCAGTTCATTCAGCGGCGTTCCCACATAGACATGCAAGCCACGCAGCACAATATAGCTACTCAGCCACAATAAACTCAGCACCATCAACACTGCAGCCATACTCCGATCCAGCCCAGCCTTAACCTGCAATGACAGCATCCATAAAAAGCCGACCAGCATGGCGATGCTGACCAGATCAAAAGGATTTAAGATGGGCAGCAGATAGCCATGAAACGCCTGCTGGCTTAACAGCTGCGAACAGATCATCCAGGCCAGCATCAACAGCAAACTGCTTCGGGCCTGCCAGAACATCTGCCAGTCGGGCTGTGCCTGCCAGTAACACCAGCCGCAGAACAGTAGCGGCAAAATCACCATACTGATATACGGTTGCTGCGGTAATAAAGTCAGACTGGTCAGTAGCAGACTGAGTAAAGTACAGGCACTGACCCATTCTTTTTCGGTTCGCACACCCAAAAGCGGCCTCAACCAGAGCAGACTGAGAATGATGCCAGCTCCGGCAAAGAACAGCCGCTCCTTGAAAGATACCCAGACAATACTGCCCTGTTGCATCCGCAGCATGATGATTCCTGCCGCAAACAGCAGCAAGGGAACCAGGCCCGACCATTTGCTAAATAACCAGGCCACCCCGGCCTGACGGCGTAACAGGATTTCATTCACAACCCAATAGGCCAGACCTAGAGTCAACAAGCTCAGCACCGCACTCAGCTCGCCGGACCATTCATCCTGGAGCAGCACCAGCAACATGGTGGTCGCCAGCAACATCAGCAGACATTGAAAGCCAATCATACTGCTACTAAGTTGTTGCTGAAATTGCAGCCGGCTATTGGACAGCAATACCACGCCCACATAGCTCAGGCACAGCACCCAGAACATGGCGCGTGGAAATACAATCAGCTCCACCAGATAGTACAGGCTCGACAGCCCCGCCACGACCAGCAGGCCCATGGCCAGATACAGACTGATTTTGGACTGCCGCACCAGCCCCAACAGGAAAATCAGCAGGCCTTCAATGGCCCAGCCCATAACACTTTTTTCAGCTGGTAATAAAATCGGCGGAATTAAGGCCAGAAAAATTAAGGTCAGGCTTAAATAGCTGTGCGCAATTAGCTGTACCGTTTGATGGTGTCTGGACAATCGGTACAACACGGCGAACAGCAGTGCAAACAGCAGACTGAGGCCCGCCTGCCAGGCTGTGTCCTGGAAATGCAGCACATATAAACTGCTATAGGCCAGCAACGGTGCAGCAAAAATCAGCCCAATATCCAGCGCCGGTTTAAGCTTAAACTTGTCTAAGTCCTGCTGTGCCAATAACTGGCTAAAGCGGAAACCCAGCCAGATAAAGATAGCGGCATGTGCCAGAATCAACCCAGTCATCAGGTCGCGGTCAGCATCGCTGCCATGCACAAAGGCATAGCTGCCACCGACCAGCACGGTCATTAAAAAAGCAATCTGATTCAGAAACTTCCACGGTCGCAGGCTGCTGAGCACGGCCACCGCAATATTAATCACCAGATAATAGCCAATAAATTCCGGTGCAGTTGCATCACGCACCGGTAAGGTAAATGGTGCAAGATAGACCATCACCATGGCCATTAACGCCAGTTCAACCGACTGCTGTCTTAAACTCAGCCATAACGTCAGGGCCATTAGTAGCAGAAAACAGCCACTGGCAATCAGCAAGTTTGGAATCACCGCATTGTAATAGGCAAAGAATAAGGTCAGACACAAGGCTGCCAGCCCGAGCCCTTCCAGCCCCAGGGCAAAACTGCGATTGCGCTGCTGCAAGCGATAACCCAGTCCGGTCACGGCAGCACTACTCAGCGCGACCATGGCCAGTTTGGTGGCCAGGCTCAGCTGCCAATGTTCCGTGGCAAAACGCAGCAGCAGAATAATGCCGATCACCAGAATAGAAATCGCGGTTTTCAGCACCGGATTACCCTCAAAAATCCAGTGTTTGATTTGCTGGACTAAATTGGGAGCAGGCACTGGCGTAGCTTCAGCTGTTGCACTAAACGGTAAAGGCGGTATGTCCGACTGTACCGAAGAAGCCGGCTGCGGCAAAAAATGCTGGGCCTGTTGAATCTGGCCCAAATACTGTTCCAGACGCCGCAGCCAGCGCAGAAAAAAGAAAATCCAGGCCGCAGCGCCAGCAGCAATCATCCAGCCCCAATCCAGCAGCCCACCGACCACGGCAATAATCGAGGAGAGATACAGCGGCACTTTGGAGGTGGCACGAAACTTAATTGACCGTTGTTCGCCTAGCACTTGAGCCGGTTGCTGAATAGCATCGACATAGTGCATAACACTCATCAGCAGTGCAAAACCACAGACATAGGTCAGCAGTGGAAATGATAAAAACCACGCGCTGATGGCGACAATCATCAGGCTCATCAACCAGATCATGCGGATTTCGCTCTGCCCTCTCAGCATCTTGTTTTATTCCTTTATTAATTGTGCTGATCATACAACAACTTGCACAGTGCTTATTTTATATTCATCAGATATTCGGTAACCTGCATATACAATCATCACTCAGCGTGCGTGTGTAAAATCACGTACAATAAACAGGTTTTTTGGATTAGGAAACTTTCAATGCCACCATTTGTCTTGGTCGATGGGTCTTATTTTTTATTTCGTGCGTTTCACGCCTTACCCCCTTTAACCACGTCAACCGGTATACATACCAACGCCATCCGTGGGGCAATTTCCGCAATCCAGAAACTGATACGCCGTACCCAGCCTACCCATATGGCGGTGATTTTTGATACCCCGGAACCAACCTTCCGTCACGAACTGTCACCTATTTATAAAGGTGACCGTCCAAGTATGCCAGATGAACTGTCACAGCAGATTCCTTATTTACACGCCTTAATTCGCGCACTGGGGATTCCTCTTTATATGCTGCCGGGTGCCGAAGCCGACGATATTATTGGCACGCTGGCCAAACGCGCCGAAGCCGAAGGTCATCAGGTGTTAATTTCCACCGGCGACAAAGACATGGCTCAGCTGGTGACCGACAAAGTTACGCTGGAAGACAGCTTCAAAGAGAAACCAATGGATGTGCAGGGTGTCTTTGAGAAATTTGGCGTCTGGCCGAATCAGATTGTTGATTATCTGACCCTGATGGGCGATGCCTCGGACGGGATTATGGGTGTTCCGGGCGTGGGTGCTAAAACTGCCGCCAAACTGCTGACTGAATACGGCTCTTTAGGCGGAATTCTAGAAAATGTCGACAAAATTAAAGGTCGCGTTGGCCAGAATATTAAAGACAATGTCGATGGTATTGCCATTGATCATCAACTGGCCAGTATTGTCTGTGATCTGGACATGGGCCTGACCTTTGCAGACCTGAAACTGTGCGATCCAAATACCGAAGAATTGCGCCGCCTGTATACCGAACTGGAGTTCCGGAACCAGCTGCAGTCGCTCGATCATCCGAACAACCCGAACAGCAACAGCTACAAACAGGTCAGCCAGGCCATTAGCCAAACACCAGCGGCCGCAGAAGTCGCCACCGAAGATCAAGCTCAGCTCAGCAGCAGTGAAGATCAGCTAGGTGAAGCCACCTATCATACAGTGTTAAGCCCGGCAGACTGGGATGTACTCTTCCAGCGTTTAAGCACCGCCACACGTTTTGCCTTTGATACCGAAACCACCAGTCTGGATTATCGGATTGCCCAGATTGTCGGCTTCTCGGTGGCTTTTGATGCTACGGAAGCCTTCTATGTGCCTCTGGCGCATGACTATGCCGGCGCACCAGAACAGTTAAACCGTGAAACAGTGTTGGCGCAGATCAAACCGATTCTGGAAAATCCAGCGGTTGAAAAAATTGGCCATCATTTAAAATATGATGCGCATGTGCTGGAAAACCACGGCATTCACTTACAGGGCTGGTACTTTGACACCATGCTGGCCTCGTATGTCTTAAATTCTGTCGCCACCCGTCATGGGATGGATGATGTGGCGCGGCTGTATTTAAGTCATCTGACCACCACCTATGAACAGATTGCCGGTAAAGGCGCCAAACAGAAAACCTTTAACCAGATCGAGATTGAAACAGCCGCGCATTATGCCGCTGAAGATGCACATGTGACGTATCGCCTGTATGAAGTGCTGAATGAAAAGTTACAGCGTCATCCGGAACTAAGCAATCTGCTGCATCATATTGAAATGCCGGTAGCACGCGTGCTAACCCAGATGGAAGAAAACGGCATCAAGCTAGATCTGAATTTCCTGGATCAGCTGGGCGTAGAATTCTCCAATACCATGCTGCAACTGGAACAGCAGATTATTGAACTGGCCGGCCAGCCGTTTAATGTCAGCTCGCCCAAACAGGTTGGCGAAATCCTGTTTGAAAAGCTGGGCATCAAAGGCGGCAAGAAAACTGCCACCGGCCAATACAGCACCAGTGAAAGTATTTTAGAAAAGATTGAGCACCCGATTGCCAGCCTGATTGTGGAATATCGCGGTCTGTCTAAACTGAAAAGTACCTATACCGATGGCTTACAAAAGCAGGCTAATAGCAGCAGCCATCGCGTGCATACCAGTTATCATCAGGCACTGACCGCAACAGGCCGTCTGTCTTCGACCGATCCGAACCTGCAAAATATTCCAGTGCGTATGGATATTGGCCGTCAAATTCGTAAAGCCTTTATTGCACCAGAAGGCCGCGTGTTACTGGCTGCCGACTATTCGCAAATTGAACTGCGTTTAATGGCGCATTTCTCGCAAGATGACGCGCTGGTTGATGCCTTCAATCATGGTCAGGATGTACACCGCCGTACCGCTGCAGAAGTGTTGAATATTGCCCTGGAAGATGTCACGCCGGATCAGCGTCGCCAGGCCAAAGCGGTTAACTTCGGCCTGTTATATGGTATGTCCGAATTTGGTCTGATCCGTCAATTGGGCTTTACCCGGGAAGAATCGCAGAACTATATCAAGCAATACTTCCAGCGTTATCCGGGCATTTATGAATATATGCAGCGCACCCGTCAGGTGGCTCTGGAACAAGGCTTTGTTGAAACCCTGACCGGCCGCCGTTTATATACCCCGGATATTGATGCCCGTAACATGATGGTGCGTAAAGCAGCAGAACGTGCAGCAATTAATGCGCCCTTACAAGGCTCTGCGGCAGATATTATTAAAATGGCCATGGTGGAGGTAGATAAAATGCTGCCACGCCATCAGGCCAAAATGCTGCTACAGGTGCACGATGAACTGGTGTTTGAAGTCGATGCCAATGTCGCCGATGAACTGGCACCCAAACTGGCCGAAGTGATGCAGTCGGTGATTGAACTGTCTGTTCCGCTGGTGGTCGAAGTGGGTAAAGGCCAGAACTGGGATGAAGCACACTAAAGTCTTTCCACCTTCCTCCTCGGAGGAAGGCTGGGCTGAAGGTCATTTGCCTCTTGGGCGAAATATCAAGGTCTTCACCTCAAAACTTGAGCCATAAAAAAGGACTCAATTGAGTCCTTTTTTTCTTGAGCTGAATTTATTAGAAGCCGGTCAGCAAAACAATCGCCACCTGGTTCATCAGAATTTCAGCAATATATAACGCCAGAAATGCCAGAATTGGAGACAGGTCAATCATGCCCATATTCGGCATGATCCGGCGAAACGGCGCCAGTAAAGGTTCTGCCAGCTCCTGAATCACTTCAATATAAGGCCCGCGTGACTGGGTAAACATCACTACCCAACTTAAAATAATGGTGGCAAAAATCAGGTAACGACAGAAACGTAGCAGGTCCTGAATCATGGTCACAAAGGTGAGAATCAGCAGATGTACCGGGCCATTAGGCATCGCCCCGTTTAAATACATCATGCCGTAATTTTTCAGCAGATAAAGCACCACCAGCAGCGCCAATGCCGCCAGATTCACCCGGCCTTTTGCCACGGTCGGGAAAATACGGCTAAATACATCTACAATTTTCGTGGCCTTGATCGTAGACAACACCACCGGATTATAAGGACTCACCGCAGCCAGCTGCATGAGAAAACGGAAGAAGACGAGCAAAATCGCTACGTTAATGATGATGCCAAAAATTAGCGCAGAATTTGCACCCATACTTGAACGTTCCTAAAATTAAATACTTTATTTAATGCTGTCACTCAGCTCGGCAGCCAGTTCCTGACTGCGTGTTTTGGCAGCCGCCAACGCCGCCTGAATATTCTGCGACACTTGCGCACGGTCAAACACTTCCAACGCTGCCTGCGTGGTCCCGTTTGGAGAGGTCACGTTTTTACGCAGCTCTGCCGGGGTGTTGGAACTGGTAATTGCCATTTGTGCCGCACCCAACGCAGTTTGCAAGGTTAAAGCCGTTGCCACTTTTTCATCCAGGCCCAAGTTTTTGCCGGCACGAATCATACTTTCCATCATATAGAAAAAGTAAGCCGGGCCAGAACCGGATACTGCCGTGACTGCATCAATTTGCGCTTCAGAGTTTACCCAAATTGTTAAACCCGTGGCAGCCAAAACCTGACTTGCCAATTCACGGTCTTTGCTATCGACCGCATCATGCGCATATAAACCATGCGCACCAGTTTGTACCAGTGCCGGGGTATTTGGCATCACCCGCACCACACGGTCGGTATCGAGCAATGCCGAAATGGTGGCAATTTCTGCACCGGCAACAATCGAAATCACCAGTTTGCCTTCAAACTGCCCTTTTAGCGGTTGCAGCACGCTGGCCAGCACCTGCGGTTTGACTGCGAACACCACAATATCGGCGTCACGAATGGCAGCCTGGTTGTCTTCGGTCACATGTACATCTTTTTCTTCAAGCAACAAACGGATTTTTTCGACCGGATCAGCAACTGTAATACGCGTTGAAGGCATGCCACGTGCAATCAGGCCACCAATTAAGGCCTGTGCCATATTTCCGCCACCAATAAAACTAATATTACAATTTAACACTGCACTCATGATTCACACTCTTGGTTGAGTTCTTTATAGTTAAGAGATTAAAGTCGGTTGCCAGCCATCCGGTTCGCAATAGGCAGAATCTGCCAGCCAAAACCCTTTTGGCGTGAAAACCCCTAGCATAACATTATCTCTGCTTAATATTTGAATTGTATGACGCTTCCAGGGAAAAATTTGTGCCTGCTGTATCGCCTTTTTTAATGGCCAGGCCCCGACCCGTCCATGAAGATGGATTTTTTCTCCGCCCACTCGCGTACTTAAAGTCAATTCTTGTTGGAGTAATGCAAAAGACAAACCAACCTGATGCGGTGCATTCAACTGAAACTGTCCGGCAGGTAAATCTAGGGTTTGCCCCAACTGCCAGAACACCTGTTCCCGCGCAGGGATGGCCTGTTGACTGGCCAAATATTCCAGCTGGGCCAAACGGTAAATGACATTTTGATAGCGGACATAATAAAAGCCGTTGCAATGCAAAGCCGCTTGCGCATCGGCCCGAGCCTGAATCACTTCCTGCTGAATGCGCTGCACCATGTCAAAACTTGGCCGGTACTGGTTGTCCCCTTTCATCCAGAATGACAATAACTGGCGTTGCCGCGCCTCGGACAATTGCTGAATACGGTGTAAATCTAGATGCTCGGCATCGCCACAGCTGGCCAAATCCTGCAGCAATACTTCGGCCAAAATCTGCTCGGCATCCTGCATCAGCTGGCTGCTGCGGCAAATGCTTTGCTGCATTTTGGGAAAGCGCGCGTTTAACAGCGGCCATAACTGTTCACGACACCAGGCCCGGTCGTAGTGAATATCCTGATTGGTCGGATCTTGAATATGTGGAATCGAAAGCTGCTGGCACCAGGTCTGAATCTGCTCACGCGATAAAGATAGCAACGGTCGCCAGATTGACAGTTCAGGACGAGAATCGAAAGTTTTCATAGCCGCCAGGCCAGGAATTCCAGCACCGGAAAACAGGCGCAATAACACTGTTTCTGCCTGATCCTGCTGATGATGGGCCAGTACCAATATCTCATTGGTTTGAATATGCTGCTGAAATGCCTGATAACGTGCGGCGCGTGCCTGCTGTTCCAGATTGCCTTCGGCGACCTGTACCGCTTGAATGATGCAAGGAATATTGAAGGTCCGACAATACTGCTGGACAAATTTGCCCCAGGCCTGACTAGAAGGCTGCAATTGATGATCAATATAAATGGCCCGGACTTTTTCCGGGCATAAAAACGCCATCAGATGCAGCAGCAGCATGGAATCCATGCCGCCACTACATCCGATGAGAAAATGCGTATCTTCTGGAAAAGACTGAATCTGGGTTAAGACGCCAGTCCTAAATTGTCGCTGCCAAACTTCATCAAACGCTGGTAACGTGCTTCGCATCGTTCTTGTGCATCCATCGGTTGCAATTCTTCTAGAGCCTGTTTTAACACGGCTTTTAAATCTTGCATGACTTTTTCTGGTTGCAAGTGAGCTCCCTCACCTTCATCAACCACATATTCAACAATGCCCATCTGCTGTAATTTTTCAGCAGTCAGTGCCAATGCTTCACTTGCTTGTTCTGCTTGTTCAGCAGTTTTCCACAAAATAGATGCACAGCCTTCTGGAGAAATTACTGAATAAATACTGTGAGATAACATCACCACACGGTCCGCCACACCAATACCCAAGGCACCGCCTGAACCACCCTCACCCAGAACTGTTGCCACGACCGGCACTTTCAGGTTCGATAATTGAGCAAGACTGGTGGCAATCGCTTCCGCCTGACCACGTTCTTCTGCACCCACACCCGGATAAGCACCCATGGTGTCAATAAAGGTAAAGACCGGCAGCTTGAAACGTTCTGCCATATCTAGCAAACGCTGTGCCTTACGGTAACCTTCCGGGTTACTCATGCCGAAATTGTGCTGCAATTTCTCGCGGGTACTACGACCACGATGCTGGCCCACGACCATGACCGGCTGACCATCGAAGCGTGCCAAGCCACCCACCATTGCACCATCATCACCAAATAAACGGTCGCCGTGCAACGCATCAAATTCAGTGAAAATTTCGCCTACATAGTCCAGGAATTGCGGACGCTCTGGATGACGTGCAATTTGGACCGTTGTCCATGCTTTTGATTGAGCAGCTTTATTTTTCATAAGTCGACTGTTATCCCTAAATTAACCAAAACGTTAATCGACAAATTGTTCCGAATGAATTTTTAATTCAATGTCCCAATTCTTGAACTGCACTTGTTCATCGTGCAATTCAGCGACAAGCAATGGCCATTGTTTAGCATCACCCGAAACGCTGAGCTGCCATTGTTGCGCATTCTGAACACTCAATTCAATGGCAGGAAGCATCTGATCGCTACGACTGTGATTGACTAAAACTGCTAGGCGCAGCAGCAGACATAAATGCATTAATTTATGGCCACCGACCTTGTTGACATCAATTTTATCGTCCTGACGCAGCTTGCGGCGATGATGCGCAACCAGATGCGACAGATGGTTTTGATCAATTTGTGAAAAGCCTGGAATATCCGAATGTTGTAATAAATAAGCACCATGACGATGATAGCCACCATGACTGATCGCCAGACCAATTTCATGTAAATAGGCCGCGCGGCGCAGTAAATCACTGTCATCGCTGGTCAATTTCAGCTCCGCGGCTACGCCTTCAAACAGGTGCTGCGCGGTTTTGACCACACGTTCTGCCTGTTTCGGATCGGCGTTATAACGGCCCATCAGCGCCTGCACACTGCGGTCCCGGATATCTTCATGCTGGAAACGGCCCAGCAGGTCATACATTACGCCTTCACGTAAGGCACCATCGGAATAAACCAGTTTATCAATATCTAAAATATCAAAAACTGCATATAAAATCGCAATCCCGGCTGGCAAAACTGCTCGTCGATCTTCTTTTAAACCGTCAAAGTCCATTTCAGAGACATGCTTGTATTTAAGCAGTTTATCTTTGAGTTTTTCCAGGCCCTCACGGGTCAGATTTTCCTGCGCATTGCTCCAGCCCATATTCACGGTAATCTGGCGGCAGGCTTTAATGGTGCCACTTGAGCCTACTACGGTATCCCAGCCGGCATTTTTATAGGTATTGGCAATGGTGGATAATTCTTTGCGTGCGGCAAACACGGCTTTGTCAAAACTTTTATGGTTAATTTCACCTTCGGCGAAAAAGGCTTTGGTATAAGCCACACAGCCCATCTGTAAAGATTCGGTATGAATAGGTTCGAATTCTTCACCAATAATCAGCTCGGTTGAACCACCGCCAATATCAATCACCAAGCGGCGACCACTGTTTTCCATGGTGTGCGACACACCCAGATAAATTAAGCGGGCTTCTTCACGACCGGCAATAATTTCAATGGGTTTTGGCAAGATTTCTGCGGCTTTTTGAATAAATTCATGTCCGTTTTTGGCCTGACGCAAGGCGTTGGTGGCAACAATACGTAAACGGTTCGGCTGTACAGCGCTTAAACGTCCGACAAAGCGTGCCAGACAGGCTAAACCGCGCTGCTGTGCGGCTTCGGTTAAATTTTTATTCTCATCTAAACCAGCGGCAAGCTGTACTTTTTCTGACATTGATGCCACTTTTTTTACTTCACCATGATCCACACGGGCAATGGCCAGGTGGAAGCTGTTCGACCCCATATCGATGGCTGCAAGTAACTCTTCATCAATTAAAAAATCAGACATTCTTCAAACAAACCTATACAGAATTGTGCCTAGAGTAATTCACATACATGCAATTTAAAAGCCATTTGTGCGCACATTTCGATGAGTATTTAAATTTTCGGCAGATGTGACAATTGTGTGACACGATCATCAGCATCGTGAGCATCAATTAGACAAATTCACAGGAAAGATCGAAAATTTACATATTCCTCTACATTGTTCTAGATGGCTATGTAATACTAATAAATATAGCTATCTATACAAAAATTCATTTGGAGCACATTCCATGTCTGGCAACATCGTAAACACAACGGATGCAAACTTCGAAGCAGACGTTGTTCAATCTGAAACACCTGTATTGGTTGACTTCTGGGCGGGCTGGTGTGCGCCTTGTAAGGCAATTGCGCCAGTACTTGAAGTTTTGGCGACTGAATATGAAGGCAAAGTTAAAATTGTGAAAGTTGACGTGACCGCTTGCGAACAAACTGCCGTGAACTACAACATCCGTAACATCCCTGCACTGTTGATGTTCAAAAATGGTGAAGTGGTTGCACAGCAGATTGGTGCTGCACCAAAATCGAAACTGACTGCATTTATTGATGAAAACATCTAAATCCTGTCTGTTTAGAAAAATTAAAATACGCTATGTTTCATAGCGTATTTTTTTCGTCTATAAATTGACAAATCGGCGTTTCTCTCTTATATTGCTTGCTCAAGAAATAAAGGACTTCCCGTCCCGCCCGTTTCTTAAAAGACACAACACAAAAATGCCGCTCGGCAACAGAAATTGTTTTTTCACATTTTTCTCTGAAACAATTAATCAGTCCTCTGAATTGTTATTGTGCAAATACAATTGCGTTCGTTTTATTGCCTGCATGCGGTCAAATGTTGCTTCCCTTCCAACCTGTACCCCAGAATTTTTGATTCTATCTGATCACCTATGAATTTAACCGAACTCAAGAAAAAACCGATTGGCGAACTCATCAAGATTGCCGAGTTTATGGGCCTTGAAGGAATGGCTCGTAACCGTAAGCAAGACATTATTTTTGCCATCTTAAAACGTCATGCAATGAATGGCGAAGAGATTTTTGGTGATGGCGTGCTCGAAATTCTGTCAGATGGTTTTGGCTTCTTACGCTCTGCAGCAGGCTCTTATTTAGCCGGTCCTGACGATATCTATGTCAGCCCTTCGCAAATTCGTCGTTTTAACCTGCGTACCGGTGACACCATTACCGGCACCATTCGCCCACCAAAAGAAGGCGAACGTTATTTTGCCCTGTTAAAAGTTAACCAGATTAACTACGACACGCCAGAAAACTCGCGCAATAAAATCCTGTTTGAAAACCTGACCCCGCTGTTCCCAACCGAACAACTGGTCATGGAACTTGGTAACGGTACCACTGAAGATTTAACCGCGCGTGTGGTTGACTTGGTTGCGCCAATTGGTAAAGGCCAGCGTTCAATTATTGTAGCGCCGCCAAAAGCTGGTAAAACCATGTTATTACAAAACATCGCCCAGTCGATTGTACGTAATAACCCGGAAGTATTCCTGATTGTTCTGCTGATTGACGAACGTCCGGAAGAAGTGACCGAAATGGAACGTACCGTGCGTGGTGAAGTGGTTGCCTCAACCTTTGATGAATCTCCAGCCCGTCACGTACAAGTGGCTGAAATGGTAATTGAAAAAGCCAAGCGTCTGGTGGAGCACAAAAAAGATGTGGTGATTCTGCTTGACTCGATTACCCGTTTAGCGCGTGCCTATAACACCGTGGTGCCATCTTCAGGTAAAGTCCTGACTGGTGGTGTCGATGCTCACGCACTGGAACGTCCAAAGCGTTTCTTTGGTGCCGCACGTAATATTGAAGAAGGCGGCTCACTGACCATCATCTCAACCGCGTTAATTGAAACCGGCAGCAAGATGGATGAAGTGATTTACGAAGAATTCAAAGGTACCGGTAACCAGGAAATTACGCTTGATCGTCGTATTGCCGAAAAACGCGTGTTCCCTGCCATGAACATCAAGAAATCAGGTACCCGTCGTGAAGAGCGCCTGATGTCTGAAGACAACCTGCGTAAGGTCTGGATTCTGCGTAAGCTGCTGCATACCCAAGATGAACTGGCAGCCATGGAATTCCTGCTGGATCGTATGAAAGAAACCAAAACCAATGACGAGTTCTTTGATCATATGAAGCGTAAAGCCAGCAACTAAGATCAAAACTTTTTAAAAAGGCCATCGTATAACGATGGCCTTTTTATTTCGGTTGACCATCTTTACATAAAGACACAATTGGACGTTTTCTGTGTAAACTTATTTTTAAGTAAATGATTATAAATAAGTATTTCAAAAAAACCCTATAATTTTTAATGATTTAAATCGCCTTTCGCCAATATAAACTGAACTCTTGATTGTTATTTTCTGTTAAAAAACAACGCATTTTAGGGCTTTTTTCGGCTTTTTTTAGAGCAAGCTAGTAGTAATTAAAAAAACTCAGTGATAGCATATTCGCAGACCAGTTAGACTGCTCCTGCGTTGTTAGTGCCTAACAAAATTAGGAATAATAAAAGCATATAACAGGCTAACGTCGGTTTTTTTTAATCTCAATTTTTTAGAGAGTGATGCCATGTTATTCAAAAAAATCGCTATTGCTGCTGCAGTTGCTACTACTTTAGCTTTCGTTGGTTGTGCTAAAAAAACTGAAGAAGCTGCTGCTGACGCTAACCAAGCTGCATCTGAAGCTGTTGTAGCTGCTTCTGAAGCTGAAGCTGCTGCTGACGCTGCTGCTGTTGAAGCTGCTTCTGGCGCTGATGCTGCTGTAGATGCTGCTGCTGATGCTGCTGACACTGCTGCTGCTGCTGCTACTGACGCTGCTGATGCTGCTACTGACGCTGCTGATGCTGCTGTTGACGCTGCTGCTTCTGAAGCTCAATAATCTTAGATTATTGACAAAAAGAGAGCCTTTTGGCTCTCTTTTTTATTGTCTGAATATTTCTTACAACATCTCATCATCACATACAAGGAACACGGTAATACCTGCCGTTAGAACCTCAGCCCTTACTTTTTTAGCGGCATAAAAAAAGCAGATCAATCGATCTGCTCATTTCCAACACGTTGGCGGAACTTCTGTCCGGCACGGAAGGTTACCACCCGGCGTGCAGAAATCGGAATTTCTTCACCCGTCTTCGGATTTCGGCCTGGACGTTGACGTTTATCACGCAACTCGAAGTTACCAAAACCTGAAAGTTTCACCTGCTCCCCAGAGATTAGCGCCTGGCTAATCTCATCGAAGAATAACTCGACCATTTGTTTCGCTTCACGACGGTTTAAACTCGTGAGCTCACTTAAATGATCAGCCATTTCTGCTTTTGTTAATGCTGTCATGAAGCCCTCAATGTCGCTTGATAAGTGTTTTCTAACACTTTTAGGATATTGTCCATACCTGATTTAATTTCAGCATCTTCAAGCGTACGTGTCGGATGTTGCCATAACAGTGCAAATGCCAATGAGCGTTTACCCGCTTCAACACCTTGACCAGTGTACACATCGAATAACCAGGTTGAATGCAGAAGCTCGCCGCCCGTTTGTTCGATAAGTTGCTGAATTTCGCTAACATTAATCTTATCACTAATTAAAAGCGCAATATCACGTCTTACCGACGGAAAACGTGATAATTCTGTAAAATTAGATACATAAGTTTGCAAAACAGCCTGCTGATCCAGTTCCGCCACCCAAGTGGTGCCCAAATCCAGTTCATTTTCCAGAGATGGATGCAAACGGCCCAAATAACCAATTGACTGACCATTGACCAGAATCTCTGCAGATTGGCCTGGATGCAACCAGCTACGCTCTGAGCGTACATATTCGACCTGTACACGACCTGCTGCCAGCAACTCTTCAACTTCACCTTTCAGGTCAAAGAAGTCCATGGCTTGTGGCTTGCCATGCCATGATTCTGCTGTTTTAGCGCCCACTGCAATCATTGCCAGGGTTGGAATCTGTTTCAGGTCATGAATTGAAGCTGCATTCTGATAATCAAAACGTAAACCCAGTTCAAAGAAACGCACACGGCTTTGCTGACGGTTAATGTTGTACTGTACGCAAGGAATCAGGCTCGACAGCAAGGTTGAACGCATCACCGCCAGATCGCTTGAAATCGGGTTCGCCAATGCCAGCGGGTTGACCGCCGCATTTAGCTGTTTTTCCAGTTTCAGGTCAGCAAAGCTAAAGCTGATTGCCTCCTGATAGCCCAAAGTCACCAGGGTTTGACGCAGCTGTGCCACTTCAAACTGATCCTGATACTTCGCCAGTTTGGTGTCAATCACCGGCAGGCTGATTTGAATATTGTCATAACCGTGAATACGCGCGACTTCTTCAATCAGGTCCTGGTAAATGGCCATGTCATAACGATGCGATGGCGGTACCACAGACCATTGGCCTTGCGCTTTTACCGTCACTTCACAACCCAAGCGTGTTAAAGCATCGGTAATAAAGTCTGAATCTACGCTATAACCCAGCAGCTGATCGACCTGTGCCTGTTCCAGTTCAATCGCGTCACGTGTTGGCAATACTGCTGCATTTTCTGCCACAGTAATCGGGCCAAACTCACCGCCTGCAAGCTCAGAAATTAACTGAGAGGCACGGTGCATGGCGATCAATGGCAGTTCAAAATCCACACCACGCTCATAACGCTGAGAGGCATCGGTATGCAGGCCAAAACGGCGCGCACGACCGGCAATATGCAGCGGTGCAAAGAAAGCAGATTCCAGGAAGATTTCAGTGGTTTCATCGGTAACCGATGAAGACAGACCACCCATGATACCGGCAATCGCCAGAGCTTTTTCATCATCGGCAATCACCATGACATCGTCTTGCAGTTCTACTTCTTGTTCATTCAATAGAACAAGTTTTTCGCCCCCAGTCGCCTGACGCACCTGTACAGCACCTTGCACTTTTGCACCATCAAAGGCATGGAGTGGTTGACCCAGTTCCATCAAGACATAGTTGGTAATATCAACCAGAATGCTGTGCTGACGGATACCCGAACGTGCCAATGCGCGCTCCATCCATTCAGGCGTCGCGGCTTTGGTATTCACGTTCTTGATCACACGACCTAAATAACGTGGACAGCCTTCAGTAGATACAACCACTTTCTTTTCATCAGAAATGCTTGCAGCCATTTCTTTAATTTCAGGCGCAGTCACAGGCAGTTGGTTAATCACCCCAATTTCACGTGCGATCCCACGAATACTGAAACAATCACCACGGTTTGGCGTGATGCTGATGTCAATCACGTTGTCATCTAGGTCCAGATATTCACGGATGTTGACACCGACCGGTGCATCCACAGGAAGTTCTAATAGACCGTCGATTTTATCTTCTAAGTCAATTTCAGATGCACCGCAGAGCATGCCTTGTGATTCCACACCACGCAGTTTGCCTTTCTTGATTTTAAAATCGCCTGGTAATACTGCACCAATAGTTGCCACAGGTGCTTTCATACCTGCTCGTACGTTTGGCGCGCCGCAGACGATTTGTAAAGGCTCACCGGAACCAATGTTCACCGTCGTTACACGTAAACGGTCTGCATCTGGATGTTGTTCAACCGTCAGCACTTCACCAACCACTACACCAGTAAATGGTTTTGCAGCTGGAGATAAATCATCAACTTCCAAACCCAGCATGGTTAACTGGTCAGAAAGTTTTTCGCTATCGATGGCTGGGTTGACCCACGTGCGTAGCCAATTTTCGCTAATTTTCATTAATATAAAACCTGTAATTCAAATCTCTAAAATCCCCCCTCTAACTCCCCCTTTAAAAAAAGGGGGAGAACCCTATGTCACCGATGGACAACCCCTCTCCTTTTAGGAGAGGTCAGGGAGAGGTATAAATTTGTTTTAAGCAAACTGGCGTAAGAAACGCACATCATTCTGGTAGAACATACGTAGGTCGTTAATGCCATAACGCAACATTGCAAAACGCTCTACGCCCAGACCAAAAGCAAAGCCTTTATATTTGTCCGGATCAATACCTGCCGCGCGTAATACATTTGGATGCACCATACCGCAGCCCAGCACTTCTAACCATTTACCCCGCTCATCCATAATATCCACTTCAGCACTTGGCTCTGTGAACGGGAAATACGACGGACGGAAACGGACTTTCAAATCTTTTTCAAAGAATTCGTTCAGCAAGTTCACCAGTAAACCTTTCAGTTCAGCAAAGCTGGTGTTTTCCGCCACGTACAAACCTTCAATTTGGTGGAACATTGGTGAATGCGTCTGGTCGGAGTCACAGCGATAAACACGGCCCGGGCAGACAATACGGATTGGCGGCTGCTGGGATTCCATGGTCCGAATCTGTACACCAGAGGTATGGGTACGCAGTAAATGAGTCGCATCAAAATAGAACGTGTCGTGCATGGCACGGGCCGGGTGATGGCCTGGAATATTCAGCGCTTCAAAGTTGTGATAATCATCTTCAACTTCTGGGCCAGTAGCCACAATAAAGCCAGCTTTGGTAAAGAACTGGCAAATACGCTCTTGCACCTGAGTTACCGGGTGAATGGAGCCAATGGTCTGACCACGGCCTGGTAAAGTAATATCCACCGTTTCGCTGGCAAGTTTTTGTTCTAATGCCGCTTGCTGTAATGCTGCCTGACGCTCGGTTAATGCAGTATTAATGGCTTCACGCACCGCATGGATTTGCGCACCAAACGCTTTACGCTGTTCAGGATCCATTTTACCAAGTGACTTAGATTGTTCCGCGAGCTGGCTTTTCTTCCCCGTAAATTGCACCCGTACTTGATCGAGTGTAGCAAGGTCGTCTGCTGCTGCAATGGCAGCGAGCGCTTCAGTGGTCAGGGCTTCCAGTGACATAGTAACTCTCAAAGCAACAAATTTTGAATATAATTAAAAAACCCCACATTCTAACAGTTTTTGGACAGTAGAATGAAGTTGCATTGCAGGAAAATTAGATTGGCATCGCAATTTGGAAAAAGTATAAGATAATCAAAATATCAATGAGATCAAACACTATGGCGCTCGATCAAATTTGGAAACAGCAACTGACCCTGGTCACCTATGGCAATGAATATCTGAGCCAAGATTTGAGTTTCAGTCGCTGGCGTGCGCATCCCATTTTTAATCAGCACCTGTTCTGGTTTCGTGATTTAAATTCCCAGCATCTGCTGGCCCAGCATTTTGAAATCTGGCTGGAAGGCTTAAAACGCCAGGGTACAACCCGACTGAGTCTGCACAATGCCAGCCTGCTGGTCGATGAAAAAAATCCCAACGCCAATGTCGAGCTGCTGCCCTACCCGCATTTTATTGTCAGCCATGAAGCACATAAAAAATTCGCCTGGATTTGTGGCAAGGAATTGCCGGAATGGTATAACGCCGACAATGATTATGAATTTCCATCGGCACAGCGTATTGAACTGCGCCAGGAAACGTTCTGGCGTTATGAACTCAATAGCAAGCTGGCCAAAAAGGTAGAGGCCGATCTAGAACCCGCTCACTGGGATGAAATTCATCTGTTTACCGAGCAGGAGCTGTTTTCCCATACACTGGCGGCCGACTTTCAGCCACCTGAACAGCAGAATTTACCCTATTATGGTGTTCCGCTTACGGCAGATACACCTGATCCGCATCAGCTGTCTTTATTACCGACTCACTATCAGGCCGATTATGCACATCGCATGCTGTACCGTTTAGAAGCGCTAAAAGATGATATTCAACAGAAAATCCAGCATCCCTATAATGCAGATAATGAAGTGCTGAGTCCGGAAGAGCAGCTTGACCTGCGCCATTTTGCCCAGAAGCTGGATGATTTAAGCGCCAAATTTATTGTCAAGGTGGCCAACCATTACCAAAGCGCCCAGCTGACGCCTATCGCACAGCCGAATCCGCTGGAACCGTTCGCATCTGACAACAAGGCTACCCATGCGCAAGCAGCGCATTCAGCCAAAGTCCCGTCTCATCATAAAGTTGGTGCGACTGGAGTCATCAAGCTGATTCTTATTACTGTGGTAATTTGTTTATTGGCCTATTATTTCGGACTTTAAACGCGATTCAGAAACCGTTCAACCTCAGCGACCGAGGTCAGCCGAATCCAGTGCAGATGGGCATATTCAGGAGATTGCATCAGCTGCAGATAATGCCGGCGATTTTTCTGATGGGTTTTAATCATCCACCAGACAATCGAATCGCGACTAAACAGCTGCCTGATCGTTTCCCGATTATTGGAATTGGACCAGAGGGTTTGCTGTGAAACCGCGCGCTGCACGGCGCGTTGTACAGAACGCAGTAAATTGCTATGAAACGGTAAATCCAGCCAGATGATGGTATCGGCCTGCGCCCATTTAATGGGAATGGTGCGAGTATAGTTGCCATCAATCACATAGCCATTGGGTGCCTGCTCAATGGCGGCCTGAATTTTGGCAAAAAAATCTGTATCAGCACTTTGCTGCCAGTCATCTAACCAGAACAGATTATCCAGCTCGATATAGGCCAGTCCCAGCTTTTCTGCCAGCGCCCGGGCAAAGGTCGACTTGCCTGAGGCCGAAGTACCAACCACATTAATTCGCTGCATACAATTTCCCTGTTTCATCATCCAGATCCTGATTCTGCGCAATAAAAAAGACCGCATAAAGCGGTCTTCTTTTAAGTCACGAGGACTTAGGCAGCCAATGCACCTTTCGCTTTTTCAGCTAAAGCAGCAAATGCAACTGCGTCATGCATAGCGATGTCAGCAAGTACGCGACGGTCGATGATCACTTGAGCTTTCTTCAAACCAGCAATCATACGGCTGTAAGACAAGCCGTTTTGACGAGCACCAGCATTGATACGCGCAATCCATAGAGCACGGAATTGACGTTTCTTCTGACGACGGTCACGGTAAGCGTATTGACCTGCTTTGATTACCGCTTGGAACGCTACGCGATATACGCGTGAACGAGCACCATAGTAACCTTTAGCACGAGCAAGAATTTTTTTATGACGGCGATGAGCCTGTACACCACGTTTTACACGAGCCATTTATAAATCTCCTTAGATGTATGGGCACATACGACGAACTGAAGCAACGTCACTCACGTGAACCATTACACAGCCGCGCAATTGACGGATACGTTTAGCAGATTTTTTGGTCAAAATGTGGCGTTTGAACGCTTGTTTACGCTTGAAACCGTTAGCAGTCGCTTTGAAACGTTTAGCTGCACCACGGCGAGTTTTTAACTTAGCCATAACAACCTCTTTTAAGTACCTGTTCGGCTCATTTGCACCATTACAAACGACCTGCAGGTAAGGGAGCACGTATTCTAAAGCATCTTTGTCTAAAACAAAAGCAAATATTGCAAAAGTCGCTCGCCTTCTATCGGCAGATGAGGTCTTTGAGATTAGCAGGATCTCTCCTTGTTATTGAGCAGCCAAAACATGAAGATGGAACCTCTTATTTTTATAGAGGAAGACTTGTACTGAAGCCCGATTCAGGAAATACTGCGCAGCGTTCCTTCTTTTGCCCAACAACAAGCTAATCCTCATGAAAAAAACCATTTGCCTGAGTCTGTGTCTGGCGCTGCCGCTTAGTGCCACGCTTGCCATTGCTGCCCCTGCCGAACAACTGCAAGTACAAAAAACCTCGGCGTTGGCCGCCCATCTGACCACGCGTATTCAATGGACCGAGTTTCCGCAGCTGCGTTATAGCAATGCCGATTTAAAGCAGCAAAACCGCGCGGCCATTTTACGGATTCATGCCGATGAATCGGGGCAAATCAACAAGGTCACGGTACAGGAAAGCACCGGACTAAAATCTTTAGATCAGCTGATTAGCCAAGCGGTAAAACAGGCCAGAATCAAACCACATCTGGTCGATGATACCCCGGTTCCAGTGATTGGTTATCAGGTCTTTCATCTGGATTTAAAAGATACTGCTCAGGACTGCCACTACAGCTTTGACTCGACTGTCTGGCAAGCGCAGCAAGCCGGCGCAAAAAGCGCGTTTCAATATCGCAGCCAGCCTCAACTGAACGTCACCGAAGATGAGTTAAATGGTCATGCCCGCCGGATTCAGTTCAAAATGAAAGCCGATAAATACGGCAACATCCACAAGGTTAAAATTCAGCAAGGTTCCGGCCGTTATGCGCTGGACCAGAAACTGATTCAGGCGCTGCAAGGTGCACAGGTCGATGTACCACGCAAATTCTGGATCTATAAAAAATCCAGCCTGAAAGATGAAGTCCGTTTTCAGCCAGCAGAATGTGAGGGCTAAACTAGAACATGGCATAAGCCAGATAAATAAACAGATAACGCCCGATTTTGGCTACACTCACCATCAGCAGAAATCGGGCGAAGTTTTCTTTCATTAAACCGGCAATTAGGGTGATTGGATCACCAATCACCGGCACCCAGCTCAGCAGTAAGGACCAGAAGCCATATTTCCGATAAATCTGCTGTGCCTGCTGCAGCTTGGGTTCAGACACCGGAAACCAGCGCTTGTCTTTATACTGCTCGATCTTGAGTCCTAACCACCAGTTCACACAGCTGCCCAGAATATTGCCCAGACTGGCGATGGCTATTAAAGCCATCACCGAATGTTGCTCTTGAATGAGCAGGCCCAGTAATACCGCTTCAGATTGCAACGGCAATAAGGTAGCCGCCCCAAAGGCCGACAGAAATAACAGCAGATAAGCCATAACAGATGCAGTTAACAGGTTCTGCCCATCTTAACTGAAATCACAAAAAAAGCACCCGAAGATGCTTTAGGTGATTTTATGATGATTATTTAAACCTGAATCGCCAGGGCGCGTTGTACTGCCGGACGGGCGGTTAAACGCTCAATATAATCCTGCACATGCGGATAATCTTCTAGCGGAATCTGCTGCCATTCATGGCGTAACAACCACGGTAAAATCGCCATATCGGCAATTGAATATTCACGGGCTACATATTTCTGCCCGATCAGCTGCTTGTTTAACACGCCATACAGACGTTTGCTTTCATTGACATAACGCTCGGTGGCATAGGCAATACGCTCGGGTGCAAAGCGGCTAAAGTGATGGTTCTGACCGAGCATCGGGCCTAAGCCACCCATTTGCCACATCAGCCACTGCTCCACCTCTACCCGCTCGAGCTCATCTACCGGATAGAACATGCCGGTTTTACGGCCCAAATATTGCAAGATCGCCCCCGATTCAAAAATCGAAATCGGCTGGCCATTCGGTCCATCCTGATCGACGATAGCTGGAATTTTATTGTTGGGAGAAATGCGCAGAAAATCTGGCTGGAACTGGTCGTTTTCAAGGATGTTAATCGGGAAAATCTGGTATGGCAGCGCCATTTCTTCTAAGGCAATCGTAATTTTATGACCATTGGGCGTGCCCCAATAATAAAGATCAATCATGTGTATATCCTTGCGCTCTTGTCGTTGTCATGTGTTATTGCTCTGCCGTTAAAGATACGAGATAAGCCTGAGCAGGGCAACTGTTGTCACATAAAAATTAAACACCAGAGATGACCCGCAGCTGTTCGAAAGTCACCGAGCTTTTATCATGCAAAGTATGCTGAGCTGCTCAACATACCGAACGATCATTACGTCAAAATATTAGTGACCTCATAAACTGTAGTCACAAAAAAAGCACTGCTGGGCAGTGCTTTTTTGATTCGGAGATGCTTACTTTTTCTTTTTCGGTCCAAGCAGCATACCCATTTGACGACCTTCCATTTTTGGCGCCTGTTCAACTACACCAATTTCAGCTACATCCGCTTCAATTTTCTGTAATTGTGCCAGACCCAATTGTTGGTGCGCCATTTCACGACCACGGAAACGCAGTGTGATTTTGACTTTGTTGCCTTCTTCCAAGAACTTTAAAATGGCACGCAGTTTTACGTTGTAGTCACCTACATCGGTTGCTGGGCGCAATTTAATTTCTTTTACCTGCACTTGATGCTGCTTTTTCTTGGCATCTTTTTGCTTTTGCTTCAGGTCAAACAAGTGCTTGTTGTAATCCATGATTTTACAAACAGGCGGCTCTGCATTTGCCACAATCTCAACGAGGTCAAGATCTGCATCCTCTGCAGCACGCAATGCTTCCGCTAAAGAAACAATTCCTTTTTGTTCACCATCCGCTGCAACGAGGCGTACTTCTTTTGCACGGATCTCGTCATTAATTGCAGGGCGGTTACTCTTAGCACCTTGTTGTTGGTTACGGTCAGGCTGTTTAATCTTTCTTACTCCACAATGTACCGGCCGCGTTCGGCAACGGCTGCTTTTACTAGGTCAATGAAAGCATCAATTGACATAGTACCCAAATTTTTTCCTGAGCGGGTACGCACGTTCACTGTACCTTCCTCTACTTCACGGTCGCCAAGAACCAGCAAGTAAGGAATACGCTCTAAAGTACGTTCACGAATCTTAAAGCCGATTTTCTCATTTCTCAAGTCAGAAATCGCACGGATACCGTTTTCTTTCAGTTTTTCGACGACTGACCCACAGGCTTCAGCTTGCGCGTCGGTAATATTCATTACACAGGCTTGTGTTGGCGATAACCAAGGTGGCATAAAGCCCGCATAGTGTTCAATAAGTATACCAATAAAACGCTCAAAACTCCCAAGAATCGCACGGTGTAACATTACCGGCTGATCACGGTCGTTATCTTCCGTCACATAAGAAGCATCTAAACGTTCTGGCAAGTTAAAGTCACACTGAATGGTACCGCACTGCCATACACGGCCTAAGCAGTCTTTCAATGAGAATTCAATTTTCGGACCATAGAATGCACCTTCACCCGGCTGTAATTCCCAGGCCAGAGCCGCTGCATCCAAAGCATCGGCCAGTGATTTTTCCGCCAGATCCCACAGTGCATCATCACCGACACGTTTTTCAGGACGAGTCGATAACTTCATTTGCACATCTTCAAAGCCAAAGTCTTTGTAGACATCTAAGGTTAACTGAATAAAGTCAGCAACCTCTTGGCCAATCTGCTCTTTGGTACAGAAAATATGCGCGTCATCTTGCGTGAAACCACGTACCCGCATAATACCGTGCAATGAACCCGATGGCTCGTTACGGTGACATGAACCAAATTCTGCCAGACGGATTGGTAAATCACGATACGACTTTAGGCCCTGGTTAAACACCTGCACGTGACATGGGCAGTTCATTGGCTTCACTGCGTAGTTACGGTTTTCAGAATGCGTGGTAAACATGTTTTCCGCATAGTTCGCCGCATGACCCGATTTTTCCCACAGGGTGAAATCGACCACCTGCGGGGTACGGATTTCCTGATAACCGTTGTCCTGCTGCACTTTACGCATGTACTGTTCCAGCACCTGGTAAATGGTCCAGCCATTTGGATGCCAGAACACCATACCCGGTGCTTCTTCCTGCATATGGAACAGGTCTAAGGCTTTACCAATTTTACGGTGGTCACGCTTTTCTGCTTCTTCAATACGTTTGATGTAGGCAGCCAGCTGTTTCTTGTCAGCCCAGGCGGTACCATAAATCCGTTGCAGCTGCTCGTTTTTGGCATCACCGCGCCAGTAAGCACCCGAGATTTTGGTCAGCTTGAATGATTTTAAGAATTTGGTATTTGGTACGTGCGGACCACGGCACATATCCAGATAGTCCTGATGGTAGTACAAGCCCATTTGAGTTTCTTCAGGCATGTCTGCAATCAGGCGCAGTTTGTATTCTTCGCCACGCGCAGTGAATTCAGCAATGACTTCATCACGCGGGGTCATTTTTTTCACAACATCGTAGTCCTGGTCGATGAGCTTTTTCATGCGCTCTTCGATGGCCGCCATGTCATCTAAAGTAAATGGACGTGGCATCCAGATGTCATAGTAGAAACCTTCTTCAATGACCGGACCAATCACCATTTTTGCTTCAGGGAACAATTGTTTTACCGCATGGCCCACCAGGTGCGCACAAGAGTGACGAATAATTTCGACCCCTTCTTCGTCTTTCGGTGTGATGATTTGTAAGGTGGCATCTTCAGTAATTAAATCGCAGGCATCGACTAAACGATCGTTCACACGACCTGCCACAGTATTTTTGGCAAGACCTGGGCCGATGCTTTGTGCAACTTCCATCACAGATACGGCTTGATCAAATTGTTTTTGATCACCATTCGGCAAAGTGATAATTGGCATAGAAAATCCTTAAGGAGTGATGCCCCGTACCATGGAGCATGTCACCGCGAGATTATGATCGAGGAGAACCTCAAAAGATAAAAAACGGTGGTAAATAAAAAATCGACTAGAATTTTACACGTCTTGGCGCGGTGATTAAACCTTTTCTCCGAGAAAATTCAAATTAAGCCTCGTGTTTATGCTTAATTTTTTCTGATTTAAAAAAATGTGCTGCATGGGCCAATTTTATTTCCGGATTTACCGGTCAAACGGATGATGTGGCTTTTTATACGCTGATCTGGCCGATCTATCTGCAACTGCCATCATCAGCTGCACCCAGATAAAAAAGAAATATCTCCATACAATTTTACCGGATCAAAAAAGGTTTATATTTCAGGTGATAGCGTGCCTATTTAGCTGCAATACCGCTCACTCGACTAAAGAATAACTGCAAGCCTGCACTGAAATGAATATCTTTAAACCAGATAAACAATAAATATGATTAGGGAGTAATAATAATGGTTAGCGCATATGATCAATTGCCGCGTACCCCTGCCAATTTCGTGGCCTTGTCTCCACTGAGATACCTTGAACGCGCTGCTTATATCTACCCGCATCAGGATGCAATTATTCACGGTAAACGCCGCATTACCTGGCGAGAAAAATATCAGCGCTGTCGCCAGTTTGCCCATCAGCTACAACAGCTGGGGGTCGGCAAGAATGATACCGTGTCCACCTTACTCCCGAACGTACCAGCCATGCTGGAAGCGCATTTTGCCGTGCCAATGGCAGGCGCCGTCCTTAATACCCTCAATACCCGGCTCGATGCCAAAAGTCTGGCCTTTATGCTGGAACATGCCGAATCCAAAGTGTTACTGGTTGATCCGGAATTTTCTGCCGTGGCCAAAGAAGCGCTGGCGCTGGTGCCACAAGAGATTTTTGTGATTGATGTTGAAGATGAGCTGTATGAGCAGTGCTTTACTGCCCCAATTGGCCAGATTGAATATGAAGACTGGCTGGCTGAAGGCGATGCCAATTTTGAATGGTCACTCCCACAAGATGAATGGGATGCGATTAGCCTGAACTATACCTCTGGCACCACCGGCAACCCGAAAGGCGTGGTCTATCATCATCGTGGGGCTTATATCAATGCCGCCAGTAATATTATTGCCTGCGGCATGACCCCACGTGCCACCTATTTATGGACCTTGCCGCTGTTCCACTGCAATGGCTGGTGTTTTGCCTGGACCATGGCAGCCAATGGCGGCACCAATATCTGCCTGCGTAAAGTCGACCCTGAGCTGATTTTTAAACTGATTGCTGAACATAAAGTTGATTACTTCTGCGGCGCACCGATTGTACTGTCGATGCTGATTAATGCCCCGGAACAGCAGCAGATCAAAATTAAGCATCGCGTAGAAGTGATGGTGGCCGGTGCAGCGCCGCCTGCGGCGATTATTGAAGGGATGCGTAATCTGGGCATTAACGTGACCCATGTTTATGGCTTAACGGAAACCTATGGCCCATCAGCGCTATGTGCATCACAAGCTGGCTGGTCCGAGCTGACCATTCAGGAACAGGCGCAATTACATTCACGCCAAGGTGTGCCGTATCCGCTGCAAGATGGCATGAAAGTCCTCGACCCGGAGACCATGCAACCGGTACCGAACGATGGCGAAACCATGGGCGAAATTATGTTTCGTGGCAATATCGTGATGAAAGGCTATTTAAAAAATCCGGAAGCGACGGCCGAAGCCTTTGCCGGCGGCTGGTTCCATACCGGCGACCTGGCCGTTTGCCAGCCGGACGGCTATGCCAAAATTACCGACCGCTCCAAGGATGTGATTATTTCCGGCGGTGAAAATATTTCCTCGCTGGAAGTTGAAGAGGTGTTGTATCAGCACCCTGCGGTCCTCACCGCGGCAGTGGTGGCCAAACCGGATCCGCGCTGGCAGGAAGTCCCGTGCGCCTTTATTGAAATTAAAGAAGGTAAAACCGTGACCGAAGATGAAATCATTGCCTTCTGCCAGCAGCATCTGGCGCGCTTTAAAGTGCCAAAAGAAGTGGTGATTACCGAGATTCCTAAAACCTCGACCGGCAAATTACAGAAGTTTGTATTACGTGAATGGGCCAAAGAACGCGCTGTCGGCGAGTTTGGTTAAAGCCAGCCGAGATGTTGATGCGGGTCATAGTGCCCGTTTTCACATCAGTCACCCAAAAATGAACCGCAATAAAAAAACGACTCCATTGAGTCGTTTTTAATGGCTTCGGACCAGATGAAGTCTGATTAGCTTAATTGTCAGATAACAGCGCCACTTGCTGCACATAGTTAAACAGTTTTAACTTGGATGCTTCCAGCTCTGCTTCCGGCATTTCCACTTTCAAATCACGGTGAATGCGCAACACATGCTGACGCAGGGTATGTCGTTCTGCCGCATTATAAGTTTTGCAGAAATCATTAATTACCGGATCACCATCTTTAATAATCCGCTCGACCCAGCGTTGCAGCTGCGCGGTTTTTTTGGCACCCTGCTGCGGGGTTAAATAAGACAGAATCACCGATTCATCTTCATTGCGCAGCAGTTTCCCAATCCGCTGGAACTGACGGCGACGCGCCTCATGCGAACTGATATTCTGCACTTCAATGAGTGCATCAATTAAACGCTCATCTACAGGAAGCTTTTGAATTTGCTTCGGGTTCAGTTGAGCCAACTGCTCGCCCAAAGCAGCCATACGCTGTACGGCTTTTTTCTGTTCAGTTTTACTTGCACGTCCTTCTAAAGATTCGAAATCATCTTCGGTAAAACGGTGCGGTCGACGTGCCACGATTAATCTGCCTCGTAAAATTTTGCTGCAAAAAGTGCCTGAATTTCAGATAAAGCTTGTTCTTCATCTGCACCTTCAATCACTAAACGTAAAGTTGTGCCCTTACCTGCGCCGAGCATGAGCAGGGACATGATATTTTTTGCATCGACCAACTTGTCACCTTTGCCAATTTGAATGGACGAACGGAATTTCGTGGTGACTTCAATCAGTTTGCCTGATGCACGCGCATGTAAACCTAGTTTATTAATTACGTCAACAGTTGTGTCAATCATGACCAGTGCTTCATTTCCCGGTGTAAGACTTGAATAGACCATTGTGCCTCAAGTGCCTTTTTTAGTCTATCCACCATATAAACAGATCGGTGCTGCCCACCGGTACAGCCAATAGAGATGGTCATATAATGACGATGCCCTTCTGCAAATGCAGGCAGCCATTTATTTAAAAACTGATAAATATCCTGGAACATTTCATTGGTCTGTTCATGCTGTTCCAGAAACTGTTGCACCGGCTCATCCAGCCCGGAATATTTGCGCAAAGACAGATCCCAATGTGGGTTCGGCAAATGCCGGATATCAAAGACATAGTCGGCATCCAGCGGAATACCATGCTTGTAGCCAAAAGATTGCAAAATCACAATCAGCTTATCGGTCTGGCCCAGCTTCGACAGCAAGGTGTGTTTTAAGTCATGCACACTCTTGTCGGTGGTATCAATGTGCACCGTGGAGCGCAGCTGAATCGGCATAAGCAGGACTTTTTCTTCCTGAATGCATTGATGCAGACTTTTAAACCGGCTGGCCAGAGGATGCGGACGGCGCGAAGCACTAAAGCGGGTGATCAGCTCCTGATCTTGGGCAGTCAGATAAATAATATCGACCGAGCCATGACCTTGCAACTGTTCAAACACCTGGTCAAATTCCTGCAAATTGGCGCGGGTACTGCGTACATCGACCCCTAGCGCCAGCTGTTCCAGATTATTTTCCAGATCAAGCTTGGCCACAATTTCGGGCAGCAATGCCAGAGGAAGGTTATCAATACAGTAATATCCGAGGTCTTCGAGAACCTGCAAAGCCGAGGATTTTCCTGAACCTGATTGTCCGGTCACAATCAAAATACGCTTCATGACAAGGCTGTCCTTTCCATTGCTGAGCTATGCAGTCGGTTTGATCTGCATATTATCAATTAAGCGGGTGCTTCCCAATTTTGCCGCCACGAACAAAACAATCTCTTGATTAAATTCATCAATTTTTTGCAGTTCAGGTGTACGTGCCTCTACATAGTCCACAACAAAGCCGGCCTGCGTCAATGCTGCCTTAATATTCGCTAACACTTCTGACAGCTTTTCACCCTGTTGCAGTGCCTGTTCAGCATTTTTCAGGCTTTGATAAATTACTGGTGCCGTTTTACGTTCCTGTTCACTTAAATAACCGTTACGTGAACTGAGCGCCAGACCATCCTCTGCCCGGACAATTGGCACGCCAATCACTTCCAGCGGAATATTCAGGTCACGTACAAACTGACGGATCACCGCCAGCTGTTGATAATCTTTTTGGCCAAAGAAGGCATAGTTCGGCTGCACAATATTAAACAGCTTGGTCACCACCACCGCGACACCATCAAAATGTCCCGGACGCTGCAAACCACACAGGTCTTCGGTAATTTCAGACACACTGATGTTGGTTAAACGCGGGTTTTTGCCATACATTTGCTCGACAGAAGGTGCAAATACGATGTCACAACCGGCTTCTGCCAGCAATTGACTGTCTTGTTCCAAGGTCCGTGGATAGTTGTCAAAGTCTTCATTTGGACCAAACTGAATCGGGTTCACGAAGATGCTGACCACCACCACATCACATAATTGACGCGCTTCACGCACCAGGCTCAGATGGCCTTCATGCAAATTGCCCATGGTCGGGACAAAACCAATAATTTTACGCGCTGCACGTGCAGGATTTAATGAGGCTGCCAATCCCTGAATCGTGGTTTCTGTTTTCATGTTTTACAACTCAACTTGGAAAGTTTGTTCACGTGCCGGGAAAGAACCGTCTTGTACCGCAGCATGATAGGCTTTGAAGGCATCTAAAATGGCTGTTTCACCAGACTGCTCTTTCATAAAGTTCCGTACAAATTTGGCAACGCGGCCAAACGTCAGACCCAGCATATCTTGCACCACCAGCACCTGACCATCGGTGTCTGCACCGGCACCAATTCCAATTACCGGAATATGCGGGAACAGGGCGCTAATTTCCTGACCAAGCTGCGCCGGTACACATTCCAGCAATAACAGCGCAGCACCGGCATCAACCACCGCCTGACAGTCGGCAATCAACTTGTCCGCCGCTTCACGGGTACGCGCCTGGAGTTTATAACCGCCAAAGACATGTACCGATTGCGGCGTCAGGCCCAAATGCACACACACTGGAATTCCGTTACGGGTCAGCACTTCTACGGTTTCAGCCAGCCAGGCACCACCTTCCATTTTGACCATTTGCGCACCGGCCTGCATCACGGTTTTCGAGCTTTGCAGTGCATCATTCAAGGTGGCATAACTCATAAATGGCAGATCGGTCATGATAAAGGCATGCTGATTGCCACGACGCACTGCTGCCGTATGATAGGCCATATCTTCAACGGTCACCGGCAAGGTAGAGTCACGGCCCTGAATCGACATCCCCAGCGAGTCGCCAATTAAAATACTATCAATTTCAGCAATTTCCATTGCCTTGGCCATACTCGCATCATAACAAGTCAGGCAGGAGAATTTGCGACCATCGGCTTTAAATTGTCTTAAGTCACTGAGACTAATCATGGAGATGTTCCTCTAGGAAAAGCATAGAACATGCTAAAAATCACTTTAAATATTTGCCCAGTGTTCATGGTCCAGCACATCCAGTGCGGGCTGTTGAATGAACGGCAAGTCTTTTAATAATTGCGTATGCACACGCAGTTCGGGGTCTAAATCCAGTAATGGAATGACCACGAAATCGCGTTCTAAAACGCCGACATGCGGCACAGTCAGACGTTCATGCTGAATCTGCTCCTGTCCATAGAGGAGTAAATCCAGATCGAGCGTGCGTTCACCCCAATGGCGTAAACGCACCCGTCCGGCTTCCTGCTCAAAACGCTGCAGCTGATCCAGCAATTCCAGCGCCGGTAAATCTGTACGCAGCTGTACCACCGCATTTAAATAATTCGGCTGGTCTTGTGGCCCCATTGGCGGACTTTGATACAGTTTAGAGGTTTTGACCTGACCCAACGTCGCCAGCTTGTGCACAGCTTCGGTCAGAATCTGGCGTGAATCGCCCAGGTTACTACCCAGGCCAATATAAGTCACCCTACTCATTGTGTTGGCCCGAAAATAACCTGACTTAAATCCCGTTGTACCCGCTTGCGCTTCAGAATTGGATGGTCTGCACCAATCCCCGAGCCATTGCTTGATGATGTTGATGCAACCTGGGCACGGGCATCTTCCTGCTGTTTGGCTTTACGGGCACGGCGGCTGCGTGGCTCCGGCTCATTCACCAGCGGTTCAATTTCGGCGGTCTGCGCGGCATTCAGCTGCTGCTCCAGATGTTCTTCCTGAGCAGCTTTGCGACGGCTCTTGGCCCGCTGACGGTTGTACTGGCCAATGGCACGTTCTTTTTCATCGGTGCTCATGGTCTGGTACTGATCCCACCACGTACCCATCTCTTGAGTCTGGGCATCGCCAGATCTTTCACGCAGCAGCAAAAAGTCGAAACCGGCACGGAAACGCGCATGGTTGGACAAGGCAGCAATTTGCTGAGGTTTTGGATTCAGCAAACGGGTTTGCATTTCCCAGACTTCACGAATAAAGGTTTCGGCAAAACGCGGAATCACCGTGCGGGTGGCCTGACGTTTCAACACATCCAGCCCAGCCTGTGCACGTGCTTCTGCCGGAATTACCCCTTTGGACAGATAAAAATCACAGCGCTCTAAAAATGGCTTCCACAGCAGCACCGCATAGAAAAAGGCCGGGTTGATGGTTTTGCCAATCGCAATGCGCTGATCGGTATTTTTTGCAGCCAGTTCAATAAAGGGAGTGATGTCCGGCTTGATGTCGGCAAAAAGCTGACGCCAGATACCGAAGTCAATCAGCATCGGCAAGACGCGATTTAAATGCCCCATGGTGAACAGTTTTTGCGATTCATCATACAGACGGTGCGGAGAAACATCGCGCAGCAACTGGGTCATTTCCGGAGTAAAAATCTCCAGAATGGCCGGATCAATATTGAAATTCAGCTTGGCCGCAAAACGTAAGGTCCGCAGCATCCGCACCGGATCTTCTTCAAAACGGACGGTCGGATCCCCAAGCAGACGCAAGGTTTTGGATTTAATGTCATCAACTGCATGACAGAAATCCAGCACGATTCCTTTACGTGGCTGGTAATACAAAGCATTGATACTGAAGTCACGACGGGCAAAATCCTGCTCAATCGTGCCCCAGTTATTGTCTCTTAAAATCATGCCCGCAGCAGAGGTCACCGCTCTTTTCGGCGGTGCACGGAAGGTAGCAACTTCCACCAGTTCACGTCCAGAATAGACATGAGCCAGCTCAAAGCGGCGTCCGATAATGCGACAGCGGCGTCCGAACACCTCTTTGACCTGAGATGGCGTGGCATTGGTCACGGCATCAAAATCCTTCGGATTCAGGCCCAACATCAGGTCACGAACACCACCACCAACGATATAAGCTTCATAGCCAGCTTTGGTTAAAGCATCAATAACATCTAGAATGTAAGCAGGTAATTGCGTGGTTGATAAACCACATTTTGACGCGCGCAAAGTTTGCAAAAGACGCTGTCTCCTACGTCTGAACGTAAAATAGATTAGATGACGCTAATCATATCTCTAACACAATCAAAGGGCAATTTGATTATCTCAATACTCGGGCCCGGCTGATGCGGTGTTGGCCGATGATCAGACCCGATTAAATACCCAGCCGGTGCCGGTTTTTGGCCAATAATGCCGGTCCAATCCCTTTGACCAGCTGTAAATCTTCAATCCGTTTGAATTTTCCATGCCGATTACGGTACTCAATAATGGCTTCCGCCTTCTTTTGTCCCACGCCAGATAATTGCTGTAATTGCGCGGCTGTTGCCATATTCAGATTAATTTTTTCACTGCTGCCTGCGCTAGCTGAACGGGGTTGGGAAGTCTTCGTAGAAGCCGACGGGCTTAAGCGGGCATCAATCGCCTCTTGTTCGGCCTTCCATTGCAGATAACGCGCATCATAATTTTCTGCCTGCGCATTTTGCAGCGCGAAAAAGCTACAAAACACGCAGAACATTAACGCCAGTTGAATTAGAGCTTGAGCGTGTTGAAATCTTATTCTTCTTGTCATGGTCACTCTGTCATTTTAATTGTTGTTTTGCCTGCTCCCACAGCTGATCCATTTCAGCCAACGACACCTGTTCTATATTTTTATGCTGCTGTTGTAACTGCTGTTCAATGAAAGCAAAGCGGGTTCTAAATTTATGTACGGTACTCAGCAAAGCCATTTCGCTGGACAGATTCAGTTTACGGCCAACATTAATTAAAGAGAATAAACAGTCACCCAGCTCATCCAGAATTTCGTCGGAATTTTGCCGATCCACCGCCTGTTTCAACTCCTGCAACTCTTCATCGACTTTTTGCATCGCACCAGTGACATCGGGAAAATCAAAGCCAATCTGCGCGACATTGTGCTGTAACTGCTGTGCCTGCTGAATGGCCGGGCCATGTTTGACCTCAGATAAGCGCGATGCAGGTTTGCCGGCTTTTTCCTGCTGTTTAATCTGCTGCCACAATGCACTGACATCTTCCGGGCTTAAGGCCGCAAACTGCTCGGGCTGAAATACATGCGGATGACGGCGAATCATTTTATCGGTAATGGCCTGCACCACATCCTGAAAGTCAAAAGCACCCTGCTCGCTATACATTTGCGACTGGAATACCACTTGCAGCAATAGATCACCCAGTTCTTCTTTGACGTCCTGAGCATGACCACTGCGCACGGCCGCTTCGACTTCATAGGCTTCTTCAATTGCATACCTGGTCAGCGATTCCGGGGTCTGCTTCTGGTCCCATGGGCATTGCTCACGAAGCTGTTTCATCACTGCCAATAACTGATCCATGCCGATTTCTACCTTCTTTAACCATCATCTACATAAAAATATTTGCTATGCTCTCAACAGAACAACACTTTGAAAAACAAAAACAAAAGGAGTTAGCCACATGCACAGTATCTTCATTAGTGGTGCAGCACAAGGCATTGGTGCAGCAGTGGCCCGCTTATTTTATCAGGCGGGTTATAAAGTCGGAATTTATGATTTAAATGTTGCACAGGCCGAGCAACTGGCGCAGCAGCTGGGTCCCAATGCGCAAGCCGGCGGGCTGGATGTCGCGGATTATGCACAGTGGCAAACGGCTTTGGCGCGTTTTGTAGACTGGGCTGGCGAGCTGAATATTTTAGTCAATAATGCCGGTATCTTATATTCGGGTGCTTTTGAAGACACCGAGATTCAGGCGCATCAGCGTACCATGCAGGTTAATGTCAATGGGGTGCTAAATGGCTGTCATGCCGCACTGCCTTATTTAAAACAGGCGACTTTTGCCCGGGTGGTGAACCTGTCATCAGCTTCGGCCATTTATGGACAGGCCGATCTGGTATCGTATTCGGCCAGCAAATTTGCGGTACGCGGTATAAGCGAAGGGCTGGATGTTGAATGGCAAAAATACGGTATCCGGGTGCTGGATGTGATGCCTCTGTTTGTACAAACCGCCATGGTCAAAGATATGGATGCCGGCACCATCCAAAATATGGGGGTACATTTAAGCGCGGAAGATGTGGCCGATGAAATTTTCAGTTGTGTTACGCGAAAAAGCTCGCTATTTACCGCCACCCATCAGCCGGTCGGATTAAAAAGCAAATTCCTGTTTACCCTGTCACGCCTAAGCCCGCAGTGGGTGAATCGTTATAGCAATATGTTGCTGGCACGGCGTCCAGACTAGAAACTAATGGCCATAAAAAAGCCCGAATCTGATTCGGGCTTTTTTTGTATCAAGCGACAAACCGCTTAACCGCGTTTAAATTTCTTCTCGGCTTTCTTAAACTTCTGTACATAACGACGACGACGCGCAGCAGTACGTTCATCCACCTGTGATTTACGTCCTTCAAACGGGTTCTCAGAGGTTTTAAATTCAATCTTCACCGGAGTTCCTTCCAGCTTATAGACCTTACGGAACACGTTTTCCAGGTAACGACGATAATCGGCCGGGGTTTTATCCACCTTGTTACCGTGAATTACAATCGTTGGCGGGTTCTGGCCTCCCATGTGTGCATAACGCATTTTAATGGCACGACCCTGCACTTTTGGCGGATGGTGCGCTTCAGTTGCATCATTCAGAATCTGAGTCAGTTTGGCTGGTGATACTTTTAAGCGCGAAGACTCATAAGCACGATGAATCGATGGATAAAGATCACCCACCCCAGTGCCATGCAGCGCTGAAATCAGGTGAATACGCGCCCAAGGAATAAAGTCAAAGCGGCGCTCGACATCCAGCTTACACTGCTTGCGATCATATTCAGACATGTTGTCCCATTTATTGATCGCAATCACCATGGCACGGCCAGCTTCCAGCGCATAACCAATCAGGTGCAGGTCCTGCTCGACAATCCCTTCACGCGCATCGACCACCACAACCACCACGTTGGCATCTTTCATCGCCTGCAAGGTTTTTACAATCGAGAATTTCTCGATCATTTCATCAACCTTGCCTTTACGGCGTACACCGGCAGTATCAATCAGGGTGTATTTACGCCCTTCACGCTCAAACGGAATATAGATCGAGTCACGTGTTGTGCCCGGCTGGTCAAAAGCAACCACGCGCTCTTCACCCAGCAAACGGTTCACCAGCGTCGATTTACCCACGTTTGGACGACCAATAATCGCTAGACGCAGACCCGTGTCTTCATCACGCTCTTCCGGGTTTTCATCTTCCGGCACATCTTGCAGTACTTCTTCCAGCATCTGCTGAACACCGCGACCATGGCTGGCGGCCACTTGCATTGGCTCGCCCATCCCCAGTTTAAAGAATTCAACCAGCGCGGCTTCTGCATGTACGCCATCGACCTTGTTGGCCACCAGAAAGACTTTTTTACCCAGCGTACGCAGTTCACGGGCAATCTGCTCATCCGAAGCCAGCAGACCGGCACGCGCATCGACCACGAAGATGATCATATCGGCTTCATGGATGGCGGTTTTCGACTGCTCGGCCATGTAAGAATCGATACCACCTTCAGATTCGCCAATACCGCCAGTATCGACCACGATGAAGGATTTATTCTGATAGGTCGCATCACCATATTTACGGTCACGCGTCAGGCCGGCAAAGTCTGCGACCAGAGCATCACGACTCTTGGTGATCTGGTTAAACAACGTTGATTTTCCGACGTTCGGACGACCAATGAGCGCAATTACGGGTTTCATAGATTAACCTTTATTTGAGATCAGTCCACTACACGGGTCTGAACATCAGAAACAAATGGGAAGAAAAAATTTCAGTCAAAGACCTGAATAAAAACACGGGGCATTGAATATTCAATCACCCCGCGTTAAAAAATACGGAAATTGTCGGCTAGTTTAACATAAGGCAACAAAAAGTTAACGGTTCTGCCAAATGCTGAATGCACCCTTTTGCGTACCGACATATAACTGGTTGTCGATGACACGTAAAGAACGCACTTCACCGCTGGTTTTGGCGCGACCAATCAGCTGACCGTTGCTCGGGTTAAACAGATGCAAGACACCATCCATATCTCCCACCACCAGGTCCTGACCCAGCATTACCGGGTTACTTAAACGACGGTTAAGCAACTGGTCATTTTCCCACAGCTTCTGGCCACTGGTAATTTCATAAGCCACTAAACGGCCATCGGCACTGGCGACAAAAACCCCATTGCCGACCACTTCCGGACGCTTGGTGCTGCTCAGGTCTTCGCTCCAAACCACTTGCTGTGAAGCCAGATCAGTGACGGTCACCTGGCCCTGGAAGCTGGTAGTGACCAGGAACTGGCCAGCTACTACCGGATCGCCATCAATATCATTTAAACGCTGAATATCGGAGCGACCTTCACTGATGGCCACACGGCGCTGCATACGCGGCGTACCGGTCACCACATCAATTGCATAAATATAAGCATTGGCGGTTGCTACCAGGACGGTACGCGGATCAACCGCTACCGGTGCAGCGCTACCACGCAGGCTAAACTGGACATTCGGCAAATTGTAAGTCCACATTTGCTGGCCAGTCGCCAGGTTATGCGCATAGACAATACCATCATTGCTGATAGTCACCACACGGTTGGCATGCACCAGCGAAGGTGCCAGAATAGCCCCAGTCAATTGTGCGGTCCACTTTTTCTCACCTGTGGCCTGATCCAGTGCAAACAGTTGGCCTTTCTGATTCCCAACAATCACCAGACCTTCTGCCGCTTCTACACCTGAGCTGAGCCCCTGTTTGCTGACTTCGGTCTGCCACAAACGCTGCTTGCCACGATAGGCCGCTACTTCACCTTTAGGATCAATACTAAATACCACGCCATTATCGACATCTAGCTGTAAACGCAGCGGATCTTCTTCAGCAGTCGATGAGGTGTTTTGAGAAAATACAGGCACCAGGGTTTTGGCCTGTTGCAGTTTTGGCAAAGGATTCGGTTTTACTTTTTCAACTTTAATGCTGTTGCTTGAACAGCCAACCAATGCAAGGCTTAAAACAGTTAGTGCAAACGGGATCTTATATTTTCTATTCATTCAGTTTCATCCACTTGTGTGTCGATTACAGGACGTTCAATTTCAGGATCATCAACTAAAACGCCGACACTTTCGAGTTTAATTTGTAAAATTTGACGTTCCTGTTGACGTTCAAGTAACGCATTCCATGCGTTCTGATACGCTTTTTTGGCATTTTCAATATCGTTTTTCGCCACGTACACATCACCACGCGCTTCTTCAGCTGTTGCTTTAAAGGCGGGATCGTTGACGGCAGACAAGGTTTTCAGTGCCTCATCATATTTCTTTTGTGCCAATTGCGCATAGGCCAAACGCAGTTTTAATACCTGCATTAAGCCGGCATCATCGACTTTAGAATTTTCAACTTTCTTTAAGGCTTTTTCTGCACCGGCATAATCGCCCTGATCATAGGCCAGTTTCGCCATTAAGAACTGGGTCTGAATGGCCTGGACGGAATCTGGTGCTTCTTTCACAATCTTATCGGCCGTGGTCGACAGATTCTGGAAAGCCTTGTCATCGCCTTCAGCCGCACGCGCCTCGTCCATCAGTTGCTGGACTTTGGCGGTGTTGGTCTGATCTTCAGCCAGGTTTTTCTTCTGCCAGTATTGCCATCCGAAAAAGGCAATCAGCGCAATCAAAATCCCGCTAATAATTGCAGAACCATATTTCTTAGCGAATGATTTTAAATGATCAAGTTGTTCATCATCACTTAATGCGCTCATTGAATTACCCTTTTCCTTATATTCTTTGGCTTATTTTGAAGAAAATTTTTCAATCATAAATGGCACAATCTCTGCCACAGCTACATCCAACTGCTCGGCAGTGGCCAGTTCTTTAACGGCGAAGCGCTGGTTTTCCCACTCACGCTCACCCAGAATTAAAGCATACAGTGCACCCGACTGGTCGGCTTTTTTCATCTGGCTTTTCATCGAGCCTTGCGAGCCGACTTTCAAACGAATGGCGCTACCACTGGCTTCAAGCTGGTCACGAATCTGCTCTGCCAGCACCAGTGCTTTACCTTGTGATGCCGGATCGGCCACCAGGAATACTTCACAATCGCGGCTTGGGCTGTTGTCTTCGACCTGTTCCAGTAGAAGCAATAAACGCTCCATGCCCATGGCAAAACCGACTGCCGGAACCGACTGTTCTGGCTTGCCTTTTAACTGCCCCACTAGACCATCATAACGGCCTCCGGCACACACTGTCCCTTGTGAACCCAAATGGGTGGTGGTCCATTCAAATACGGTTTTGTTGTAATAATCCAGACCACGGACCAATTTTTGATTAATCACGAAGCTGACACCGGCATCAGTCAGATACTGCTGCAACAGGGCAAAATGCGCCATGGTGTCTTCACCCATAAAGTCGTGAAGTTTTGGTGCATTTTCCAGGATGCTCTGAGTTTTGGCATCTTTAGAGTCCAGAATACGCAGCGGGTTGGTGCTTAAACGGCGCTGAGAATCTTCATCGAGATCGGCTTTGTGCGTTTCCAGGAACTCAACCAAGGCGGCGCGATACGCGGCACGTTCATCTGACTCACCTAAAGTATTCAGTTCAAGTTGAACTTTATCTGCAACGCCCATACGTTTCCATAAACGCGCGGTCATTAAAATCAGCTCGGCATCCATATCTGGGGTAGCGACACCAAAAGTTTCCACACCAAACTGATGGAACTGGCGATAACGGCCTTTTTGCGGTTTTTCATAACGGAACATTGGGCCGATATACCACACGCGAGGCGTTGCACCGCGCAGCAGGTTATGCTCAAGCATGGCACGTACACAGCCTGCCGTACCTTCCGGACGTAAAGTCAATGACTCTGGCGGATTGCCTTTGTCCAGGAAAGTGTACATTTCTTTTTCAACGATATCGGTTGCATCACCAATGGAACGCTTGAACAGATGGGTCTGCTCAACCATCGGCAAACGGATTTGCTGATAACCATAAGCATCCATAAGACTGGACAGATGCTGTTCCAGACGTCTCCAAGCCGGGGTCTGGGTTGGGAGAATGTCATTAAAACCTTTGATTGCGACGATTGAACTCATGATCTACTCAGAAAAACCTGTGCGAATAATCTCTTTTGACTTAGCTTCTTCAAGCTCTTTAACACGTTGACGAACCATTGTTTCGATTTCATCAACCAATTGATTGGTATCAATTAAATGGCTCTTTTCACCATTACGATACACCAGTGAACGCGGACTTGCACCTACCACGCCAATATCAGCTTCTTTGGCTTCGCCCGGACCGTTAACTTTACAGCCAATCACCGACACATCCATTGGAGTGCGGACATCTTCCAGACGCTCTTCCAACATCTGCATGGCTTTAATCACGTTAAATTCCTGACGTGAACAGCTTGGGCAGGCAATGAAGTTAATGCCGTTAGAACGCAGGCCGAGCGATTTTAAAATATCAAAGCCAATTTTGACTTCTTCTTCCGGCTCTGCTGCCAGGGAAATACGCATGGTGTCGCCAATGCCTTCCATCAGCAGGCCACCTAAGGCAATCGCTGATTTCACCGAACCGGTCCGATAGATTCCCGCTTCAGTCACACCTAAATGCAGCGGATTATCAATTTGCTGCGACAGCAAACGATAGGCATCCATGGTTAAAAATACATTCGATGCTTTCACCGAGACCTTAAATTCCTGGAAATCCAGACGGTCTAAAATATCAATATGGCGCATGGCCGATTCAAGCAGAGCCGCACCGGTCGGCTCGCCATATTTCTTTTGAATATCTTTTTCCAGTGAACCGGCATTGACCCCAATCCGCATGGAAATATCATGATGTTTAGCCGCAGCCACCACTTCACGGATTTTCGCTTCCGAACCGATATTACCCGGGTTAATCCGCAGACAGTCAGCACCGAAATCGGCCACAGCCAAAGCAATTTTATAGTCGAAGTGAATATCAGCCACCAAAGGAACAGAGACCTGCTTACGGATTTCACCAAAAGCCTGTGCGGCTTCCATGCTTGGTACCGATACCCGCATGATGTCTGCACCAGCATCAACACAGCGCTGAATTTGCGCAACCGTTGCAGCGACATCACAGGTTTCGGTATTGGTCATACTCTGAATGCTGATTGGCGCATCACCGCCCACATAGACTGAACCGACACGAATTTTACGGGTTGGACGGCGTCGAATTGGATTCTCAATCATGATTTCGCTCTACTCTGTGCCATTAACGCGACAAACGGAATTCCGCTTTGCCATTGACGGTATATGGAGACAATGAAATATTTTCATTGTTTAGACTTAATGACACTGCGGTTGCATCATCTAAACGAATCTGAAATGGTGCCTCACCAGTTAAATTCAAGCTGGACGCCTGACGGCCAGTGGCCAGCACCTTCCCGGTCGAATCCACAATATGAACCGACGTCGGACGGTTAAAGCTTAAAGACAGCTGATCGCCGGTCACGGCACTGCTGTTGTCTAAATTAATAATTTCGACATCAGACATTGGCACAATATTCTGCTCGGTGTCGCTCGACTGCGAAGATGACCAGTTTTGCACGGCCGCAATGATAATCCAGATTAAGGCCAGTACCACTACCGCCAGCGCAATACGCTTTAACCATTTGCGGTTACGGTCACGATTCGAGCCAGGCAGTTTGCCCATAATTTTAATTGGGGAATTATTCAGGGCATGATTCGGCAGCATGCCGGTATCATTGGCATAGATTTCATCAAAACGCTGGATGATACTGGTGGCATCGACTTTTAAATATTTGGCGTAGGTGCGGTAATAACCCTTGATAAAGGTCGCTTCAGGCAGTGACTTGTATTCATCCTGCTCCAGCGCCGTCAGGGTTTTGACCGGAATATTCAATTCTTGCGCCACATCTTCAAGCTCAAGCTTCTGATTTTGACGGATTTGACGCAGATACTCACCTGGGCGTTGGATATTTCCTAATGCATTGGGCGCTACATTTGTATTTGATTGCGGTGAATTAGGATTTACTTCCATACGGCCTCAGTACTGTGCTGTAATTGCAAATAACGTTGATATTCCTGGCTTTCAGGGAACAATGCCCGAAGCTGATTGACCAGCACCTGCTGTCCCAACTGATCGCCATTTGCTCGTGCAACACGGATCCCAATCCACAATGCACGCGCACCTTGATTTTTTTGTCCCACAGCACGCACAAACTGTTCATACATTCTGGATGCTGCAGGAGTCTGCTGGTTGAAATAAAAAATTTCCGCCAACTCTAACATTGAAACATAGGAGTCACGGTTCGCCTGCAGAGCCTGCTTGAATGATTTTTCAGCATTCGCCATATCGCCCAGTTTCAGGTAAATCCGCCCCACGTTTTCCAATGCACGAAAACGTTGATCATAACCGAGTGTTGCCCCGGCAATACTCAGCTGTTCAATGGCATCATTATAGCGTTCAACCTGATACAAATACGTACCATAGTTGTTACGCGCCTGCGCATTGTTCGGATCAGCAGAGATGGCACGCTTGAAATACGTATCGGCCTTCTCCAGATTCAGCTTGCTACCTTCTTGCTGTAGCAGCACGCCCATCATCATATTGGCCATAGAATCACGCGAATCTGTTTCCAGTGCCTGATCCAGGGCACGTTTGGCCGAGTCTAAATCACCCGATTTTAAATACTCGGCCGCCAGCTGGGTACGCACCTGAATTGCCTTTTCCGGATCTTTCGGACTTAAAGTAGGAGTTGTGGTTTGACAGCCGGTGCTCATCCATGCAGCCACACACAGTGTGCTGATGGTTGTGAATTTATACATCAACTTAGTCAATGGACCTCTCCCCCTAAATTTAATTATCCTTGAGAGCGCATAATTTCATTTCGCTCTGCAACTTTCTTTTTCCACTGTTCCGCACGACGGGTACGGTCTGCCACCTGTCCCACCAGCTGGCCACACGCGGCATCAATATCATCACCACGTGTCTGACGAATCGTACACACAAATCCGGCATCAGACAAAGTTTTTTGGAAAGAAATAATCCGGTTCCGGCTTGAACGGCCATATGGCGCATGCGGGAACGGGTTAAACGGAATTAAATTGATTTTGCTTGGCAGGTCTTTAAGCAGCTTGATCATCTCTTTGGCATGTTCAATGCTGTCATTCACGCCATCGAGCATGACATATTCAATGGTCACGTGCTTACGCGCACTTTCGTTGCCATCTTTTTTGATATAACGCTGGCAGGCTGCAATCAGCTGTTCCAGTGGATATTTCTTGTTGATTGGCACCAGCTCATTGCGCAGTTCATCGTTGGTGGCGTGTAAAGAAATCGCCAGCGCGACATCAATATCTTCAGCCAGCTGGTCAATTTTTGGCACTACACCCGAGGTCGACAGCGTTACACGGCGTTTTGACATGCCATAGGCGAAGTCATCCAGCATAATACGCATCGAGTTTAAAACTGCATCATAGTTCAGCAGCGGCTCGCCCATGCCCATCATCACCACGTTCGTCACCGAACGCTCACGCTCTGCAACCGGCACATCTTCCATATAGGAATAGTTGGCCATCCACAGCTGACCAATAATTTCAGCTTGGGTCAGGTCGCGCTGAAAGCCCTGTTTACCGGTTGAGCAGAATGAACAGTCCAGCGCACAGCCGACCTGTGAGGAAATACATAAAGTCTTACGCGAACCGGTTTTATCTTCCGCAGGAATCAGCACGGTTTCAACCAAGGAACCGGCACCATCACCGACACGGAACACCCATTTACGCGTACCATCTTTAGAATAGTTTTTATGCACCACATCGGGCGCTTTAATTTCACATATCTGTTCCAGTTTTGCGCGCAACTTGCCTGAAATATTGGTCATTTCGGCAAAATCGGTTACAAAATACTGGTGAATCCATTTCATCACCTGGCCGGCACGAAATTTCTTCTCACCTAAATCTTCGAAGAATTTTTCCAGCTCAGCACGCGACATGCCCAGTAAATTCACTTTCTGCACAGAAGTTGATTGCGCTGGAGTGGACAAAGATTGTTGCTGCTCATCAGATGTTGCAGATGAAGCGACCACTTCATTACTCATGTGTATTACCTAAATCATGTCTGAGGATGAAAGGAGATGCTCAAGATCTGAGCGAGGGATTATTCAGAGAATAAAAAAACCAGATAAGTATAATAACACTTATCTGGTTTGAATACTGCGTATTAACGAGTACGTGGAGCAATCTCAGTTTGAGCGAAGAAGTAGTTAACTTCACGGTCAGCAGATGCTACAGAGTCAGAACCGTGAGCAGCGTTTTCGTCGATGCTTACAGCGAAGTCTGCACGGATAGTGCCAGGAGCCGCTTCTTTAGGGTTAGTTGCGCCCAGGATTTCACGGTGAGCAAGAACTGCGTTTTCACCTTCAAGAACTGAAACAACAACTGGACCAGAAGTCATGAACGCAACTAAGTCAGCGAAGAAACCACGTTCTTTGTGCTCAGCGTAGAAGCCTTCAGCTTCAGCTTGAGTCAAGTGTTTCATTTTAGTTGCAACGATTTTAAGACCCGCTTTTTCAAAACGTGCGAAGATTTCGCCGATTACGTTTTTAGCAACTGCGTCTGGTTTAACGATAGATAATGTACGTTCGATAGCCATGATTGGCTCCTTAAAGTCAAAGTTGACAGAAATTTTGCCGCATTATACCGAAAAATGGGCTTTTTTCTGCGTTTAATCTGTAAAAAAATCGGTTTTTTGAGGTCGCTGTTAACGTGCTTCGTCAATCCATGCCATTTGAATGGCTTCTAACAGACCTTCGGTTGACTTGGTCGGATCATCTTCAAAATCTGGAAGTGCACAAACCCAGGCATGCAGGTCAGTAAAACGGATCCATTGCGGATCGACATCTGGATGTGCTTCATACAGTTCAATGGCGATATCGATGCTATCTGTCCAACGTAAACCCATGTCTATTCCTAAGGCAATTTAGTGTGATGCACTACTTTAGCAAATTTTGCAAATGCTGTACCAGCTTTGATAGGCCGTACCGCCGGTGAATGGGCTATAGCGCAATTTCCAGATACGGCGCAGCCGAAATAATGCCGCTGGCCACCAGACCGCCAATTAGTGCACCGACCGCCACATCACTGGGATAATGCAGCCCCAGCACCATACGCGACAGCGCCACCAGAATGGTAAAAGGTAACATCAACACCAGCAGTAGCGGCTGAATATAGCCCAGCACTGTGGTAATCATGACCGCGTGCAAAGTGTGACCGGAAGGAAAACTAAAGTGATCAAGCGGACGCTCGCCCAAGCGAATCACCTGATGTACCTGATAAGGACGGGGACGCACCGTTTTGCTTTTAAGCAGTTTATAGATGCCCGTACCGACCGATCCACCTAACAGCAAGTAGATAATCTGTAATCCATACAGCAGACCCTGCCATAACCAGACTGTGGCCAACATGACATACCAGAATAAACCGTCGCCTAAGCGGCTCACCACTTTAAAGAAATAAGCCACCCGTTCGGAGTGGGAAAAATGATTGAGATACAAACAGCCCTTCAAGTCGAGATCAAGTATTCTTATTTTTGCATTTTTAAGTTTCATTCTATGCTCTCCTTTAAGCTTGAGCTTAAAATCTAGGTCGTCATATGCGACTCCTGCACCACCCGATAAAGTGCCTGTTCAAATTGTTGGATCGGATATTGCCAGCCGATATGCTGGGTAGATTCACGGGCTTTTTTACCCATCTGTCTTAATACTTTTGCGCTCGGTAACTGATAAATCGAACGCATAATTCCGGCGACATCACCCAGTGGACTAAGCCAGCCGGTTTCATCTTGCTTGACATGCAAATTGGCACAAGCATAGTCATACGCCACGACTGGCAAGCCGCTGGCCATGGCTTCAAGCACCACATTGCCAAAGGTTTCTACCTGACTGGCAAAGACAAACACATCGGCACTAGCATAAGCTTCAGCCAGTTTTTGTCCGCTTAAGCTGCCCATAAAAATGACTTCGCCATCGGTGTTCAGCCCTTCCAGACGTTTCAGGTCCGGACCATCGCCTACTACCACCAGCTTGGTTGGATATTTGGCAATGGACTGCATGGCCCGATAGGCATCAATCACCACATTCACTTCTTTTTCTGGCGACACCCGGCCCACATAAATCAGCACCCGAGTCTGTTCATCGGCGCCCCAACGTAAACGTAAGGCTTCTGAACGATGTTGCGGTGAGAACCCGTCGACGTCGACCCCACGACCAACGACCACCAGTGGGCCTTCCACACCAAACTGGCGTAAAGACTGCTCGGTATCGGTACTGGGTACACAGGTCAGTTGCGTATTGTTATGGAACCAGCACAGATAACGCTGGATCGGTTTGACCAGAAAAGCCAGATCAAAAAAGCGGCTAAAGTCCTGAAAAGCAGAGTGGAAACCGCTAGATACCGGAATCTGCTTGGATTTTGCTACCTGTAACGCAGCCAGACCCAGCGGCCCTTCGGTCACCACATGCACGATATCTGGCTCAAACTCATCCATGGCGGTAGAGAGTTTATACAGCTGTGGCCAGCCAAACTGCAGATGACCATATTTCGGAATAGACTGCGCCTTGACCAGACATTCTTTGTTGGGACTAAAATCGGTACAAGGTTGTTTTTGTTCAGGACGAATCAGTAGAATTTTATGTCCCAGTTTTTGCAATCCTTTGCATAGTTGTAATAATGAATTGGCCACACCATTAATTTCTGGCGGCCAGGTTTCTGTCACTAACGCAATTCTTAAACGAGGTCGCACCAGCTCTTCAATTTCAATGACTTCATTAATCGCGTTTTTTTGTTTTTCCTGTTTAAAATAAAATTTAAAATTCTCAGGAATATTAGGCGACTTTAATACCAGTGTGCGTGAAGACGCTGACATCCGCGTATTCCTCTGTTGTTGTTGTCTGCCCAGCATAATCCTTACAGTTTGCAGTTTTATGATAAATTCATGAAATTAATTTCATACTTGTATCAAACTCGTGGTATTGCACCCGCCTAGTTAAAGGCTTGGAAAAATATTCGATATTTCCAATATTTAAAGCATAATTAAAACATCAAATTAATATATAGACTGTCCCGGTATACACCGGCAGGTGTTCTTGCCGTTGGACGTTCCATTAATTGAACCAACACCACAAATTTATCTTGACCAGTAGGGGCCTGACTAAGCGGAACATTCCAGCGTGAAGAGCTGGCACCACTAATATTCATCTGGGTTCTGAGCTTATAATTCTTCTCATTCACCAGATAACTGCTGCCTGTACTATTCACCAGATTTCGGCTATTAAATTTAATAGCATAACGACTATCACAATTCACCGAAAAGGAAGTCGCAGCCTGACTTAAATAAGAGGCATTCAAATTCAATTGGGTTGCCGTTAAACGCTCAATTTGGCATTGTCTCGCATGTGCCAGAGACAGACTGCTGCTGATACAACAGACTAAAAACAGTACACTCGCTTTCATCACCCCTACTCCTTTTATTTACACACAAGTTCAACCGGTACAGTTATATCTTGTGCCTGAGCTGAAACCTGTAATACAGCGCTACAGGTTTGCGCCTCTCGAGTTTTAATCCGGACACTATAATTCCCTGGAATCAAGCCATATAAAGTGACCGTTCCATCCGAACCAATCGGATAAACCTCGCCACCTTCATTGTTAATATGCAGCTCTGATCCCGGTACAAAACTGCGATTTTGGACATCTACCGGCCGGATACGAACCTGTTTAGCATGGAAAACCGGGAAATTGATTTTGTAGCCGCGCTGGTTTAACGCGGTAATTTGTTTACTTGAATAAAGAATTTTATCTTCGATAGGTAACTGATTTTCATCAAAGGCAATGTCGTATTTCACATAAGGAATAATGTCATGCACAAAGGCATAGCCGTCTTTGTTGGTTTTATCGACATAAACCAGTGAGCGTAGAATATCAATATCTTGATAATCCCCGACTTTGACCAAACCAAAAGCATGTTCAACAATTTTGGTAAAACTTAGCTGATTACCCAACCGGACAACAGCACCACGATAAGCCAGTTGCGAGTCACGCGTTTCCTTGCCCTGAACATGGTAAAAATCTAGATCACCCACCTTGGTTTTCAGCAGGCCATTTACATTATAAAGTGTGTCATCATTGCGATGATTCACACCGACAGCATAGTCAAAGCCGACCTGACTCGAGTCACTTTTTACCAGCTGCAGGTTGGTGTTCTGGTCTGCAGACTGACTAAAATAGACGGATTTATCATTATCAAAATTATAACTAAGAGATAATATCCCGCCAGAATCTTTACGATCGCCAAAGGCATTGAAATAACTGAGCCCAACAGCAAATTGGCGTCCAAAATTTCGGTTAAATCCGACATTGATCACCCGCTGGTTCTGCTGTTCAAATTCAGGATGATCATAGTATTTCTGTTCAGCATAGTTCAGATTAATATTGTGCACATAAGGCACATTGGTCAGCCCTAAATACACCAGATTTTCAAATTTTGGATAATTCGAAACATTGTCCAGATCATCGCCTAAAAATTTAAAATCCCGTTCGGTATACTTGGAACTGGCACCCAGTGAAAAATTCCCGAAATCTTTGCTGGCGGATAAACCATAGGAATAGTTCATCTGATTCCGGTCATCATGCGAGGCCATGACCACACTGTCTACAATTAAAATATTACTAATGGCCTGAGTCCACATAACCCCCGCATTCTGAATATCTTCACTATACGACAGGTTGGTTCCCAAAGTGGTTGCGTTAGACAGCCCCCTGCGGTAAAAGCCATTAACAAAGAAATCCCGATAATCGCTACTGTCCAGATTGTAGTTATAACGCAGCTTACCTAAGGCAATATTATATTCATCCAGGCCATCACGTAATAAACGGTTAGTGACCAGCACCGGAAAAGTTTGCACACTGCGATTACCTAAAACATCTTCAACTACAATTTGTGCATCACCCGCCTGCTGAATTTGCGCCCCTGTTTCCAGCATGTAATCACCCGGGCTGACTTTCTGGCTATAAATACTCACCCCGTTAATAAACAGCTCAACAGTAGATGGAATACGCGCGCTACCCTGTAAGGTTGGAATATTCCAATAGACAAAACTTGGTCGCTCGGTGTAGTTGGTTCCCCAGTTTAAACCGGCAAAACGCAAAGAGTTAATTAACGGGTTATAGGTTGTTGTGGTGTCGCCCAGGGTTAGACGGGTCATGCTTTCCGGAAATTCCAGATCAAAACTGCTATTTAAACGTACCACCTGCTCCTCGACAGAGGTATTCTGATACAGCACCGAATTCTTGAGAATCCAGTAATCTTTAAAGATCCCCAACTCGGCCAGACCACTATAAGCTTCATTTGAATCGCTGTTGGCATAGACCCAGTCATAATTCATAAAGCCACCAAAACTGGCTTTTTCAGGAATCACTTTCTGGTTAAAAACGTTTAAATCGGATTGAAAATAGTGAGTGGGGATGGTTAATTTAATGGACTGCGATGAACTATCAAAAACCGCTTGAATATCGCCTTCACTGACCAGACAGAAATCCGCACGCTGCTGATGTTTCTTTAACTTCTGCACTTGAATTTGCCGTTCGGACAGCACATCACAACCCATATAATAATGCTGCCCTTCTGTGATTAAAATAATATCAGTATGATGATCAAGTTCATTAATCCACAGATTGGCAAGACTTTCTTCTACCGGATTTTCATTCGCATTCGCTGCGAAGCTAAATAAAATATGAACAACAATAAACCACCGATTTTTTATATTCATCGCAAATTCCCCTTATACCGCTAGTCCGAGAATTTAAGCTCCACCATGTTATCGTTCTTATCCGTAAAAAATTGGACAGTATACTTTTTTGGATCTGCAATCTTGGTTCCATTTAACTCATAGCTGTAATTCATTTTGGCCAATAAGTAAGCCATAGTATCGGCCTTAAACACTTCCTTCTTATTGGCATCAACAATCTTCAAATTATTAATCTGAACATGCGAATTGGCCTGATTTTGTGCAACCAGCCGGTTATTCTCAATATTAAATTTAACGTTCGTATCTTCCTGCTTACCGACAAATAAAGGCAGGTTAAAGCTGAGCAGAAAGTTAACTGAGGTTTCTTTCACGGCCTGTGGAATTTCTTCCACCAGAATGCGCCATGCACCCTCCTGATTACCGGTGAGTACCGACTCTAAAGGACGATTAAAACCAACACGGATAGTCTGTTTACCATTCGGCTGCAGAATAAAGTTTTTGGGATTTAAAATAAGGGTGTCATCTGGTACCAAAACATTCTCACCATTGCCTTGTTGCGTCCATTTAAAGGCTTTAATTTCAAAAATTTTTGCTTCAGTTTCATCTGTAGATTCTAAAGTAAGCGTTGTGGTTCTTTGTTTAGCCTGACTGTTGATATACATCTGAACCGGATCAATAGAAACACCTGCATAACTTGCAGATACATAACACAGCGATGAAACTAAAAAGGCTATTATTTTTTTCATATTATTCCCCAGCTTTTATAACGAAAAAGCCTAACTTGGTCCGAAGACCAAGTTAGGCGAAACACTAAATTAGTAGAACACTTTGATTTTATAAGTGTCTGAATATGTACCTGCACGCTGGAATGGAGCTACTGCCGAGTTAGTAACCGAAACAGTATAGACATCATCTGCTAGACCAGCATGGTTACTGCTACCCCAAGCAATCGCACCACCACCTGTTTTTGTTGTTGTGATTGTAGTTGGAATACGTACTGTGCCATCATCTTCATGCTTAACATATGTACTTGCATTGGTACCATTGTTTGCAGTTGTAATATTTAATACATAGTGAGTATTACTTCTTACTGTATAGTTAGATGTTTTGGTACCACCGGCTTTGCTCAACTCAATTGCTGATCCGCCTTTAATTTCACATTTTTTTGGAACTTCTAGTTTAATTGGAATATCTTTTTCACAACCTAAAGTTGTACAGCTATTCCAGTTATGTTTACCGCCTGGTTTACCAGCTGTTTCAGCTTCTGTTGCATAAATTGCTGATGAGCAAGTACCTGCAAATAATACCGCCATAGCTGTTTTAATTAATGTAGACATGTCGTGTTTCTCCATAACTTTAATATAAGAACCTTTTTTCTAATCACTCACCCAAACCAGAATGTCTTTAGACTGATTAAAACCCGATCCTGAGCAAGTCCTTTTATTGTAGGTATTCCACAGAAAAAACCATCTATACGGGATTTTTCACACAAGACTAAGTGTTTATTTTTTAAAATTATTTTTCTTTTTTAATCGACTGTTTTTGGACTAATTCTCTTTTTTTGGTGACCCAAATTCTCCTTGCTACTTGGGTCACTATTTTTAGGGATTTTTTTTCTACCTAGTTTTTTAAGATAAAAACAAATAGATGTTTTTTATAAAAAATATTAAATACCCTTAATAAACATTCCTTTACATTTATTACATTTTTTTTTAGTTTTCCTCGAAATATTAGAATTTTCCACCAAAAATTAGTTGAAATTTCACATATTCTTAAGAAGCCTGACAATTTAAACAGATTATTTGATTGTTATTTTAAATATAAAATACTTAGTAATAGGGATAGCCTTATTCAATAAACTGTTAGGGAGAAATAATAAAATACATAAACCCCATCAGAAAAAACCAAAGCAGCCCAATCTGTTTTATTCCTGATTCATTTTTTACTTTTTTTGCATTTATTCATTTTTCACTCGACTTTTAATCTGAGTAAAAAATAATTCTTCTAAATAAAAGTATTTTTCAGCCAATTTAGTGACCCAGCGTGATTAGCCATCTCACTCAGTACAGTAGTTATTTTTGGGGCAGATGATCTGGCAGCGACGTCAAAGCAGCACTTTAAGTGAAGCGTAAGAAGTAAAAAACAGTGTTTTGTATGAAGTACAAGGAAGAAAAGCACTCCTTTGAATGAAGCAAGGCACACAATATTAAATGTAAAAAAACCACTCTAGTGAGTGGGTCTTCGCGTTCAAATCAAATGATTCGAGAAATTAGTTCTTTTCTTTGTCTACGATTTTGTTTGCTTGAATCCAAGGTATGAGCAAGCTCAGAACACTGTTCTGAGTGAAGTGCAAAGAAAGAAAAGCACTGCTTTCTTTTCTTTAAGGCACGGAAGTTAACTTAACTCAGTAAGCTCTATTTTTAAATGACATAAAAAAGCCCCTGTGAAACACAAGGGCTTTTTGGCTCAGAAATTAGAACTTAGTTCTTTTCTTTATCAACGATTTTGTTTGCTTGAATCCAAGGCATCATGGCACGCAATTTAGCACCAGTCACTTCGATACCGTGAGCAGCGTTTTGACGACGACGAGCAGTCATAGATGGGTAGTTCAACGCACCTTCCTGGATGAACATCTTCGCGTATTCACCAGATTGAATACGTTTAAGCGCATTACGCATTGCTTCACGAGACTGTTCGTTGATGACTTCAGTACCTGTTACGTATTCGCCGTATTCAGCGTTGTTTGATACAGAGTAGTTCATGTCCGCGATACCGCCTTCGAACATTAAGTCAACGATCAATTTAAGTTCGTGTAGACATTCGAAGTAAGCCATTTCAGGCGCATAACCCGCTTCAACCAGAGTTTCGAAGCCCATTTTAACCAGTTCAACGGCACCACCACAAAGAACCGCTTGCTCACCGAACAGGTCAGTTTCAGTTTCTTCACGGAAAGAAGTTTCGATGATACCTGTACGGCCACCACCTACGCCTGAAGCGTAAGAAAGTGCAAGGTTACGTGCGTTACCAGAAGCATCTTGGTGAATCGCGATAAGATCAGGAACACCTGAACCACGTTGGTATTCAGAACGTACAGTGTGACCAGGTGCTTTAGGTGCAACCATGATTACGTCAAGGTCAGCACGTGGAACAACTTGGTTATAAAGAACAGAGAAACCGTGAGCAAATGCTAAAGTCGCGCCTTGCTTGATGTTTGGCTCGATCACGTCACGATAAAGTTGCGCTTGGAACTCGTCTGGAGTCAAGATCATCACCACGTCAGCTTGTGCAACTGCAGCAGGAACTTCAGCAACTTTAAGACCTGAATTTTCAGCTTTTTTCCAAGAAGCTGAACCAGCACGTAAACCAACAGTTACGTCAACGCCAGAATCTTTAAGGTTAAGCGCGTGCGCGTGACCTTGTGAACCGTAACCAATGATCGCTACTTTCTTAGATTGGATGATAGATAAGTCGCAGTCTTTATCGTAAAAAATTTGCATTGCTGTCTCCGCTTAAATGCTTTTGATTCCTGTCCGCTAGGGCAATTTCTTTATTCAGCTTGCTAGCGCCTCTCCCAGCCGGGAGAGATGAATTCGTTGTTAAATTAAATAGTTAAAACTTTTTCGCCACGTGCGATACCCGATACGCCTGAACGCACCACTTCCAGAATGGTGTTCTCAGCCAACGCATCAATAAAGCCATCGAGCTTTTCTGTGGTACCAGCAATTTGAATGGTATAGGTCGTTGGTGTCACATCGACCACCTGACCACGGAAAATATCGGCAGTACGCTTGATTTCATCACGTGCTGAACCCAGTGCCTTGACTTTAATCAGCATCAGTTCACGCTCAATATGCGCGCCTTCAGACAAATCTACCACTTTGACCACTTCAACCAGCTTATTCAGCTGCTTGGTAATCTGCTCAATTTTGTGGTCATCACCATACGTGGTCAAAGTCAGACGTGAAAGTGTTGGGTCTTCAGTCGGTGCTACGTTCAGCGTCTCAATGTTATAACCACGTTGAGAGAACAAGCCCACTAAACGAGAAAGCGCACCAGCTTCGTTTTCAACGAGAACGGAAATAATGTGTCTCATTCTGTACGCTCCCCTTTTCCTAACCACATATCTTTCATGGAATGACCGGCAATCTGCATCGGATAAACGTGTTCAGTACGGTCAACCATCACGTTAATAAATACGCATTTATCATTGATGGCCATGGCCTCAGCCAACTTCGATTCAAGCTCATCGGCATGGTCAATCTGGATTCCCACGTGACCATACGCTTCCATCAGCTTGGCAAAGTCAGGTAAAGACTCTACATATGAGCTTGAGTGACGACCTTCATAGTTCATATCTTGCCACTGTTTTACCATACCCAAGGCACGGTTGTTCAGGCACAGAATTTTCACGTTCAAACCGTATTGCTTACAGGTCGACAGTTCCTGAATACACATCTGGATGGATGCTTCACCAGTAATACACACCACCTGCTGGTCTGGATACGCCAGTTTCGCAGCCATTGCATAAGGTAAGCCTACACCCATGGTGCCCAAGCCACCCGAGTTGATCCATTGACGTGGGCGCTTGTATTTGTAGTAAAGCGCACCAAACATCTGATGCTGACCAACGTCAGAAGTAATAATGGCCTCACCATTAGTCACTTTATCTAAAGCTTCCACCACCTGTTGTGGCTTCATGGTGCCATCAGTTGGCTTTTCATATTTCAAACCATGAACTTTACGCCATTCATTGATCTGCTCCCACCATGCTGCAATCGCTTCAGGATTTGGCTTCGACACATTCATCTGTTTCAGCTGTACCAGCATCTCCTGGAGTACAGGTTCAACTGCGCCCACAATTGGAATGTGCGCCATGATGGTTTTAGAAATTGTTGCCGGGTCAATATCAATATGAATGACTTTAGCATTCGGACAGAATTTTGCCGGATTGTTGGTGACACGGTCATCGAAACGCGCGCCGACACACAGAATCACGTCTGCATTGTGCATGGCCATGTTGGCTTCATAGGTACCGTGCATACCGAGCATGCCGATGAATTGCGGATCATCACCCGGGAATGCGCCCAAGCCCATTAAGGTATTGGTCACAGGATAACCCAGAATATGCGCCAACTCAGTTAACTGTGCTGCGGCATTGCCCTGCACCACACCACCGCCTGAATAAATCACTGGACGTTTGGCATGAATCAGTTCATCAATCGCTTTACGGATTTGACCTGAGTGACCACGATGTGGTGGTTGATACGAACGCATCTTCACTTTTTCAGGATATTCGTAGGCAAATTTTTCTGCCGGATTGGTCGCATCTTTTGGAATATCAACCACAACCGGACCAGGACGGCCAGATGACGCGATATAGAATGCTTTTTTAATAATTGATGGAATTTCGCTGGCATGACGCACCTGGAAACTGTGTTTTACGATTGGTCGGGAAATCCCCACCATATCGGTTTCCTGGAACGCATCTTCACCAATTAAATGAGAAGCAACCTGACCTGACAGAATCACCATTGGAATGGAGTCCATATAGGCTGTTGCAATTGGGGTAACGGTGTTGGTTGCACCTGGACCTGAAGTCACCAGCACCACACCGGTCTTACCGGTTACGCGCGAGTAAGCATCAGCCATATGGCCTGCTGCCTGTTCATGGCGCACAAGGTAATGATTGATTTTGTCTTGTTGAAAGAACGCGTCGTAAATGTGTAAAACGGCGCCGCCTGGGTATCCAAATACATGTTCAACGCCTTCGTCCGCTAATGCACGAACGAGCATTTCACCACCAGATAAAAGTTCCAACGTGATTCACCCTAATCTTAATCACTGCGAAATGGGAGGCATTTGCAGCGTTTCATTAATTCATTGTTGCACTGTTATAGCACACATATTTCATAGTTTTCATCGCAATAGGAAAAATTTGTGATCTGATTGCTGATTGAGCAATATGAGATCTAAAAACATGTTGGGATAAACACGTTTCACAGCTTTGTTCAGCTTCTCGGCTAGAGAAGTTGCCCATTGCATGACATGACACTTATTCGAAGGGTGATCGATCTAAGGCATATAAAACTAAAGACAGCATTTTTGTAGTTTCGTCCCCTAAAGTCAAGTTTAAAAATTGGCTTTTTTCCTAAACTTGGCTGTGTGCCTGTTTTTTAAACACATCTGGTTTTCAAGCATTACATAGAAAAATTTAAATTTCCGTTATAAAACATGATATTTCATGTGTTTGCCTTTATTTCACATAAATTTTAAATATAAAATACATAAAAAAAATGAATGAATTTTATTAAATAAAAAATCGTTTATTTATAATTCACCCATCAAAATGGATCATTCTGCAGCAGTAAAATGGTTATTTCAGATACAACAGCCGAGGATATTCAGGCGCAGATTCATGCTGTTATTTTTCATCTTCCAGCCTAAAAATTCATCAACTTTGGCGCCAATTATTGCTAAGATAAACGCGCAGATTGATCAGCTGAATACAGCATGAGGATAACAAGATGAATCGCTCTATTTTAACTTGGGGATTATGTTCAGTAGTCGCACTGGCCAGCGCCAATGTGATGGCCAAACAGTACTACAAATGGGTCGATGCCAATGGTTCAACCCATTACACCACCACCCCGCCACCGAAAAATGCCAAGAAACACGGCAAAGTCGATACTTACGGCTGGCGCAACTCTGCCCCAACGACTTCAGCGCAAACGGCGGCAGCGAATAATACGCACAGTCCAACCACAGCACAGACAGCGAACACGCCAGCAACCGCTCCCGAGATGGATTCACAGCAACGTGAAGCCAATGCTGCCCTGCAGCAAGCCCAACAGGAACGTGCCAATCCGCAAGTTTTTTAAGTTTCTGCTTGCTCTGGCCCGATCAGTTAAATTTTTCCAGCAGAAACCGCCGCGCAAAATTCACTTTTCGCTGCATTTTGCGCTATGCTGTGCAACAAACTTTTAACCGTAATTCATTAATCCGTTTATGACTACTCATATTGACCCTGAATATCAAGCCAGTGCGATTGAACCTCAAGTCCAAAGCGACTGGGAAACTCGTAAAGCCTTTAAAGTTGCCGACACTGTAGAAGGTCCACGTCGTTATATCCTCTCGATGTTCCCTTACCCAAGTGGCAAACTGCATATGGGTCATGTGCGTAACTATACGATTGGTGACGTGATCAGCCGTTTCCACCGCTTAAAAGGCGAAACTGTACTGCAACCGATGGGTTGGGATGCCTTCGGTCTACCTGCTGAAAACGCAGCGATTGCACACCAGGTTGCACCAGCAAAATGGACTTTTGAAAACATTGATTACATGCGTAATCAGTTGAAAAAACTTGGTCTATCGATTGACTGGGATCGTGAATTTGCAACCTGTACACCAGAATACTATCGCTGGGAACAATGGTTATTTGTTCAGCTTTATAAAAAAGGTCTGATCTACCGTAAACTTTCAACGGTGAACTGGGACCCAGTCGACCAAACAGTACTTGCCAACGAACAGGTTGAAAATGGTCGTGGCTGGCGTTCAGGTGCATTGGTTGAAAAACGTGATATTCCAATGTACTACTTCCGCATTACTGACTATGCGCAAGAATTACTGGACGACCTAGACACGCTGAAAGACGGTTGGCCACAACAAGTATTAACCATGCAACGTAACTGGATTGGTCGCTCACAGGGTATGGACATTACCTTCCCTTCAGCAAATCCTGACGTGTATGCAGATGGTTTAACAGTCTTCACAACGCGTGCTGACACCTTAATGGGCGTGACGTATGTTGCAGTTGCAGCAGAGCACCCAATGGCGCTTAAAGCAGCTGAAAACAACCCTGAACTTGCTGCATTTATCGAAGAATGCCGTATGGGTTCAGTTGCAGAAGCTGATCTTGCGACTGCTGAGAAGAAAGGCATGGCAACAGGTCTTTCTGTAAAACACCCTGTGACAGGTGAAGAAGTTCCGGTTTGGATCGCGAACTACGTACTCATGTCTTACGGTTCAGGTGCGGTGATGGCAGTGCCTTCACACGATGAACGTGACTTCGAATTTGCCAACAAATACGGCTTAACGATTAAGCAAGTGATTGATGCCAAAGGCGCTGATGATGCAGACTTTGATGCAACTCAGTGGCAAGAATGGTACGGCTCTAAAGAAGGTAAATTGGTCAATTCAGGTGAATTTGACGGTTTAGACTTCCAAGGTGCTTTCGATGCATTCTTGGCAAAACTTGAACCACAAGGCCTTGCCAATGTCAAAGTTCAATTCCGTTTACGTGACTGGGGTGTTTCTCGTCAGCGTTACTGGGGTTGTCCAATTCCAATGATTAACTGTGACACTTGTGGTCAAGTGCCAGTGCCTGAAGATCAACTTCCGGTTGTACTTCCGACTAATGTTGTGCCTGATGGTTCAGGTAACCCACTCAATAAAATGCCTGAGTTCTACGAAACCAAATGTCCATGCTGTGGTGGCGACGCACGTCGTGAAACAGATACATTGGATACCTTCGTAGAATCTTCTTGGTACTATGCACGTTATGCTTCTCCAGACTTTACAGATGGCATGGTGAAACCTGAAGCGGGTCAAACCTGGTTGCCTGTGAACCAATACATCGGTGGTGTGGAACACGCGATTCTGCACTTGTTATATGCACGTTTCTTCCACAAATTGATGCGTGACGAAGGCGTGGTACAAGGCAACGAACCATTCACCAACTTGTTAACACAAGGTATGGTACTTGCCGATACTTATTACCGCGAGTCTGAATCAGGTAAGAAAACTTGGTTCAACCCTGCCGACATCGAACTTGAAAAAGACGAAAAAGGTCGTATCACGTCTGCGAAATACAAAGGTGATGGTCAAGACGTCATTGTTGGCGGCCAAGAAAAAATGTCGAAATCGAAAAATAACGGGATCGACCCGCAAGCGATTATTGACCAATACGGCGCAGATACGGCTCGTGTATTCATGATGTTCGCTGCACCACCTGATCAATCTCTTGAATGGTCTGATGCTGGTGTTGAAGGTGCAAACCGCTTCCTGAAACGTGTATGGCGTTTGGCAACTGGTTTCCTTGAACAAGGCAACAATGCATCAAACATCGACAAAGCTGCGCTTTCTACAGCAGCGCAAGACTTACGTCGTAAAACCCATGAAACCATCCAAAAAGTGGGTGATGACATCGAACGTCGTCATGCATTTAACACTGCCATTGCAGCGATGATGGAGCTTCTAAATGCAAACAACAAGTTTGAAGCGAAAGATGACAATGACGTGGCTGTGGCTCGTGAATCCATCACCACACTTCTGACTTTACTGGCACCATTTGCACCACACTTAAGCCAGACTTTATTGGCGCAGTTTGGGATCGAGTTAACATCTGCTCAATTCCCGACTGTGGATGAATCTGCGTTAACACGTAATACCCAAACCATCGTGGTTCAGGTGAACGGTAAACTTCGCGGCAAATTAGAAGTGTCTGTCGATGCATCGAAAGATGACATTTTGGCACAAGCGAAAGCATTGCCTGAAGTGCAACAATTCTTGACTGGCCCAACCAAGAAAGAAATTGTAGTACCGAATAAGTTAGTGAATTTGGTGGTTTAAGAATCTCCCCTACCCCCTCTTTAAAAAAGAGGGGAAAAGCCTCCCTGAGCAAGAGATAAAGCACCGCTTTAGATCGAAGCGCAAGAAAGGGAGGCTTAAAAAACACAAAGCCCGTTGCCAGTCAACGGGCTTTGCACATACAATCAAAATCTCATTTTATTTTTCGCTTGATTCAGGCCAACACAGAGGACAACACATGCATTTGGGCAAACGTGTCGCAGCTATTGTACTTACATGCGGTTTAGCTACTAGCCTGGTCGGTTGTGGTTTTCATCTGAAAGGCACCAACCCAACCGTCGCCCCGGTGGCCTATTCGAAAATGCGTCTGGCGCTGCCTGCCCAAGCGGAAGAATTACAGGAAAAACTGTCGATTTATTTGGGTGCCGCCGGTGTCCAGCTCAGCAATAGCAATGATGCCTATCTGCTGCGGGTACTCGACTATAGCCCGCGCCGTCTGGAATTAAATGGCAAGCTGGTCGAAACCATGCTGCGTTTAAATGTGACTTTCCGTATTGAAGATGCGCAAGGCAATCCGGTGACTGAACCGCGTACCGTAGTCGCCACCCGAAGCTATCAATATGATGTCGCAACAGTGAACACCGATGATCAGGAACAGAAATTCCTGCGTGATGTGATCATTGATGACGTGGCCCAGCAAATCGTACGTCAGATTTCATCAAACCGCTTACCTGCCGCATCGACCAGCCAAACTGCTGCACCATGAAACTGGATTACTTACAGGCCCTGAAACGGATTGATGATGCCCGGGGAGCCTGGGTGCTGCATGGTCAGGAACCACTACTAGAACAAAACCTGATTGATGCTTTTCGCCAAAGCTGGCAGAAGCAGGACATTGAACGTCAGCGCTATGACATTAGCAGCGTCAGTGACTGGAAAAATGTCTTTAATGCCTTAAACAGCCTGTCTTTATTTTCCACCCAACTGGCAGTTGAAGTGCATGGCAACATCAAGCCCGATGCCAGCAGCTTAAAACTGCTGAAAAGCTATTTACAACAAGACAGCAATAACCTGCTGCTGGTGGTCATGCCCAAGCAGGATGCCAGCAGCCTCAAGTCAAGCTTTTTCCAGACGGTGGAGGCCAATGGCGTTTGCGTCGCCTTAACAGCAAATTACCCACGCGATCGTCAGCAGATTTTAGCAGTTGAAGCACAAAAACTGGGGATTCAACTGGCCAATGATGCCTGGCAATGGCTGGAACAGCATCATGAACACAACTTGCTGGCGGCCAAAAATAGCCTGATGCGGGTGCGCGATACATTTCCGGACCTTGAACAGATTCAGATTGAGCATTTATATGCCTGCCTGCAAGACCAGTCGCGCTATACCACTTATGATTTAAGCGATGCCCTTTTAGCCGGAAATCTGGCTCAATCTATCAAGATTTTTCAGTATCTGACTGCCTCTGGCGAGCCGATGAGCCTGATCTTATGGAGTATCAGCAAGGAAATGCGGCTTCTGATGCAACTATTCGAACAACCGCAGAATGCCTTACAACTGGGCATCTGGAAAAATAAGGTCAGCACTTATCAGCAGGCGGTACGCCGTTTATCGCCACAGACGTTTTTAAGCTGGCCAGCGCTGTTATTAAATATTGATGCGGCCATTAAAGGCGTCAGTCAGGACAACCCGGAACAGCTGGTGCAGCAAGCCATTGCCAGTCTCTGTGGTCGGCCTTTATTTGCCGTTTAACAGGATATTCAGACCTGCATAGAATAATTATCATTTGCAATGTCTTCAAAATATTCACGATTTATCCTTAATTCGCTTTTATAATTCCGTTTAATTCTTTTTACCTGTTTCGATGATCATGCCTAAAATAAAACCAACCAAACTCGCGCTTGCTGCGCTGGCCATTGTGGCACTTATTGCTGCAGCCTGGTTCTTTTTAAAACCTAAACAGGAACAGCCACAGTACATTACCGCTGCCGTCAGTCGTGGCGATATTGAAAATTCAGTACTGGCCACCGGTGTCCTTGAAGCCACCAAAATGGTCAGTGTCGGCGCCCAGGTGTCGGGACAGGTCAGAAAAATGTATGTCGAACTCGGCGATCAGGTCAAACAGGGCCAGCTGATTGCCCAGATTGATTCGGTACGTCAGGAAAACGAATTAAAAACCGCAGAAGCCAGCATTAAAAACCAGCAGGCCCAACTGGCGGTGCGTCAGGCCAATCTTGCCAAAGTCGAAGCTGAATATCGCCGACAACAGGCCATGTATGACCAGGATGCGACCTCACGTGCAGAACTGGAAGCCGCACTGGCCAGCTACAAAACCGCACAGGCCGATATTGCTGCCATTAATGCCCAGATTGAACAGTCCCGCTTAACCTTAGCCACCACACGTGAAGATTTAGGCTATACCCGTATTGTTGCACCCATGGATGGTACGGTCGTGGCGATTGTTACGGAAGAAGGTCAGACTGTAAACGCCAACCAGAGTGCGCCGACTATTGTCAAACTGGCCAAGCTCGACACCATGACCGTAAAATCGGAGATTTCTGAAGCCGACGTTATGAAAGTGGAAGAAGGCCAGCGTGTGTACTTCACCACCTTGGGCAACAGTGAGAAAAAACACTACGCCACCTTGCGTCAGGTTGAACCGGCACCAAATTCAATCAATACCGAGACCAATAACAGTTCATCCACTTCAAGCTCTGCGGTGTATTACAACGCCCTGTTTGATGTTCCGAATGAAGATGGCAAGTTGCGTATTGACATGACCGCACAGGTGTCAATTGTGCTGGATGAAGCGAAAAATGTCCTGATGATTCCAGCGGCAGCCATTCAGGCCTCTAACCGTCCACAGCGTAGCCGTGCCCCGGGTGCAGATCAGGCGCCGGCTGAACGCGGTGCATCTGAAGCTCGTGGTCAACGCCCGGCCGGTGACCGTCCTGCGCGCTTAACCCTGACCGAACAGGAACGTGCCCTGATTGATCAAGGCAAAGCTGCACTGGCAATGGTACGTGTCTTACAGGCCGATGGCAGCGCCAAACCGCAACAGGTCCTGACTGGCTTAAATAACCGGGTTAGCGTTGAAATCATCAAAGGTTTGAAAGAAGGTGATCAGGTCATTATTGCCGATGGTTCAGATACTTCAAACGATGGCGCCAAACGTAGCAACCGTGGTGGTCCTTCCGGCCCAATGAGAATGTAAGCATGAGTCAACAACAGCAACCTCTACTCGAGGTCAAGAATCTGACTCGTGAATTCCCGGCAGGTGAATCAACGGTGCAGATTCTCAAGGGTGTCGATCTGGCGATTTACCCCGGCGAACTGGTCGCGATTGTCGGTCAGTCCGGTTCGGGTAAATCGACTCTGATGAATATTTTAGGCTGTCTGGATAAACCGACCTCGGGCAGCTACCGCGTCAATGGCCGTGAAACCCGTGAACTGGAACCCGATGAACTGGCGCAGTTACGCCGTGAATATTTTGGTTTTATTTTCCAGCGCTACCATCTGCTGGGCGATTTAACCGCAGCGGGAAACGTTGAAGTCCCGGCGATTTATGCCGGTGCCGATGCCGATGAACGTCATCAGCGTGCAGAAAAACTGCTGACCGATTTGGGTCTGGGCGAGAAAACCCAGAACCGTCCAAGCCAGCTTTCTGGTGGTCAGCAACAGCGTGTTTCGATTGCGCGTGCGCTAATGAATGGCGGCGATGTGATTCTGGCCGATGAACCAACCGGTGCACTGGACAAAAATAGCGGCATCGAGGTGATGCGGATTCTGCGCGAGCTGAATGCCCAGGGTCATACTATTATTCTGGTCACCCATGACCACAATGTCGCCAAAAGTGCCAGCCGGATTATTGAAATCAGTGACGGGAATATTATTTCCGATCAGCCGAATACGCCAGAAACTGAAGATGCGCCCCTAGAAAAACAGCAACTGCAACGCAATACACAAAAGAAAATTTCGTCTTGGCGTTCTGCGGTGGACCGTCTGGGAGAAGCTTTCCGTATGGCCTTACTGGCCATGAATGCACACCGGATGCGAACCTTTCTGACCATGCTCGGGATTATTATCGGAATTGCCTCGGTTGTTTCGGTGGTGGCACTCGGCAATGGTTCACAAAAACAGATTCTGGAAAACATCAGCAGTCTGGGTACCAATACCATCACCGTGTATCAGGGCCGGGGCTTCGGGGACAATTCACGTTCCTCTCAGGTCAGGACCCTGATTCCCGCAGATGCCGATGCGCTGGCGGAACAGCCCTATGTCGATGGGGTCAGCCCGTCGGTGAATACCAGCGTGACCGGACGCTTTAAGGAAATTGAAGCCTCGACCACCGTGAATGGTGTGAGTGAAGACTTCTTCTATGTACGTGGTCTGGATTTTAACAGCGGTCAACCTTTTGACCGGAGCAGTGTCCGCACTCAAGCCCAAGACGTGGTGATTGATACCAACACCCAAAAGACTTTCTTTAGTGACGGCTCTAACCCGGTAGGTCAGGTGATTTTACTGGGGAGCGTACCCAGTCGGATCATTGGGGTGGTCGATGCCCAGCAAGGCATGGGCGGTAATGCGGATAGCCTGAATGTCTATCTGCCCTACTCCACCGTTTTAAGCCGGATGCTGGGGCAATCGCATGTGCGCAGCATCATTGTCCGGATTAAAGATGAATATCCAAGTGCCGCCGCAGAAAATGCAATTTTAAGCCTGCTGGTCCAACGCCACGGTGCGCAGGATGTCTTTACCCAGAATGCCGACAGTATTCGGGAAACCATCCAGCAGACCACTGCGACGATGACCCTGCTAATTTCAGCCATTGCCGTGATTTCTCTGGTGGTGGGTGGTATCGGGGTGATGAACATCATGCTGGTATCGGTTACAGAGCGGACGCAGGAAATCGGCGTTCGTATGGCGGTGGGTGCCCGACAAAGTGACATCTTGCAGCAGTTCCTGATTGAAGCCGTACTGGTCTGTATTTTAGGTGGTATTCTCGGGGTGCTCTTATCTTTAGGGATTGGACAACTGATTACCCAGTTCGCCGGCGGGACTTTCCAAATGGCCTACTCGACCACCTCCATTGTGGCGGCCTTTATCTGTTCCAGCCTGATCGGGATTGTGTTTGGCTTTATTCCTGCCCGTAACGCTGCCCGTTTAAACCCCGTCGATGCCCTGTCTCGAGAATAAGGATACTTTCATGCAATTGAATTTCAGTAAGCTTGCAACCGCCTTGCTATTGAGCAGCAGCCTGGTCGGCTGTGCGGCGGTGGTGAAAACCCCATATCAGGCACCCGCTGTGACTATTCCGGGCAGTTTCCAGAACAGTAAAGCGGTTAGCCAGCAGGTGCATGCCCAGGTTCAGGCCGATCAGTGGTGGACGCTGTTTAAGGATGCCCAGCTGAATGCCCTGGTTGAACAAACCTTGACGCGCAATAGCGATCTGGCAGTTGCGGGGATTAACCTGCAACAGGCTCGTCTACAGGCGGGACAGTCTCAAAGCCAGCAAGGGATCCGGATTGGAGATGCCAGCATTTCAACCGGGCACCGTTTTAGTCTGGATGGCGATGGTAATGCCTCGACCGGAATTTCTCTGGGCTATCCACGCTTGAGTTATGAACTGGATTTATTTGGCAAACTGGCCAACCAGACCGAAGCTGCGCGCTGGGAAGCCTTAGCCACCGAGCAGGATTTACAGGCCACAGCACAGAGTTTGATTGGTACAGCAGCAGAGCTGTATTGGCAGCTGGGCTATTTAAATGAACGTTATCAGGTGGTCCAGCAAAACCTGGCGACCGCACAAAAAACCTATGAACTGGTGCGGGTACAGTATCGGGCTGGCGCGGTATCGGGTCTGGATGTAACCCAGGCAGAACAGTCGGTACAAAACCAGAAATCGACCTTAAGCCAGATTGAGCAGCAGCGTGTAGAAACCCGGACGGCCTTGGCGGTTTTATTAAACATGCCGGTACAGCAGCTGAATATTCAGGAACCGCCGCGTTTACCACGCACGGCGCTGCCGGAGATTAGTGCCGGTTTGCCGGCAGAATTATTAGCGCGTCGTCCGGACTTGCAGGCCGCTGAGTTGCGCCTGCGCAAAGCTCTGGCCAATAAAGATGCCAATCGGGCCAGCTATTATCCATCGATTAGTTTAACTGGTGCGCTATCAACGGGTGTGGGTGCCTCTACCTCACTAAGCAGTGCATTGCAAAATCCGGCCTTGACCTTGGGTGCTGGATTAAGTCTGCCATTTTTACAATGGAATGACATGAAACGTGATTTACAGGTCAACGAACTGGAATATGAAAAAGCGATTTTAGAGTATCGCAAGACCCTATATGCCGCCTTTGCAGATGTGGAAAATGCATTATCGGCACGTAATGAGCTGGATAAACAGCTTGCCTTGCAGGCACGTAATGTTGAACTGGCGGAAAAGTCTGAACGGTTGACTGAAGTCCGTTATCGTAACGGCGCAGTGGCGTTAAAAAATCTGTTAGATGCACAGGAAACCACGCGTAATGCCCGTTTGTCTTTGGTACAAACCCGTCAGAGCCAATACAATGCTTATGTAACTTTATTGCAGGCGCTGGGTGGAAGCCCGATTCAGCAATTGCCTTAAATTTATGGAATAAAAAAAGCCCGTAAGGGCTTTTTTTATATAATTAAAGATCAATAAAAAAATTTATTTTAATTACTTATCAAAATAATCTTCAGGATAGGGATCAGTACCTATTAGATTTTTTCTATATAACATAACACTTGGGTATATCCCTTCACTGTCCCAAAGCCCTGAATTATAAAAATCCTGTTCTTTTACATCTGAAAAATTCAATTTTTCAAATACGTTTTCTGAAACTTGTGCTATATCTCTCAAATTATTTTTACCAAATAAATAGAAAACCAAAAATAGGAAAGAAAAAAGAAAAGCCATTGAGTTAGAAATTATCAAATTAAATTTAAACCTATCGGCAGATATACCTTCAATATTAAAATATTGGAGAATAACAATAAAACTAAATAAAATACAAAAAACTACTGACATTATAATGGCAGTTTTAAACAAAGATAAATAAGTCTTCTTTTTAGATCTTCCCATCTCATATGGCATATGTAACAAACCTTTTTTAGGATCTAGAACTGCATATACAAAATGGTATCCGTCCTCTTGTTCTTCACTAATCACCATAATTAGAGGTGTATTATTTTTAAACTTTACACCAGTGAACTGACCAACAACGCGAATTCCGTTAATCTCACCTCTAAAAGTCTTTCCATCTCTACCTTTTGCAGCTAACGCCATAATTGGCGCATTACTCATTAAAGAAGTACTTCCAACCAATGTACCAATTAACGCAGTATTCGCAGCTTGTTTACCTAAATTACCAATGGACAAAATTTTAGAATCTTCTACTTTAAGATTTTGAATCTTGCCTTCAATTTTTATCATTTTTCTTCTCAAAATAATCTTCAGGATAAGGGTCATCACCAATTAAATAATCTCTATACTTCATAACACTAGGAGGCTTTGTTGCATAAATATGTAAGCATCTGATTTAAATAAATTTAATTTTGGATCAAAAAATAATCAAAACTTTTAAAATCATATAGTTATGAAATCTTTGTGCAACAAAGCCACGTGTATATGTAAAAGCCCAGATTTAGGAATGAATACTGCGTAAAGTTCATATAAATTACCCTCTAAAGCTCGAGCTACACAAATGACTTAATCATTTTCTTCAAATAACTCACAATGAAACTGTGCTACGCACACTTTATCGTTAATCGTTGCTACCACATATTGCTCGTGAAGCCGACTTTGAGATGCAACAAAAATTGTTTGTACAGATACAAATAAACTCTCTGCCATACTAGCCAATAGAGCAGACGACAATATTGGCTATCGCGTCCAGCACCTAAAGCATTCATTATGAATCTCAAGAGTTTCTCTGGCTTTAAAACTTCATCAAATCATATAAATGTATCAATTTTTTCTTCTTTTTCTTTGATATAACTTTCAGGGTAAGGATCATATTCAACAGCTCTACGATATTCATAAACAGACTCTAAAATTAATTTTGCATTATCATCTTGATGGCGAGCAGTAAGTAAATAAATCTTTTCAGGATTTTGAAAACCGTACATCTCAAAAACTTGTTCTGACTTTTCATTTAAATGCCGTAATGAATTAAACGCATTTTTAACAATAAACATAAAAATAAAATAAGAGATAAAACTAACTATTGTCAAAATTAGAAACATTTCCTGAGTTAAGCCGCCAGTAAATATAAATAGTAAAAACATAGCAACTATACTTATTGCATACCAGACTCTCCCCCCTTTCATCATTGACTTGTATGCTGGTTTATCGGCTGCTCCCATGCCCACTTGCATATGCAGTAAACCTGTTTTTGGGCTAAGTACTGAACACAACTCATATACATTCGGTTCAATTTGTCGAGCAATACAAATGACATATTCACCTGCCTCAAACAGGGCACGATGAAACTGACCTACACACACTTTGCCGCCTATTTTCATCACCACAGTTTGTATATGTAAACGGCTTTGCGTAGCTAAAAAAACCGTTTGTGCACCCAAGGAAACACTACCAGCAACTGTACTTAAAATCGCTGAGGACTTAATTAAGTTATCTCCTGCTCCCCCCAAAGTATTTAGCACGCCATTATGTATTTCTAATGCTTCAATACGACCTTCAAACTTCAGCAAATCATATAAATACATCACTTTTTCTTTCCTTTTTCTTTGATATAACTTTCAGGGTAAGGATCATATTCAACAGCTCTACGATATTCATAAACAGACTCTAATAGTAGTTTTGCATTATCATCTTGATGTCGAGCAGTAAGTAAATACATCTTTTCTGGATTTTGGAAACCGTACATCTCAAAAACTTGTTCTGATTTTTCATTCAAATGTCGTAATGAATTAAATGCATTTTTAACAATAAACATTAAAATAAAATAAAATAAAATACTAACTATTAATAACATCAAAAAAATATCTTGATTAAATTCATCAATGAATATAATAAATAGACTAACCCCAATAATTGTAGCTGCATACCAAATCCGCCCTCCTTTTATCATCGATTGATATGCGGGTTTATCGGCTGCCCCCATGCCCACTTGCATATGTAATAAACCCGTTCTTGGACTTAATACTGAACATAACTCATATACATTCGGTTCAATTTGTCGAGCAATACAAATGACATATTCACCTGCTTCAAACAGGGCACGATGAAACTGACCTACACACACTTTTCCTCCTATTTTCATCACAACAGTTTGGATATGTAAACGGCTTTGTGTGGCTAAAAAAACAGTTTGTGCACCCAAGGAAACACTACCAGCAACCGTACTTAAAATTGCTGAGGACTTAATTAAGCTATTCCCTGCATTTCCCAAAGTATTTAGCACGCCGTTATGAATTTCTAACGCTTCAATACGGCCTTCAAACTTCATCAAATCATACATACTCAAACACTCACTACTGCTTTTACAAACTCTTGATATTCTTCATCTTCATTTTTAAAGGGCGTTTCTTGGCTATTTGCTTTCCTAAACGGTGTTTTTTGGCACCAATCCTCGAATGCATTATCCAGCACATAATTTTTAAGAGCATACTCTAAAGCCACCAATAAAACGGAAATCACAGTCAAACCTGCTACTACACGTGCTCCAGCAAGAGCAGCAACAATAACATTTGAAGAAAATCTTACTGCTGTCCGATTTAATACACCCTTTCCGATATATGGTGCAACTGAGCTTGCGAATACTCCAGCTTGTCCTACAGTTAAAGCCAAACTCGTTAAAAGTCTTACATATGAAATGAGTATTATTGTCGTAGAGTTCGTTTCTTTAATATTCTTATAATGGCTTTGTTGCATAAATATGTAAGCATCTGATTTAAATAAATTTAATTTTAGATCAAAAAATAATCAAAAATTTTAAAATCATATAGTTATGAAATCTTTGTGCAACAAAGCCATATGCGGGCCAATTGGTTGTGCGGTAGATTTTGTGTGTAGGCTTCTTCATTTGGAAATTATATTGCCGAAGGAGTCCTTAAGAACAGCTTTGTGCAACAAAGCCAAACAATGATATAAAACACTTAATTATTTTATGTGTTTAAATTTCAACAGTATTTTGAACTGAAATTTGCAAAAACTACAGCAAAAAAACTGCGCTACTTAGCAGAAAATCAATGGAATAAAAATCAGTAGCTATCAACTTTTCGTTAAACACGAGAACTGATAAAAAGGTTTAGGTAAGTGCTGATTGATACAGTATATACAGAAGGGGAAAACAGAATTGTTCAAAAGTTTATTGGCTAACTCGTGAAACCAAATATACACTAAGAATCTTATATGATCAGTTGGCCGACAATACAGGCTTCATTCAGTATCGTAAGAATTTAGGTGCATAATTCTAAAAAAACGTGGAACACAATTATTCACATAAAAGGCCCAATCTAGTATGATTGGACTTTTTATTTTATAATTAACCAATTGATTTTAAAGTAAAGTTAAAATAATTTCGCATAACGTGTATTATGTTAATTATAAATTTTCTTATATTTCAAAATAATATGATCCTGTTATCAAACACATGAATAAAATGCCACAAATGAAAGCTGAATATTGTAAAGCAAAGAAAAATGGAAATTCATTTAAAAGTCGTTTTAACTTTTTTTCGTCCATCTTCATAAAGAAATCTTTTTGATAGAGTTTCTTAAACTTAAAAAAATTTTTCAAACTTAACAACTCTTTCCAAAAGGTTGTAGGGATAAAACTAATATATATAAAATCAAAGAGTTCCAGAGGGGATTTATATCTATTTTTATCATTAAAAACGATTATACAAATTTGATTCAAATTTTTATTTATATAAAAATATAGAATAAAATATAATAAAAAAAATCCAATAAGAAATAAAAAAGCAAATATACCCATAGGCATTTTTTGTACTAATAAAAGTATTGTATCCATTATTTTTTAACCACAATATCATATATATTACCGGCAACAGCACCACTCATGTCACCAAATGCTTTAGATGCGAAAGCACCAGAAACAGCAACGACTCCTAAAACTACTAGTCCTGCGCCTCCAGTTGCTACCCCAACAACTATTGCACTTACAACGACACCTGCACCGAAACCACCAGCTATTTTCGCTGTTTCTACTACAGTTGTTTTAGATCGATCTTCAGGATTAGCCTCTGCTATTTCAAAACCTGCTTTTAGTACATCTGATGCAATAGCAAGATAGCCAACTAATTTTAATTGTTTACTAAATTTACCAATCTCTACCATTTTCTTTGAATATTCTTTTATCCCACCTTTGTAATTTTTGTCTCTTGATGGTGCAGATTGACTGAGTATTCTACGCATATTGTCCGTTTTAATTGATTGATCATATCTCAAAAATTTTTGCGTTGATTCACTTTGTATTTGAGTATACAAATGAGAGTATTTCTTTTTGAAAAGATTGAAATTCTTTGGATTTCCATAAGTCGAACCTTTAGCCCTTTCCTCTGCTAGTTTCTCTGCTAATTGTCCATGGGCTGTATATATTCGATGAACATTACCTTCCAGTAAAGTTACTGTCGCATCAACTGCTATCTTTTGCTCTAGAAAACTTTCTTTTTCTTTAAACTTAATGGTTAAATGATCATCGTTTTCTAAAATATCCTTGTTTACTATTTTTGCATTTTTATTTGTGATTGCATCGTAAAAAAACTCATAATTTTGAGCGAAGAACTCAGCATCAAAATCTCTATCTTTTTGCATTTCGGTCAATGTTTTCTGCGCTTGTTGTGCGTATTTTTTATATTCTGGTAACTCTTTAGCAGTCTTAGTATTTGACAAGATGATAACTTGCCCAGGCTGTAAAACTCCCATAGATACTAGGTTTGGAAGATGAGCGTTATTTGTCTTAAGAATATCCCATTCTGAGCGAGATAACGGTTTTTTAAATATACGTTGAGTCCACGCGAATACTGGTTCGGATTTTTTAATTAAATACCATGCTACCTCTCCATCATCTATTTGAATCTTTTTGATATTTTCTTTAGTTTTTTTTGTTATTTCAGAAGTTGTTTTAAGTTTATAAACACTTTGAGTTTTTTTATTAGGGTATGCTTGTGCTGAAATCGTTTGTAAGACTGTTCCTTTCAAATAAATAATATAAGCGAGACTAGTATTTAAGTTGTTAATTTCATACCAAATTGTTAAACCATTTTCATCGAAACGCCCTTCGAAATTAGTTGTTTTCTTTGTTATTTTATTTTTGACAACAAATTTGTAAGTTATATCTTTTAATTTTAAAGGTGCTTGTACTGTAAGTTTTAAGCGACTGTAATGCATATCTAAACCTATTCTTCGTCAGTTTCTTCTTCTTCTGCTTCTTCAATTTCATTCATCATCACTCTAGTCATGAGTGTTTGAGCGGAAGGTGATGTTTTTAATTTCATTAAGCCATCTTTATTAGTAACCCCTTGCTGAATATTTCCCTCGTCATCCATAAGAATATAAGGCTTGTTTGCAATAGCTTGATTTTCTTTATTTTGAACTAAGTATTGTAAAATATATGGATTCTCTACATCAGGGATGATCGGTAATTGAGTAGTTATAGTAGCTCCACCTTTAAAAAGATGCTGCCCAGCTTTAGCCTCAAACTTACCACCTGTGGTTGGAAAAATCCCCGAGCCATTAATCTTGATTTGTGAACCACCAGCGGTCAGATTAATTTCGGTTGGACTGGTAATATAAACCGCATCTTCCGTTGAAATAATCTGCACCCCCTTTCTGGCAATCAGGTCTGCGCCATCCCCTTGAGCCTGAATCTCAACCTTGCCTTTACCGGCATACAGTCGTGCACCCTCTTGGGCTGCAAACAGGCTCAGTTTCTGGCTGGCATGCGCAATCAAAGACTGCTGCGTACTGAGGTTAATACTCTCTCCGGCACTGTGGCTGATCTGACCATCCGCAGAGAGGTGTACATCTTGCTGGCTACTCAGCGCAATAGAGTTTGGTGCGCTAAGAATCATTAAGGCCTGTTTAAAAGCAGCGGCTTTATTTTCATCCTGCTGTTCGATCTGTTCCAGGAAGTTCTTTAAGTTATCGAGAACTTCTAAAGGATCCGTCTGCTGGTTTTTGGCCACTTCACTTAAAGCTTGGGCATTGTTCAGTGAGCCTTCAATCTGGGATTTGGCCTCACTGGTATCAAGATGATTGCCTTCGGCTTGTGCCTGTGGATGGGTGGAAATTAGTAGCCCTTCTCCAGCACGAACTGCACCCCACTGATCGGTTCTCAGTTCAAAACCTTCACCCCGACCATCACTTTCGGCACTGGCTTTCGGATGGCTTAAGTTCCCCAGGTTCAGTTGGGTCGCACCATGGCTGCTTTGCAGCTGGGCAGAGATCTGCTTCGGAGTATCATCAAAACGCAGCTGGTTAAAACCACTGCCTTCAATTTCCTGTGAGCGGATCCCGCTGAGTTTTTTGGTGTCGGGCAGTTGGCCTTGTTGGTCGAATTGGGTTGGCGAGCGTTCTGCTTCATGTAAACGACCAACCACGAAAGGCCGGTCGATGTTACCGTCAAAGAAGTCGATCACCACAATTTCATTAATCCGTGGCAGGAAGCGGGCCCCATAGCCTTCCCCGGCCCAAGGCGTCAGTACATCCACCCAGGCGGAATCGGTGTCATTGTCATTACTGCCGGCCCCGCCATCATGCTGGTGGTCATCACTGCGGGTAAACAGGAAACGGACTTTAATCCTTCCCCATTCATCGACATGGATGCTTTCGCCAGCAGGACCGACTACCCGGGCGCGCTGTGGATGAGCCGCCGGTCGGTGCTGTAGTGGATGGTATTCCGGTACCGTATGGATGTTGCGACGTTGTAAGGTTAAGGTATTGCCTTGACGTTCATCCGGGTGTTGTTTTTGTTGAAAACTAAAATGGCTATGCCAGTGGCTCTGGCTGAGTAGTTGGTTAATCTGCTGATTGAGGTCTTTGGGTAAGTTGTTCTGGTTATAGAACTGTTTGCCGGTAATTAGAAATTCTTTGTCGGCTGCGCTGTGCTGGTCAATTTCCGGGTGTTCATTCAGTTCAAACCAGTAGCCGACCTGGGCATCACGGACGGTGGAGTGGGCACTAAAGTATTTGGATTGCAGGTCGTGGTAGTGACTGAGGTTCTGGTTCAGCTTGTCCAGCTGGTTATTAGAGGATGCGGTGGCCTGGTCTTCGCCATTTAAATCCTGCATCCAGGCCGGGCTGATCTGCCAGGCTTGTTCCAGGCTGAGGCTGGCATTGTCCTGATTATGACTGTGCTGGTGTTTGCTTTGCACTGAACCGGCACCTTCTTCCTGGCTCAGGCTATCTGACTGCCAGCGTTGCAGATGTACGGCGGTCGGTTGCAGGCTGCGCTGGGCAATCAACTGGGTGATGCTATCTAATTGTTCGGTGGCACTGGAGCGATGAAAGCGGATGCTGCGGCGGTTTAAAGCACTGTACTGGCTGTTGTCATCAATCAGACGTAGTTTCTGGGCCTGAATCGGGCTACTGGAATGTAAGACCTGTAACTGGGCTTCATCAATCAGCCAGTTAATGCCTTCACTGCGCCAGAGCCGGGTCAAAAAGTCATAGTCGGTTTCATTGGACTGCATGATAAAAGGACGCACATCCAGTTCCTGGGTCAGTCCGGTTAAGTCCAGGGTCAGGCTGGCGGCAAAGAGTGGGCTTTTGTTTTGCCATTCTTTAAATAGAATCTCGCTGACCTCACGCACGCTTTTATTCATAAACACACGGCTGTTACGGCGTTTATGCCAGAGTGCGGTTGGATCTTCTAGCGTAAGTTTATAGAGCGTGAGAGAGCCATCACTCTGGCCTTGCGCGGCTGCGGTGATAATACCGCTGCTGCGAAATAGCTGGCCCTGGTCAGTGACCTGATCGACGGCGACCTGCGCGCCGATAAACTGTTTTAACGGAATCTGCGCGTTGGTGGAGAGACAGATCAGTTCGGCACGTAGCCCCTGATTGAGCTGGTGTTCACCATCGATGCGCTGCAAGAAAACATCGGCATTTAAGGCAGGCTGAGAAAATTGAATATGGAGGGCACGTTTTTGTGGGCTGAGGCCTAATTTTTCTAGTGCTGCAAATATATTGCTTGGCATCATTGTTCTGTAATAAATAGCTAAAAAAAAGTGTGGCTATTTTATACAAAATAACCACATAAAACATCGCTTCAACCCGGCCGCTTGTTTATCAATATGTAACTATCCGATAAAAAGCCGGCGCAGGTTAAAACGTTCCGACTTATTCTGCGTCCATCATGGCGGCGCTCATACCCACAGTATTAAAGCCAGCATCTACATATAGAATTTCACCGGTAATCCCGTTGGCCCACGGTGAGCACAGGAATAAAGCGGCATTGCCCACTTCTTCAATGGTGACATTACGTTTTAATGGGGCAATTTTTTCATTGGCATCCAACATCTTACGGAATGATTTAATTCCTGATGCAGCCAATGTACGGATTGGACCGGCAGAAATGGCATTAACACGAATGCCTTCAGCACCCAAGCTAGAGGCTAAATAACGCACCCCTGCTTCAAGCGAAGCTTTGGCCATGCCCATCACGTTGTAGTTTGGCATTACACGCTCAGAACCCTGATAAGTCAGGGTTAATAAACAGCCTTGACGCGCCTGTAATAATGGTTTTGCGGCACGCGCCATCGCAACAAAGCTGTAGGCGCTGATGTCATGCGCAATTTTAAAACCTTCACGGTCGGTCACATCAGTAAAGTCACCATCTAAGGTATGGGCTGGTGCGAAACCAATTGAATGCACCACGCCATCCAAACCATCCCAATGTTGAGCAAGATCGACAAAGACCTGTTCAATTTCAGCATCTACCGCAACATCACAAGGAAGAACAATTTTAGAACCGAACTGTTCTGCAAATTCATCCACACGTTTTTTCAATTTTTCATTCGGATAGGTAAAAGCCAGCTCTGCACCTTCACGATGTAAAGCCTGAGCAACACCAAATGCAATGGATAATTTACTCGCAATACCCGCGATTAAAAAGCGTTTACCCGCTAATAGTCCTTGTGCCATGTGAATCTCACTCATATTGATTTTGCAGTATCATGCCAATTCTGAGCCAATTCGGAAATTGCATAATGCGCCTTTTTTTCAATTCCTCCGAAGAAAATAAAAATCGCGCAAAGGTTGCGCGATTTTAATGTCGATAAATGCCGGGAAGTTAATCATTGCTTTGCAATAAGCCCAGCAAACGCAGGAAGGAATAATACATCCAGACCAAGGTGGCCAATAAGGCAATGGCGCTCAGCCATTCCATGCTTTTCGGTGCACCTTGTGCTGCACCGGTTTCAATCAGGTCAAAGTCTAGAATCAGGTTTAAAGAGGCAATCACGGCCACAAATGCTGCAAAGCCAATTCCAAGCCAGTTGCTTTCAAACAGATAAGGAATACTCGACCCCAAAGCCAGACTCAGAAAGATTTGCACCACAAACACCATCGCAATCGCAATTGAGGCCGACATCACCACCGCCTTAAATTTTTCAGTGGCGCGAATTACCCGAGTACGATACAGCACAAACATCACCAATGTGGTCACAAAGGTAGCCAGCAAGGCCTGTAATGGCACACCCGGAAACTGCAACTGGAAGATCACTGAAATCCCGCCCAGAAAGGCCCCTTCAAACAGTGCATAGGGAATAGCCAGCGTGCGCGCTGTATTCGGCTTAAAGGTGGCCACCAAAGCCAGAATCAGTCCGCCAATGGCACCGACAATTGCGCCGGCATAGGCAATAGAAAGATTGGCAGTCAGGAAACTGTAGAAAAACAGGCCGATGCCCACCATGGCGGCAATTAAAGTCAGCAGGACAGATTTTTGGATTGCTCCCTGCACGCTCATCGGCCGGGCATAATCACTCGACATCTCAACGCGTGTCAGGATCGGGTTATTACTTTGCATGATTTAAGGTACTCCGATCATTGCGGCAAATGGGTTTTGAAATACACATTGCTCCTATCATAAGCGCGCAGCCGCATCCTGTCTAAATAATCGCCAAAAAGATTACATCTTTATAACGGGTGTGATTTCTGAATTACGCCGAAGTAACAGCAGATAAAACGATAGCGATAAAAAAAGAGGCCCAAAGCCTCTTCTTAAGCGCTGTGGATACGCTCGTCCCCACAGTGCAAATAGATGGATGATGAACAGATACTTATTTATTCATAATAAAGAAATATTCACGATAGTATTTCAGCTCGGCAATCGAGTCACGGATATCATCCATGGCTAGGTGAGAGGCATTTTTCTTTAAGCCGCTCATGATTTCCGGACGCCAGCGTTTGGCCAGTTCTTTAACAGAAGATACATCCAGATTACGGTAATGGAAGAACTGCTCCAGCTCCGGCATTAACCGGTGTAAAAAGCGTCGGTCCTGACAGATCGAGTTACCGCACATCGGCGAAGTTTTTGGATTGACCCATTTTTTCAGGAATTCCAAGGTTTGCTGCTCGGCATCCTGCGCGCTCAGTTTACTGCGACGTACACGCTCAATTAGCCCCGACTGACCATGCTGACGCGTGTTCCATTCATCCATGGCATTTAAAATACGATCTGATTGATGCACGGCCAGTACCGGACCTTCCGCCAGAATATTTAAATGATCGTCTGTCACAATGGTGGCAATTTCAATAATTTGATCATTATCGGTATCTAAACCTGTCATTTCCAGGTCAATCCAAATTAAGCGGGTATCAGGCGTGCTGCTCATAAATGTGCAATCTTATTCGTCTTAAAAACGGCTATAGTAGCAAATTTCTGTGTTCTTGGGTGTCATTCTGCCCGTGCTTCATGCTATTTTTGCACTCCAGATTTCATGGTTTTTTTAGGATATGAATGGCTTTAATTCGTAAGCGTCGCCTGACTGAACAGCAACAACGCCGCATTCAGAAACAGCAGCAAACCCGGCAGGAAGATATAGACAGCTCCAATGATCTGGAAGGTCTGGTGGTGCAGCATTATGGACGCCAGCTGGAAGTACAAGCCCTCTCCGTGCCGGAGCAGCATCCTGAAAAACCCGTGGTGGCCGAAGGTGAACCTGAACCGTTCTGGAAACCGATTGAACTGGGCAGCATCTGGCGCTGTCATACCCGTACCAACCTGGAATTACTGGTTACCGGTGACCGGGTTAAATGGCAGGCCGATCCAAATACCGGTCTGGGCATTATTAGCGCCATCCATCCGCGCCAGTCTTTGCTCACGCGCCCGGACCGTTACCACAAAGTTAAACCGGTAGCCGCCAATATCTCATTGATTGTGATTGTGTTTGCACCGCTGCCAGAACCGGCACCGGGTCTGATTGACCGCTATCTGGTGGCCTGTGCCGATGCCAATATTCCGGCGCTGCTGATCCTGAACAAATCCGACCTACTTACCGAAAATGATCCGATTCTGGATTTACTGCAAGAATACCGCAATTTGGGTTATGAAGTGATGCAGACCCAGTCTGATGCAGATCTGACCGAACTGTCCAACCGTTTAAAAAATGAAACTGTGGCCTTTGTCGGTCAGTCTGGCGTGGGTAAAAGCACCCTGATTAATGCCATCGTGCCGGAAGCGGCGCAGAAAACCAATATCATCTCAGAAAACTCGGCCCTGGGTCAGCACACCACCACCTCCACCCGCTTAATTCCATTTGGTGAAGGTTCGGCGCTCATTGACTCGCCGGGCATCCGCGAATTTGGCCTGTGGCATTTGACGACTGAAAAAATCCAGCAGGGTTTTCCGGAAATTAAAAATCTGCTCGGTCACTGTCAATTCCGTAACTGTACCCATAAGCACGAAAAGCAATGTGCCTTGCGTCAGGCGGCGGCAGCGGGTGAGATTTTAACGCGCCGGCTCGACAGTTATTTACGTCTGATTGATGAAGTCAACGAAGCCCAGCAAAAAAATTAGTTTAATTGCAGCCCGACCCTTGAAGCGGTGATTTTGATCACCATATTTATAGGCTATACTCTGTGACAATTTTTGAAATTGTAATTTAGGTGACTTGTGGAACGTTGGTTCGAGTTTATGGGGAATCACCCCTTCTTGTTTGGAACACTGGCAGTTTTGGTGGTTTTATTCTTCATTTTGGAAGGCCAACGTAACGGGCGTAAAATTTCCCCACAATCTTTAGGGATTCTGGTGAAAGCCAAAAATGCCATGCTGATTGATTTACGTGATGCCAAAGACTTCCGTGAAGGCCATATCAGCGGCAGCCGCAACATTCCTTACAGCAAAATTTCAAGCCATATTGAAGAGTTAAAAACCGCTGACCGTCCATTGGTGTTTATCTGCAATTTAGGTCAAATTGCCGGCACTGCCCTGCAACAGGTAGGCCACGCAGATAGCTATCGTCTGGATGGTGGGATCAGTAACTGGAAAGCACAAGGCTTACCTTTAGTAAAAAGCAAATAATCCGCTTGAGGAGATTAGCAATGGCTGAAGTAACGATTTATTCAACAACTGTATGTCCATATTGCGTACGTGCAAAACAGCTTCTTGAGCGTAAAGGCGTTGTCTATAAAGAAATCAATTTATCCAACGAAGCACCAGAAGTCCGCACTGAACTGATGCAGCGCACCAACCATCGTACTGTTCCACAAATTTTTATTAATGAGCAGTTCATTGGTGGTTTCGACCAACTTTACGCCCTTGAGCGTGAAGGCAAACTCGATGACTTACTGGCGTCATAATTTCAATTAATTTTCTGTTCATATTTTTAAGGAATAAATAATGAGTGAACAACAACAAGCTCAACCACAATTGGCATTAGAGCGTATTTATACAAAAGATATTTCTTTTGAAGTTCCAGGGGCACAAGTATTTACCAAAGAATGGCAGCCTGAACTGAATATCAATCTGTCGTCTTCTGCAGAAAAGATTGATCCAACCCACTTTGAAGTGTCTTTAAAAGTTGTTGTTCAAGCCAACAATGCCGGTGATACAGCATTTATTGTAGATGTCACTCAAGCAGGTATTTTCCTGATTGATGGCGTAGAAGAAGAACGTCTGCCGTATATTCTGGGTGCCTACTGCCCGAACATCCTGTTCCCGTTCTTGCGTGAAGCAGTGAATGATATGGTTACCAAAGGCAGCTTCCCGCAATTGCTGTTAACGCCAATCAACTTTGATGCTGAATTTGAAGCCAACATGCAACGCGCACAAGCCGCTGCTGCAGAAGGTCAGGCTTAATTGTATTCAGGCATTTAAGTCCAGCACGAAAAAGCCCTGCACTTGCAGGGCTTTTTATTTGTTCTGACAAGATCAGAAGGCTTCATCCTGCGCCGGATCATGGTGCAAGGCATCATGAATGGCTTCGACCAGCTGCTGGGCAATTTCCTGCTTGGAGGCTTTTTCCAGATCGCGTTTTGGCAGATGATAGCCTTCAGCAAAGAACACCGTCATGGCATTTTCATCAGAGGCAAAGCCGATATCTGCACGGGACACATCATTGCAGGCAATCATATCCAGCTTTTTCGCCACCAGTTTGCCGGCCGCATATTCTTCCACATTGCGCGTTTCAGCGGCAAAGCCGACCATAAACGGACGTTTGTCCTGCTGCGCGATAGTCGCCACAATATCCGGATTCTTGATTAAGGCGATATCCAGTTCATCTCCGGATTTTTTGATTTTGTGTTCTGCAACTTCAGCCACGCGATAATCGGCAACCGCCGCGGTGGCAATAAACACATCACAGCCTTCATCCAGCAACTGCATACTGGTGTCCAGCATCTGCACGGCTGAAGAGACATTAATACGGCGGACCCCGTTTGGTGTATCCAGACTAACTGGCCCGGCAATCAGCGTAACTTTGGCGCCAGCTGCATAGCAGGCTGCTGCCAGGGCAAAGCCCATTTTCCCGGTACTATGATTGGAAATATAACGTACCGGATCAATTGCTTCACGGGTTGGCCCGGCGGTAATCACCACATGCTTGCTGGCCAGTAAGCCAAATTTTTCAGCAATCGCACGCTGCGCTTTATGGAAATAATCGGTGACCTGACGCGCTAGCTCTTCCGGCTCAGGCATACGGCCCAGACCGACATCACCACAGGCTTGTGAGCCGGATTCCGGCATAATCACATGCACGCCATCGTCTACCAGCGTCGCCAGATTGCGCTGCGTAGCTTTGGCCGCCCACATCTGCTGATTCATGGCCGGTGCCACCCAGACCGGGGCACTGGTGGCCAGATATAAAGTCGATAACAAGTCATCTGCCAGACCGGCGGCAAATTTGGCCAGGGTGTCACAGCTGGCCGGTGCAATCAGCACCAGATCGGCCCAGCGTGCCAGTTCAATATGCCCCATGCCGGCCTCGGCTTCCGGGTCCAGCAACTGGGTATGCACCGGATTGCCCGACAACGCCTGAAAGGTCAGCGGTGTAATAAAGGCTTGTGCCCCTTCGGTCATCACCACCCGGACGTTAAAGCCAGCGTCCTTTAAACGGCGAACCAGAATGGCACTTTTGTAGGCGGCAATACCGCCAGTAATACCCACAATAATATTTTTATTAGGAATGACACTTAAATCAAAACTCACGAACAGCTTACCTTTCTGTTGCAGTGGGGCTCACAATAGCATTAAATATTGTCATTCCCAAGACATGTCTGGGCGAAATCCATAACAATTCATCACCAATAAGTCTAATAACAATGAACTTCAGTATTAAACATTGGCCGGAACAGGAGCGTCCGCGTGAACGCCTGATCCAGTACGGCGCACACAGTCTTTCCGATGCCGAACTGCTGGCTATTTTCCTGCGCTCCGGCTCCCAGCAGTACTCTGCCGTTGAACTGGCCCGTCATTTATTACAGGCCTTTGGCAGCCTGAATGCGGTACTCGATGCCGCCCTGCCCGATTTAAGCCAGTTTCATGGCATGGGTCCAAGTAAATACAGCCAGCTGATGGCGGTCAAGGAATTGGGCCGGCGCTATACCGCCCAGCATTTGCAGCAGGACAAACTGGAACTCAGCTCCTCCCGGCTGCTACTGGACTATTTACGCTTTGAACTGCTCGGTGAAACTCAGGAAGTATTTGCAGTATTGTGCCTGGATGCGCAGCTGCGCAAAATCTGTTTTAAGAAACTGTTTTTTGGCGCGCTCAATTCATGTGAAATTTCGATCAACCAGCTGCTACGCTTTGCCATCCAGAAAAACACTACGGCGCTGGTGATCAGTCATAATCATCCTCAGGGACAGCCACAGCCCTCACCGGCCGATTTACAATTGACCCAGCGCATCCAGCAGGCCTGCCAGCTGGTTGATATCCGCCTGATTGATCATTGTATTATTGCTCCCGAAGGCAGTTTTTCCTTTGCTGAACATCAACTCATCAAGTCGACATTTTAAGCAGCGCAACATATTGACAAAAACCCGGCCAGCACAGAAGATCATGAAAAACTTAAACTGATTCCCAGACATGATTGTACGTGACCAACCGAGCGTATTTAGGCTGTTATTTTCCTGGCGAGGTACCATCTTACCGAAGGTGTTACCACCTTTGGGCGTGGTCATGTTGCTGTCGGCGATTGTCGGCGGCCTGTCCTATGTCGGGTATTTTCACTTCTCTGATTTCCCCCTGATCGGCTTTACCTTAATTGGGGTGGTGCTGTCGATTTTCCTTGGTTTTAAAAATTCGGCCTGTTATGACCGCTGGTGGGAAGCCCGCAAACTGTGGGGCATGTTAATTGCCAATGCGCGCCATTTTGACCGCGACTGCCGGATGCTGGCCCAAGGCCGCCGGGAACGGGTGATTCAGCATGTGATTGTGTTTGCCAATGTGTTGCGTGACCGTCTGCGCCATCAAACTGCCAATCCGACTGAACTGGTAGAAACCAGCGGTATGAGCCAGCAGGCCGTAACCCAGCTGTATCAACAGGCCAATGCGCCGCAATATACCCTCAGCCTGATTCAATGGGAACTGATGCAGGCCCTAAAAGAAGGTGAAATTTCCGATATTATTTACAGCCAGATGAACCAGCATGTGATGGAACTCAGCCTGGTGCAAACCGGTTGTGACCGGATTGCCACCACCCCGCTGCCGTTTGCCTATTCGGTATTGCTAAACCGTACCGTGTACTTTTTCTGCTTTATGCTGCCGTTTAGCTTGGGCTCGACGCTGGGGCTGGCGACACCGCTGCTGGTCGGGATTCTGGCTTATACCTTCTTGGGATTGGACGCCCTGAGTTCAGAAATTGAAGAACCATTTGGTACGCAAAGCAATGACTTGCCTTTAGATGCGATGGTGCGCACCATTGAAATCGAATTACTCTCGACTTTAGGGAAACCGACACCACCACCAATTCAGGCACAGGACAATAACCTGCTCTAAAGCAAAAAACCTCAGCCCAGCTGAGGTTTTTTTGATGCTGAAATACGTTTACGCAGTCAGCGCCGGTGATGGATTGACAAAACTTTCCCAAATTCCGACCTGCCCCGGTTTCAGGCTGGGAATATTGCCCAGTTTCATCCACGGCATATTTTCACCATGAAAATCGCTACCGACCGAGACTTTTAAGCCATGCTCGGCAATCATCCGGTCCACCATCTGCCGGGTAGAACTTGGATCAATCGCCGGCGGCAACTCGACGGCATCTCCACCAAATTTGGCGAAAATTTCAATCAGGTAACGGATATTGGTCGCCGACAGGTCATAACGGGTCGGATGCGCCAGCACCGCAAAACCGCCACTGGCATGAATCACCTGAATAGTTTCCTCCAAGCCCAAGCCTTCAAATTTCACATAGGCTTTTTTGCCTTCTTTAATGTATTTATCAAAGGCCTGCTGCGGCCGACTAACATAGCCTTTTTCCACCAGGGTTTTGGCAATATGGGTACGGGTCACCCGATCCGGGACATTATCTACCTTGGCAATCACATCGGTATAAATATCTTCACCAATCAGCGGAATTAGCAGGTCGCAAATCTGTTTGGAGCGCGCAGCACGAATATTTTTTTGCTGGGCCAGTAGTGCTGCCATCGGCGCTGGATTTTGCATATTCAAGGCCACAATATGCACAGCATAGCTTTTTTTGGTCGCCGGACGTGACCACTGGCTGGAAATTTCCACGCCAGATATGAGCTTAATCCCGTGATTTTTCGCTGCTTCCTGAGCCAGTGCAATTCCATCCATGGTGTCATGATCAGTCAATGCCAGCGTATGGATCGACAGTTCAGCTGCTGCTGCAATCAATTGCTGCGGACTTAAAGTTCCATCAGAAATATTGCTATGTGTATGTAAATCTACGCCGTGCATCTCTATACTATGACATTTATTTGATCAGATTTAGATACTCTAACATGAAAGCACTTTTAGACTTTGTGCCACTCATTATTTTCTTTTATTTATATAAAACTGTAGATCCAAAAGATACCCACCATCCTTTGCTGCAAATGATCGGCTCTGCTGGTGGTGTGGATAACAATAATATTCTTGTAGCCACCACCGGTCTGATCATTTCCATGTTAGTGGTGTATGGTGCGCTATTTGTGTCGCAAAAATTCCGTTTGGACAAACAACAGTGGATTGTGCTGTTTATGACCGTGATTTTTGGTGGTATTACCCTAATGCTGAGCGATGACTTCTATATTCGCCTAAAAGCTGTCTTGCTGAATCTGGTCTTTGCTGGCGCCTTCCTGCTGTCACCGTGGTTCAGCAAAGATCGTAAGCCATTAATCCAACGCCTGTTTGGTCCGGTGTTCAATTTAAGCGACAAAGGCTGGATGAAACTGAACTATGCCTGGGTCGGGATGTTTCTGCTAATGTCCTTCCTGCACGGCTTCTTTGCCTATATCTTTATGGGTGGAAAATACTGGGGAGAATTCACTGCTTTTGGTGACATGATTGTGATGTTTTCCTTTATCATTATTCAGTTTATTGTATTGCGTAAATACTTTAAAACTGCCGAATAAATCCTTCAATCCGCTTGAGCGAGAATACCTTATGCCTTTATTTGTGGTGACCTGTACCGATAACGAAGGAACCGTCGAAAAACGTCTGGCCATTCGTCCGCAACATCTTGAACGTCTGCAACAGCTGGATGATGAAGGCCGTCTGATTGTCGCCGGTGCGATGCCGAAAGATCCGGCCAATCCGCAAGCGGGCTTTTATGGCAGTACCATTATTGTCGATTTTGATTCTCGTGAAGCCCTTGATGCCTGGCTGCAAGATGAGCCATTCCTGAAAGCAGGCGTCTATGGCCAGATTGAAGTCAAACCTTTTAATAAAGCATTTCCTAAAGGATAAGCTGCATGCGCGTTGTTGTCCCGAGTCTACTGGGTCTATCCTTCTTCTGTTCTGCACTGTGGGCCGTTGAACCGGCTGCACCCGCTGCTGTAAATACCACGGCTCAAGTCACGCCAGCGGTCGCAACGCCAGCCAAACCGGCGATTATACCGGCTGTGGCCACCACCACAGCGCCGGCAACGGCCAACCAGCCGCTGACCGCTGAGCAGCTAGCCAAGAATAAAGCGGCACAGGAAGCTAAAATCAAGGCGCTGGTCAAAGATCAGGAAAGCCGCCTGCAACAGCTGGAAAAAGCCAATCTGGAAGCACTGGCGCAAAACCAGGAACTGCAGCTGAAAAATGACAATCTGGGTGTACAGGTTCAGGTCTTACAAAGTGAACGTAGCGCGCAGATGTTTCTTTACGGCGCTGCCACGCTGGCTGTCGGCGTATTGCTGGGCTTTTTGGTGGCCAGCTATGTGTATACCAAACGTCGCCGTCAGTGGTAATGTTCTGCTTCATTAAAGGTAATCTGGGTGTTGTCTAATCGCATTCAAACCGCCGATCTCGATTGGCAACATATTGAGGGCATTGATGTCCCGGTATCAAAACAGTTTGGGGATGTCTACTTTTCCAAGGACAATGGCCTGCTGGAAACCCGGCATGTATTTTTAAACGGTAATGACCTGTCCGGGCGTCTGGCAGCCCTGCAAGATTATGAATATTTCTGTGTCGGAGAAACTGGCTTCGGCACCGGCCTGAATATTCTGGCCTTATGGCAATTGTGGCAACAGGTACGTCCTGAGAATCACAGCCATTTACATGCCATTTCGGTGGAGAAATTTCCGCTTTCCAAAGCCGATTTAATTCGCGCCTTAAATGCCTGGCCAGAATTAAAACCTCTGGCCGATCAGCTGATTGCCCAGTACCCATTACCACTGGCCGGCTGTCATCGCCTGTCGTTTCCGGAGCAGCGTTTTTCTATCGACCTTTGGCTCGGTGATGCGCACGATGTCTTTCCGATGATGGCCAAAACCACACAGGTCAATGCCTGGTTTTTAGATGGCTTTGCGCCCTCCTGCAATCCGGATATGTGGGAAGAACAGGTGCTCAATCATATTATTCGCCTGTCAGATGTCGGCACTACCTTCGCTTCCTTTAGTGTAGCCGGGGTGTTAAAGCGAGGTTTAAGACAGCACGGGATTCATATTTCCCGGCCGCGCGGGTTTGGCCATAAACGCGAAATGCTAAAAGGCATCTGGTTAGCGCCAGAAGAACCGCTTAGCCCAGAACGGGAAACTGAACCAGCAACCTCAGTTCCTTCAACCTCTGTACAGCAACGGCATATTGCCATTATTGGTGCCGGTATTGCCGGTTTAAGTCTGGCTTGGGCTTTTGCTCAGCGTGGGCATCAAGTTTCTCTGTATGATCAAAGCGCGCCACTGGCGGGTGGCTCGGGCAATCCACTGGCCCTGCTCAATCCGAAGCTCTGTGCTATTGAACAGAGCCATACCCATTTAATGACCCTGGCCTGGCAACATGCCTTAAATCATTATGCAAAGTTTCAGGCCTTCCGCCCGATTCAGGTCAATCAGCTTGGGCTAAAAAATCCGGAACAGCTGCTGGCACTGGCCGATCAATATCCGCCAGGTATTCTGGAAAAAGATTTAGACGCACAGCTGCGATCAGAATTTCCTGCCCTGCGTCTGCTACAGGCTGGCGCGGTGTCGCCACATCAACTGTGTGCGGAGATTCTGGCGCATGAGCGGATTCAATATCAGCAGGCCAAAATCACCCAGATTCACCCGACAGATCGACCGGAACTGTTCAGTGATAACCAATCTCTGGGCCAGTTTGATCATGTCTTTGTCTGCACAGCCCGTGAATCTGGCCAGTTTTTTGAACATTATCCGCTGTTAAAACCGATTCGGGGTCAGGTCAGCTGGCTGAAGAATACCCAGCAACCGCTGCGTTTAGATAGCGCCTATAGTTATGGCGGTTACTGTATGCAGCTCGATGCAGAGCAGTTGATTTTAGGCGCGTCTTTTTATCCGGGTCGGGATGATGCCGAAGTCTTACGAGAAGATCATGAACATAATCTGGCGCTGATTCGCAGCGTGTTCCCCGACTATGCGGACACCCTGCCCGATCCACACAGCTGGCAAGGCCGTGCGTCAATCCGTGCGCAAAGTCAGGATTATTTCCCGCTGCTTGGAGCACTTGAAACCGGACAGCAAGTCTATAGCCTGACTGGACTCGGTTCCAAAGGTTTTCTGTTTGCACCGCTATGTAGTGAAATTCTGGCCGCGCAGATTTTAAACGAGGCCTGCCCGGTGCCGATGCAGGTACTGGAAAAACTCAACATCCGCCGTTTTCAAAAGAAAGCCAAAGCCAAGAAACCGTATTTTAAGGCCTAAGCTAAAAACGTTGTATAGATCGAGAATGATGGCCCGGTTTAGTTTGAAAGATCAGGCTTAGTGTGGAAGTCGAGGAGAGCATTTATTTTCTTCATTTTAAATGCTTGATCATGTGAGAGAGTGTTCTGATCTTTTTTAGTCAATGATAAACAGTGTTCATAAAAAAGCGCCTGACGGCGCTTTTTGATTATTGCCCTTGAACCAAAGGCAAACCAGCATCACGTGCAGCACGGGTACCGCCCATCAGCACCACATATTCACGTGAGCTGTCCAGCTCTTCTAACAATTCAGCCGCACGCGGCGCTTTGCTGCCACCGCCACATAAGATGTAAATCGGTTGATCCGCTGACACCTGAGTCAAGCTATCTGCTGACAAGTTGGCAATTGGCTGATTGACTGCGCCTTGAATATGCGCTTCAGCATAAGCACTTGCATCACGGACATCCCAGATGATTGCATTTTCTGGGAACTCAAATGTTGTAATTTCTTGCTTACGGATCATTGTGCACTCCTTTGATGTAAACAACACTTGGCAAATGAAGAAAACATCCCTAGCATCTCAGATATTCTTTCCATTTGTAAAGGTCTAAACTATGCCATCTTTCGATATTGTTTCAGAATTAGAAATTTTTGAAGTAAATCATGCAGTTCAGAATACTCAAAAAGAAATCGCAACACGTTTCGATTTCCGTGGTCAAGATGTTTCTATCGAACTGAATGAGAAAGCCAAAGAGATCAAAATCAAAACCGAAAGTGATTTCCAATGTGAGCAAGTATATACCATGCTGGAGAATCATTTTTATAAACGTAAGATTGATGTGCAGGCACTAGACCCGCAGAAAGCCACGGCCTCAGGTAAAAATGTGATTCAGACGGTGAAGCTTAAAGATGGTCTTGACTCTGATACCGCGAAAAAAATTAATAAAGCCATTAAAGAAAGCGGCATTAAAGTGCAATCTTCTATTCAGGGCGACAAAATCCGTGTGACGGATAAAAAACGCGACACCTTGCAGCAAGTGATGGCGTTTTTAAAAGAACAGCAATTTGGTCTGCCACTGCAATTTAACAACTTCAAAGATTAAGCTCTTTGCTCTCGCATAGGAATCGATCATGGCACAAGCAAATCGTTTAGCAAAATTAGTCAAAGCGACGGCAAAATTTCCACAGGCGATTCGCACTACCTTGTGGAGTAAAGCCTTTGGCCGGATCGTGCCTATGGTGGGGACAGCCAAATTAAAATATCTCGAAGTCAGTTCGGCCAAAGTGGTGGTGAAAATTGACAATCATAAAGCCATGCAAAACCATATTGGCCAGGTACATGCCTGTGCTATGGCGCTAATTGCGGAAACTGCCACCGGCTTTGTGACCGGCATGAATGTGCCCGATCACTCGATTGTGTTAATTAAAAGCTTTAAAGTTGATTTTAAACGCCCGACGCAAGGCGCCATGACCGCAGTCGCGACGCTGACAGCAGAACAGCAGCACTTGATGCAACACACCGAAAAAGGTGAAACGCTGGTTGCGGTAGAAGTCACCGATGAATCGGGTGAAGCACCAATTCAATGTGAAATGCTCTGGGCCTGGGTCAGTAAAGATCAGCTTAAAAAAGCCCGTTAACCCGCTTTAAACCATAAAAAAAACCCCAGTTTCAGAACTGGGATTTTTGATCTTTAAGCGCACAAATTATACAGCTTGCGATTCCAGATACTTCTGCTTCACTTCCTCGGAAATCTGACGTTTGTTGCCTTTGACATCCACCGCGACAAAGGTAAAGACGCCTTCGGTAACGCGTTTCGCTGCACGTGAACTGTCATGGCTGTCCCAGACTTCAATCTGCATCTGAATTGAGGTATTGCCCAGTTTCAGGATTTTGGTATAGCAACTGATCACATCCCCCACTTTCACAGGCACCAGAAAGGTCATCTGGTTAATGGCAATGGTGGCACAGCGGCCTTGGGTAAAACGCTCGGCATGAATTGCCCCGGCCAAATCCATCTGCGAAACAATCCAGCCCCCGAACACGTCTCCACTCCAGTTGGTATCGGCAGGCATAGCAATGGTTTGAAGAGAGAGCGTCCCTTCCGGTTTTAGTTGAGAATCTGACACATTCGCTCCGGGCGTGATTAAGGATTTGAAGTTAAGTGCTGATCTAACCACTGTTTCAGTTCGGTCGATCTTAATGCGCCGCTTATTCTAGCAATTTCGGTGGTCTTATTCATCAACACCAGCGTGGGAATACTGCGCACATTAAAGGCACTGCTTAAACGCGGATTTTCTTCAGTATTAATTTTGGCAAAAATCACCTGCGGATATTGCGTGGCAACCTGGGCAAAATGCGGCGCCATCATCTTGCAGGGTCCACACCACTCTGCCCACAGGTCGATCAGGATTGGCAAATCATTGTGCTGGATAAACTGGCTAAAATTCTGCTCATTCAGGTCAATCGGCGCCAGTGGAATTAAAGCCTGATGACATTGTCCGCATGTTGGATGGGCAGTTAGCTTATCCTCCGGAACACGGTTTTTGGCACTACAGGCTGGACAGACAACAATCATTTAGCTTACTCCAATATGCTGATGTAGAAATTCTAATTGAGTCTTGACGGCTTTTTCAAAATATTGGCCATGATAAACATCAAAATGCTGCATATCCCATTCATGATATTGCACATAAGGCGCAATATTGGTGGCTGTTTCACGACTCGATTCAATCGGGATCAGGCTGTCGCGTTTGGCGGCAATAAACAGCACCGGAATATTAATCTGGCGCACATCCTGAATCGGCCGATAACGGATCAGATGAAACAGCGCCCGTGCCGGAATCTCGCCACTCCAGTAAAAATCTGGATGTAAAATCGACAGATAACCTTCATAACTATCCGCCGTCGGTAAGAAACACAGCCCTTTCGGATCAACTACCGGCAAGGTTTTTGGCATTAAGCCGACTTTAGCGCCCATATAATCCTGACTGGAAATTTTTAAGGCACGTGGCAGCTGCTGAATCGGATACAGCTTGGCACTGGCCGCACCATCCACAAATGGCACCTGCACCATCACCGCTTTTAAATGGTTTAACTGCGAAGCCAAAGTTAAAACATAGCCGCCACTTAGCGCTGTACCCCACAGGATAATCCGCCGCCCATCCACCGATTGCCGTTCCTGTACATGTGAAATCATGGTACGCCAGTCATCCAGCTGCCGCGACAACGACACCAGCTCCCGCGGACGCCCGGTACTGCCGCCCCAATAGCGATAATCAAACAGCACCACCGCATAACCGGCGCGGGCAAAGCGTTTGGCATATTGCACCAGCTTGAACTGACGCAGGCCGGCCAGACCATGCGCCATTAAAATCACGGCTGGTTTAGTGGAAGTTTTTGGCAGGTAAAAATCGGCAGCAATGACCTCCTGACCGCTTTTGACATAGAGAGGCTCGACAGTATAGGCATGCATGGCTGCTCCAGTGCGTTGTTTTATGGTTGTAATCGTTTATAAATATTTCAGAACAATCTGCGCGAAAATCTGGCTAGTGGTATTATAGAGCATAATATTCAGATATGGATGATGGAGTGGCATTATGAGTGAGCATGTTGGCTTTGCAGGTCAAATTGGCCCGGAACACGTAACCCAAGTGGTTGAAAAAGGCTTTAAATCAATTATTAACAACCGTCCAGACATGGAAGGTGGCCCGGAACAACCGACCAGCGCACAAATTGAAGATGCAGCGCGTAATGCAGGACTGGATTATGTCTATCAGCCGGTGGTAGCTGGACAAATCACCGAATTAGACGTCCGCACCTTTGCCAATCACTTTAATGAATTACCAAAACCGGTTCTGATGTTCTGCCGTACCGGCAACCGCTCAAATAACTTATATCAACTGGCCAAACAAATGGACCTGTTAGATGACTAAATCGTTGTGGATAGGGATGGTTTTGGCGCTCTCAATGACCACGACCTCCCTATGCGTTGCTGCCAGTGATTTTAGCCGTGCGTTAAATGCCAATCTTAGTGTTTCTGGGCAAATGACACCTGAGAAATTTAAGATCTTGCTGCAAGATGGGTTTAAATCGGTGATTGTAAACCGCCCTGATCAGGAAGCAGGTAACACGGTGAAAGTGAATCAATTACGTGACATTGCCGAGAAATCCCGGGTTAGCGTGATTTATCAACCCGTAAGCAGCGGTGCAATTTCTCAGGCCGATGTGCAGGAGTTTGCGAAGTACTATAACGAACTGCCGAAACCGATTTTAATGGTCTGTCGTAGTGGTTCACGTTCGGCAGCCCTATTTAATCAGGCAAAAAATCAGGGGTTATTACATGAATAAAATCTGGATCATGCTGATTTGTGCATGTGTATTGACAGGTTGTAGTTCTATGGATGTCCGCCCAACGGTGGGGGTGAGTGTGGGGACTTCAATTTAATTACTAAAGTACCCTCATAAAAAAACAGCGCCGAAGCGCTGTTTTTTTATTTTAACGAATCGTGTATTCTTGTTTTGTAATTTGTCCTGTCGGAGCTGTTACAGTCAAGATTAAACTATCCCCCGAATCACATTCTTTTAAGCGGTATGAATAATTTACTTGTGTACTAGATGCAAATGTTGATGGCGTTAGTAAATTAAACCTAGCTGGAACGGTTGCATTACCACTCCATAACTCTGCTGAACATGATTTTTCATTATCTTTAGTATTATCTTCTGCTTGTACGGCTACTGTTGTTCCAGTCGGCATAGGAACAGATTGCGCGCTATTACCAAATAGCTTGAACGTAAAGTTTGTTTTGCTTGTAGTCACAGCTACATCTTTAATTGTTGGCACATCATTACTAAATGAGAAGACTAACTGTTGACGTATTACTGCAGAAAGTTCTGAATTACATGTTCCTGAGATATTTGGTTGAGCAAAAGTACTGACTGCACAGGTATTCCCCACTGCCCCACGTTTATATAAAAACTCACCTAAAGCTGCTTCAAAAATAGTATTTTCGTTATCGTCTCTAAAGAAATCACCAATATTACTTACTAATTCATCAATGCCAGCTGTATATCGATTGTCAGAATCTTTATCAATATATTGCTTATCGCCTTCAACATAAGCTAAAACGGTTACGCGATTATCAGTTGGACGTGGGTTCTGAGTCTGTAAAACAACACTACATTCGCCATCAGTTGTTGAACAATTCGGCGTAATGCTTCCGCCCTCTGTAACAAAACTTACAACTGTACCATCAGGGACTTTATTACCAACACGATCTCGTAAAAGCGCAACAATCGTAGCTTTATCGCCATCAATATCCCATTGTAATGCATTCTTAGTTACGGATAGACTCAAACCATTTTGTGTAACACGTCCTGTTGCAACAGAAACATCTTTTGTCAATGCTGTAACACTTGTATCACTAGCAAGGGTGGCTTTAAGCTCCACAGGTCCTGGTATGCTACCAGGGAAGATATCTACGACAATCTTACCTTCATCATTAGATTGAATTGTTTTTTCTTTTTTGTTATGCAATGTAATAAAACTAAGATCATCTGGCGCATAAATCAGCTCAACCAATACAGCTTGGTTCTTAGCAGGCAGATTATTTGAATATACTGTAAATTCAACCTTACCAGATGCACTAGAACCACTATTAGCGGCACCTAACTTAACTTCACCTGAAGTATATACAAGTGAATTGGCTTTAATCGGATTAATTGTAATATTCTTAGTAGTCGTCGTTGCACCATTATTTGCACTAATACTAATAACTTGAGTGCCATTACATAATTGGCCTCCGTTAGATATGGCAGTATAAGTTGTTTCAACTAAACCTTGATTTGAGTTTACTGTGTTATTCGTAAACGTTCCACAATCTGAGCTAAAAGTTACTTGCACATTATTTTGTGCAATATCTGTCGAGCTATCGACAGTTTTTAGACTAATTTTAACAGAACCACCTGCATCAATAGTTGAATTATCAAATACAAGATTATCAAACTTAGTTTTCAGAGCTTCAACAGATACAAAGGTATCGCTTGTATTAGCAGTATTACCACCAATTTCTGCATTTGCAGCAATTTTAAAAATACCAGTTTTAGTTTCATCTACAGGCTTAATTCCAATTTTTGCAATTCCATCAGCATTTGAGAGCACTGTAGCATTTGAAGTTTCAAAACTAATATTTTCGCCCGTGAATGTTACTAATGCACCACTTACTGGCTGACCATTTTGGTCAGTTACTTTTACATTCGCACTTGCACCAAGAATTGTTAAAGCTGTAGTTTTTTGATTATTGTTGTCAAAAACTTCAACATTAGTGATATTTAATTTAGCAACTACTGGTGTTTCAATACCGTTATCAGTACCCGAACCTCCACCAGTAGTATTTTCATTTTGGTTATAATACCCGTCACTACCACCGCCACCACAGCTTGCAAGTAAAATAGAAATAGCAATGGCAGACAACTTTAAAGGTGTTTGTTTATTAAACATGAAATCCCCCTAGAACTCTCAATATATAGAGTTTTTATAAATATTTATTGGGTGCTATGTAACCATAGTTACTGCTTTATGTAAATGAAAGGATGATAAATGTTTTACTTGTGTTAGCCTAAAATTATTTATTACGTGAAGTTATCTACACATGTACGATCTCATCATTATTGGTGCAGGCACAGCAGGAATCACTGCTTATCAAGAAGCCATCAAGCACACACAAAATATTCTTATTATTAATGACGGTTCCTGGGACACCACCTGTGCCCGAGTGGGCTGTATGCCCAGTAAAGTGCTGATTTCTGCTGCACATCGCCTACATGATTTACACGAGGCAAATAAAGTCGGTCTCAACATCAAAGCACAGGTCGATACCACACAGGTGATGCCGCATGTCCGCGCTTTGCGTGACCATTTCACTCAAGCCACTTTAAAAGAAGTCGAAAGCTGGGATGCACAACACAAAATTCAAGGCAAGGCAGAGTTTATTGATGCTCAAACCGTACAGGTGAACCAACAGCAATATCAGGCCAAAGCCTTTATTCTGGCTGTCGGCTCTACCCCAACCTATGACGCTGAATGGAAGCAGCAGCTCGGTGAACGACTGATAACCTCAGATCAAATCTTTGAACTAGACGCCATCCCTAAATCTTTAGCCGTGATTGGCAGTGGTGTCATTGCACTGGAGCTGGCTCAAGCCATGCAAAGGTTGGGCTGTGATACGACAATATTCGCACGAAGCCGTCGTGTTGGTGCCCTGACCAGCCCTGATCTGCAACAACTCGCCCAAGAACTTCTCAGCAATGAATTAAAGATTAAGTTTGAAGTCTTACCGCAAAACGTGCGAAAGATAGGCAATCAGGTCAAGCTTGAGTTTAGCGAGCAAGGTCAAACGCAGCACCTTATGGTTGATTATGTATTGGTGGCCACCGGCCGTCGTAGTCATTTAGATTCGCTGAATCTACAACAGATTGACTCTCAGTTCGATAATCTTAAAGAGCTACCGATTGATCCACAAACCAAACAGCTAGGCAATTATCCAATTTTTGTGGTTGGTGATGCACATACCTCTACCCCCATTCAGCATGAAGCAGCCCATGAAGGCCGAGGTGCAGTGCATAATTGCCTTAATTATCCAAAGCTCAAGAATTTAAAAGACTTAACACCGCTGAGTATTGTGTTTAGTCAACCGGAAATGGCAATTGCTGGCCAAAGCTATAAACAGCTTAAAAACAAGAACATCGACTTTGTGATTGGAAAAGTATCTTATGAGCGCCAAGGTCGGGCGATGGTTCTGGCTAAAAATAAGGGTGCTGTTGAAATTTATATTGATAAACGTACACGCCAATTATTAGGTGCAGAACTCTTTGTAAAATCTGCCGAACATTTTGCCCATACTTTTGCTTGGCTAATTGATGAAGGGGTAACGTTAGATGAACTTCTTGCTAAGCCTTTCTATCACCCGACGCTTGAAGAAGGTTTAAGAACGGCTTTAAAACATGCTCGCCGACAGTTGAGAAATCAAGAGGAAGGTTAATCTTCTCTATTTTTCTCATTTCACTGTCATTTTGATTCTACTTATCTTTATTTCCCACACAAATTTTCTGCATAAAAAAATCCCCCTGCTGTTTAAGCTCGGGGGATTTTGAATAATGAGCTGGCGATGACTTACTCTCACATGGGTAACCCCACACTACCATCAGCGCTAAGAGGTTTCACTTCTGAGTTCGGGAAGGGATCAGGTGGTTCA
>NZ_KB850046.1:1764073-1881973 GCF_000369465.1 Acinetobacter sp. CIP 53.82 | reverse complement strand
TCAACAAGTTTTTATCAACATCACCGCCGATGGATGTGCATTATAGAGCAAATAAAACCTGACGCAACCCCTATTTTTAATTATTTTGGGAAATACGACACAACTGTTTATTTATTCAACAAAAATACACTTATTTTTCTTTTTTCACTAAAAATGGGACCGGATTGGCCAAATGATCACCTAATTTTTCTGCCTGATTTTTTTCCTGCCATTTTAAGGCGCGACAATCAATATATTCACAATAGCCGCCTTCGCCCTGTTCTTCGACATCATTTATTTTGACCTGATAATGAAAACTGCCGACATAACCTGCAGCCAAGCCAAATTTAAAATCCCCGCGGCTTTGTGCCTGAATATGGATACGCGTGCCATCTGCACCGCTGTAACACCATTCAAATTCACGCGGCAGATACATGCTTTGCCGGTTTGGAGTCATCACTGCCGGATAAACCCGGTGCACTTTAAAATATACGCCTTCATCAAACAGCTGGCTTTGGCCACCGCTCAGGTCACGCAAATACATCCGCGACTGCAAAATCCGGTTAAAGCGGTCCCGCACTTGGGCCAGTAATAACTGCCGTTGTTGCTGCAGATTAATCACCTGATAGGTAAAAAAGGCTAAAGGTAGATAAGGAAAATTAATGGCTCGCGCATATTCAAAGCTGCCGAGTTGCTGGATCTGATAATGTTGCTGTTTATATTGAAGCTGTCCACTGCATTCACACAGCAAAGACCAGTGATCGGCCAGCCCCATGCGTAGCTTGGCAAAATAGGAAATCACCGGGGTAGTACGAATCTTCAGATCAAAACTGAGTTCAGAATCCAGACGTTGGACCCGAAACTCCGGAAAATGTCCTTCCAGCTGTTCCCGGCCACCAAACTGAAACAGTGCCGGCTTGAAATAACATTCTTTTTCCACTGAATAACTGCTGAGCTGCCCCACCATATGTGGACTGGAACTGACCAGTACCGTAGCAGTATCCAGCGGATGGGTTTGAATCGCGCTGTCATTACGCAGCATCGGGGCATTTGGCTGCCCAATCAGGCTCAGGAAATTAAGATAATGTAAGGGCGCGGGCAAATTGGGAATCATCAGCCCCTGATGAATGATTTTATATTTCTGGTTCGGGGCGTGAAAAGGCAGCTGCTCAAGCTTGAGTTGATGTGGAGCTTGATTCAGTTGTTTGGATCGATCGAGAAAATCTTGAAACATCTGCATAGCAAGCTCCTGGGTGTCATCTTGTTATGATTCGGCGGTTTTTCTCGCCATATAAGTGGTCACAAAACCTGATAATGCATAGATGATAGAAATCACCAGAATACCGACCGGAATATTATAGGTCATGGCCGCCAGTACAAAAACTGCTATCGGCAGCACAATAAACGGCACCCGCTTACGGTCCAATGTCTTAAAGGAATAATATTTAATATTGGAAATCATCAGCAAGCCAACCACCACAATAATCACGGCGTTGATGATCTGAATACCAAAGTCCTGAATATTATAAATTCCAGGAAAATCGCGGCCGACCCAGACCAGCGACACCAGCATTAAAGCCGCCAATGGACTGGCTACACCAATAAAATAACGCTTATCAACCACGCCAATCTGCACGTTAAAACGCGCCAGACGGAAAGCCGCACAGGCGGTATAGACAAAACAGCAGGCCAAGCCAATCCGGCCCAGATCATTCAGGCTCCAGCTATACATTAAAATTGCCGGGGCCACACCAAAGGCCAGCATATCGGACAAGGAGTCAAACTGCTCACCAAACGGACTTTGCGCACCAATGGCACGCGCAACACGACCATCTAAACCATCAAATAAGGCCGCCAGGAAAATGGCATAAATGGCCTGGCTATATTCGCCATTCATGCTGGCAATAATTGAATAAAAGCCCGACAGTAAAGCCGCGGTGGTAATGAGATTAGGCCACAGGTAGATGCCACGGCGTTTGACCTTTTGCCCCTCGCGGGTACGTTCCTCTTCCACCACTTCAAATGTGATTCCATCGTAATCATGTTCACGCGTCACGGAATCACCCTCGGGCTTCGGTGTGTTTATCATTATTTTATTCCTAACTCTAACCTAATCTCTGTTGTGACTGCTTGGCTTATTCGCCAACCAGCCAGCGTACTGCTGCATGTCCACCATTGTCCTGCATGCGTAAATGCGGGAATAACCATTGTAAGGCTTCATCTGCATCTTCAGAGAATTTCCAAGGTGGATTGATCACCAGTAAACCACAGCCATTCAAGCCAACCGGGGTATCATCTGGCCAGACACAGATTTCGCAAACCAGCTGACGGCGAATGCCCGATTTGTACATTTTCTTTTCAAAACGTTCAATCATGGCGCGGTCTTTAATTGGATACCACACCGCAAACACGCCTGTTGGCCATTTTTTATAGGCCGCGACCAGCAGTTCTACCAGCTGCGGGAAGTCTTTACGTTCCAGCTCATAAGGCGGGTCAATCATGACCAGACCGCGTTTTTCTTTCGGTGGAATCACCCCAAGCAGACCTTCGTAAGCATCACGTTCATGCAAGCCAGCACGACGGTCACGGATATTGCTGCGCAATTGCTGAAAAACATCACGCTGCATTTCAAACACCGTGGCTTTATCCATCTCACGCATGCCTTGTAAGGCAAACCATGGTGAACCCGGATAAGCACCCTTGCCATCCGTCTCGCGCATCTGCTCGACCAGATTCAGATACTGCTTCACGCCTTCCGGTGCATTGCGGATAATCGAGTCATCCAGTTTGACCAGACGGTGAATACCATTTAAGAACTCACCCGACTTCTGTGCAGGTGCTAAAGATAAGTCGTATTTGCCTGCACCGCCATGTGTATCAATATAGCGATAAGGTTTATCTTTGGCATTTAAACGTGTCAGTAACTGAAGCAAAAGCACATGCTTCATGACATCGGCAAAGTTGCCTGCATGGAAATGGTGACGGTAATTCATGTTTCTTTAATTCCTGAAATCAACCGGTATTTTAGCATGAAAAAAAGTTTCATTCAGAGGCTTATCTTGCTCTAAAATAGTTCCCCCGCTTTTTTTATCCTTGTTCGAGTTTTGCCTATGCAAACACATTCTCTACCACCATCCTGGAATCTGGCACAGATATTCAATGATCTGGATCAATCCGGTTATGCCCTGATTGATGATGCCTATCCACAGGATTATGTACAAGCTTTGGTAGCAGAATGTACCGCACATTTGAATGAGTTTCGTAACGCAGCCATTCAAAACGGTGTGGTCAGCCAGATTCGCAGTGATCATATCTTATGGCTGGATTCAAGCCTGCCGGTTGCCGAGCAGCATACCCAAACCTTAATGGCGCTGGCCGAGCAATTAAATCGTGCCTTTTTTCTGGGCATTAAGGAAGTCGAAGCCCATTTTGCCTGTTATAACGCCGGCGAATTTTATGCCCTGCACCGCGATAATCCGCAAGGTAAAAATGGCCGGATGATTTCCTGCGTCTTTTATCTGCATGAACAGTGGCAGGCCGATTGGGGCGGTGAATTACGCTTGCAGGACAAACAGGGCGAATGGCAGATCATTGCGCCACAGCCCAACCGGATGGCCTTATTCCAAAGTGATTTGCTGCATGAAGTGCTGCTCTCCAAACAGCAGCGCCTTTCGATTACTGCCTGGCTGCGTAGTGATCCACAGTTGTGGTGATCCTTTAAATCCTGGCAAGTGGCCTCATATAAACCGTATTGTGAACTGAGGATTGTGCCGATGCGTGATACCACCCAACCGATTATTCAGCGTATCGGTGAAACTGACCAGCTCTATTTACAGGGCAACACCCCGGAACTGGCGCTGGAACGTGCTTCATTACGCCTAGAACTGGTGATGCTGAGTCAGGTCCGTCAGGAACAGACCTATTTCCTGCAAGAAGCGATTGTGCTGCTGGAGCAAGGCCGGGTTGAATTTGAGGAAATGCCGCTGTCCTTATATTTAAATCTGTCCTTAACCCTGGCCAAGGCCTATATGCTGTATTTTGAAATCAGCCAGGAAACCCGCTTTGCCTTAATTACCCAGCAGATTCTAAAACCGCTGACCAATTATAATCATGGCGATATTTACCTGTTCCTGGCCTATGCCAGCGCAGCGAAAAAAGAAAATGCACTGACTCAGCATTGGCTGACCAAATACCGTAAAACAGCCGAGTTTGATGCCGATGTACTACGTGAACATACTGCCTTTGAACACTGTCATGGTCAAAGCTGGTTTGTGCAGCTGATTCAGCCGCGTTTACACTAAAGCTCAGCACGAAAAAATATTTAACAACAAAAATGCCTCATTGATTGAGGCATTTTTTATGGACTACAGAAACGCTTGAATCTTCAGGCAGGATTAAGCGGTTTGGGCTTTATAGGCATCCATATGTAATTGTTGATTCAATTCATCGACCCAGATCGCCCAGTCATCATCCTGGACCAGATGACTGATTAATAAAGCACGCTGGGATTTATTCCAGAACGGCGCATCATGCAAAGAAATATGGGAAGGCAGTTGATGGGTACGTACATAAAGTTCAATGGCCGCCGGACTATTGGCTAAACCAAGTTGAGAAAATAATAGAGCTAAGGATGGTGTGTTGTGATTGAGCATCTCGCCCTCCTTATATATCAGATAAATTGTAGTTATTTATCCATCTAACTTATAAGATAAAGCAAAAAAAACCTAGTCTTTGCGACCAGGTTTGTTGTTTCAATTTGTGATTAAAGTTCGCAAGAGCCGGAAAGCTTATGTTCGGTATGTAATTGCTCGTTTAAGACATCAATCACGATGGCCCATTCATCATCACTTTTCCAGTGACTGATAATGAAATCGTGCTGGGCCTTGCTCCAGAATGCGGCTTTATGTAGGGGAATATCGGAAGTTAATTGATGGCTTTCAATAAATTGATCAATGGCTTCTGAACTGGACTCTAGACCCAGCTGCTCAAATAACAGTTCTAATGTGGGTTGCTGATCAAACATGGCGCCCTCCTCAGCATTTTTTTACTGTATTGTAGCTTTACGTTATAAGAATTCTGCACAAAAGCACAGCCTTGTGACTGCGCTTGTTGTATTTTTTTGTACCAAAGCATGTAAGGCGGATGAACCTGATTGAACTGGCTCCGGCTTATTGCGCCAGCTTGTCGCTTTCAACGTGTAGTAACTGGTTTAATTTGTCGATAATCACAATCCACTCATCATCCTGATGCCAGTGTTCGCGTAAAAAGGCGCTTTGTCCCTCACTCCAGAATCCGGCATCGGGTAAGGTCACTTCTGCCGGCAATTGATGGGCACGCACAAATTGCTCAATAGATGCTTCGTCTGCGGCTAAACCCAGTTGTTCAAATAATAATTCTAAGGTCGGCTGTTGTTCGAGTACCATGGAATGACTCCGTATTTTTCTAGGCGAAGTCCATAAACTAGCAAATCCGGAACAGCATTAGGGCTACAGGCCGATGTATTCTTGTTATGTTTTGTGAGGTTTGTCATGGCGCTGATCAATACAACAATCCATACAGCTGCATAAAAAAAGCACCCCAAATGGAGTGCTTTTTCTAACTTAGTTCAACACTAAATTATTTCACCATGTCAGCAATTGCTGCACGTTCTTCTTCAAGCTCGTTTAGCGTGAAGTTGATACGCTCACGGCTGAATTCGTCGATTTCAAGACCTTGAACGATCTTGTATTCGCCATTTTCGCAAGTTACAGGGAAACCGAACATTACGCCTTCAGGGATACCGTAAGAACCATCAGAAGGAATACCCATGGTTACCCATTCGCCGTTTGTGCCAAGCGCCCAGTCACGCATATGGTCGATTGCAGCGTTTGCAGCAGAAGCAGCAGAAGACAGACCACGCGCTTCGATGATTGCAGCACCACGTTTACCAACAGTTGGAAGGAATACGTCTTTGTTCCATTCAGCATCGTTGATTTTGTCTTTCAAGCTTTCGCCGTTTACGTTCGCAAAACGGTAGTCAGCATACATTGTTGGAGAGTGGTTACCCCAAACTGTCATGTTTTTGATGTCAGAAACTGCAACACCAGCTTTTTGAGCAAGTTGAGTCAACGCACGGTTGTGGTCAAGACGTAACATTGCTGTGAAGTTCTTCGCTGGAAGATCTGGAGCAGATTTCATTGCGATGTAAGCATTCGTGTTCGCAGGGTTACCTACAACAAGAACTTTAACGTCACGGCTCGCAACTTCGTTCAGCGCTTGACCTTGACCGATGAAGATTTCACCGTTGACTTTAAGAAGGTCAGCACGTTCCATACCTGGACCACGTGGACGTGAACCAACTAAAAGTGCATAGTCAGCATCTTTGAATGCAACTTTAGGATCATCAGTACCGATCATGCCAGCCAATAATGGGAAAGCACAGTCGTCAAGTTCCATCATTACGCCTTTCAGCGCTTGTTGAGCTTTCTCAACAGGAATTTCTAATAATTGAAGAATAACTGGTTGGTCTTTACCCAACATTTCACCGCTAGCGATACGGAATAATAGGCTGTAACCAATTTGACCAGCAGCGCCAGTAACGGCAACGCGAACAGGTTGCTTCATGTAATTATCTCCAGTTGAGAGGATAGTTAATGCGATTAAATAGCTGTTCTATCTAATCTTAATAATCATAAACGGCAAAGATTGTACTCCAATCCTTTGTCAGATGCATGTAAAAGGCTATGGATTTCAACAAAAGTCTGATAGGAAATATAAATAAAATGCCGAAAAACGTCGGGTTTTAGTATGAACCTTTAATAATAAAGGCCGATGGACACTGGGTTTCCACGCTACTGCTGCACTGTTTATAGCGCCCATTCGGGCTATAGCAGATTTTCAATTCAGTTAAATAACTTTTGGCCTGATGCGAAGTGCACTGAAAGTGAATGCTCTTGGAATGCATGCCCGGATTCAGGCGAATAAACAGCCGGTTCAGTTCATTCTGCTGCACCACGGTAGTTTCCTGACCGGTCAGCACCGCCGGGACTTTCAGCCGGTCGGCATAGTTAATGATGGTACGGAAATACTGGCTGGCATTCATCGGTACGCAGCCACCAATACCCTGCCACAATTGCACCCGGGCATGTTCATCGGGCATGACCCGTGCCACCACTTTGGCCTGAATGGGAGACAGTTTGGCTGAAGAGCTGGTTTCGCAGTCACGACGGGAGGTTTCCGGATACAGCCCGGTAATATTCAGCGAGTAGCCTTGCAGGCATTTCCGCTGCTTGGCGCGGTTGCTGTCAAACATGCACGCGGCGGGTGTCATTTGTACATCCATGACATAGCCCTGCACCGTGGCAGCACATGCAGCACTACTGAGCAATACCCCCGCCCCACCCGAAATCAGAATGAGGATTCCCGCTGGCTGCCCCCCGGCTGTCAATTTCTTCATTCTCAAACTTAGCACCTTCTCGTGTCGTTTTGAGTCCCATCCTCCTGCATCCATGCAGGAGACACCCCATCTTGTTTACTGCGTATTGCGCATTGGAATCTGCTGCATACGTTTACTGATTGATTGCGCGCCCTGACCCAGCAATAATCCATAGTGCGTGGCATTGGTCATGACGTGTTTAACGTAATCGCGTGTTTCCAGCAACGGAATGGATTCGGTATATTGATCCGCTGCCATGTTTTGAAATTCAGGCTGCCAGCGACGGGCACGGTTTGGCCCGGCATTATAGCCCGCAGTTGCTAAAACCGAGTTATTACTAAGCTGACCCTGGATGGTCGACAGATAAAACGTGCCATAACGAATATTGGTATTCATATCGGTGAGTGCCGCCGGATTATAGGTTTCCCCCATTTGGCGGGCAATTAAACGCGCGGTATCCGGCATAATCTGCATTAAACCACCCGCCCCGACATGCGAACGCGCCGTAGTCACAAAACGGCTTTCCTGACGCATCAGGCCATAGGCCCAAGCCGGATCAATCCCGGCGTTCTGGCTGTGGCTGACCACATAATTCTTGTGCGGCATAGCATAACGGTACTGATAGTTATGCTGCTTGGTGGTGCGGTCTGCCGCATAAATGGCCCGGTCATACCAGCCCATATCGGTGGCGCGTTTAGCCGCAGCCAACAACAGGCCATCATCATGTTTTAAATAGGCCTGACGCACAGCCCAGTTCCATTCACGGTTAATATAACTGGCCGGTGCATTAATCTGGCGCAAGGCAAAGGCGCGTCTAAAGTGAATATCCTGATTTAAACGCTGCATATCCTGCGAACTTGGCTCACGGCTCACAGGAATCGAAGAATAGCTGTATCCGAGCTGATCTTTGGCCAGCAAATTGTGGTAATCATCACCCTGAGCCAAACGTTTATAAATCGCGTCAGCACTGCGTTTTGAAGTGGCATCGCCACGCTGCTCAGAGGCACGCGCCAGCCAGTACTGCCAGCGGTCTTCCTGCTTTTGCGACACGCTCATGGCATCAATCGCGCGAATTACACTTTCCCAGGCACCAAAACGAATCGCCTGACGGGCATAAATTTCCGCTTCTTCCGGGCTAAATGGCAGTCCATAGCTGGCATCCAGCGCATTCAGTACTTCACGGTTAAAATTGTTCTTCATGACGGTGGTGCCGCCAATATAGCCCACAGCACGATACAAGGCGCGCTGCACCGACTGCGGGGTACCTTCTGCAGCACGTTTCACCGCAGATAGAGCCGAGTTCAGGTCGGTATCGGCCAGGCGGCCCAAGGCATAAATCAGATAAGCCTGATCTTCAGCACTGGCTTTTGGTGCAGACCATAAATAGTTAAGCGGGTTGGCCTGAATGCTGTTCAGCTGTGACAGACTCAGGTTTAAACCTAGTCCCTGTGCAGTGGCAAGCGCCTGTCCGGATTGGCCGGCACGCAGCTGCACCCACAAACGCTGCTGTTTATCTTCCTGGGTCATCAGTGGGCTGGATAACATCATCCGGCCCAGACCGGTACAGGATTCCGGCTGCGAATTGGTGGTTAGCCAGACATCTTTAAATTCGGCAAAAACCAGCGGATCACCCGACTGGGCACGCACCTGCGCCACGGCACAGCTTTCGGCACGGTCGGCATTGGTCACATACGGCAGCACTGATACAGCATTGCTAAAATCGGCCTGTTTGACTTTTTCTTCGACATAGTCAGCGGCCAGTTTTTCTGCCATGGCCGACTGTGGATAACGCTGGGCAAACTGCACAATCGAGGCGGGTGACTGAGTGGCCAGATTGGTATTTAAAATCCAGTATTCCGGATAATAGCCGAGCACATCATTTTGCATGGCACTTTGATATTGCTGCAATAAAGAGAGGTTACTGGCATTGGCTGCCCGCAGCGCATCATTAAACTGCTCTTCGGCTGCGTACAAGGTTGGGAAAATGCTCAGTGATGCCAAACCTAACACAAGCTTTTTGCAAAAAATTCTTTTCTTTTCAGTCCATGTGCGCATGTGCCTATTTTCAGTCATTACTTCGCCTCTCCTCTCTTACCGCAATATACTAAAACAGTTTCATTATTCTCAAACACCTCAATTGTTGTGTTATGTAACCTCATGATTAAACAATATTAATTTTCGAACAATTTTAATTGATAAATCAATCTTCTGCTTCCCTCATTTAGGGCTATAAGTTTATACCCAGTTCCTGTTAAAATACGCGTTTTTCTATCACCTCTGCCGTTCAAACATTTCAGAACGGACGATCTCGATTTTATCCTTCAGGAGCCTACATGACGGTTCAAACCTTCATTCCAAATGGTGCCAAAGCTGCCTCAGAAAACACTGTTACCCAGCCACAGCACACCCCAGCCGACGGTTCAGTGAAAAAGCTGTACATCGAAACGCAAGGGTGTCAGATGAATGAGTATGACAGTCATCGTATGGCAGACCTTTTAGGCGATTCTCACGGCTATGTGCTGACCAGCAATCCGGCCGATGCCGATATCCTGCTGATGAACACCTGTTCCATCCGCGAAAAGGCACAGGAAAAAGTGTTCTCGGAACTGGGCCGCTGGCGCAAACTGAAAGAAAAAAATCCGGATCTGGTGATTGGCGTGGGTGGCTGTGTTGCTTCTCAGGAAGGTGACAATATTCAAAAACGTGCGCCGTATGTCGACATGGTGTTTGGCCCACAAACCTTGCACCGTTTGCCACAAATGCTGGATCAGCATAATGATCAGGTTGAAAAACCGAAAAAAGAAAAAATCAAGCTGGTGGATATTTCCTTCCCGGACATTGAAAAATTCGACTTCCTGCCAGAACCGCGCGTCGAAGGTTTTAAAGCCTTTGTGTCGATTATGGAAGGCTGTTCCAAATACTGTTCTTTCTGCGTGGTGCCCTATACCCGTGGTGAAGAAGTTTCACGTCCACTCGATGACGTACTGGCGGAAATTGCCGGTTTAGCAGAAAAAGGTGTGCGTGAGATTTCACTGCTCGGTCAGAACGTGAATGGTTACCGCGGTGAAACTTTTGACGGCAACATCTGTACCTTTGCTGACCTGTTGCGTTTGGTCGCCGAAATTCCGGGGATTGGCCGTTTACGTTATACCACTTCGCATCCGCTAGAATTTAATGATGACCTGATTCAATGCTACCGCGACTTGCCACAAATGGTGTCGCATTTGCACTTGCCGGTACAAAGTGGCTCCAATGATGTATTACAGGCCATGAAACGTAACCACACCATTGATGTTTACATCGAAAAAATTGCCAAGTTACGTAAAGTGCGTCCGGACATGCATTTGTCTTCTGACTTTATTATTGGCTTCCCGGGCGAAACCGACGAGAACTTTGAAGAAACCTATCAGTTTATTCAGGATATGGACTTCGACCATTCGTACAGCTTTGTCTATTCAAAACGTCCGGGCACGCCGGCGTCTGAACTGCCGGACAACACCCCGGAAGATGTCAAAAAAGAACGTCTGGCCAAAGTGCAGCAATGGATTAAACAGTCCAGTATTGACAAAACTGATGCCATGCTCGGCACCGTGCAACGTGTGTTAATTGAGAGCGTGTCGAACAAAGATCCGAATGTACTGGTCGGCACGGCGGACAATACACGTTTGGTAACATTTATTGGTGATCCGGCTTGGGTCGGACGCTTTGCGGAGATTGAGATTACCGAGATTAAAACTTTAAATTTAGTTTATGGTGAACTCTTGAATCTTGAACCAGACGTGGCGTAATGTAAGGGAACAATACGACTACTTCTGAATAAGGAATTCTCTTGACTGCAGCAATTCGACGTACAGTAAATTTTCCTGGCATTTCAATGGAACGTCTCAAAAGCATGCTCGGTGCTTATAACGGCCACTTGAAACAGATTGGACAGCGTCTAGATGTGCAAATTTCTCATCGAGGTGATGCCTTTTTTATTGATGGTGAAATAAATGCAGTTGAGAGAGCCGAGCTCTTGCTTCAGCGTTTATATGAAGAATCGGAAAATTCCAGCCAGATTAGTGCCGACACCTTACACATGATGATTCAGGGCAGCCAGACTGACCGTGAATTGCAGATTGATGAAGAGCAGGAACATACCGGTTTAGATGCGGTCTGGTTACAGACCCGCAAAGGCCGGATTAACCCGCGCGGTGCCAACCAGAAACGTTATGTGCAGCGTATTTTACAAAGCGATATTTCGTTCGGGATTGGCCCAGCAGGAACCGGTAAAACCTACCTGGCGGTAGCTGCAGCCGTCGATATGCTGGAGCGTAATGAAATCCAGCGGATTTTACTGGTTCGCCCTGCGGTTGAAGCCGGTGAAAAACTCGGTTTCCTGCCGGGTGATTTAACCCAGAAAATTGACCCGTATTTGCGCCCGCTGTATGACGCGTTATATGAAATGCTCGGCTTTGAAAAAGTCGCCAAGCTGATTGAACGTCAGGTGATTGAAGTCGCGCCGCTGGCCTATATGCGTGGTCGTACCCTGAACCATTCTTTTGTGATTCTGGATGAAGCGCAGAACACCACACCAGAACAGATGAAAATGTTTCTGACCCGTTTGGGCTTTGGCTCACGTGCCGTAATTACCGGTGACGTGACTCAGGTCGATTTACCGCGTGGTCAGCAGTCTGGTCTGGCGCATGCCCTGCGTGTGCTGGAGCACGTCAAGGAAATTCATATTACCCGTTTCCATTCACGTGATGTGGTGCGTCATCAACTGGTGCAGAAAATTGTTGAAGCCTACGAAGGCTGGGACAGTGAGCAACAACGTCTGAGTGCAGAAGCCCGTGCCGAACGCAAAGCCCGTCAGGAAGCGCTGATTGCAGAAAACGATGCCAAGGCCGATGCGCAGGACTAAACTGATCTAAGGATATATTTTGAAACTGAGTCTTTCTCTACAACAGGATGTTCAAGCCCCTGAACTGGTCTTGAAACGTGGCTATATCAAAAAAGTTGTAGAAACCACCTTGCGACATATTGGCACCCAAAGTGACTGTGAAATCGGGATCGCCTGTGTCGACAATGAAGAAAGCCATAAACTGAATCTGGAATATCGCCAGAAAGACAAACCGACCAACGTGCTGTCTTTCCCAAGTGAACTGCCCGATGAAATGGCCGAATTTCTTGATGCCTTCCCCATTGGGGATTTAGTGATCTGTATTCCGGTGGTGCTACGCGAAGCGAATGAGCAAGGCAAAGCACCGCTAACCCATTTCACCCATATGCTAGTGCATGGCACCTTGCATTTGATGGGTTATGACCATGAAACTTCAGATGAAGATGCTGAAGAAATGGAAGGCATTGAAATTGAAATTCTGGATAAGCTCGGTTTTGAAAACCCGTATTTAGAACGCGATTAAAGTAAAAAATGAAGAAGCGGGCTTAGGCTCGCTTTTTTTATAGGGTTTATTTTATGATGAGATGAATAAAAATAGATAAGCCACAATCATGAAATACGTTGTTATTTTTAAAGCGAAAATTAAAACACTTGATCCTCTGTATTTTTCCACAGCACAGCAGTTACGTCAGAAAGCCTTAAGCCAATTCCGCTGCATTCATTTTGAAGCATTAACAGAAGGTTTATCTGAAATCGCCCTATCCTATTGGCATGATCTTTCAGATATACACGCTTGGCATTTAGATGCGGAACACCAAGTCGCACAACAACTCGGACATAACACTTGGTATGAAAATTTCAGTGTTGAAATTTGTGAAGTATTACGTCACTACAAACGCTAGCGCACCTCAAACTCCGCCTCAGCCGGGTCAAAACGCCAGGTCCGGATAATGCGTAGCTCGGAAATATCTTTCATCTTGGCATCAAAGGCACCAAAAGGAGCAGCTTTACGCACAGAAGCCTTGGCAGCTTCATCCAGCATGGCATGTCCCGAGCTTTCAATTAAACGAATCGCGCGAATCCCGCCGTTGGCATTTAAAATCACCATTAAACGTACTTCACCGGCCAGCTGTTGCTGCTTGGCCGCTTCCGGATAATAACGATTACCATAAAATTCGACTTTCTGACGGAATTTTTCCAGATAACCGGCCGCGACATCCTGCTTGGCCTGAATTCCATCTACGGTTTTAATTTTCTGCTGACGGCTAAAATTTTGCTGACGCTGTAAATACTGCGCTTCTAGACTGGCCACCATCGCCGCTTTGGCCTGAAACTGGCTGTTCAATTCTTCTAGCGCTTTTTTACGCTGGTTTTCCGCCGCCTGCTTTTGCCAGCTTAAGGTAGTCATTAGCACTTTTTCTTCAAAGCTCAGTTCACGCTGCTGCTGCAAACGCTCCAGACTTTCCAGCTGCTGATCACCGGCACTCTGTTCAATCATTGGTGCGGGCATATCGCTGGACATGCGGTGCGCTTCCCGGAAGGTGCCAGAACCTTGCTGATCGGCCTGTGCTAAAAAGTCGGCGTCCTTAATTTCGGTGGCACTTGGCCTTAAGCTGACCGCAATTTCCTTGACCGCGGCATCGCTTTGCTGTGGCATGACAAATTGCACCGTTAACACAGCCAGATGCGAAAGTGCCGCCAGCGTCAGTACGGTGCCAAATAGTGGATCTTTCCACCACTGCTGCGTCAAAGGTGCAAAATGAAATTTCTTTAACATCACATTAATCCGACAAAATCGCGGATTCCCCAAATCGTATAAAACGAGATAAAATAAGACTGGTTTTTACTTTTGAAAAAAAGCGAGACACCCGTCAACATGTCGTGTCACGATAAATAAAATCTTGAAAATGGTGCAGTTTATTTTGCTAAACTGCAAGCTTCAATTGGCGTATTTTTAATACAATTCGACAAGATCTCTGCAAAGTTAATAAAGATTAACCCATTGGAATGCCCTGTATGTCCCCTCTTATCTCTCTCATTTCAAAACGTTTACGTCAGATGTATCAGAAGGCTGAAGGATTTATTGAAGATGAGCGCGAATTTCCAATGTCTCAGGTTTTTCTGAATGCGACCTTTCAGCGCTTTGTCACCGACAATGTCAAAATGCTGAAAAACTTACATGCCGATTTACATGACGACTGGCTGCGTCTGTATGCGACCCTGGACTACAACGGGCTGTATATTACTTTGTCGGTAGATTTGAAACTGGTGCAGATGGAACTGAATAAAAATGTCCAGCTGATTGTATTTGAACAGATTAGTGATACCCAGGTGATTGAAGCCAAATATCCAAGTATCCTGCATAAGCTGGGTGTGCGGTTTGCGCTGTTCTTCTATCAGAAAGTGCTGAACAAAGATCCACTGGGCATGATTCTGGAAAAACTGAATGTGATTAAGGTCAAAGATGATCTATTACATTTAGACCTGAACCGCTGGCTGGGCAAGAACCGCTCGATCATTGACACTCTGGGCAAAGTGCATGTCAATCATGCAGTTTTGCGTGAAGCCGAACTGGTGGTCATGGGCAATGTTAACCTAACCACCCTATTTCGAAAAATTGCTGAAGATCGCGATCGTGAAGAAGCCGAAGAAGCACAAACGGCCACAGAAGTGACGCCCATCAAACAGAAAAAGAGCTAAAAGCTCAAACAGAGAGATTGCAGATGCCGATCAGGATTGCTACACAAGCGTTACATAAAGTGCATATTTGCAAATTTTCTCTTCATCATTCAAGCGCATAATAGAACAAAGCACAATGTGCGCTTATTTACAGCAATAGGAAACAATTTACTTATGGCTAAACACGTATTGAAAACGATGGGCATGGCAGCGGGAGTTTCGACTGCACTGTTATTTGCAGGGTTCTCAAACCAGACTTTTGCCATGAGTCCATTCCAAGCCAGTTATCAGTTCAGCTATAACGGCAAAAACCTTGGCTCTGCGACCCGAACCTTAAGCAAATCCGGCAATCAGTGGAACTATGTTTTTGCTGCCAAAGCCGGCGGGATTGCTTCGGCCACGGAAACCAGCCGCTTCACCTTTGAAAATGGCAAAATTGGTTCTTCCAGCTTTAGCCGCAGCAGCAAAATCCTGATTCATAACAACACCATGAGTATTCACTTTAATCCGGCTGCGAAAAAAATTAATACCAAAAAAGACAAAGAGTCGCGTTCATTTGCCTGGAAAGCCGGTGTACTCGATGAGCTAAATGCCGAATTGCAGATTCGTGAAGACTTAAAAAATGGTTCGCTCAAATCGACCTATTACCTGGCCGATGCCAAGGAGGTCGAAGCACGTAAATTTGTACGCCAAGGCAGTGAAAGCGTAAAAACCAATTATGGCACCTTTGACACCATTAAAGTGGCGATTAAGCATGACAAGCCGGGCCGTGAAACCATTTTCTGGTTAGCGCCAAAACTGGACTACTTACCGGTAAAAGTGACCCATCTGGACAAGAAGAACTCTTATGGCCTGCTGTTAACCGGCTATAAAGGCCCAACAAGTTAATCATTTTCTCGATTTTTGCTTGCATTTTTTCAGGTGCTTTTTAAAATACGCTTTTGCTTTAAAAAGCACCTGCTGTTGAGGATTCTCCCGTGCACGCACTAGAACAGAAAATCTTAGCTGAAGGTATCGTTCTGTCTGAAGAAGTTCTGAAAGTCGATTCTTTCCTAAACCATCAAATTGATCCGGTCATGATGCAGCAAATTGGTCAAGAATTTGCGCGTTTGTTTAAAGATGCCGGCATCACCAAAATTATTACCATTGAAGCGTCAGGTATTGCACCGGCAGTCATGGCAGGTTTAGAGCTGGGCGTTCCCGTGATTTTTGCACGTAAATATCAGTCTTTAACCCTAAAAGATGACCTGTATCGCTCTAAAGTGTTTTCATTCACCAAACAGGTCGAAAGCACCATCGCGATTTCAAACAAGCACATCAGCTCAAGCGACAAAGTACTGGTGATTGATGACTTCCTGGCCAATGGTCAGGCGGCTTTAGGTCTGGCTGACCTGATTCATCAGGCCCAAGCAGAAGTGGTCGGTATTGGTATTGTGATTGAAAAATCCTTCCAGCCAGGTCGTGACCTACTCCTGGAAAAAGGCTACCGGGTTGAATCTCTGGCGCGTGTGAAGTCACTGGCCAATGGTACGGTTGAATTTGTTCGCGACTAAGACTTTGTCTGCAATTTATATCTAAAAGAGCACTCAGGTGCTCTTTTTTTTATGGCGATGTGATTTACAAAATTCTCTACCACGCTCCAGACCGAATGGCTTAGCATAAGCCTAACGGCAAATTCTGAGCGTTTTGACCAAGGTCAGCTAACGCCTTTTGTCCTAAGCTATTGGCTCTTTGGATTGACCCAGCATTTTTAGAAGGCACTCTACACTCATGACACAAGACAATCCGTTGATGGAACACAGTATCGTCTGTCCGAAATGTGGCTCAAATCAGGTTGAAAAGCGCAACCATGAACAAAACTTACAAAAAATTGGCGGAGTATTGCTCGGGTCAGCCGGAACAGCAGCCGGAACTGTCGGCGGGGCCGCCTCCGGTGCCTCTTTAGGCGCTGCCATAGGCACCGTGGCCGGACCGTTGGGGGTGATTATGGGCGGTACCATTGGTACCTTTGTGGGTGCAATTAGTGTCGGCATTACCGGCGGTTTTCTGGGTCATCGCTTTGGTAAAAAAGCCGGGGTCATTGTGGACCAGAATATCTTCCTGGATTTTCAGTGCCTCAACTGCAAACACCGCTTTAAAGAAAAACTCTAACACCTTTGAGGTGAGGTCGATGGAGGGTGCGAGCTCACCAACGGAGCACCGCATACATTACTTCTGTGTCGGGGCGTCTTGTTCAGTCGCCGCTGGCTCTTTTGAGCTGGCCTGATCTTTGGCTTTGGTTTGTGCTTTTTCTTCAGGATAATCCGGATGATGCACCACGCTTGCTACTGCATTGGACAGCACCAGACTTAGACTCAGCACACTGAATCCCATAACGAACCACATTTTCATCTCGTATTCCTCAGTAGTTTGGATTTTTCTCAGTGTGCATGACGGCAAGGTGCTCTTTTCCTCCACAGGAAAGCACCCAACCGATCATGAATAGGGAGAGAACCGTCACAGCATAGGCTGTGTATAGAAAGACTATTAGACGCCGAATCGGGGTGGCCAAAATCACCAGAAGCAGTCATTTTCACATGAAATTCATTTAAATTAACAATCAAAAAAGCGGCATCAACAGCAGAAAGCCATTAACGGATCTGAGCGCTGTTTTGGCCTTGCTGCTGCTATTTTTTTTTAAAGCTATTTTTTAAGCGCTGTGCAGTTTTTTCACCACATCTGCTAAACGTAATCCTTGCGCTTCACAAAGTTTCTTTTCATCCTGACTTAAACTCTGGTCATGACGCGGGCCACTGACATGCGACGCACCATAAGGCGTGCCGCCGGTTTTGGTATTGGATAAAGCCGGATGGGCATTGCTGAGTCCCATAATCATCATGCCATGATGAAATAACGGCGGTAGCATGGTCAGCAAAGTACTTTCCTGCCCACCGTGCTGTGAACCCGATGAAGTAAATACACAGGCCGGTTTATCATGCAGGGCGCCGCTCAGCCACAGACTGGTGGTCTGATCCCAGAAGAATTTCATTTCCGAGGCCATATTGCCAAAACGGGTCGGCGAACCAAGCGCAAGACCAGCACAGTTGGCCAGGTCATCCAGGCTACAGTAAATATCACCTTCGGCCGGAATACTCGGCTCGGCAGTTTTGACCACCGCGGCAATATTCGCTACTGTACGTATTTTTACCGCTACGCCTGCTGCCTCTACCCCGTTGGCAATCAGATGGGCCATTTCACGGGTGCTGCCATATTTGCTGTAATACAGAACTAAAACATAGGGTTGCATAATGTTATCTGTAGAGTAAAAAAGAAAACTATACGGTATTTTGCTGTATTTTTGGTTAAGCTGGCACAGGAAAACACAGAAAGATCACTAAAAAAATCGAGACTTTAGCCGCATGATTGTTGAGTATTTAAAAAAGCTGCCCTTTTATGACCACCAGTGGTTTCAATTCGTGCTGTTTGTATTACGCCGTTTTGAAGCAGACCGCTGTCGTGAACAGGCCGGCTCGCTCACCTATACCACACTGTTTGCGGTGGTGCCAATGCTGACGGTTTTTCTGGTCATCATCTCCTCGATTAAAGCTTTAGAACCGGCGCGTCAGCAGTTACAGCAGCTGATTTACAGCAACTTTCTGCCCAAAACCACCATCGCCTTTGATAAGGCCCTGAATGCCTTTACCGATAAATCCAGCAATCTCACCATTATCGGGATTCTGTTCCTGTTCATTACCACCGTGCTGATGCTGACCAGTATCGAAACTGCCTTTAACCGGATTTGGCGAGTGAAAGAAACCCGCGGCGGGATTATGGGTTTTATGCGCTACTGGACCATTATTTCGCTAGGGCCGATTTTACTTGGCAGCGCCTTTGTGCTGTCATCTACCGTTGCCTCGATGAATGTGCTGAGCAATAACTTTGCCGGTTATGAGGTCAACGGCGCTTTTATTCTGTGGATTATTTCCTTCTCCCTGACCATTGTCGGCTTTTTTATTCTGTACTGGACCATTCCCAACCGCAATGTACCAATTAAAGCCGCGCTGATTGCCGGCGTCTTTAGTGCGGTGGTATTTGAGGCATTAAAAAACCTGTTCGGCTTTATCATGTCGAATTTCACCAGTTATGAAATTGTCTATGGCGCCTTTGCTGCCGTGCCAATTTTCCTGCTGTGGATTTTTCTGTCGTGGAATATTATTTTGCTGGGCGTGGAAATCAGCTTTGCCCTCACCGCTTTTAATTCCGGCAAAGACCAGAAACGCCATCCGATGATTATGCTGCTGGACCTGCTGGAGCTGTTTTATCAAAAACAGAAAAAAGGCGAAAGCGTGACCGAGCAGGAAGCACTGGAAGTACTGGGCCGCGATGAAATTGGCCGTTTACCGAATTATATCTGGATGCTGGAGCAGCAAAACCTGATTAAACGCACCGATAACGATGAACTGGTGCTGGTACGAAATTTATCGCAGGTCAATTTCTGGAGTTTTTATACCCAGCTGCCTTATCCTCTACCACAGCGCAAAGATGTCGGCAATATTCATCCGGATGATGAATGGATGCAGAAACTCGGACCGGCGCTGATTGAAGCCGATGACTATCTGGCAGCCAAGCTGTCGATTCCACTCTCGAAAATTTTTGAAGAAAAATAGAGGTAGCACCTGCTGATCTTTAAGGCCGGGAAATAAGCGCCAGCTAAGCGGAAATTTCGCTGGTGCTTTTCCAGCAGATCAGCGCACCCAGACTGACCAGACTACAGCCGAGCCAGAACACCCAGCCAGGCTGTAGCTGCAACAGCCACATCGAGATCAATGAAGACAGCACCGGAATAAAATAGGTGGCCAGAATTAGCAGCTGAATACGACCAAACTGAATACTCTGGTTCCAGTTATGATAGGCCATCCCAATCAGGGCACCGGCCAGCACAATCCATCCCCATAGCGAAAGGCTTGGCCATTGCCATGGCTCATCCAGTCCTACATGCAGCGCCCACAGCAAAGCCGCAGTCACCACAAAAAACAGCGACACTGCATTGCTGCCTTGGGCATAGGCCCGGGTCAGCACCCCGTAGCAGGGCCATAACAAGGCCGCTAAAAATGCCAGACTATAAGCCAACGGATTTTCCGCCAATACACTCCAGAGCTGGGACATGTTCCAGATCTCCGGATTGACCACCAGCATCAAGCCCAGTACGGCCAGCACAAAGCCTGGAATTACCGCCCAGTGATAATGCAGCTGTTTGGCCAGAATCGCCAGCACAATACTCAGCGGCGGCCACAGATAATTAATCATGGCAATCATCAGCACCTGTTCGCGCTGTGTCGATAAGGCAATCGACAGCAGGAACAGAATTTCATAGCTGACAAATAACGCCCCACTCCCCCAGAGATAGATTTTCGGCATCTGGCTAAGTTTGGGCCAGCCTTGGTGCAGCAGAATCACCAGCGCACTGACACTATAAATAAGCGCAAGTGCCAGCACCGGACTGAGCTGCTCACTAATTAGCTTGACCACACCCACCAGACTGGCCCAGATCAGCAGTGAGCTCAAGCCCAGTGCAGTAAAGCGTTGTGCTTGGCTCAGCATCAGGCCACGCGCCGCTTGAACCAGCCCTGTGCGCTGACCATAACCACGCCCAGCATCACCAGGATAGCACCCATAATAAAGCTGTGTTCCAGTTGCTCACCCAGCAGCCACACGCCGAACAGCACCCCAAATAATGGGGTTAAAAAAGAAAATACCCCCAAGCGTGAGGCCAGATAGTTTTTCAGTAACCAGAACCAGATTAAATAACTGGCAAAAGAAATCAGAATGGCATGAAACAACAGGCTGCCAATAGCGACCGGACTCCAGTGCACCACCGCCTGTCCGGACCAGTAGGCCAAAGGGAATAGCACGATAAAACCGCCCAGCAGCTGATAGAATAAGGTTTGGGTGGCTGGTGCTTCGGCCAGCGGGGTTAAGCACACCGCTATGGTAGTGGCCGCCCATAAAATACCGGCACATAAAGCCAGAAAGTCGCCATAGAGCATGGAACTGGTTGCGGCACTGAGCTGACTGTCACGCCCCAAAAAAGTCACCACAATGCCCAGAAAAGCCAGCAGAATACCGCTCCATTGCAGCAGGGAAAGCCGTTCACTGGGCAGCTTCCAGTGCAGGCCTAAAGCTACAAAAATTGGCGCGGTATACAGCAGCACCACGGTATGGGAGGCCGAGGTAAAGCGGATGGCTTCAGCCAGCATAAAAAATTCGGCGGCAAATAGCAGCCCGACCAGCAAGCCCGGATACAAATACGTCGGTGTCCATAAATGCACACCTTGAGCCAGCCGGATTAACGGCCAGACCAGCAGCGCAGAAATCCCGGAACGCAGCGCCATTTGCATTAGCGGTGAAATATCAGGCGCGGCAATTTTCAGCACCACCTGCTGCAGTCCCCAGAAAATACACAGCACAAACATTATGCTGGCTGCTCTGGCATCCAGTGCCTGTCGTTGTTTCACCAAAATTCCTTGAAAATTCTCGTTTTTCCCTAGCCTACCTTAATTGAATTGGCAGGCATTTAAAATATGTGCTGCACGCTTTTCCTGCAATTTACACAGAAACAGCTGCCATAAAAAAACGACCCGTGATGGGTCGTCCTGAGTCTGGCCTGTCACGTTTAGTTATCGCTGACAAAGGCAATATCACTGAGTCCGGCTTCACTCGCACGTGACATTACCTGGGCAACGGTATCATAACGGGCATCTTTGTCGGCACGTAATTGTACCGTTGGCTTACGTTCCTGCTCGCCTGCCGCATTTAAACGGTTTTCCAGCTCATCCAGACTGATGATCTGATCATCCCAGGCCACTTCACCCGAAGCATTAATGCTAACGGTAATCGCCTGTGGTGGTGGATCAATAATTTCTGCCGTGGTTTCTGGCAAGGTTAATGGTATTGATGGGTTGGCAACGGTCGCTGTCACCAGGAAGATGATCATCAAGACCAGCATAATGTCGATGAGCGGAATGAGGTTCATCTCATTCATGCCGCTATCGTTGTCTTCACCCAATTGAAATGCCATTAAGCTTGACCTCCCACTAAACCTTGCTGTGCAGTTTTCACTTCAGCCTGAGCGGTCGCAGAATCCTGCTGTAGCATGGTGTCAATTAACAGGTTGTGTGCATGATCTTGCAGCTCATGTGACAAGGTCCGGTTAAAACGGCTACAGATGTTATAGGCAATAACTGCTGGAATTGCGACAGCCAGACCAAAACCGGTCATGATCAGTGCTTCACCGACAGGCGTCGCCACTTGAGCAAGGCCAGCCTGACCGCTTTTACCCACCGCTACCAGCGCGTGGAAAATCCCCCATACAGTACCAAACAGACCGACAAACGGTGCCAGCGATGCAATAGTTCCGAGTACCGATACGCCTTTTTCTGCAGAGGCTTTTTCTGCCGAAATCTGGCGTAACAGCGCCTGCTCTGCCACGGCCTTGCGCTGTTCAAAACTTAAAGGCGCAAATTTGGCTTTCAGGCTGTTCAGCGCTTGAGCGAGTTGAGCATAGGCTTGCTGTTTAAGTTGGCGGGTGCCCATCAGACGCAGCACAAAAATTGTCCAGGTCGCAATCGACATTGCCAGTAACACGAAATACAGTGTTTTGCTGACTGCATCTGCATGTTGCCAATAAACTGAAAAGTTCATACTCGAACTCCTGATTAAAGTTAGCCGTTAGGATTCAATGTCAATTCAAAGGGTTGCTCGGCACGAATTGGATAAGCAACGCCATTCTCCTTGTACGGTTTGAATTTTGCACTACGCACAGCGCGTAAAATCTTTTCATCTAAAGCAGCAATGCCGCTTGAACGGGTGATCCGCGCACTGGTGATTGAGCCTTTTTCATTGGCTTCAATTAAGACCACCACGCTACGGGTTTCACCCTGTAAATCTCGGTTGGTATACGATGGTTTTGGTGAGCGGCTCCACTGCACGCCCGAACCCCCAATGGATACCGATTTGGTTGCTGGCACAGCCGGTGCAGGCGGCGCTACTGGCGCAGGCTGTACCACCGGTTGCGGTGCCGGTTTCACCACTTTGGTTTCAGAAACCGTGGTGGTAACCGTTGGGGTTGGCTGCGGCGTTGGCTCAACCGGTTTGACCACAGGTTTTGGCGCTTCGGCCTTTTTCACCTGCTGGACTTTTTCTACTTTTTTCGGTGGTGGTGGCAATGGTTTTTCAACCACTTTCACTTCTTTGACTTCTGGTGGCTTAGGCTGTGCCGGTTTTGGTTCTGCTTTTGGTTGTGGCGGTAAAGGTTTTGGTGGTTCCTGAATTTTGACAAAGCGGACTTTTAGCGGCTCCTTGTCAATCGGTTTCAGTTCCGGTGATTCCATCTGGCTAACCGCCCACAACACCCCGATATGGCCAATAACCACGGCCACCAGTGCAGACAGCACTTTCTTTTTCATGGGATGAGAAGATTGCATCATGGGAGTAGAAGATGGACTCATTAAACTCAGTTACCTTAAAGAGATGATAGCCAGTTTCAGATTTGACCTATCAAGCTCATCGGTTAGCACAATTAAAGTACCGCAATGATAAATGAGAAGTGTTTTCATTTGCAACAATTAATTTGGCTATTTTAATGGCTTTTTCAAATAATCAATAAAAAAGGCATACTAAAAGTATGCCTTTAAATCTGGTGATTCACAACAACTTATTGGAATACCACTGTTTTATTGCCATCGACAATAATCCGGTCTTCCAGATGCCATTTCACTGCACGCGCCAGCACGTTACGCTCCACATCCTGACCCAGTTCACGCAGCTGCTCGACAGTAAAATCGTGGCTAACACGCTCCACATCCTGCTCGATAATCGGGCCCTGATCTAAATCTGCGGTCACATAGTGCGCAGTTGCCCCAATCAGTTTCACGCCTTTGTCATAGGCTTGCTGATACGGATTGGCGCCAACGAAAGCTGGCAGGAAAGAATGGTGAATATTGATGACTTTCATTTCCCATTTGCTGACAAATTCTTCATCCAGAATCTGCATATAACGCGCCAGCACCAGTACATCATTGCCCTGCATCAATTCATCAATTTTGGCATAGGCTTCGCGTTTGTTCTCTTTGTTAACCGGCACCACTTCAAATGGAATACCGAAGTTCTCAACCGCTTCACGTAAAGTTTCGTGATTCGACACCACTTTGGTGATTTCACACGGCAGACCACCACGCGCATGACGCCATAACAGTTCCAGCAAGGCATGATCGACTTTAGACACTAAAATACCGACCTTTTTCACATCGGCCACCAAGGCCAGACGCCATTGCATTTCATAACGCTCGGCCACATTGCTGGCAAAGGTCTGGATCAGGCTTTCACGACGGCTTTGCAGATGATCCAGCTCGAATTCAACGCGCATGAAATAACGCCCGCCCTGAGCTTCAGTCGCGTATTGATCAAGTGCGGTAATATTTGCTCCCTGATGATACAAAAAGCTCGATACAGCCTGCACGATACCTGGCTTATCCTCACAAGTAATCAGTAAACGTGCAGTATTCGCAGTCGTCATATTCATGTTGGTTTATATCACTAATCAGTTAAATTGAAAAAATAAGCCGGCTATTCTAGCGCGTTTCCTTAACAGACTAAATAGGGGAATCAGTTTCTGTATTCTTGCTTGAAGATAAGCTGGCAAACAGTTCCGATGAACCCAGGGTCTGTAACAGGCCTTCATAGGTTTGACGGCTTTCACCACGCAAATACGCCCCTTCCAGGAATACCATCTGACGCAGCGCCTGCCAGACCCACTTCTCTTCCAGCGTATTCGAGTCGGTAATATGCCCCGACATATACAGGAAGTTGGTCCAGTTGGTCAGCACAATCCACAGGTTAATAATTAAGGCTTCAATTTCCGAGTCGGTCATTTCCATTAAACCGGCTTCCACGAAAGCTTTATAAATTTTTTGTCCCTGCTGCATCACCTGTCCGGCAAAACGCGGATACATTTTGCGGAAATCTTCGTTATTTTCCACCAGATGATAGACATCCCGATGCAAAAAGCGGTAGTTCCATAACTGGCTGCTAAGGACCTGAAAGTAATGAATCTTATCGTTGGCATCCAGCGGACGGTCATCTGGCAAGGCCAGCATGCTCAGGGTTTCGGCCTGATACTGCTCCATCAGCTCTTTAATAATTTCGTTTTTATTGCGGAAATGATAGTACAAATTACCCGGACTCATGCCCAATTCAGCTGCAATATGATTGGTCGTCACGACACGTTCGCCACGTTCATTAAAAAGTTGCAGGCTTAACTGCAAAATACGTTCTTTGGTTTTCACCGTTTTCGAGTGTGACATCCTAAAGTAACCATTCTTTCAAACTGTTAAGAAACTAACAGATAAAGTAACTTGACTATTTAGAGTAAATACTCTAAAAACTAAATTAATTGATTCAATCGAATGGTAACACGCCATGAACAGTCAAACAAAAACAACTTCGATGACCACTCCCGACAGCACGCCCCATAACCTTGATGCACAACGTTTACATGATGTTCTGGCCCTGCAGAAATACGCCTATCAGCGCTATCCGCTGCCAACCGCCAAAGAACGGATTGACCGTCTGGCACGGTTAAAACGGGTGCTGGTTAAATATCAGGATCAGTTTGCCGAAGCAATTAATGAAGACTATGGTAACCGTTCGATGGGCGAGACCAAAATTGGCGAATTACTCACCTGCCTTGAACATATCAAATACTACAGCAAAAACCTCAGTGGCTGGATGAAACCATCCAAGCGACATGTCGGAATTATTCATCAGCCGGCCAAAGCCTGGGTGCAATACCAGCCTTTGGGTGTGGTCGGCATTATTGCACCGTGGAATTATCCGCTGTTACTGTCGGTCGGTCCGTTAATCTGCGCTTTAGCAGCCGGCAACCACGCCATGATTAAAATTTCCAGTGCCTCGATGCATTTTGGCCGCGTGCTGGAAAATGCCATTGCTGAAGCTTTCCCGCAGGAACTGGTGGCGGTCATTACCGGCGGCGGTGCGATTTCCGATACCTTTAGTCATCTGTCCTTCGATAAAATGATTTTTACCGGTTCGACCAATGTCGGTAAAACCGTGATGGCGGCGGCAGCCGAAAATCTGGTGCCGGTGATTTTAGAGCTGGGCGGTAAATCGCCCGTGCTGGTACATCCATCAAGTGATATGGCCGATGTTGCCGAGCGGATTGCGGTTGGTAAACTCTGGAATGCCGGACAGACCTGCGTGGCACCGGACTATATGTTCCTGCCTAAAGGCAAAACCGCCGAATTCCTGGGTCATTATGAACAATATATTAAGCAGATGTATCCAAGTCTGCGCGACAATCAGGATTACACCTCCATTATTAATGACAAGCAGTACAACCGGCTGCAGGGCTATTTAGACAATGCCCGTGAACAGGGCGCCCAACTGATTGAAATCAATCCGCAAAATGAACTGCTGGACGATGTACGCAAAGTCGCTCCGACCGTACTGACCGGGGTCACCACCGAAATGCGCATCATGAAAGAGGAAATTTTCGGACCACTGCTGCCCATCATGGAATATGAACAAATTGATGATGTAATCGAGTTTATTAATAGCCGTCCGCGTCCACTTGCATTATACTACTTCGACTTTGATCAGGCGCGTGCCGACTATGTCGCACAGCGTACCCATTCAGGGCATTTCGGACAAAACATGGTACTGACCCATGTCGCACAGGATGACTTACCATTTGGTGGTGTCGGTGCGTCAGGGATGGGCAAATATCATGGTCCCGAAGGATTCTTCAGTTTGTCGCATGAACGCTCGGTGATGTCTAATCCGAAGCTGTATAGCTTGAAATACATCCTGCCGCCGTTCAATAAGCCGATTCACAGACTAATTTCAAAGATGCTTCTTCGCTAAATGATCAAGGCATGAGCTATTAGCATGGCTCATGCTGCGTTTTCCTGAAAATCGCTTGTCTTTTAAGCGCATTTTTGGTATAAAACGCCCCTTGAATGAATTCATCCGTTTATTTTTGACTGGCCATACAGATTTGCTGTTGGCTAAATCAATGGAGTTACACCATGTCTAAGGTTTGCCAAGTTACCGGCAAGCGTCCAGTCGTTGGTAACAACGTCTCACACGCCAACAACAAAACTAAGCGCCGGTTCGAGCCGAACCTGCACCACCACCGTTTCTGGTTAGAAAGCGAAAAACGTTTTGTACGTCTTCGTTTAACCACTAAAGGTATGCGTATTATCGACAAATTGGGCATTGAAAAGGTTGTTGCTGACCTACGTGCTCAAGGTCAAAAGATCTAAGTAAGGAGTCAGGACAATGCGTGATAAGATTCGCTTAGTTTCTACAGCTGGTACAGGTTATTTCTATACCACAACTAAAAACAAACGTACTATGCCGGAAAAAATGGAAATCAAAAAATTTGATCCGAAAATCCGTCAACACGTAATCTTCAAAGAAGCTAAAATCAAATAATTTTGGCTTTTTGAAAAAAACGACCTCTCTGCAGGTCGTTTTTTTTTGCACTTTTTTTTTTCCAGTTGTTAAAATTTCCTGATCTTTTCAATCTGGCACTCTCTGTGCTTGTCTTTTTTACCCTTAACCTTGGCTTAAGGAGTTGTTAGTGCCGCATGATGTAGAACTTATTATCTTATTGGCTGTCGGCTTTGGACTGGCCTTACTGTTCGGCTATATTGCCGCCCGTTTACGTTTACCGCCCCTGATCGGTTATCTGGTGGCTGGTATCCTGATTAGTCCAAATACGCCCGGCGTGGTCGGTGATATTCACCTGGCCAACCAGCTGGCTGAACTGGGTGTGATGTTCCTGATGTTTGGCGTCGGGATGCATTTCTCGCTCAATGACCTGATGCAAGTCAAACGGATTGCCCTGCCCGGTGCCATCCTGCAGATTACTGTCGCCACTTTACTGGGGATTGGAGTCTCGATGATGTGGGGCTGGAGTTTCGGCTCTGCACTGGTGTTCGGTCTTAGCCTGTCCTGTGCCAGTACGGTAGTTCTACTCAAAGCACTGGGGGATCGCGGCCTGCTAGACTCGGTCAACGGCAAGATTGCCGTGGGCTGGCTGCTGGTCGAGGACCTAGTAATGGTGCTGGTGCTGGTACTGTTGCCGGCTACCGCAGTCCTGTTGGGTGGACAGGCACTTGCCGGTAGTGCAGCTGATGAAAACATCTGGCTGACACTGGGCATTACCCTGTTAAAAGTCACCGGCTTTATTGCCTTTATGCTGATTATCGGAAAACGATTGGTACCCTGGATTATGCAGGTAGTGGCGCGTCTGGGTTCCCGTGAACTGTTTACCCTGACTGTGGTCGCGGCGGCCGTGTCAATTGCCTTTGGTGCCTATAAAGTCTTTGGTGTGTCGATGGCACTGGGCGCCTTCTTTGCCGGTATGGTGGTGAAAGAGTCTGACTTTAGCCATCGTGCTGAAGAAGAAACCCTGCCGCTACGGGAGATTTTCTCGATCCTGTTCTTCGTGTCGGTGGGGATGCTGTTTGACCCGCGGATTCTGCTGGAAGAACCGCTGCATGTGCTGGCAGTGGTCGGCATTATCATGATTGGTAAAACCATTGCCGCCATGGCCCTGGTCCTGTTCTTCCGCTACCCGATTAACACTGCATTAACGGTGGGTGCTTCACTGGCGCAGATTGGTGAATTCTCCTTTATTCTGGCCACGCTCGGCGTATCGTTACAGCTGCTGTCTCTAGAAGGTCAAAACCTGATTCTGGCCGGTGCCCTGATTTCCATTACCTTAAACACCTTCCTATTTTCGGCGATTGAACCGGTACAGCGCTGGATTCGCGAGCGCTCACATCTGGCCCGTTTGCTGGAACGCAGTGGCGACCCGCTGGCGATGTTACCCGATGAAGTTTCACAAGATTACCTGCGTGATCAGGTGGTGATTATTGGCCATGGTGAAGTTGGCCGCCGCATTACCAAAAACCTGATGGCAGAAAATATCAAGGTGGTGATTGCCGAAGAAAACCGTGAGATTGTCGAAAACCTGCGGGAAAAAGGCATTGCTGCGGTATCTGGTGTGGCCACTGAGCCTGGAGTACTGATTCAGGCACATATTCAACATGCCCGTTTACTGGTGATTTCACCGATGGACATTATTGATATTCATAAAATTGTTGATATTGCCACCACTTTGAATCCGCAAATTCAGGTGCTGATCTGTGCGGAAAGCAAAGAAGAAGCCGAAGTCATTCGCCGTGACAATATCGGTGAGGTGTACTTTGCCAAAGAAGAAATGGCCAAGAACATGAGCAATCATATTTTAAACCAGATTGAAATTGCCCATCATCAACCACCCTCACATTAAGCCTCAGGCACAAAAAAGCGCACCTTCAGGTGCGCTTTTGCATTCCAGAGCATGAGCCGACTAGCTCAGATACTTCGGCTGCTCATCAACCACTTCGGCCTGCCATTCATTGACCTGCTTTTCCAGCAGCCCGAATAATGCGGCCTGAATCATGTGCTGGGCGACAATTGGCGTCTGATCTCCCAGCAGGGCTTTGACTTCATCATTAAACTGGATTTTGACCAGAGGTTCCTGTTCTGAACCAGCATTACGCAATGCCAACTCACCACCTTCAAGCTGAACCAATTCCAAAATCGCGTCCTGATTTCCAAATAAGGCTTTTAACTGTTCTATAGACATAATTCCTCCATGTTCAACATGGTGGCAAAGATGGACTCTTTGCATCGCTTAGATAGTTAATATGATGTCAGGTTTTCAGAATTCAAGGGACACTGGTCGGGTTTAGAATTCCACCATTTCATTTCTGAAACCATCAATTAACTGCATCAGCTCACGATGCCATTCACGCAGGATTTTGGTATCTGGCAGCCATGCTTGCGGGGTTTGAGTGACTTTAATAATCAGGTTCGATGAAGTCTCATCTTCCGGTTCCGGTGCGCTTGGCTCCGGCGTATACTGACAAAGACGATAAGCGCGTTTTAATTCAGCAATAAAGCCTTCTTTGGCCAGTTTTTGCAGAATCACCACTTCAGGCGATACCTGACCTTTGGCCGCCATCGCTTCTTCAATTGATTTTAAAGTCGGCTGCAGCTCATTCAGGCGGTAGTAACGCACCAGTTCCTGCAAAAAGGCCAGTACAGCACCATGCAGATGAAACACCGCTGCTTCGCGATGTGCCTGCGCCTGCTGGATATGTTCGGTTTGTTCGGCTTGCTGACATGAAAGACGGGCAAAATACAGTTTTTGATTGGTACGGTCGGCATGAAAGCGAGCAACACGGGACATGAATAGCGTTCCTAAATTTTGGCTTTTATTTCAACATTAAGCTTAAACGCTCTGCGTCCAAATGCCCAACAAAAAATACATATGAGCGCTATCATCAGCATCGATATTTTCTACGATAAGTTTAAATAGAGAAAAATGCAGCGCTAAAAAAGGAGCCACTAAGGACTCCTGTTGATGTTCAAGCTTTCGGCTTGTCTTCCGCAGCTTTAACGCGAATGCCAGCACCTTTGACTTTCAGGGTATTCAGGCCCTTAATCGCTTTGACGGCTTCACGACCATGCGGCATTTCCACAAAGCCAAACCCTTTGGACTTGCCACTGTCAGCCTCTTTAACAATCACCGCAGATTCGACTGTGCCAAACGGCTGAAACAGCGCCAGCAGTTCAGCATCGGTGATGGAACGCTCTAAATTACGTACAAGAATTTTCATTTACTTTTTCCAAATAGGCCAAATCATCCAAAAGCATGCGCCTACTCTACTCTGGAGATTGTGCATCAAGCTGCACAACACATGGCTCTAGTTTAATCGAGATCAATCCCAAAATCTAAACGAATCTTCTGGCGTTCGATCAGCGCGCTTTTAACGGTCTGTTCACGGGTTTTATAATGGGTTTCACTTTGACACAGGTTACGGGTCAAATCATTCAGGAAATAGCTTTCCACAGTACGCCCCTGTTCATCGACCGTATCTCTGGCCCACCAGCTGATGTTCTGCTTGGTCAGAATCAGCTCGTTTTGCGCCCGGGTTAAAGCCACATACAGCACCCGGCGTTCTTCTTCGACTTCGTCAAAATTCCCTTGCGCCCGTGCATGTGGATACTGCCCGGCAGTGACATTGGCCACATAGCAGACCTTCTGCTCGGTACCTTTGGCCGAGTGAATGGTAATGAGCGTGACCACGTCATCATCTGACTGGCGCTCAATTTCACTAATCGAAATCGGATCGAGTACATATTCTTCCAGAAACTCGCTGAGCTGACCGTGTTTGCTGGCCAGCTGCTTGACCAGATCAAAATCTTTAAGCCGTTTTGACCAGTCTTTTTTGGCGTAATTCTGTTCCAGCTGCTCCACCAGTGCCTCAATCGCCAGACTGACACAGACGTCGACTTTCTGTTTCAGTACCGCCATTTGCTTCATAATCAAAATGGTTTTATCCGGAATCCGGCCAAATTTCTCCAGCTTTTCCGCAATCTGCTCCATTTCCGGATTCAACAATAACTGCTGTGCCAGTTTACTGGCACCGACATCTCCCACGCCATTCCACAGGGTCAGAAAACGCATCCAGGCAATATCATCGGCCGGATTGGCAATGACCCGCAGCAGACTGAGCAAATCCTTGACATGCGCCGATTCCAGTAATTTCATGCCGCCAATAAAACGATACGGAACATTGGCGGCAATAAAGGCCGCTTCAATATGCCGCGCGGCAAAACTGGAACGCACCAGCACCATATGCTCCTGCCATGCTGCGCCCTGGATAAAGTGACGCTCTTTGATATCAATGGCAATCCATTTGGCTTCATCAAACTCATTCGGGAAAATGTGCATGCGCGGTTTTAAGCCGCTGCCACGATACGCCTCCAGCCGTTTGTCATAGCCGATCGGACTTTGATCCAGCAACCAGTTCGACAGATCCAGAATTTCCTGAGTTGAACGATAGTTGCGCTCCAGCTTATAAATCTGGGCACCCGGAACACGTTCTTTAAAATGATGAATATTTTCAAAGTCAGCACCACGGAAACCGTAAATCGACTGCGCATCATCACCAACACAGAACAGCTGCACCCGCTCTTTTAACGGCTCCAGCAAGGCCCATTGCAAAGGATTGGTGTCCTGCATTTCATCGACCAGCATGTGCTGGCACAATGATGCGACATAATCGACCAGCCCCTCTGACTGGGCCAGCGCCGAGGCGACAATTGCCAGAATATCGTCATAATCCAGAAAATGACGCACCTGCTTGCGCGCTTCATATTCTTTCATGATCTCGGCAATCTGATCTTTATAATCCAGACATTCCGGTAACTGTTTTTCCAGCGCAATACTCAGTTTTTGCCGGGTATTGCGGGCAAAAGAATACAGGTCACACAGCTGCTGTGGCTTGGGCAAGGCATTTGGATTTTTCTTGTCATCTTTACCACGCAGCAAACGGAACATCATGATCTGGTCATCACGATCAATAATCGAGAACTGTTCCAGCCCAAAGGCTTTCGGAATCCGGCGCAGCAGATACATACAGAAGGTATGGAAGGTAGAAGCACGCAAGCCCTTGGCCTGCTCGCCCAGCGCCAGCTCGACCCGCGCTACAATTTCAGCAGCGGCACGGCGGGTAAAGGTTAAAATCTGGATCTGGTTGGCCGGAACGCCCTGATCAATCAGATAAGCTGCACGCGCCACAATGGTTTTGGTTTTGCCACAGCCAGCCCCAGCCAAGACCAAACTATGCTTTGCTTCAGTGGTGGCTGCATTTTTCTGTTGGGGATTTAACTCGTCGATGAGCTGCGCAAGTGACATACCAAATCATTTCTCGAAAATTCAAAGCGAGATCTTATCATAAGCATCCCATCAACATAAAAACTAGCCTATTTGTAAACCCGGATCGTTTTCGAATTGAGTACTTCGTATTGCAGCCCCAGCTGTCGGGTCGTTACGTCCAAAAATTCAAGAAAGTTCGCATTGCGTAAATGAAGGGGAAATTGATGATTCATATCGACATCTGAATCCACAATCAGCGTGACCTTCTTTTCAATTGCCAGCAGATTTTTTAAAACACTCAGATGCATCTCATCAAAATGAAAAGACAGTACTCTCGGCTGTGAGTACTGCTGTACAGGATTTTTCCTGAGATAATTTTGCATATTTTCGCGGTAGGCCGGTTTTGCAAAACTGTGTACGGTGATGCAGCTTAATATCAAAACCAAGATGATCTTTTTCATAATTTCCCTATTTATCATTTTTTTAAACCCTATTGGCATCTGGGTTTATCAAGCTTTCTTTAGCGATCGCATGACATTTTCGACGCTGTCGGTTAAATTGTTTTCTGCATTTCGAATCGCATCTTCTACTGAAATATCAGGTGGATTAATGCCAATAATCTGTGTAAATCCCGCCTCTAGCAGTGGCTCAATGCCTTCACCGATCATTCCTGCAAACGCATAGACCGGTTTATTCAAGCCTTTCGCAACCTGTGCCACACCAAATGGGGTTTTACCCATGAAGGTCTGCCGATCAATTTTCCCTTCGCCGGTCAGGACCACATCGGCCTGTGCAATTTTTTCAGCCAACCCGGTTTGCTGAATCAGCAGTTCAACACCTGACTGAATTTTTGCGCGAGCAAAAGCAAGCAAGCCAAAACCCAGTCCACCGGCAGCACCAGCCCCGGCCTGATGTTGCACATTAACCCCGAGCGTTGCTTCAACCAGATTGGCAAAATAACCCAAGTTCTGATCGAGAATTTTGACCAGCTCCGGCGTGGCACCTTTTTGCGGTCCAAAAATGGCCGAGGCACCATGTTCCCCACAGAGCGGATTATTGACATCGCTGGCAATCAGTATCTCGGTGGTTGCCAAACGGGCATCCAAAGCACTGAGGTCAATCTCGCAGATCTGCTTTAAATTGCCGCCACACGGTTGCACCTCCAGGCCAGCCTGATCTAAAAATTTCACCCCCAACGCCTGTGCCATCCCACCACCGGCATCATTGGTGACACTGCCGCCCAGTCCAATCACGATTTTAGACACGCCCAGATCCAGCGCCTGGCGGATCATCTCGCCAGTGCCATAAGTAGAAGTAAGCGCCGGATTGCGCTGCGCCAACGGAATAAGATGAATACCATTGGCCTTGGCCATTTCAATGACTGCAGTTTTGCCGTCGTCAATCAGGGCAAAGTAGCTTTCAACCTGTTGCTGCGGCAAAGGACCGCGTACCCGACACGAAACTTTCTGCCCGGTACATGCATTTAACAGGGCATCGACGGTGCCTTCACCGCCATCGGCCAGCGGTACCAAGCGACAGATTGCATCCGGAAACTGCCGCAAGATTCCGCGCTGCATGGCCTGGGCGGCCTGTACTGCGCTCAGGCTTTCTTTAAAGGAATCTGGTGCAATCACAAAACGAAGTGGCATGTGGTTTATCCCCAGCGTGGGTGTCCATTGTGGATAAGTGTTGACTTATCCGCATATTAGCGTAGCCAGCCAATTTCCGCAGCGGTCAGGTCATTAATGACGGTGTATTGCAGGCTGTCCGGCATTTTGCTGGTGCTGCTACTTAGCGGAATATGCCCGCCCATTAACTCAGCTTTCTGCTGTGGATAGCGTGGCTGTTGCTGCGGGTTGGCATAACCCAGCGGATAAATCGGCAGTCCGGTGGCCAGATCATATTTATCACGGGCGCCAAAAGCATGCAGTAATTCATGCACCAGCACCACATGGTTCTGCTGGGTCTGACGCTCGGCGGCAAACAGGTTAACCGAACCAATCCGGCCTTTTTCCAGCGCGGTAGAATGTTTTAAAGCTTTTTGATGGGCTGGATCATAATAGTTTAAATACAGGGTCACATGCGGTGCGCCATCAACTGACTGATGCTGACGCCAGGCATAAAACCGGAACTTGAGACTCCAGATGATGCTATCGAGTAAAGAAGCCTGTTCCGGTACCTGTGGCGGCAACTGTTTCAGTTCCCGGCTAAGCTGCAGATAAAAATATACCGGTTGCTGGCGATACTGTGCCGCGGCCTGCTGCAAATACTGCTGCACCGTTTGAAAACTGCTGTTAGACAGCTGCTGGATATAACGCTGGGTGCTGTCCTGTCCATCGGCATTCACCGGATGCAAGAGCACCCGCACTGGTTTATTCCAGTCCTGATTCTGGTCACGATAGGCATTTACCGCCACAATGAAAAGAATCAGCAACAAGATCAGGATACGAATCTTTTTCCACATCGGCTTAAGCGCTCTGTTTTTTGAGTTTTCTCAGATACATCTGACTCATTTCAATTTTGGTTTCAAACAGATTCAGGGTTTTAATGAGTCCGGAGAGCTTGGCCCGACCATAGTTTCTGGAATCAAAATCCGGTTTTACCGCGCTGATATATTGCCCAACCATACCCAGATTGGCCCAGCCATTTTCATCGGCATTGTCTTTGACTGCTTTATAAATCAGATTCAGTGTGGCGCGATCCATCATCTCTGCAGCCGGGTTTTCTTTCGGCACAGTGCTGGATTTTAGCTCGGAGTTTTTTGCACTTTCTAGGTTCTTTTTGTCCTGAACCGGGCTTATTTCATCTTCTTCGGCATTTTTCAGTTCATTTTCAGAGATCAGGTTTTCAATATAAATAAATTTATCACAGGCTTTTTTAAATGCTTCCGGGGTCGATTTTTTGCCAAAACCATAAACACTGAGGCCATTTTCACGAATCCGCGAGGCCAGCGGAGTAAAGTCACTGTCACTGGACACAATACAGAAACCATCCAGCGCTCCGGCATAGAGCAAATCCATGGCATCAATAATCAGGATCATGTCGGTGGCATCTTTGCCTTTGGTATAGGCAAACTGCTGTACCGGGGTAATGGCATGTGGTAACAGCACATCACGCCACTTTTTCAGGGTTTCACTGCTCCAGTCTCCATAGACCCGTTTCACACTGGCAATACCATATTTGGCCACTTCTTCAAGCACCGAAGCAATAGCGTGAATCGAAGAGTTATCGGCATCAATTAATACCGCAAATTTTTTTGTTTGGATATCCACCGGTTCCCCAAGCGCTTATTATTCAAATTTATTGTGGAAGTAATTTTGACATAAAAAATGCCGACTTCCGTCAGCATTTTTTCAGTTTTTCACGATCAGGCTTCGACCCATTTACCATCCTGATATACCAGACTCCATTTGGTCTGTTTGCCTTCAGGGGTTTCAGAGCCAATATATTGCGCCTGATTTTTACGGCTGAATTTCACCAGAGTCGGGTTGCCTTCTGGGTCTACATCGGGTGCCTGCAAAATGAATTGATATTTTGGATCAAGCTGGTCAGCAACCGTACGCAGTTCCGCCACCTTCGGTGCACGGGTTTCACGCACTTTCGGGAACTTGCTGGCCGCCAGGAATAAACCGGCAGCGCCATCACGCAGGACAAAAAAGTCATCATGCTTGGTCGAGCGTAAATGTTCCATCTTGATGGGGTCGACACGCGGCGGCGCAGGCTGACCGTTTTTCAAGACTTTACGGGTATTGTCACAGCTGGTGCAGGCAAAGTATGGACCAAAACGGCCAGTTTTCAGCTGCATTTCGCCATCACATTTATCACATGGAATGGTCGGGCCATCATAGCCTTTAATCTTGAACTCGCCTTCTTCCAGCTCAAAACCGGCACAGTCCGGGTTATTACCGCAAATATGCAATTTACGGCCACCATCAATCACGTAGCTATCCATGGCAGTTTCACAGATCGGGCAGCGTTTTTTCGACATCAGGTCGGCGGTTTCAGCACTGTCATCATCTGACAGGGCCGCCAGAGATTCAACTGGCGTTAAATTCAAAGTGCCTTTACAGCGTTCTTTTGGCGGCAGGTTATAACCGGAACAGCCCAGGAATACCCCGGTGGTACCGGTACGAATCTGCATTGGACGTTCGCATTCCGGACAATGCACGGCATCCACTTCCACCGGCAGATTACGGCGCATGCCCTGTTCGCCCTGTGCATTGGTCAGACGGGTTTTAAAATCACCATAGAAGCTGTCGAGCAGATCTTTCCAGTTGCGTTCACCATCGGCCACTTTATCCAGCTGACCTTCTAAGTCCGCGGTAAAGTCGTAGTTCATCAGGTTGTTAAAGCTTTCATCCAGACGGTCGGTGACAATTTCACCCATCTTTTCCGCAAACAGGCGGCGGTTTTCCAGCTTGACATAACCACGGTCCTGAATGGTAGAAATAATCGCCGCATAGGTCGATGGGCGGCCAATGCCACGTTTTTCCAGTTCTTTCACCAGCGAGGCTTCGGTAAAACGTGCAGGCGGCTTGGTAAAGTGTTGTGATGGGTCCAGCTTTTGCAGTTTCAGCACTTCGCCGACTTTCACTGCAGGCAGCAATACATCATCATCAGACTTGTTCTGACCACGTACTTTGGTAAAACCATCAAAGACCAGGGTACGGCCTTTGGCTTTCAGTTCTACCCCATTGGCATTGACCAGAATGGTCGATGATAAATATTCGGCCGGAGTCATCTGACAGGCCACAAACTGACGCCAGATTAAATCGTATAAACGCTGGGCATCACGCTCGACACCAGCCAGGCTGTCGCCTTTCAGACCAACATTGGATGGACGAATCGCTTCGTGAGCCTCTTGCGCGCCGGCTTTGTTGCCGTAACGGTTTGGCTTGGCCGGTAAATATTTCTGGCCGTACTCGGATTCAATATGCGTACGCACCATATTCACGGCGTCATCACTCAGGAACGTCGAGTCGGTACGCATATAGGTAATAAAACCGGCTTCATACAGACGCTGTGCCAGCATCATGGTTTTCTTGACCGAGAAACCTAAGCGGGTACTGGCCGCCTGTTGCAGCGTTGAGGTGATATACGGCGCACTCGGATTCACCTTGGTCGGCTTGTCTTCACGTGCAGCCACCGTATAGTCTGCATCTTTAATCAGGTTCAGCAAGGCATCGGTTTCAGCCTTGTTACGCAGCTTTAGGGTCTTGCCATTTTGCTTGACTGCTTCCAGACGAATATCATCTTGTGCAGATTTGGTATCGGCAAATACCTGCCAGTATTCTTCCGGAATGAAGGCACGAATTTCACGTTCACGCTCTACCACCAGTTTCACGGCTACTGACTGGACACGACCGGCTGACAGACCACGGGCAATTTTTTCCCACAGCAATGGCGAAATCATAAAGCCAACCACACGGTCCAGGAAACGGCGCGCCTGCTGCGCATTGACTTTATTGGTGTCTAGACGTGCCGGATGCTTAAAGGCTTCCTGAATGGCATTTTTGGTAATCTCGTTAAATACCACACGCTGATAACGCGCATCATCACCGCCAATGACTTCTTTTAAATGCCAGGCAATGGCTTCCCCTTCACGGTCCAAATCCGTTGCCAGATAGACTTCATCGACCTGCGATGCCAGTTTTTTCAATTCAGCAACAACATTTTCCTTGCCCGGTAGCACTTCATACTGGGCTTTCCAGCCATGCTCCGGGTCTACCCCCATGCGGTTGACCAAGGCCTGCTGAGCTTTTTCTGCTTTTTGTGCTTCGGTCAGTTTGGCACGTGTGGTGGTTTTCTTTTCTGTACTTTTACTGGCGCCTGTAGGCAAATCACGCACGTGACCGACCGACGACTTTACAATGTAATTCGAACCGAGGTATTTGTTGATTGTTTTCGCTTTTGCAGGCGACTCCACAATCACCAAGGCACGCTTAGCGCCATCGGCAGATTTTGCTGTAGTGCTTTTCGATGTGGAGCGAGGAGCGTTCGCCATAGTTAACCGTAGTTCCTGTGAAAATGTTTTAAATTAAAGTTCAGCCAAAGAATGTAAATATGCCTTGATGTCATCCAGTTGGGTGGCTTTCAGATCAGCTTCTTCATCCCAATAGAGTCCTACACAGTTTGCCTGCATATCAATAGCATAAATGCCCTTTAATGCAACGGGTGTATGATTAAATTTTTCCTCACCATGCACCAGTTCAAGCTGCTGATCGACCACCCGGGCGCGCATTAACGGCAAGCGGGCCTCTGGAATCAATACGCTATAATAGGCCACCATACTGGCACGGCTTTCTGTGGCCATCGGAATTTTGGTCCAGTCCGGCGCAGCCACCAGACGCGGATGCAGGCCCATCTTGCGGGCTTTTTCACGCATCAGGCCCAGGGCTTTTTCTCTTGGACTGACACGCAAACCAAAAATCGAGCCCAGCACAAAAATGATGATGGCCAGTGCCACCCAAATTCCAGTATTTTCCATAGCTCAACCTTTATGTTCTTTTATTAGAGTTGCATAAGCGCCATATAAAACGCAAGTTTGCACGATAAAATTAATTCAGGAACATTTCGTGGCTATAGACCACTTCATGCCCGTTCCAGTAGATATAGCCTTTTTCCAGCAGTTCCTTGAGCAATAACCGCACGTCGGACTGGGGAAACATCTGTTCTAACAGGTCACGCAAGGCATAAATATCTTTGGGTTTATCGGCTTTCAGTTCGCGCAGTTTACGCGCCACTTCCAGCTGTACCGGATCAATCTGGTCAAAGTTTTTAAACAACGGCTGCTGCGCACTTTGAATCGGCGCGGCGACAGAGTCCTGTTCAATAACAGGAGCAGCTCCGCTTTCTGTCGACTGTAACTGTTTTAAGGCCTGATCCAGACTGCTGGCCACCGGTGTTTTTTCAGCAGAGGCATTTAAATCCAGCTGAATCCACTGTTTCAGCACCTTCTTGCGAAAGGCAATTTGCTCATCATAACGCTTGATAATTTTCAGATTAATTAACAAACCGACCAGACGCTGGGCTTTTTCCGGCACCACCTGCAAAATATTGCTGAGAGAGTTTTTCAGCTTCTCGACCGTATTCGGTTTACCGCTCATTTTTGCCAGAGCATCACAGTATTTTTTGACCAGTTGCAAATACGGTTTTTGCTGGATGGTGGCAATACTCGGCAAGCTGTATTTTGGCGTATGAAGTGGCTGCGCCGCATCTTCTGGCTGAATTAGAATCAGATGGGCACTGATATTCGAGGCCTGTAGCATCTGCACCAGAATATCGCTGCTGTCCTGGGCCGAAATAATTTCGACATGGCTATCTGGCTCAAGTAATGCCATTAACTGCCCGACCACCACGGCATATTCAAACTCTTTATGCGGTGCTTCTGGGGTGTCCAGTACCACCACCTGAGCGCTGTTCATCCAGCTGGCCAGTTCAGTCAGGTCATCCAGCGCGTACTCAAAGCGTCCGGCACAGTTAAACAGGTAGAGTGTCGAATAATGCTGCAGAATATCGCGCAGCAGTTGTGCCGTAGGCATATTCTGTTCAAGATCTAAAAGTACAACTTTCTGGGTCATGACAAAAAATAAAGGATCTGAGAGCCGAAAGTGGGCATTAGAGCCGGAAGTGAGATAAAGGTCAAATTTTTTTATTGTGGCGCTGTGATCGCTGCCTCAAAAGCGACTGGAGCTAAACCGCCCCACTAGCCCCCGCTTTATATAGATACCTCAACATAAAACCCGCATTCAGGCTGCGGGTGTATTCATAGATTGTGCGGGATGCTCTAGCAATTGACAGATTAATAATGCGGCGGAATATTGGTCAGCGGATCGAAGGGAGCAATGCCTTCTGACAGGTCAGCCGACTCAACCCGTTGATAAAGCAGCTGCATTTGTTTCTTGAGGTCGGCAATTTCCAGATTCTGTTTAGTCACCTGCTCATTCAGCTGTTCAACTAAATCATCTAAAAATGCAATTCGGACTTGCAAATCTTCAATGGGTGCGGAAAATGACGCCTGATCATTTAGATTTTGTTGTTTAGTCATTTTAAATCCTCATTTGAGATTTTTCAGGAAACACTATGGCCTATATTACCCTAAGGGATGTCCAACTCGCGTTTGGTGGACCCGCCCTGCTCGACGGCGCGAACTTTACTCTTGAACGTGGCGAACGAGTGTGTTTGATCGGCCGTAATGGTGAAGGTAAGTCTACCTTACTTAAACTGATTGAAGGAAGCTTACTGCCCGATGCCGGCGAAGTCTCGATTCAAAATGGCTTAACCGTGTCCATGCTGACCCAGGATGTCCCGATGGATTCGGGCAAGGTTGCCGATATTGTCGCTGATGGTGCCGGTGAAGCAGCAGAGGTCCTGCGTGCCTATCATGCCGCCAATGATGCCTGCGTGCTGGGCGATATGGCCGCCTGCGAGCGCATGGGTGAACTGCAACACAAACTGGATCAGCTTGATGGCTGGGCACTGGAAAACAAGGTCAACTCTATTTTAAGCAAAATGGGGCTGGACCCGAATGCCGATCTGGCAGATCTTTCCGGTGGCCGTAAACGCCGCGTGCTGCTGGCCCGTGCCCTGCTGACCCAACCGGACATCCTGTTACTGGATGAGCCGACTAACCATTTAGATGTTGAAAGTATCGAATGGCTGGAAAAATTCCTGCTCGATCAGAACAACCTGACCTTATTGTTTATTTCGCACGACCGGACCTTTGTCGACAGTCTGGCAACCCGTATTGTCGAACTGGATCGCGGGATTCTGCGCAGTTATGAAGGCAACTATTCACGCTATCTGGATCTCAAAGCCCAGCAGCTGGAAGCAGAAGAAAAACAGAATGCCCTGTTTGAGAAAAAACTGGCCGAAGAAGAAGCCTGGATCCGTCAGGGTATTAAAGCGCGTCGTACCCGCAACGAAGGTCGTGTTCGTGCCCTGAAAGCCTTACGCGAAGAATCCAAAGCGCGTCGCTTCCAGCAAGGCAAAGTCAACATGGGCGTACAGGAAGCTGCGCGTTCAGGCAAACTGGTCTTTGATATTGAACATCTGGGCGTCAGCTATGATGGCAAGCCGCTAATCAAAGACTTCTCGGCCATTGTCATGCGTGGCGACCGGATTGGTCTGGTCGGAGATAACGGGGTCGGTAAAACCACCCTGATTAAAGCCATTTTGGATGAAGTGGAACACAGCGGTACCGTTAAAATTGGCACCCAACTGGAAATTGCCTATTTTGATCAGCTGCGTAACCAGCTGGATTTGGAAAAATCGGTCAAGGACAACGTTTCTGAAGGTTCTGACTTTGTTGATGTCAATGGACAGCGCCGTCATATCTACAGCTATCTGCAAGATTTCCTGTTTAACCCGGAACGTGCGCGTACCCCGGTCAAAGCCTTGTCCGGCGGTGAACGTAACCGCGTGCTACTGGCCAAACTCTTGCTGAAACCATCCAATTTAATTGTGATGGATGAGCCGACTAACGATCTGGATATGGTCACGCTGGAACTGCTGGAAGAAATGCTGGCTGAATACAAAGGCACCTTGCTGCTAATTTCGCATGACCGTGCCTTTATGGACAACGTGGTTACCTCGACCTGGGTGTTTGATGGCAAAGGCCATATTGAAGAATATGTCGGCGGCTATCAGGACTATTTACAGCAGCGTCCGGATCAAACCGTGGTTGACCAGAAAATGGCGGTGAAAAAAGCCCAGGCCAAGGCAGAAGCAGCAAAAGTAGAAGCTGCTCCGGCGCCTGTGAAAAAGAAACTCAGCTATAAAGATCAGCGTGAGCTGGACCAGCTACCGGCTGAAATTGAAGCGCTGGAAGCAGAACAGGCTGCACTGTCAGAAAAACTGGCTGATGGTTCCTGGTTTGTATCCGATGCCGAAGCTGCAACCCAGGCTTCGCAGCGTCTGGCAGAAATTGAAGAAATCCTGTTGGAAAAACTGGAACGCTGGGATGAGCTGGAAAATATGAGCAAAGGCGGTTAATTCACCCGCTTCACAGCATCTGCCGGACAGCGGCAGATGCTTTTCATCTTCAAAATCGTTCATGCTACACTGCATTTAACCTTCATTTTAAAACGTCACTATGCCGCAACCGCAAGATTATCAACCTGGTGAATTTCAATGGTCCTTTCTGCTGCCGAAATACTGGGGCATCTGGATCGGTATTATCTTCCTGATGATTTTGGCAATCTTGCCGTGGGCCATTCAGTACCGTTTAGGCCAGTGGCTGGGCCAGCTGGCGTTTCGCTATCTGCATTCACGCCGTAAAACCACTGTCCGCAATCTGGAGCTTTGCTTTCCAGAATGGTCTGCGCAAGAGGTGCAGGACAACGCGCGCCAGGTTTTTGTTGACCAGATGATTGGCGTATTTGAAACCCTAAATGCCTGGTATAGCCCGAAATGGTTCCAGGGCCGGGTCAGTATTGAAGGTCTGGAATATATTCAGCAGGCGCAAGCGGAAGGCAAAGGCGTCTTGTTGCTGGGCACCCACTCGACCCTGCTTGATGCCGGCGGCTATTTATGTGCCCAGTATTTTGAACCCGATGTGGTCTATCGTCCGCAGAACAATCCGCTGTTAGATATGCTGATTTACCGCTGCCGGGCCACCATTTATGCCCATCAGATTGACCATGATGATATGCGTGGTCTGGTACGTAACCTGAAAAATGGCCATGCCATCTGGTACAGTCCGGATCAGGATTTTGGCCTGAAACAAGGCGTAATGGCGCCATTCTTTGGCGTGCCGGCAGCCACCGTGACTGCGCATCGTCGTTTACTGAAAATGACCAAAGCCGCCGCAATTCCGCTGTATTTCTACCGCCATGGTGATCTTAAAAATCCGAAATATCATGTCTTGATTGAGCCACCGGTTGAGCGTTTACCAAGTGAGGATGAAGTCGATGATGCGACGCGTGTTAATTTGATTATTGAACGTCAGCTGCGCATCGCGCCGACTCAATATATGTGGTTTCATCGCCGTTTTAAGACCCGTCCACAAGGCTATGAGCAGCTGTACTAAGCAATACAGCTGTATTAAGCCAATCTTTCTGCGAGTCAAATACCATATGCTGATCAAAATACCAGGACACGACAGCCCATAAAGTTAAACCCGAGTTCTGCATCCTGCAAAACTCGGGCTTATGAGGTTGTGCTTTCAAAACTTTTTTGTTGTTATCTCTGGCTTTCCATTCCTGCATCATCTCCATGATGACAATCCACCGGCTTCAACTTCCTTAACGGGACTCTCCTTTCCCAACTCCATCTGCCGATATGCTTAGAATACGCAGCTTGCTCGGTTTCAGCTATTGGCCATCGGCCTAAATCTGTGTAAGCCATTTCTTACACTTTTCCTCAAATTTCATGGCGTCTTGCTGCCCTGCTTATAATCCTGAGCCAAATCATCGGTCACGATTTTTTCTTCCCGCTCGGCTTTTTCAATACCCTCCTGAATCGCCTCCTGCGCTTCTTCTTCATCGGCTTCAGTCTGTTCCAGCTCTTCCTGAATGTGCTCAAACACCCGACCGGTCTGTAACACCACATAGACCGGAAAATGATCTGAGCCCATATGTGGCAAACGCTTCATCTCCACCAAGGCAAAATCGGTACTGTGAAACACATGGTCCAGCGACCAGCGCAATAAGGGATAATCGGCATGGAAAGTATTGACATAATGCCGGCCGACGCGCGGGTCCAGCAGGCCACTGATGCGCTGAAACAGACGTGTGGTGCGGGACCAGGCCACATCATTCAGGTCGCCCATCACAATACAGCTTTCATCCAGATCTTTAATCTGATCGCCGACAATTAATAGCTCGGCATCACGCAGGGTCGAATCTTTGGCTTCAGTCGGACTCGGCGGTTTCGGATGCAGACAATACAGCTGCACCGGCTGGCCTGAACGCAAGATGACCGTGGTATGAATTGACGGAATTTCATCGCTAAGGATAAATTTCACTTCGGTTTCTTTTAAGGGCAGGCGGCTATAGAGATGCATGCCATATAAATTGTCCAGCGGCACCGGCACGCGATAAGGATAATCCGGTTCAATCACCGCCAGCTGCTGCTGCCAGACCGTATCGGTTTCCAGTGTCAGTACCAAATCGGGCTGGTATTTCCGGATTTCAGCAATGAGCAGGTGATATTTCTGGTTGGTGGTCAATACATTGGAAACTATTAACGAAATTTGCTGATCAGGGTTCAGCTGCTCCGGCTTGACCTTTTTGACCTGCTTTTTCCAGATAAAGGTATAAGGCAGCACCATTTTCAGCTGGTACGCCAGAGCGGCAATCAGACCGGTTAAAATCACATAGCGCGGCGTATCCCAGGCCGCATCCCACAGCAGCATCAGCACAAAGGCCACAATCCCCAGCATCAGAACCTGCAATCTGGGAAAATCGGCACCTCGAAACCACCATTCATCGCGCGGAATCAGCGACCAGAAGCTGATCCAGATGACGAAAATGGCCAGCATTTCCACCCAAATCATATGCACCTACTTAGAAAGTTCATTTTTCTCGTTTTTTTTAAATAGAAATCTAACGTTATCAATTTTGTATGTAACACAAACAAGTTATTTCACTCAATAATAATGATGTTTTGATTATGTAGAGCTTGCAGTTGTGTCCCCTTTTGATACACTCATACTCCTTTTTGTTTTTTTACGCACCGAGGCAAAGTGACATGAAAGTAGGTCTGGTCGGTTGGCGCGGGATGGTAGGTTCCGTCCTTATGCAACGTATGGTTGAAGAGAATGATTTTGCTCATTTTGAGCCATTTTATTTCTCTACCAGTAATGCCGGTGGTGAAGCACCAGCGTTTGGCGGTAAAACTGCCCCAGCACTTATGGATGCAACGGACATTAACAGTCTGAAGCAAATGGATGTCATTATTACCTGTCAAGGTGGCGACTATACCTCCGACGTGTTCCCGAAACTGAAAGCCGAAGGCTGGAACGGTTACTGGATTGATGCAGCATCTACCCTGCGTATGGATGATGAAGCGATTATCGTACTTGATCCGGTGAACATGAACGTGATTAAAGACGGTCTGGTGAAAGGCACCAAAACATTTGTTGGCGGTAACTGTACGGTTTCACTCATGTTGATGGGCTTAGGCGGTCTGTTCCAGAACAATCTGGTGGAATGGGCAACCTCGATGACTTATCAGGCAGCTTCGGGTGCGGGCGCGCAGAACATGCGTGAACTGATCACCGGTATGGGCTACCTGTATAACAACACCAAAGAACTGCTGGATGACCCACGCTCTCCAATTCTGGACATCGACTCTAAAATTGCTGAACTGCAACGTGGCGAAGGTTTCCCGTCAGCCAACTTTGGTGTACCGCTTGCTGGCTCTTTAATTCCATATATCGACAAACAGCTGGAAAATGGCCAGTCGAAAGAAGAATGGAAAGGTCAGTCTGAAACCAACAAGATTTTAGGCAACCAGCAAATCGTACCAATTGATGGTCACTGTGTCCGTATTGGTGCCATGCGTTGTCACTCTCAGGCCCTTACCCTGAAACTGCGTAAAGATGTACCTCTGGATGAAATCGAAGATATCATCGCCAGTGCCAATGACTGGTCGAAAGTGGTACCAAATACCCGTGAAGCCTCAATGACAGATTTAACGCCTGTTGCAGTAACCGGTACCTTAACTGTTCCTGTGGGCCGTTTACGCAAGCTGAACATGGGTAAAGAATACCTGGGCGCGTTCACCGTCGGTGACCAGTTACTGTGGGGTGCGGCAGAACCGTTACGCCGTATGCTACGCATCTTAATTGACTACAAAAACGCGTAAGCCTTTTAAGCAAAAGTAAATTACAAAAAGCCGATCTGAAAAGATCGGCTTTTTATGTAACTAGCCTGTAAATATTTTACAATCGACTTACAACTCGCTAATCTATTCTTTTCGCTATGCGATAAATGACCGAGCTAACGATTAAGATGACCGTATATAACAAATTAAAGATCGCGATTTTAGCTATTCTTGCCTCACAACATATTCATGCGATTAATGTCGATCCTGTTCAGATTCAGTCAGCACCTGGGGAATTGCTGTATGCTGAAATGAACTTCCGTCAGTCCAATGTCAATGCGCCGATTGAAGTCAGTCTGGCCTCGGCAGAAGATTTGATGGCCATTGGTGCCAGCCATCGTCCACCGGGTCATTTAAATTTCTTTACCCGACGTGACGGTGCTGGCAACGGGGTCATTACCATTACCTCATCTCGGCCACTGACCGATACCGAATTGAATATTGTGGTCAAAATTCGTGAAGGCTCGGCCACGCGTTTACAGCATATTAAAACCTCACTAAAACGCAGTACCCTGGCAGAACAACGCGCGCAGCTGCAACCGAAAGAGCAGCCACTAACCCCGGTTATGGTCGTGAATGAACGGGACATTGCCTTAAACTTGCCGACCAGTACCGCCTATACCGCAGCCACTGCACCTGCCAGCACCACGCGCAGTGTAGAAGCACCCCTGGCGATTCAAGCCAGCCCGCCACCGGCTTTAAGTCCATCAACCACACCAGCTGTCAGCGCAGCAGCACAGCCGGCTGCAAGCCCTGTGTCAGCGGTTACGCCATCAACTCCGGCGACATCAGCTCAACCGGCCTCTACAAATAACGCGGGCAACACAGCTGCCGTAAATACATCTGCCCCGGTTTCAGCAGATCCGCTGGTCAAGAAATATGCCGAGCAGTTAAAAGCGCAGCAACAACAGGCACCGGTTACAGCACCCAAAGCGCCAGCTCCATCTGCGCCAGCATCAACCACAGCACGGCATGTGGTGCAATCCAATGAATCGCTATGGGCCATTGCCTCACGTATTGCCGCAGAGAACCAGCAGCCAGTCGGCGAAGTGATGCAACAGATTAAAGCCCACAATGAACATGCCTTTATTCAGGGCGATGCCAACCGTTTACGCCGCGGTGCAACCTTGAATTTACAGGCCGTCAGTAGCGGGCAAAAAGCCGCGAAAAAGACCATGCCAATCCCGGTAACCCAGCCTTCACGCCAGTCTGGCAAGGCCAAATACCGGATCAGTCAGGCCGAAATGAGTCTGGTGGCAGAAAATCAGCAAGATTCTGCCCAAGGTTCTGCCAAAAAGAACACAAAAAGCGCGCAAACCTCAGAAGAGTTGTCACTAAAAGTTATGACAGCGCGTGAGAAAACCGTTAAATTACAGAGAAACGTAACACAGTTAGAATTGGCATTAAGTCAGAAGGATCAAAGAATTCAATTACTCAATGCGCGTCTTGCTGAATTGCAACAACAGTTGAAAAAGCAACAAGCCGAAAATAAGCCAAAACTCTAACGTATTACTCAACATGATTTTTTTCAGGAGAGATGGTTTATCCCTCTCTGCCTAAGGGGTAGCAACATGCTGATTTATGTGATTCCATTTATTTTGTTACTGGTCATCGCGCTGGTGTTAAAAAAGCGTGAGGCCAATAAAGAATCCGAACCAGCAGCAAAAAAACCGGCTGCAGCCAGTAAAACCAAGGCCAAAAAAAGCACCACTACGAAAAAAACTACGGTTAAAAGCACTGTAGTGGCCGAGCCTGTTGCCGAACCACAAGGAAGCACACCACTTCCGGCAGATTTACGCCAGACCATTGAAACCCAGATTCGTGACCGTAACTTTTTCTCGGCCGAAGCGCAGATTAATCAGGCCCTGAAACGCGACCCGTCGTTGCATGAGCTGTATCTGCTGTTACTGGATGTGCATCTGACCCAAAAAGATGAATTTGCCACCCGCCAATTGCTGGATCATCTGAAAAATCTGGGATTGGAAGATATTCTGGTTCAGGCTGAAGCCAGAATCGAAGCCCAGAAAGCCTCTCAAACCAAAGAAGAAACACCGGCCTCTGCAGCGCCAACTACTGCAGCATTTTCTGAAACACCAGTTAGCGCAAAAACACAAACCCCTGCGGATTTTGATGCACTGATTCAATCCAGCAGTTCAAGTACAGCCAACACGTCATTTGACCAGTTACAACAGTCACTCAAAACCGAAACGCCAATCGCAAAAACTGAAAGCGCTCCGGTACCAGATCTGGAATTTACCCCAAGCACCTCGGCTGCGCCTATTAACACCCCTGCGCCAGCAAAAACAGAAGAGGTCCAACCTCTTGAATTCAACCTGTCTTTTGACTCGGCTGCTAGCACACAAGCAGCTACACCGGTCGAACCAGCTCCTGCAGCAGCGCAGGAACCTCAGGCATTAGATTTTTCGTTTGAACTGGAACCTACACCAACCCAAGCTGCACCAGTAACACCAGTTGAGCCAGCGACTCCGGCTGCACAAGAACCTCAGGCACTGGATTTCTCGTTTGAGCTGGAAAAGACTGCAACTGAAGCCGCACCTGCGACCACACCGGCCGTCACCACCCCACCTGCGGAAGAAAAATCAGACTTTAATTTTGATTTCTCGATCAGTCCTACACCGGTGGCTGAACAGCCGGTAGAGCCTGCAGTTACCGCACCAGTAGACACTGCACCGCTATTCCAGTTTGACCTAGATAGCGCACCAACCATTGAAGCGACACCAGCAGCAGCGCCTGAAGCATCAATGGTTGAAGAACCCGCTATGGCTGCCGTGGCGACAACCGCGGTTGATCCGCATGATCCACTGATTCAGTCCTTCCCGGAACTGGCCGAAGTCAATGAAATCCAGCTGAATCTGGAGCTGGCTCAGCAATATATTGAGCTGGGTGCCTATGATGCGGCCCGTGCCCTGCTGGCAGAAAAAGAAGCAAACTATTCTGCAGCACAGCAGCAACACGCCACGCAGTTACTCAATCAAATAGCTTCTTAAAGTAAATCTCACTAAGATAAAGCAGTCATCCTTGGCTGCTTTTTTTATGATGAAAAAAATTGCATTAATTTATATGGGCGGTACCTTTGGCTGTGTCGGCGAGCCACTCAGCCCCATGCCAGCAGAGCAGTTTCTTCCTCAACTGCGTCATGTGTTACCGCTGCATCTATCGGTAGAATGTTTTGTGGCGCCGGTGATTCAGGACAGTAGCCGCTGTACCGCGACCGACTGGTTACGTCTGGTGCAGTTTATCCAGCAGCTGCAGTTACAACAATTTCAGCATTTTGTCGTCATTCATGGCACCGATACTTTAAGCTATGCCAGTGCCGTGCTGGCACACTTTATCGCGCAGTCTGCACATGTAGTGCTGACTGGCAGCCAGTATCCACTGCTGACCATAGATGGACAGAACACCCGTGACTTCAGCGATGCGCTGGATAACCTGAATTTCGCCCTGGAATCGGTGCTGCAATTGCCGGTTGGCGTGTATCTGGCGTTTCATCATCAATGTTTCCATGGTCGCAGCGCCTTAAAATGCCACACCACTGAATTAGATGCTTTTCAGGGTCAGGCCGCCAGCAGTGCTTTACATCAAAAAGAACAAGCCGCCTACTTGGTACAGGCTGCAGATCTGGACAAAGCACAACACTTCAACTGCATGAGTGTGATGATGCAGCCGATTGGTTTAGAGCAGCAGCTCGCCAATTTGAAACTGATCGCCCAGCAGCCACCGCATTGCCTGATTTTACAAGGCTTTGGTACTGGTAATCTGGCTGTAAATGAAACACTCCTGACGTTGCTACAGTCCTTACAGACGCAAGATTGTGCCGTGATTCTGACCACCCAAGTGCCATTTGGCCCATTGGATCAGCGTTATGCGATCAGCAGCTGGATCCAGAACAGTAAAATTTTAGTCAATGATGGCTTTGGACATGCAGATCTGTATGCAAAAGCATTAAAAATGTATTTACAATACCCGCGCAGAGAACAATGGCAACAGCATTGGTATGACTAAGGCCAATTTGAGGTGAATATGCAACGTTTTGCGGTCGGGATTGAATTTTGTGGTATTCGCTACCGGGGCTGGCAAACCCAGCAACTAGGCGTCCCGAGCGTGCAGGAAACGCTGGAAAAGGTCCTCTCCAAAATTGCCGATGAACCGATTATCCTGCATGGCGCTGGCCGTACCGATGCCGGCGTGCATGCCACCAATATGGTGGCACATTTCGACACGGCAGCCATTCGCCCTGAACGCGGCTGGCTGATGGGAGCCAATAGCCAGCTACCCAAAGACATTGCCATTCAGTGGATTAAGGCTATGGACATGGATTTTCATGCCCGCTTTAAGGCCTGTGCGCGCCGCTACCGTTATGTGGTCTATAACCATCCACAGCGCCCGGCCCTGCTGCATAAACAGGTCACCCATGCCTACTATGCGCTGGATGTCGACAAGATGATTGCTGCCGCGCAAAAGTTTGAAGGCACGCATAATTTTGAAAGTTTTCGTGCCGCAGCCTGTCAGTCCAATCAGCCGGTCCGCACCGTCAGCCATTGCCGCCTGATCCGTCACGGGCATTATTTGGTGCTCGATATTCAGGCCGATGGTTTCCTGCATCATATGGTGCGGAATATCATGGGCTGTCTGCTGGAAATTGGCCAAGGTATGTATGATATTGACCATATTGATACAATTTTTGCCGCACAGGATCGTAAAGCGGCTGGTATTACCGCCCCACCCGATGGCCTGTACTTTATCCAGGCGCACTATCCAGAGCAGTTTGACTTGCCTCAAGTGCCTTTAGGTCCGCATTGGCTGAATATGCCGGAATAATTGTATTCCGTCTTACCTCCCTTTTAGCCAGGAAGGATTTTATCCCCGCCATTTCCAGGCTTTAAAAACGAAAGTCACCCTTGCATCAAGCGGCAACTCTAAAAAAATCCCCCTTTAATCAAGGGGGACTGCGGAGATGCTTAACGCTGTTTACGTTTCCGGTACTCGACCGGTGTTTCATTGGTCCAGCGTTTAAAAGCCCGGTAAAAGGTGCTCGGTTCAGAAAATCCGGTCAGATACACAATCCGCTCCACGCTTTCATTGGTATTGGCCAGCAGTTTTTTAGCCAGACGGCAACGATAATCCGAGAGAATCTGCTGGAAACTGGTATTGGCCTCACTCAGCTGGGTGCGTAAACGACGCGGCGTGATATTCAGCTGCGCTGCCACGGTTTCCAATGTGGTTTCCCCACTTTCTAGGGTCGACCCAATCGCCCGACGTACTTCACCGACCAGATCATAACGCGCCAGTTCCTGCAGTTTCTCCAGCGCCAGCTGCTCATGTAACTGCAACAGCTCCGGCTCGGCCTGCCACAGCGGGTATTCTAAAATGGAAGGATCGAAATACAACCGTGTTTCATTCTGCCCCAGACTGACCGGGCACTCATAGACCCGGAAATATTCATCATCGGCAGCGCCCTGCTGGAAATTAAAGTCGATATACAGCGGCTGGAATTTGCCTTCGGTAATAAACTTGAAGAAACGCAAAATGCCCGACATGGCACATTCAGAAAAGTGACGATTGACAATATTGTCAGCCCACGGCTGTTGACCATTGGTTAAATAACAGCGGTCATCTTCAATCACCAGTTTGGCATCAAAGGCATCACTGATTAAACGCTGATAGGCCAGTGCCCGTTTTAAACCTTCACCAAAATTTTCCGAAGAAATAAACAGATGCTCAATCACCTGACCACGATAGAGCGGCAAATGTTCACCCAGATGCAAACCAATATCCGGGTCACGGCTGACTTCTTCCGCCGCCACCCAAAACGCATACTGCGCGCCCAAAGGCGTACGATCATTGGCCTCAACCTGATTAAGTGCGACACCTGCTTTTGTTAATATTTCTTCGGTTGGCAAACCGGCACGACGAATCGCTTGGTAGCCTAATCGCAATACAACCGATGCATCAGTTAGCTGACCCACGCAAAGACCTTCCTTGTATGTTCTTCATTTATACTTAAAAAGATTGATTTTAGATTAACTGTGATTGACCAAACTGACAACCATCCACCACGTTTTTTTGTAGAAAAAATTTAAATGTTTTGTTCGCTTATTTTACTGACAGATGATTCATCTGCGGCGGGTTTCACCTTGATTTTTTCAAAAAAATTGACTATAATTTGCGCCTTTCCAATTTGATCATCAGGTAGGCTATGGCCAATAAAGAGGAACTCATCGAGTTCGAAGGCGTTGTCACCGAAACGCTTCCTAATACTATGTTCCGTGTACGTTTAGAAAACGGTCACGAGGTGATTGCCCATATTTCAGGTAAAATGCGCAAGCACTATATTCGCATTTTAACTGGCGACAGCGTGAAAGTTGAAATGACGCCTTATGACTTAACGAAAGGTCGTATTACCTATCGTGCACGCTAAGTTTTAGCGCAAGCAAAAAGCCACCTTCAACAGTGGCTTTTTTATTGGCTGCTGATGCTGCGTAACAGCCAAGAATGGCGTCAAGATCTGCCGCTTATCGAATATACACATATTTTTAGGCTGTCCTTGCCTAGAATGAAGTTTTATTCAATGGAGATCGCGCATGTTTGTCTCTCGCTCCGTTGCTTTGGCGCTCCTCGCGTTCAGTCTCTCCGCTTGTGTAACCACGCCGTCCAGTACCCGAGCTGAACGTGATGCCTATCTGGCCCAATTTGTCGGCCAGTCCAGCCAGCAGATTCGCCAGCAGCTCGATTTAAGCCTGCTCGGTTACGAACAGGTCAGTTCACCACAAATCAGCCCACAGGCGCTCACCTACACCGTTATACGCCCAATCAGCATTCCGATTCCTGTAGCGAATGCCCCGGCCACCGGTCCAGCCCATATTCCAGCGCCCATTGGCCCAGCCAACAGCTATGATGTTAACCTGCACTGCCAGATTGTGTTCCGGCTGGAACAGAATATTGCCCACTCTGTACACTATAGCGGTCGCACCTGTTAAGCGCTGAATCTAGACCTAGCTATTCAATAGCCATAAAAAAACGCAGCCTGCAGCTGCGTTTTTTGATTTGCTGTCGAGACTTAGCCCAATGCCGCAACCACAGCCTGACCCATTTCCTGAGTACCCACTTTATTCATGCCTTCAGACATGATGTCAGCCGTACGTAAACCTTGATCAAGCACATTGCCCACTGCATCTTCAATCGCTTTCGCGGCAGCTTCTTCACGGAAGGTATAACGCAGCATCATTGCCACAGACAAGATGGTCGCCAACGGGTTGGCAATGTTCTGGCCAGCGATGTCTGGTGCTGAACCATGACATGGCTCATACATACCTTTGCCATTTTCATCTAGCGACGCTGATGGCAACATACCGATAGAACCGGTCAGCATTGCTGCTTCATCAGACAGGATGTCACCAAACAGGTTACCGGTTACCAGTACGTCAAACTGTTTTGGCGCACGTACCAATTGCATTGCAGCATTGTCGACATACATGTGGGACAGGTTGATTTCTGGATATTGTTCAGCATGTAGCTGGGTCACGGTCTGCTTCCACAGCTCAGTCACTTCCAGCACGTTGGCTTTGTCCACCGAGCAGACTTTACCACCACGCAGTTTGGCCATTTCAAAAGCCACTTTGGCAATACGCTTGATTTCTGATTCAGCATAGACGTCGGTGTTAAAGCCCTGTTTCTCGCCATTTTCCAGCTCGCGAATACCACGTGGCTGACCAAAGTAAATCCCACCCGTCAGTTCACGTACAATCAGGATATCCAGACCCGATACAATTTCCGGCTTTAAGCTAGACGCATCAGCCAGTTGCGGATACAGAATCGCTGGACGCAGGTTAGCAAACAGGTTTAATTCGCTACGTAATTTTAACAGGCCACGTTCCGGGCGGATCGAACGCTCAATCGTATCCCATTTTGGACCACCAACTGCACCAAGCAATAAAGCATCGGCTTTTTTCGCCTGTTCAGACGTCACATCCGGATAAGGCGAACCATGCGCATCAATCGCGGCACCACCTAACAATCCCTGTTCCCACGTCAAGCCCAGATTGAACTTTTCATTAACACGCGTAAGCACCTGCTCCGCTGCTGTGACGATTTCTGGGCCAATACCGTCACCGGCAAGAATCAAAATATGTTTTGACATGAGTTTTTCCATTTCCTGTAGCAGTCAACGACTGTGGAGACTAAATTTTCTGTTCCACAAATTCCCCCAGTCCATTTAAGACATTATAAGGTTTGCAGAAACGTCGAATAATTTTCTGGTTTTGTAAAAGATCCACACACAGCGGCTCTGGCGCCGAAACATTCAGCAGACTGCCTTTATGCTTGCTGCGGTCACGGTACATTTTAAAAGTGTACGTTTGACGCGGCTTAAACTGATGAATGACGTGCAGGGTTTCGGCCTGATCACGGGAAATCGGATAGAACCGGATCACCACTTCATGCTGTTTGGCCGGAACCGACAGATACAGCGGATTAGGCTGTCGTAGTGAATCTGCCTGCAAACGCACCAGTCCCTGCTTGATGGCTTCACGACTCAGACGCTGACTTTCAGCATCCATGATCATGACCCGGTTCAAGCGTTCAAACTCGCAATGCTCGGTACCTGAACAATAAATACGTGCATTGGATTGGGATGCCTGTGTCTCTTTTACCTGTTTTAGACGTGCTGTATCCCAGGTTTGACATGCTGTTAACAGCGTAGCCACTCCCCCCAATACAGCAAGCCGACGAAAAACCTTCAACATAGCCCGAGCCCAACCTCATCAAAAAGCAGAATATTTAAATTATTATGCCTTGAATGTTAACAAGAGTTCGACGCCCGTGCTATGCCTATTTACGAAATAACTTAAGCTTGAATTTCCGCAAACACCCACGGACGCGCGGCTTTGGTTTTCTCCTCATACGCGCGAATATCATCGGCATCTTGCAAGGTCAAACCAATATCATCCAGACCGTTTAACAGGCAATGCTTACGGAATGGATCAACTTCAAACTTGAATGCTTCACCGTTTGGCGTACGGACTTCCTGTGCTTCAAGGTCAATAGTTAACTGATAACCTTCATTGGCTGCACATTCCTTAAATAGCTGATCAACCTGCGCTTCGGTTAAAATCACCGGTAACATGCCGTTTTTAAAGCAGTTATTAAAGAAGATATCCGCAAAACTTGGGGCAATGACTGTACGCAAGCCGTATTCACTTAAAGCCCACGGCGCATGCTCACGGCTGGAACCGCAACCAAAGTTGGCACGTGAAATTAAAATGCTGGCGCCCTGATAACGCGGCTGGTTCAAGACGAAATCTGGGTTTTTAGGACGGGTTGAATTGTCCTGACCCGGATAGCCTTCATCTAAATAACGCAATTCATCAAACAGGTTGTCACCGAAACCGGTACGTTTGATTGATTTCAAGAACTGTTTTGGAATAATTAAATCGGTATCGACATTGGCACGGTCTAAAGGTGCAACGATACCCTGTTCAACGGTATAAGCTTTCATATTTATGTTCCAATGAATCCGTAGTCTCTCTCACATCCGCTCCAGCAAGGAGCGGCCTGGGATGAGGGCTTAAACTTAGAATGAACGAACATCCACAAAGTGACCGGCAATTGCCGCTGCTGCTGCCATGGCCGGGCTGACCAGATGGGTACGACCACCATTGCCCTGACGACCTTCAAAGTTACGGTTTGAGGTCGATGCACAGTGCTCGCCTGGCTGTAACTTGTCGGCATTCATGGCCAGACACATCGAGCAGCCAGGTTCACGCCATTCAAAACCGGCTTCCAGGAAGACCTTGTCCAAACCTTCTGCTTCCGCCTGCTGTTTGACCAAACCAGAACCCGGTACCACCATCGCCTGTTTAATGCTTGGCGCCACTTTACGGCCTTTGATCACATCTGCCGCAGCACGGATATCTTCAATACGCGAGTTGGTGCATGAACCAATAAAAACACGATCCAGCTGGATATCTGCCAAAGCCTGACCAGCAGTTAAGCCCATATATTGATAAGCACGGGTCCAGTCATTGCGCTGTACCTCATCTTTGGCCTGTTCCAAAGTTGGTACTGCCTGAGAAACCGGAATGACCATTTCAGGTGAAGTACCCCAAGACACTTGCGGCTCAATCTCTTCACCCTGTAATACCACGACAGTATCAAAATGCGCATCGGCATCTGAATGCAAGGTATTCCAGTACGCCACAGCCTGATCCCATTGCTCGCCTTTTGGTGCATAAGGACGGTCTTTTACATATTCAATGGTTTTTTCATCGACTGCGACCATACCGACACGCGCACCGGCTTCAATTGCCATGTTACATACGGTCATACGGCCTTCAATCGACATATCACGGAACACCTGACCGCCAAATTCAATGGCATGGCCCGTACCGCCTGCTGTACCGATTTTGGCAATAATCGCCAGCACCACGTCTTTCGGGGTCACGCCCTGGCCCAACTGACCATCTACGCGCACCAGCATGTTTTTCATTTTCTTCTGAATTAAACATTGCGTGGCCAACACGTGCTCAACTTCTGAAGTTCCGATCCCGTGTGCCAGACAGCCAAAGGCACCATGGGTCGCGGTATGCGAGTCGCCACATACCACCGTCATTCCCGGCAAGGTTAAACCCTGCTCTGGTCCAACCACGTGAGCAATCCCCTGACGGATATCGTTAATATCAAATTCAACGATATTAAAAGTCTTACAGTTATCGTCTAAGGTTTGCACCTGAATACGCGAAGTATCATCTTCAATACCGGCTACGCCCTGCTCACGCTCTTTTTTCGAGGTCGGTACATTATGGTCCGGAGTCGCAATATTGGCACTTAAACGCCATGGCTGACGGCCAGCCAGTTGCAAACCTTCAAAGGCCTGTGGAGAGGTAACTTCATGCAACAAATGACGGTCGATGTACAATAAAGCCGAACCATCATCACGCTGTTTTACCAAGTGGTCATCCCACAATTTGTCATATAATGTTTTTGCTTTTTGGGTTTCGCCTGCCATGTCGATGTGCTCCACTGGACTGGGTAATTCTGTCATTAATTTCGATTATAACCACACAATTACATAAATCTAATTTATCATTTTTATCAGTTAAAAAACTTTATGGAATAAATATAATTGATTTTTGCTCAGATTAACATCTGATTAAAAATTCAATTTTCCGATTGAATTTTACAAAATATTCGTTTTTACAAATTAATTCGTACTGACTATGATGATGTTATCAGCACTGAATTGTAGATACGAGGAACATCATCATGGCGCATATTCAAAACTTTGTCGCAAACAACCAGCGAATGTTTAAAAAGACTTTTAGCTACTATGTGATGCACATTACGGTGGCCATGCTTGTCGGCTATTTCGTTACCGGCAGTCTGTGGATGGCCATTACCTTAAGCTTATTGGAACCAACAGTACAGGCGGTGGCCTATTTTATTCATGAACGCATGTGGGAAAAGAAAGCACAAGACGGCACAGAGGAAATCACCGCCTAGCCTATTTTTCGCCCGGTGTTCCTCCCAAAAGATCATCTTCAGGATGATCTTTTTTATTTTAATATAACTTAAATTACTGTTTTTAAAATATTTATATTCAAGTTATGGTTGTTGAACTTCAATTTATAGAAAAATAATCTTTGATTAATTCTAAAAATTTCTAAATAATAATTTTAAGCATAAAAAATCTTTATAGGTGATTGCGATGAATCTTGCAGCATTTGAAGCTTTTGTAAAAGTCATGGAAACCGGTTCGATTTCTTTGGCCGCCGATCAGCTGTTTATTACCCAGCCCGCAGTCACCAAACGGATTCATAGCCTGGAAGAATATTTTGGGGTCAAGCTGTTTGAGTCGGCCGGCCGTGGCGTGCAGGCAACCCATGCTGCGCATTCGCTGTTACCCAAAGTCAAAAACTGGCTAAATGAACTGGGCGATATTCATCATACTTTAAGCCATGAACAGGGCCAGGTGCAGGGTCGCCTGAAAATTGGCACCAGTCATCATATTGGCCTGCATCATCTGCCCGATCATTTGCGTCGCTATGTCCAAGATTTCCCCGATGTCACCTTAGATGTACATTTTGTCGATTCGGAACAGGCGCATGAACAGGTGCTGGCCGGTGATCTGGAACTGGCCTTTTTAACCCTGCCACCGCAAGGTGATGACCGGCTGCAATATGTCACCATCTGGAATGATCCGCTGGTGTTTGTGGCTGCGCCTTTTCATCCGCTGGCCCAGCAGAAAAGACTGAAACTGGAAGATTTAACCCAGTTCCCGAGCCTGCTACCAGCAGCACAGACCTATACCAGCCAGATTACCCTGGCCGAGTTTGAAAAACAGGGCGTGAAGCCGAAGATCACCATGAGCAATAACCCGCTGGAATCCATCCGCATGCTGGTGTCGATTGGACTGGGCTGGTCAGTGTTACCGAAAACCCTGATTAATCAGGACTTGCAACAGCTGGATATTAATCTGGAAATGAACCGCCAGCTGGGCATGGTCTGGCATCCGGGACGCACACAGTCCAAAGCGGCGCAGGCGCTGGTTAACTTTATGCAGCAGCCGGACTAGGTTCATCGACCGGTCGCATCCTTCTGTACAGTTACTGAACAAAACAGCACGCTGCTCCAAATTGGCGTAATTTGAAAAGACAAGGTGCCCGCACAAGACACCAGGATCTTTATAAAAATGATGCAGGAGCAGAGTGATGAACCAGACCACTTCCCCGCTTGCCTATTCCCCTTCGTTCAGTTCAGCCCAGGCGCTCCAGCAGCGCCTAGCCGGCAGTGCACCGCCTTTACAGCCCAGTCCACGGCTGGATGTTATGCAGGCCGATACGCTACGTGCCACCCTCAAGCAGTATTTTCTGCAAACCTTTGACTGTTATGAATCATTGTTTAGCTGCCTCAACGGCGATGAGGCCTTTTATCACAAACCGATTGCGCTGCGCCATCCGCTGATTTTTTACTATGGCCATACCGCGACATTTTTCATCAACAAACTGCTGCTCAGCAAACTGATTGAACAGCGTATCAATCCACATTTTGAATCCATCTTTGCGGTGGGTGTGGATGAGATGAGCTGGGATGACCTGGATGACAGCCGTTATGACTGGCCGACACCCGCGCAGGTCAAACACTACCGCGATCAGGTGCGTGCCACGGTGCTGGAAATTATTGAAAAGGCACCACTGAGCACGCCAATTGACTGGCAGCATTCGTGGTGGTCGATTCTGATGGGCATTGAACACGAGCGGATTCATCTGGAAACCTCCTCCGTGCTGATTCGCCAGCATGCCCTTGACTATGTCCAGACACAGCCACCATGGCGGCCAAATATCCTGACTAACACCGCACCAGAGAATGCATTGCTTCCAGTGGCAGCCGGCCGGGTACAGCTCGGTAAGGAGCGGCACGACCCGGTTTACGGCTGGGACAATGAATATGGCCAATATCAGGCAGAGGTAGCGGCGTTTGCGGCCAGCCGCTATCTGGTCAGCAATCAGGAATTTCTGGCCTTTGTTGAAGATGCCGGCTATCAGAACGCAAACTATTGGGAAGATGAAGGCTGGCAATGGCGCAGCTTTGCCCAGGCCAAATATCCGACCTTCTGGCGTAAACACGGGCCGGACTGGTCACTCCGGCTGCTGACCGAAGAAGTACCAATGCCGTGGGACTGGCCGGCGGAGGTGAATTATCATGAGGCCAAAGCCTTTTGCCACTGGAAAGCGAAGCAAACTGGTCAGCCAGTACGACTGCCCACCGAAGAGGAATGGTATCGGCTGGTACAGCTGGCTGGCGTAAATGAGCCGTCTGCACCTGCCAATCTGGCGCTGGCCTATGGTGCTTCCTCCTGTCCGGTCAATACCTTCCCGCATGGCGATTTTTATGACCTGCGCGGCAATGTCTGGCAATGGACCGAAACCCCGATTTATCCATTTCCCGGTTTTGTGGTGCATCCGATTTATGATGATTTCAGCACCCCGACCTTTGATGGCCGGCATAATCTGCTCAAAGGCGGTTCCTGGATTTCTGCCGGCAATGAAGCCGAACTGGCCTCACGCTATGCCTTTCGCCGGCATTTTTTCCAGCATGCCGGTTTCCGTTATGTGGTTTCTGATCAGGAGCCGCTGGCGATTCAATCACAATATGAAACCGACCGGCTGGTGTCTGAATATCTGGAATTTCAGTATGGCCGTGAATATTTTGGCGTGGCCAATTTTGCCCAGACACTGGTGCAACTGGCCCTGACCCAGCTGGCCGACAGACCACGACGTAAAGCACTGGATATTGGCTGTGCTACCGGCCGCGCCAGCTTTGAACTGGCCCGTTATTTTGATGAAGTGGTCGGGATTGATTTTTCAGCGCGCTTTATCCAGAACGGCGTCAAACTGGCACAGGGCGAAACCCTGCATTACAGCATCTGCACCGAAGGTGAACTGGTAGACTATCATGCCTGTGATTTAGCCCAGCTTGGACTGGCGGAGGTCCGGGACAAAGTCCAGTTTTACCAGGGTGATGCCTGTAATCTTAAAGCGATTTTCAGAGGCTATGATTTTATTCTGGCAGCCAACTTAATTGACCGGCTGCATCATCCGGCGCAGTTTTTAAGCCAGATTCATACACGGCTGAATATGGGCGGCATTCTGATGCTCAGCTCACCCTATACCTGGATGGAAGAACACACTGTCCGCAGTGAATGGCTGGGTGGCTTTAAAAAAGATGGCGAAAACTGGAGCAGTCTGGATGGCTTAACAGCCTTGCTAGAGCCGCATTTCCGTTTAATGACTGAACCGCAGGACATCCCTTTTGTGATTCGGGAAACCCAGCGCAAGTTTCAGCATACCTATGCGCAGGTCAGCTTCTGGGAACGGATTGCCTAAATGGATAGAAAAGAAAGTGAGGGATCAGGCCAAATTCCGGATTTGGCCTGATGATCTGGAGATTTGAACGAACGATTTAACGGCGAGGCACAGAGTCTTCATGCAGCGCTTCATTCAGCTGGTCGACCGTAATGGCCCACTCCCCATCCGAGGCAATTTTTTCAGCTAAAAACTGACGTTGACCATCACTCCAGAATTCTGCATCCATAATATGAATTTCCGCCGCCAGTTGATGCTGGCCGATAAAATCTTGAATCGCCTGCTCGCTGGAGTCCAGGCCCAGTTGTTCAAACAGATTGGTCATTCTTGGTCGGGTTTGGCGCATGCGTGAATCTCCCTGTTGTTGTTCTTGTCTTCACCATAGCATATAAAACTGCAAATCCTAGTGCTGTTAAAAAAAATTCACCTTTTCATAAATTTGCAAGATAGATGACAACCAGCTCAGACAAAAAACAGGGCCAGTTATAGCGGCCCTGTCTGCTGATCTTGGTGTAGATGAACTGCGCTTTTATTCAGCAGCAATCGACCAGTCCTGAATCTCCCAGCCCTGCTCGACCGCCAAGGCCCGCAGACGATCATCCGGATTCACCGCAATAGCGTGGTCTGCATATTCTAGCAAGAAACGGTCATTGATTGAATCTGAATAAGCCCAGGATTCGGTCACCTCACGTCCGGCCAGCCACTGTTCCAGACGTACCAGTTTGCCCTGCTGATAACAGGCAGTATTGATGACCTTACCGGTATATTTGCCATCGACCACTTCGGCATTGGTGGCAATGATTTCGCTAATGCCAAATTCACGGAAAATTGGCGCAGTAATAAAATCCGAAGTCGCGGTAATGCCGACCAGTGCATGTCCGGCCTCACGATGACGCTGAATCGCCTTAAAACCTTCCGGGCGCATTTGTGGACGAATCACTTTTTGCATAAACAACTCATGCAGTTCGGTCAGGTAGTGTGACTCGTGCTGGGTCAGAAATTCGAATACAAATTCGTTATAGGCAATCGGGTCAAGCTGGCCAGCTTTGTAATCTTCATAAAATTTGTCATTCATGGCGCGGTGATGAACCGGATCGACCAGACCTTCATTGACTAAAAACTCACCCCAGGAATGATCCGAATCTGTATTTAACAAGGTGTGATCGAGATCAAATAGCGCCAATTTCATGAAAATACTCGTAAAAACTGAAATTTAAGAAAAAATTTGTAAATCTATCTCCGCTAGTCGATAGAAATTCGTTAAGATCATAGCAATTTTAACATTTTTAAACTTTGCTTTTTTTCGTGTTGGATACAGAAATAAAAATCCCCGGAAGCAAAGGCATAATTTACAGAATATTTAGGTAGCCAAATGATCGACTCAGAAGGTTTCCGACCCAATGTCGGGATCATTTTGGCAAACGACTTTGGACAGGTTTTATGGGCAAAACGCATTGGACACAATGCATGGCAATTTCCACAAGGAGGTATCCAGCATGGAGAAACCCCTGAGCAGGCACTTTATCGTGAGCTGAGAGAAGAAGTTGGCTTACTGCCCGAACACGTTCAAATTATCGCACAAACGAAAGGTTGGCTGCGTTACCGTTTGCCGCACCGTTACATCCGGCCCGATTCCGATCCGGTATGTATTGGTCAAAAACAGAAGTGGTTTTTACTCAAACTCACGGCCTCGGCCCAGTTGATTCAGCTCAACCTGTCCGATCCGCCCGAGTTTGATCAATGGCAGTGGGTCAGTTACTGGTACCCACTGGGTCAGGTCGTGAATTTTAAACGCGATGTGTACCGCAAGGCGATGGTGGAATTATGTCATCAATTGCCATCTAAGAAAGCCTGAAAAAAGCTGTATGATCATGCAGATTTTTTAAACGACTCTTGCTATAAAGAGAACAGAACTGGAACGCTGATTTGGAGCAGACTTTATGTCGAATATGCAACTGGATACCCTAAGACGCATTGTGCAGGAAATTAATGCGTCCACCAGTTTGCATGAATCGCTCGACATTATGGTCAATCAGGTTGCTGAAGCCATGCATGTCGATGTCTGCTCTATTTACCTGCTTGATGAGCGCAACCAGCGTTATCTGCTGATGGCCTCTAAGGGTTTGAATCCGGAAGCGGTCGGCCATGTGTCCCTACATACCGGTGAAGGTCTGGTGGGGCTAGTCGGCCAGCGCGAAGAAATCGTCAACTTGGACGATGCACCGAAACATGAACGCTTCCTGTATTTACCAGAAACTGGCGAAGAAATTTATAATTCCTTCCTCGGCGTGCCGGTCATGTACCGTCGTAAGGTCATGGGCGTACTGGTGGTGCAGAACAAAGAATGTCAGGACTTTAGCGAAGCGGCTGAATCCTTTCTGGTCACGCTCTGCGCCCAGCTCTCTGGCGTGATTGCCCATGCGCATGCCGTCGGCAATATTGATGTCTTCCGTAAACCCAGCAATTTGCCAGCCTACAAAACCTTCCAGGGCGTTTCCGGCTCGGGCGGGATTGCGCTTGGCCGTGCGGTCATTCTCTATCCACCAGCAGATTTGGCGGCGGTACCTGACCGTGAAGCCGATGACATCAGCGAAGAACTGAAACTGCTCGACACTGCGCTGGATGCCGTGCGTCAGGAAATTCAGGCGCTGGATGACAAAATGCAGGATGCGCTGATGGCCGAAGAACGCGCCCTGTTTAGCGTGTTCCTGCGTATGCTGGATGAAAATGCCCTGCCGGCGGAAATTAAAGAACTGATTCGGGATGGCAATTGGGCACAAGGTGCGGTGCGGATTGTCATTGACAGCCACATTGCCCAGTTTGCCCAGATGGAAGATGACTACCTGCGCGAACGGGTCTCCGACTTAAAAGATCTCGGCCGGCGTATTCTGGCCTATTTGCAGGAAGCCGATGCCAGCCACCGCGAACTGACCGATGAAAGTATTCTGATTGGTGAAGAAATCTCGACCGCGGCACTGGTGGAATTACCGGTCGATAAAATTGCCGCAATTGTCACCACCGAAGGCGCCATGAACTCACATATGGTGATTGTGGCGCGCGCACTGGGTATTCCAACCGTGGTCGGGGTGACTGAACTGCCGATCAACACCCTCGATGACGTAGAAATGATTGTCGATGCGCATCAGGGCCGGGTGTTTATTAATCCGCCACGGCGTTTACGCACCCGCTATAAAGAAATTCAGAAAGAAGAAGAACTGATTGCCAAAGACCTGAAACAGTATGAAACTAAGGACGCCGTTACCCCAGACGGCGTGACGGTCAAACTGTATGTCAATACCGGTCTGATGATTGATGTGGTACGCGGGGTACAACGTGGTGCCAAAGGGGTCGGCCTATACCGCTCTGAAATTCCGTTTATGCTGCGGGACCGTTTCCCGGGCGAAGAAGAACAGCGTGCCATTTACCGCCAGCAGCTGAGCCACTTTGCCAATAAACCGGTGGTAATGCGTACCCTGGATATTGGCGCAGACAAAGACCTGCCGTATTTCTCGATTGAAGAAGAAAACTCGGCGCTAGGCTGGCGCGGGATTCGCTTCACCCTCGATCATCCGGAAATTTTTTCTTCGCAAATTCGCGCCATGCTCAAAGCCAGCATTGGCTTGAACAATCTGCACATCCTGCTGCCAATGGTCACCAGCGTCAATGAAGTCGAAGAAGCGCTGTATCTGCTAGATCGTGACTGGCATGCGGTACAGGAAGAAGAACAGGTCAAGATCAATAAACCGCGTATCGGGATTATGGTAGAAGTGCCCAGTGTGCTGCTGCAGATTGATGAATTTGCCGAACTGGTCGATTTCTTCTCGGTCGGTTCCAATGACCTGACCCAGTATCTGCTGGCAGTGGACCGTAACAATCCACGCGTGGCCAACGTCTATTCGCATTTCCATCCATCAGTGCTACGCGCACTGACCCGTCTGGTCAAGGAATGTCACAAGTACGATAAACCGGTCAGCATTTGTGGTGAAATGGCCGGTGATCCGCTATCTGCGGTGCTGTTGATGGCGATGGGCTTTAATACCCTGTCGATGAGTTCGAGTAACATTCTGCGCGTGCGTAAAGCGATTTGCCATGTGCCGATGAGCGAAGCACAGGAGCAGCTGGAACGGGTGCTGAAAATGAATAATTCGCTGATGGTGAAAAGCTGGATGGAATATTATTTTAAAACCCATGGTCTGGGCGATATGGTCAAGGCCTCTACCCGGATTGTTGGCGCTTAAGCCATATTTTGATTTAAATCAGACAGAATGAATAAGGGCGATAATCATCAGAATATCGCCCTTGTTTGTGTTTGCTATAGCCGCGTTTGGCATTCTTTTTCCGGTCGACAAAAACCTGGCTCTTGTTGACCTCATGCATATATTTGGCCACGAAGTTATGCTGAATCACTTCTGGCTGTTTTTTCTTTGCCATCACTTTATCCTTCCGGTTCATGATTTGAATGCAGGTGTTCCTGCGCTGTATTGATGGGTACATTTGCGCAAAATTCAAGCGCATTTTAGCCTTAAAACTGCGTTTTGCTTCCCGTCGACATCCCTTTGGAATGGGGAGTCAATCATACATTTTTTTGGACAATTCAGCAGCAATTTTGCGACAGTCATGTAACAATAAAAGAAACGGTATAGAAAAATTTTGCAGTGTTTTTCTGAACATTCTTCAGTCAAAAAATGAAAGTAGATTCAGCTGCTCTGCCCCTATAATTATACCACAAAATCTTATATTTTTTATTATTTTGCAAAGACTTAGCAGTTATATAGCACGCTAGAAAAAACTTCCTGATAGGCTAAGATGAAGCTAGAAGATCAATTCAAACAGCCTCTTCCAAAACAGGAGTTCACAGCATGATTTATGAAGTTTCTGGAGATATTTTATTAAGCCAGGCTCGTGCCATTGCCCACGGTGTTGCCCCAAATGATAACTTTGCCACCGGACTGGCTTTAAGTCTGCGCGAACACTGGCCAGCGCTGTATAAAGACTTCCGGAACTATTGCCATATTTACCATCCTAAAGCGAGTGAGCAGTGGACCTGGGTCAATGCCGAAGGTCAGCGCATCATTAACCTGATGACTCAGGAAGCAGCCTATGACAACGGTTCTAAGCCGGGTAAAGCATCGACAGAATACGTCAACCGCACCCTGAAAAACCTGAAACAGCTGGTTGAAGCCGAGAATATTGAAAGTTTGGCGCTGCCACGTCTGGCTACCGGTGTCGGCGGTCTGGATTGGGAAGAAGTCCGCCCGCTAATTTACAAGCATTTAGAAGACCTGAATATTCCGGTTTATATCTACACCCTGTACCAGAAAGGGGTTAAAGCAGACGAACCGGCGCATTAAGCCAAACTCGTTTGATCGTTAGCGTGAGACTGATGCCGGGATCACACGGCTGCGCAACTGCAGACCGCCATGCATCCAGTCCGATTTCCCCGCTTGGCTGAAGTCAAGCGGGGAATTTTTCTATCAGGATACTCTCTATCACGCGTGATGTTTAAACCGCCAGCGCACGTTCTAACAGCCGGGCAACATCGACCTGGGCCGGGTCTAACATGCCCACCACTTGACCATGCAGGGTCTGATAACGGCTCTGGATAAAGGCCTGTGCCACAAAATCAGGTGCATGCTGGTTTAAGATGACCGCCTGTGCCAGCAGCACCAAACGGATTACCAGCGTACGTGCCATAAACTGCAAGGCTTGTGGGTCTGTCTGCTGGAACAGCTGCATCAGCGCCTGTAATTCCTGCTGTAACAGCGGCTGCTGTTGCACACCGTCGGCCAGCGACTGCAACAGGACCTGCATGGAGGCCGGATCACGCTGTATCGCGCGTAGCACATCCAGACACATGACATTGCCCGACCCTTCCCAGATACTATTCACCGGAGCTTCTTTAAAAATACGCGCCATGATGCCGTTGTCGACATAGCCATTGCCGCCAAAAACTTCCATCATTTCGCCGCTCAGCTCGACAGTACGCTTACACACCCAGAACTTGGCGGCCGGAGTCATAATCCGCTTCCAGGCCTGCGCCAGCAGCGTATCCAACTGATAGCACTGCGCCAGATAAAAACCCAGCTGCACCGCGGCTTCGGTTTCCAGTGCCAGATCAGCCAGCACCGCCTGCATCAGCGGCTGTTCAGCCAGCGGCTTACCAAAGGCTTTACGCTGCCGGGTATAGGCAATACATTGCACCAGCGCCTGGCGCAACATGGCACTGCTGCCGACCACACAGGTCAGGCGGGTATAATTGGCCATTTCAATAATAGTGGGAATACCACGGCCAGCTTCGCCAATCATGATGCCCCAAGCCTCGTGAAACTCGACTTCCGAGCTGGAATTGCTGCGGTTGCCGACCTTATCTTTTAAACGCTGGATATGAATCGTGTTCTTGCGGCCATCTTCCAGCCAGCGCGGCACAAAGAAGCAGGCCAAGCCATCCTGTTCGGTTTTGGCCACCACCAAATGCGCATCACACATCGGCGCCGAGAAAAACCATTTATGCCCGATCAGCAGATAAGGCTGGCCACGACCCGCTGCCCCCACCGGAGTGGCGATGGTTTCATTGGCGCGTACATCGGAGCCGCCCTGCTTTTCAGTCATGCCCATGCCCAGCCAGATTGATGTTTTCTGCGCCATTGGAATATCCCGCGCATCATATTCATTCGACAGCAGTTTATCGCCGAGCTGTTGCCACAGTTCAGGTTCACGCTGAATGAGCGGAATGCTGCCCAGGGTCATAGAAGCGGGACACAGATTGCCACATTCAACCTGACCACTCAGATAAAACCGCGCTGCCCAATCGAGCCAGCCAGATGCGGACTGAGGTTCAATAAAGGGATGGGCATGGGTCTGAAATTCCCGGTTCAGCGCCATCCAGTAATGCCAGGCCGGATGGAACTCGACCACATCCTGACGGCGGCCGCGAGCATCAAAGGCCTGTAACTGCGGGGTATGGCTATTGGCTAAATGGGCAGAATGATAAGCCTCTGCCGATCCGGCCTGCTGACCGAGTGCGCTAAGGCGTGCCTGATCCTGACTGCCATAGCGCTGCAAGATTTCCTGCAACACGCGGTCACTCGCAAACAGATTATAATCCTGACGTTCATCAAACTGATTCTGAATAGAATGGGTCATCCATGCCTGCATCGTTCATCGTTCCTGATTGATTATGATGATAGGCTTTCAGTATAAAGAATATTCACCCACAGCATGTTCGGTTTTCAGTCATGACCTCCCCCTCTGTACAGCTGCGGCGTAAGCCTCGCCAGTCCCGGGCCAAACAGACCCAGCAGGCACTGCTGGACAGTGTTGTTCGGCTTTTGCAGCAGCAGACACCCGCACAACTGACCATCCGCGAGATTACCGAGCTGGCCGGCGTCGGTCTGGGCACCTTTTATGAATACTTTGCCCAGAAAGAAGATTTGCTGGCCTGGGTAATCCACCAGCAGATTATCCAGCATGCCGGGGCGCTACGCAGTTATAACCAGCCACCACCGCAGTTATCCACAACTGGTGATATTTGCAGCGATATACTGACCCTGCTGCGCTTTCAGCTTGACCGTATCCGCAGCGAACAGCGGCTGTGGGCCAGTGTGTTTTTACTGGAACGCAGCCTGTCGAGCGAGCAGGCCTATCAAAAGCATTATCAGCTGATGCTGGACAGCTGGCAGCAGATTTTAAGCCGCTATACGCCTGAAACCCGCGAACGCTTGCGCTGTGCCGAAAACCTGCATCGCATCAGTTATGGCTTTATTTCACAAACCCTGTTAATCCAGCCCACATTTCAGGACTGGCCGCAACTGCAGGCCGATATTGAACTGGCCATCCAGCCATTTTTAGCCCGGCTCATCTCAACAAAATCCGACCAAAACACTCAGAAATCAAAACTTTAAGCTATCGATTATTCCTTTGAGCACTAATCGTTTTATCTATTTGAAAAAGTGTTATATTCGGTTTAAGTTAAATAAGAACCAAGTTGCATTTTTATGTTTTTTTATCCATCGTCATTCTGCCCAGCCAGCTATTGCAAGGTAGATTTCAATGATAAGGTGGGTTTATTTTTTATATTGATGACTTTGATAACGGTTAATTTCATGAGATGTCACCTGCCTGGAGAATCCAGCCCGTGTCCAACGTCAGCACATGAATACAATAACGGAGAACGATAATGAGCCAAGACTTTAAAAAATGTCCGGTCACCCACCTCACCACCGATGCCGGTGCTCCGGTGGTCGATAACCAGAACAGTATGACCGCCGGTGCCCGCGGTCCATTACTTACCCAAGATTTATGGCTCAATGAAAAACTGGCGAACTTTGTTCGTGAAGTGATTCCTGAGCGTCGTATGCACGCCAAAGGTTCAGGTGCATTCGGAACCTTTACCGTGACTCACGACATTACCCAATATACCCGCGCCAAAATTTTCTCTGAAGTCGGCAAGAAAACCGAAATGTTTGCCCGCTTCTCGACGGTGGCCGGTGAGCGCGGTGCTGCCGATGCCGAACGTGATATTCGCGGTTTTGCACTAAAATTCTATACCGAAGAAGGCAACTGGGATTTAGTCGGTAACAACACACCGGTGTTCTTCTTCCGTGACCCGCGCCAGTTCCCGGACCTGAACAAAGCGGTAAAACGTGACCCGAAAACCAACGTCCGTTCTGCTAACAACAACTGGGATTTCTGGACCCTGTTACCAGAAGCGCTGCATCAGGTGACCATTGTCATGTCAGACCGCGGTATTCCTGATGGTTATCGCCATATGCATGGTTTTGGCAGCCACACCTACAGCTTCATTAATGCCAACAATGAACGTTTCTGGGTCAAATTCCATTTCCGTACCCAGCAGGGCATTAAAAACCTGACCGATGCCGAAGCCGCAGCACTGATTGGCCAGGACCGTGAAAGCAGCCAAAATGACCTGTTTAATGCAATTGAACGTGGCGATTTCCCGAAATGGACCCTATTCGTGCAGATCATGCCGGAAACCGAAGCGGAAACCGTGCCTTATCATCCGTTTGACCTGACCAAAGTCTGGCCAAAAGGTGATTATCCATTAATTGAAGTCGGTGAGTTTGAACTGAACCGTAACCCAGAAAACTATTTCCAGGATGTGGAACAGGCCGCTTTTGCACCAAGTACTCTGGTGCCGGGGATCAGCTATTCACCAGACCGTATGCTGCAAGCGCGTTTAATTAACTATGCCGATGCCGCACGTTATCGCGTGGGGGTAAACCATTCCCAGATTCCGGTAAACGCAGCCCGTTGTCCGGTCCACTCTAACCGCCGTGATGGTCAGGGCCGTATGGATGGCAACTATGGCGGCTTGCCACACTATGAGCCAAACAGCTTCCAGCAATGGCAGGAACAGCCACAGTACCGTGAACCACCACTGAAAATCCGTGGCGATGCCGATTTCTGGGATTATCGTCAAGATGACAGCGATTACTTTAGCCAGCCGCGTGCCCTGTTCAACCTGATGAATCCTGAACAGAAACAGGCGCTGTTTGACAATACTGCGCGTGCCATGGGCGATGCCTATGACTTTATCAAGTACCGTCATATCCGTAACTGCTTTATGTGTGACCCGGCCTACGGCGAAGGTGTAGCCCAAGCCTTGGGGATGACCGTGGCAGATGCTCAGGCCGCTCGAGCCACCGACCCTGCGCTGGGTCAGCCAGGCGTGCTCTAAGCCTCTACACAGAGAGTTCAAGCCATAAAAAAACCACCTTCGGGTGGTTTTTTGTTGCAGGATTTAAACTTAAACAATCAGCTTCTTGCCTTCGCGAATGCAATAAAACGGATTCATCAGTTTTGAGGATTTACGCATGGCATTTTGCAAATCGACTTCCGGCTGTTCACGGCCTTCATCGGTGAGCTGGAAGGTACGGTAATGAATGGCCAGCGAACATTTGGAATGCAGGTCTTTATGCGCCTGAAAAGCATCTTCCGGATTCATGTGCATATAGCGCATCAGGTCCCGTGGCTCATAGGCACCAATCGGTAATAGTGCAATCCGCGGTGCGCCAATACGGGCATGGATTTCCTTAAAATGCGAGGAATAACCGGTATCTCCGGCAAAGAAGCAGTGATCTTCACCATGCAGAATCGAGAAACCACCCCAGAGGGCGCTGTTCTGGTCGCGCATACCACGGCCTGAACCATGCTGCGCCGGAATATAGACCAGTTTTAATTCATTAAATAGCGCCGATTGCCACCAGTCCATTTCCACCACATGAAAGTTTTTTGGCAAATACCAGCTGTTGCCCAGTCCGGTATAAATTGGCATGGCAAAACGGGCATGTAACCAGCGCAGGGTGGCCAGATCCATGTGGTCATAATGGTTATGGCTCAACAGCACCGCATGAATGGTCGGTAACTCTTCCAGGGCAATTCCAGCCGGGCAAATCCGTTTCGGACCTCTGCCCTGCTGCGGTCCGGCATATTCACACCAGACCGGATCGGTCAGGAAATTATAGGGGCCAATCTGAATCAGAACGGTAGCATGCCCTACAAACCAGATCTGCCAGTCATCCAGGCTGGCATTCGGACGTTCCTGCGGAATCGGACGCTTGCCTTCAGCGGGCTGCTCTGGTGTGTTTTCTGCGGTCCAGCTATTGCGTTTACGCTGTAACAGCCATTTCAGCAAATCACTGCGGCTACGCCCTTCGGGTGCCGGCACCGGATTGAAAAACTGGGCACCGTTATAATGCCGGGAAGGTAAAAACTGCAAAGCAGGCTGACGCCAGGCGTGTGACCAACATGTTTCGGTTGGTAGCTGAAAATGCTTAGGTTCCGCGTTTTGATTCATGTCAGTCCGATAAAAATTGAAGCACGTAGAGCAAATCCTGTGATTTATTAAGTCTTCATTACACAGGACAGCAAGTGCCGATGCAATATGCATAGTATCCAAAATTGTGGAATATTTTGTTTTATGTTTTTGTTGTTTTTAGCAAAAGCCAAAACAGCAGGAAGCGCATGGCTTCCTGTGCTGTCACCATTTAGAAAAATACTGACGCTGCCAGTCTTTCCAGAAATACATCACAATGCCCAGCATCACCACCGCAATCCCGGCCACCGCATGTGCACTGATATGCTCATGATTCAGGGTCGCTCCGAGTACCAGTGCAATAATCGGGGTCATCACATTGCTTAAAGAGACAGTGGACGCAGCCAGACGGCGAATCAGCCAGAAATAACACAGCATCGCCACAATCGAAGACATGATCATGGTAAACAAAAAGCCAATCATGGTTTGCATGCCCGGCCATTCGGTTGGCATATGTGACCAGATGAATGGCAACATCAGCATTGAACCCAGTGCCGAGACCAGCAAGGAACCGGTGGCCTGTGACATCGGACTCAGTGGTGCATTAATCTGCTTGACCCAGAAAATCGAGCTGATATACGACACCATGCTAATTAACATCAGCACAATCCCAATCGGGTTGATCTTGCTGTCTGCCGAGTCGGCAAAGACATAACTCAGCCCGGCCACCGCCACCGCCATGCCCAGCCATTGCAGGGCCACCAGTTTCTGGGTTTTTAAAATCACATGGCCAATTAAACCGGCAATAAGCGGGGAAAAACCAAAAATCAGTGCCATTAAACCCGAAGTCAGGTAATTGGCTGCCAGATAAATAAACAGCTGCGCACCAATCAGGTTCAGGCTGCCCGCCACATAACTTTTGAGTGAGGTTTCATCCAGCGGCAACGGATCACGCATCAGTTTCAGTAAAAACAGCGTAATCAGCGAAGCCCCGAAATAGCGGATAATCAGCACCCACATGGGATGGACTTCTTCCACACTCCACACAATCGCCAGCGGCGTGGTGGCCCAGATCAGCACCAGCAAGGCATAGATACTGGCGGTAACGATCATGGGAGATGAGTTTGAACTCATAGACAACTCAACTAAATTTGAAAACCATAAAATGAAGGCATCTTTATTCAAACCCATCTTGAAATAATGAGGATGACGACCTGAATGTCACCACGGAACGAAGAGAGACGCCCAAACAATGAAAAGAGTTTTGCCCTGCGAACTCAAAAATAAATTTTGAGGATTCTTATCAGCTTTAAAAAGTAAGACCTACCGACACAAAGTCATGTACAAATCACCATGCACATTGTGCTCATGTCTCGACATTAAAATAAAACAGCCATAAAAAAGCAGACCAAAGTTACCCAAGGTCTGCCCTGCCGTATCGCCGGATTATTTTACCAGCTTACGAAGATCCTGACTCAGATCGAGATATTTGTCAGCCTCAAAAGCCGCCTGTTTGCTGATCAGCTTTTTCAGGTGACGCATGTCTTTGGCTGCATTCACGGTAATCCCGCCAACGATCACGCCATCGGTGACACCAAACAATACGAATGATGATTCAGCACGCAGTTCAGGTTTAATCTCGCCACGCACATGCCATTCAGCCGCTGCCATATCACCAACAAACTGATAGTTGATGTCCAGCTGATCGGTCCAGAACCAGGCCGGGTTTGCCGCTGGATGTTCAACGCCCATCACGTGACGCGCGAAGATACCCGCTTGCAGGTTGGCATTTTCCCAGGTTTCAACGCGGCGGTGGTTACCACAGTCACGCAGTTGCGTGGCCACGTCACCCGCTGCATAAATATCCGGATTTGAAGTCTGGCAATTTTCATTGACCTTAACCGCAAAGTCCGCATCCAGACCGGCTTCAACGGCCAGCTGTGCATTCGGGATAATCCCGATGCCATAGACCACAGCATCTGCACGCAGCTCTTCACCGCCTTCCAGTGTTACCACAATTTCTTCGCCATCCAGCTTGCATTCTGCAATCTGGGTCGACAGGCGTACATCAACACCGGCCAGTTGTTGCTGCTGCAGCAGGAACTCGCTCAGGATGCGTGGTGATGAACGACCCATCACCATTGGACCCATTTCAATCACGGTCACTTCACATTCTTTAAAACGTGCGCTTGATGCAAGCTCCAGACCGATCACACCACCACCAATCAGGATGATACGGCGGCCCGGCTGTAATACCGGCACCAGCGCTTGTGAATCTTCCAGGTTACGCAGGGTGTACACGTGTTTACCCAGCGCATCGAAGTTGGGTAAACGACGCGCTGCACCACCGGTGGCCAGCAGTAACTTGTCATAAGCAACGACATCACCGTTTTGCAGTTCAACCGTTTTTGCCTCGGCATTGATTTTGGCCACACCGTTACCACGGATGGTTTCAACGCCCAGTTCCGCCAGTTTTTCTTCTGACAGAATTTCGATTTTGGTTTCGGCTGGTTTGAGAATCACATCTTTAGACAAAGACGGACGCTCATACGGCAAATGGGTTTCATCCCCGATCAGGGTGATTTTGCCTTCGTATTTGTTGCCACGTAATTCCAGAATTGCGCTGGCACCGGCCTGACCTGCACCGACAATCACGATGCTGTTTACATTGCTCATTCAATTAACCTTTTAATTCTGCAGAAACGATACCGAAACCGGCAATCCACTCGCTGATTTCTTCATAGCAGTGGGTGGTCATGTCATATTCGCCCAGCTCATGCAATGCAGCAAATGCCGCCATCCATGAACGGACTTCCTGACCGCCACGGCCGCCATCACGACGGATTTCCGCTTCAGTCATGGCTTCCAGTGCTGCGAAATCTGCCTGCTTGAATTTCTCCAGCAAAGCAATATCCCATTCCGCATTCAGCGGGACTGCCACAGAAGTATCCCCCGCGGCCAGCTTCTGACCCACGGCAATAATTTTTGCCTGACGGGCTTCACGGGCTTCCGGGGTCGGGTTACGACCGGCAATCAGGAATTCTTCCACTTCTGGTGGTACCGAACCCATTTGCGGGGTTGGTGGATCGTGAGACAGACCACCCGTACCCAGAACCAGTACGCGTTCGTTTTCAAGATTCAGTGACTTGATAAACTGACCGACCGCACGACCTAAAGCGATGGTACGTTTGGTGGTTGGCATTGGTGCAGCTGCACCATTAATGAAAACTGGAATAGTAGGATAACGATCGAGCTGACCACCACACAGGAAATGTAATGGCTGGGTCACACCGTGGTCGGCCTGCATACGATACGAATAGGCTACATCCACGCCTTCATCAAGGACACGGCGGACCAGATTGAGTGCAGTCTCTTCAGGCACATCAATCTTGTTGTTGTCTTTACCGTAGTCCCAGTCACCTGCTGCAGTGGCACGAATGCCGACACAGAAACTTGGCATCAGGTCATAGAAGAAACCATTGAAATGGTCTGGACCAAAGGTAATGATCAGGGTTGGATCGTAGGCTTTGACTTCCGCAGACAGTTTTTCAAACGCCTGACGAACAGCTTGTTCTTTGCGTTGTTCTTGCGGAGTGGCAAACTCCATTAAAGGACTGTGCGATGCACAAATAAGTTTAACGGCCATGTGTGACTCCTAAACGGAAGGCAGCCAAAAGGCTGCCGGGTTAGTCCATTATGTTTTAAGGCGTGAATTACTCGTCAAAGAAACCGGCACGTGGTTGACGTAAACCACGAATGCCCAAGCCACATTCCGCGTTAATCAGCACGCCGGTCAGTGGACGGTTATTTTGACGTGAAGCCAGCAGCACATATGAACCGGTCATATCTTCTGGTTCTGGCAAGAAGTTCAGTGGCATACCACGGGCAATTTTCTCAGGATCACGTGCATCGAGCAGGCCAACATTTTCCTGACCGAGTGATGCCGCGCCTTTGATATTCACATTCATGGCAGACGGTGCCACGGCATTGACACGAACTTTTGGCGCTAATTCATAGGCCAGTTCTTTCATGATGCCTACACCGGCATGTTTGGATGCGGTATAAACAGGACCACCGCCCGATGAATACAGCGCAGAGTTCGATAAAGTGAAGATAATTGAACCTTCAGACTTGATCAGTTCGTCTAGCGCTGCTTTGGCACCCAGGATCAGCGACTTGGTATTAATGCCCATGATTTCATCAAAGGCTTTATCCAGTTGCTCACCCGAGGTGTTGACGATATCGGCATAGTGATCCCAGATACCGGCATTACCCACAAAACAGTCAAGCTTGCCAAAACGCTCAACGGTCGCTTGAACAGCACGGACATTGTCTTCATAGTTGGCAACATCACCAGCGATTGCAAGAATTCGGTCACCGAAGTGTTCCTGTAAAGCATCAACTTTAGACTGAGAACGCTGAAGAACGGCCACCTGTGCTCCTTCTTCTAAAAAACGCTCAACCAAAGCCCAGCCTAAACCCGAACCACCACCAGTGATGAGTGCAACTTCGCCTTTTAGCCAACCCATGATTACTCTCCTGCCATCTCTACGTATAACGCGCCATCTTCAACAATCACTGGGAATGTCTGGATTGGATCTGTTGCTGGCAAGCACAGTGCCTGACCAGTTTTCAAACAGAAACGTGCAGAGTGCAGCGGACATTCAACTGTACCGTCGTCTTCCAGATAACCTTCAGACATCGACGCATTACCATGTGAACAGCGGTCATTCATTGCGAAGAATTCACCGCCATTGTTGAATACTGCCAGCGCATCGATACCGTTTACGCCGCAGTCCACTTTCAATGCTTCGCCTTCGTCAAGCTCGTCAACTTGGCAAACAAAAATCTTATTCATTAGAAGAACACACTCAGGTTATGTGAGTTATAGGTAACTTGGTCAAGCGTGATCTTACGGTTGAAGATCTGGAAGCCTAAGCCGCCTTCAACTTTACGGATCTTGTCATGACGCTTACCACAGTAAATCGTAACGTCTTTCTCTTTTTGGGTACGGTACAGTAAATAAGTCACGTACACATCGTATTCGCCTTCTACTTCAGACGCTTCAACAATCACGTTAGACACCATGTGAGTCGTACGTGATGGAGGCTCTTCTGCCCAGGCCATACCGGTTTCAAGACGGGCAACACGACGTTCCAACAGATCTTTCGTATCGTTGAACACCCAAGTCGTCGGTGGTTCAACCGAACGACGACGGTCACGGGTTTGTGCGTTTGGTGTGGTACGTAGCGTATAAGAAATATCTTCAGCTAGCGTGTCTAACCACTCGCGGAATTTCCAGTCATCAAGAAGCTTGGCTTCTTGATACAGGAACTGACTGATCTGGTGATGAAGTTCTAAGCTGATTTGACTCATTTCATAAGCTCCTTCTCGTATTCGTCAGCCGCTTTTTCAACGTCTTCCCATTTTTCATGGATCAATAAATCTGCCCAGCGACGGTACATACCGCGTGCTGCAGTTTCAGAGAAAATGTAGTTGGTGATGCCCGGGATACCATCTTCACGTACTTTCTCGTTGCCTTTACCCATCTCAACGATCAATTTGTTTTGACGTGCTTTATAACCACGTAAAACTTTCTGAATCTCGATCCAGTTCTCAGAGTCATCTTGCTCCAGGAAGCCGGCAGGACCGAATGCACGCGTTGCAGAGCGTTCAAACGCTTCTTTCACTTCTTGAGACGCTTCAGCATCGGCAATACAGAATGCCCAAACTTCAGTTTTGTTTGGACCACGTGGGTGCCATACGCGAAGTGTTGCAGTACCGTTCAACCAAGACAGTGTCGGGAACATGGTGTTGTGACCTGCAAGACGCAGCGCACGTACTTCACCTAGACGCTCTTTTACTTCTTCATACGTTTCGCGGAAGTAGTTGGCCACTTCACCGTCAACCCAAACGTTTGCATCTGGTTTCTCTGTGAAGAAGAAGCCTGAACCGTGACCACGTGAACCGTATTGCAGTGCATCTTTTGCAGTTTCCCAAACTGGACGAGCCGTTTGAGCAGCACCTAATTTCTTGGTTGATTCGTCGTCTGGTTTCGCGCCAAGTACCTGAATCGCAGATGCGTGAGAGAACAGGGCGTGGTATTGGTCAGATGCAAACTGTTCAGCTGCAAATTTCCAGTTACACTCGATTTCCCACTTGTGTACACCACCGATGATTTCAGTACCACCTGGACGACGGTCTACAACGCCATCAAGATACCAAGCGATATCACCCATGTATTCTTCTAGATCTGGTGTGGTTTCATCCCAGCAGCCGAATACCAGGCCTTTGTAAGACTTCACACGGTTTACTTCAACCAGACCCCATTGCTCTTTACATGCACCATGCGGGTAAGCACGATCTTCAAGCGGGATGTCTTTTAAAGAACCGTCAATACCGTAAGACCAGCCGTGGTATGGGCAAGTGAACGCACGGGTATTACCACAGTCTGCGAAGCTTACGCGCATAGAACGGTGACGGCATTGGTTTAAGAATGCTTTGATCGAGCCATCTTTTTGACGTGCCACAATGATCGGATCTTCACCCATATAGGTATTGAAGAAGTCGCCCGCCTTAGGAATTTGGCTTTCATGGCAAAGGAATAACCAGGTACGACCAAATACACGTTCAAGTTCTAACTCGTAGATATCTGGATCAGTATAGATAGATGGCGTAATACGTCCATTTTGTGCATCGACTAAAGCGTCGATTTCGCGCACATCAATTTTTCCACTCATTGAAAGCTCTCCTGTGACCGACACAACGGCACAAAATAAATAGACTCAACTTTGCATGGATAATGATTTTTTAGCGGGGTTTAGTGAAATATTTTTTTTGTTTTAATTAAGATATTTTATCAATTACTTATCGCTTATTTCTCTTTATTAAAGCATTAATAAAATTTGAAAGCCTATTTATTTCCTAAATGGCAGAATAATCTTCACCTAATAGTTGATTATAGATTATACTCTTAAGACATGATAGTTAGACATTTTTTGAATTAATATTTTGGAATGGGTTTATGGAATTACGTCACCTTCGCTATTTCATTACCGTGGCTGAAGAACTGAACTTCAGTAAGGCTGCCTTGAAGCTCTACACAGCCCAGCCTTCTTTAAGTCAACAGATTAAAGACCTCGAAGAAGACGTTGGCGTAAAACTGTTACACCGGACCAAACGTAAGGTCGAACTGACAGAAGAAGGCGCAGTGTTTCTGGAACAGGCGCGCTTAACCCTGGCTCAGGCCGACAAAGCCGTGGCTATGGCGCGTCAGGTGTCCCAGGCCAAACAGCAGATGCTACGCATTGGCTTTGTCCCGGTCGCGGAAATGAAGATTTTCCCGTATGTATTACCGAATTTGCGCGTACAGAACCCCGATCTGAAAATTGAATTGCTCAGTATGAACAACAATGATCAGATGAAAGCCATTAAAAAAGGTGAACTGGACATCACCTTTACCCGTCACAACTTTAACAGTGATGAAATTGAAAGCCAGTTCGTGCTGCGCGAACCACTGATTTTCATTTTGCCAAAAGACCATCCACTGGCCAAATACGAACGTATTCCAGTCAAAGCCCTCAACGGTATTGATTTTATTATTCCGGCCGCCGAGCAGTCGCAGAATCTGCACGACATGATTCTAAACTTTGCCAAGACCAATGGTATTGAATTTAATATTGTGCAAAAAGCCGACAACATCCTGTTCAATATCAACTCGATTGGTATGGGACTGGGTTGTACCATTTTGCCGGGCTACATTGCCCCGCTGACCATGAACAACACCATCATCCGTCCGCTGGATATCGAACTGCCTTATCTGGACCTGTATGTCAGTTACCGTAAAAACAGCAACTCGCCATCGGTCGACAAGTTTATGGAACTGTTGACCCGGGTGTTTTATCTGGATATTAACCGCGATTAAGCCGCGCTTTGGCTGACTGCCTGCCAGCATCATTATTTCGAGACTAAATAATGGTGCTTTTTTTATGGCCAATTTGCTGGCTTTTTAATCAGATTAGACTTAAGTCGCAGGCTTTTTTGCACCATTTTTTATCATTTTTGCATTTTTACGACTTTTTCTCTGCTAGCCGCACAGATTTATTTTCAGCCGCAAACTACAACTTAAGTCTAATAAGCTAGACTACAGTGAAGTGCCGCTATGTTCTGCCTCTGAAGCAGAATGCTAGGCATGCTTTTATCTGTCATGGGCCAGATCAAAGGAATAAGAATGATAAAAACACCGTTTAGCCATATTAAAACCGGGATGCAGTCTCATCCTTATTTTTTTATCAGTTTTCTGATCACCACGGTGCTGTACGGTATTTTTCAGTGCTTGAGCCCGTGGACCTGGTCGACCTGCCTGCTCATCAGCTGGAATATTGCCGTGTCCGGCTATCTGCTCTTTACCCTGCTGAATTTCTGGCACAGTGATCATCAGCATATTCTGCAACGCGCCCAGCAGCAGGATGCCAGTAAATGGCTGATTCTGTTACTGCTGTTTCTAACCCTGGTGATGTGTTTTATTGCGATTATTGTCGAGATCAACTTATTTGCCCAAACCGACTTTGCACGCATGGGGCATTTTCTGCTGGCGATTACCACTATTTTATGTGCCTGGCTGTTTATGCATACCATTTTTGCGATTCACTATGCGCATGACTATTATCTGGCGCTGCAACAGCATCAGGCAGGTGGTCTGGAGTTTCCGAAAACCCCTTATCCGACCTATCCGGATTTTCTCTATTTTAGTTATGTGATTGGCACGTCGGCACAAACCGCCGATGTCACCATCAGCTCACGCGCGATGCGTATCCTGAATACGCTGCATATTGTGCTGGCCTATATGTTTAACACCACCATTCTGGCGATTTGTATTAATCTGGTGGCCAGCTTTATTCAACACTAAACCGGTTGAGCCAGAAATTCCGCCCATAAAAAAAGGATGGCCTGTCACCATCCTTTTTTCGCTTTTATCACCGACTTATTTTACGCCGTGCGCCGCCAGGTAGTTTTTAATAACTGTGTTGAACTCATCGGCTTTTTCAACTTGTGACCAGTGCCCACACTGGCTGAAGATGTGTGCATCTGCATTTGGCACCACATTCAGGATGTCCCAGGTACGGGATACTGGAATCACCACGTCTTGAGTACCATGAATCAGAAGTACAGGTACGGTGATGTCTTTCATTTTTTCGAAGTCTAACGGGAATTCGAAACGGTCACGGTCACGCGCACCCACCACGTCCATTAAACGGTCAGATGCATAGTCATTTGCAGCCGAGTCAAAACGGACTTTCACCAGTTCGTCTGTAATCAGGTCTTTGTTCACCACGAACATAGACAGTGTCTTACGGATCCCTTCTTCAGTCAGTACTGGGTTCGCGTGCGCTTTCAGTGCCGCAGTTTGCTTGGCACCACCGGTACCCATAGACACGATACCCAGAACGCGCTCTGGATAATCCAGTGCCAATTGGAATGCCAACCAGCCACCTAAAGAGTTACCCACCAACCAGGTTTTCTCGATACCTAAAGCATCTAAGGTACGGATTGCGTGATCAACCCAAGCACGGATCCCGTATTGGGTACCCGGTGCAACAACGGTTTGACCATAACCAATGGTATCAATCGCGATACAACGTGCCTGTTCACCAATTTGTGGCAGGTTTAACCACCAGTTGGCCGCTGCAGATACACCCGTACCTGAACCGTGCAAGAACAGAATTGGCGTACCTTCACCAATTTCATGGTAATGGGTGAGTTCGCCTTCTGCGGTTTCAATCCATTTATCTTCTAAGCCAAAGAATGAATCTGTTGTATAGTCAGGGATTTGGACAGTGCTCATACTTACTCCTCATACAGTCTTTAGCTTGCGTTTCCCTCAATCTTGGAAGGTCTGGACGTCAAGTGACTCGTTGAACATGCGTTTTCTATAGGCTTATATTAACCGCTCCTGCGCTTTCAACTGATACAAAATTACGATTTTAAGCTACAAAAAAACGATTATTTAAGCCATTGTTTTTAAACATTTTAGTTAATTTTAAATCCTTATTTTTATTAGGACTTTCATCTGTTTTTATATAAAAAAGAGCAGCTGGAGGTGCAGCTGCTCTTTGATCTTGACCAATTAGAATGTATAGGTATAGGTCGTCGCGATACGGTGTTCTTCTAGATCGTTACCACCTGAGATATTGTCATAGTTGGTATCAATAAACATGTAGTTGAAACCTAAACCTTTTAGCTTACCTTCTGGTACCACATAGTTCACAATCAGGTTGTTTTCATTTTCTTTGCCACGCGGTTCGCCTGCACCATTATCGACATCCCAACCACGGAAATGACGTGCAGTTGCGGTTAAACCTGGTACACCCACATCAGCAAAGTTATAGGTATAACCCAAGCTCCATGATTTTTCATCTTTACGGATAAAGCTTGCCACCGACCAGTTGTCTAGATAAGGCTGTGGTACCCAACCACCCAATGTCGGGAACATTGGCGCTTTGTTACCATGCTCTCCAAACATTTGCTGGTAGCCTAATTGTACTGTGTGCATACCATGGTTGATTTTTGCACCTGCAGACACGGCCTGGCTGTCAATCTTGCCATACAGCTGGTCACCCGATTCGCTGTTGTCAAAATAACGTACATGGGTGTCTAACTTGGTGTTTTCAGCCAAGGTCGTTTTATAGTTTACAGCGGCATAGTGTTGTTGGTAGATGTTGGTGACATCGGCATACCAGTAACTACCACCCACTTTTGGGGTAAATTGGTGATCAATCCCGGCAATATACATACCGTCATCTGTACTGACTGCTGTCGCAAAGTTGTTTTGCGGAAATAAGCTCAGGTCATGATATTGATTTTCATAACGTGCATTAATGCCATCTAAATATGCCAAGGTCAGTTTAGTATCTTTAATGTCCTTAGACTCTAACCAGGCACCACTATAAGTAGTCAGTAATTGGCGAGATGGATCAAAGAATACCACTGGTGACATTGGTAATAGATCACCAACCTTCAACTCAGTTTCAGATACCTTAACTTTTAAGGTTGCACCAACTTTACCAAAATGATCTTTAGATTCTTTGCCATCGTGAGGTAACACCCAATCCGGATTTTGATCACGGCCGTTGAGTTTAACTGCATGTTGAACCAGTACATCTGCTCCAATTTGCACGCCACCACCAATATCATGATAACCAGACTTGGCATCCAAAGTTACCGCCTGTGACCATGAACCAAAGTTCAATTCTGGTTTATCTTGATACTGACGATCTAAATAGAAATTTTTAAATTTAAGTTGAACATTGCTGTCATCAATAAAATCTGCATATGTAGCAGAAGTTCCTAAAGTTGCTGTCGCAGCAAGCATTGCTATCCATAATTTTTGACGACGCATGGTAAATTTTCCCATTCAGCAGATAAAAACAATGCCGTCATCATGCGTAAGCATAATCAAATAGAAAATCCGACCACAGTATTAAACATTTATCGGTTTGGGCATTTTTTTGATTTCACAGCGCTTTTTTTATTTTTTTTAAGATATTTCAGCAATCATTTCCCTGCTAAATACTCTCCACCCTGCAAATATAAACCTCTGTTATTCATATTATTTTTCACTGTATTTTTTATTTATTTTGAGTTTTTAGGCTTTATTTATTGGTTTTAACATTAACACTTTAACTAATAGCTTTTAACTATCAGTATTATTTATAAAAAATTTAATATTTAAAATAATTCAGCTTTTCCCCTAATTTAAATCCCTTAGCTTTCCATTCCCCCTTCTCCATCCTTTTAAAATAAATCTCGGCTGATCATTTAACAGATTTTTTATATAAAAATAAGATGCATCTTAAATGTATTGAGCTGTGCGCTTTTAAATCCGGATTTATTTTAAAGTGATCGTGAGTCAATCAATCACACCAATAAAAAAGCACCCCAAATATATTTGGAGTGCTTTGTTTAAGCCAGTTTTAAAATTAAAACTTAAGCTTGCATTTCACGTGCTTTAGACATGGTCAACGCCAAGTCTTCAATCATGTCTTCCTGACCACCGACTGTACCACGGCGACCCAGTTCCATCAGGATTTCACGCGCAGACACGCCATATTTCGCTTCAGCGCGTTTTGCAAACAACAGGAATGAAGAGTAAACACCCGCATAACCTAAAGTTGCCGCATCACGGTCTGCACGAATTGGGTTGTGCATCATTGGAATCACAAGGTCTTCAGCAACGTCTTGTACTTTGAACAGGTCAACGCCTGTATCCATACCCATACGGTTCGCTACAGCAATGAACAATTCAAGTGGTGTGTTACCCGCACCCGCACCAAGACCTGCAGAGGCCAAGTCCACACGTACCGCACCGGCTTCAACCGCAGCAACCGTATTCGATACACCCATACCTAAGTTGTGGTGACCGTGGAAACCAAGTTCGATGCTTGGGTCAAGGTGTTGACGTAAGTGACCCACGCGGTCTTTCACGTCTTGAGGAAGCATGTAACCTGCTGAGTCTGTGACATAAATACAGTTCGCACCGTAAGACACCATCTTCTGTGCTTCTTCTAAAAGACGCTCAGGAGAAGCCATGTGAGCCAGCATTAAGAAGCCCACGGTGTCCATGTCGAGTTTACGAGCAGCAGTGATGTGCTGTTCAGAACAGTCCGCTTCTGTACAGTGTGTTGCAACACGAATCGTCGATACACCAATTTCATGCGCCATTTTCAAATGGTCAACTGTACCGATACCTGGAAGAAGCAGTGCAGACACTTTCGCATTCTTCATACGTGGCACAACAGCAGACAGATATTCTTCATCTGTTGCAGCAGCAAAACCGTAGTTCACTGATGAACCGCCCAGGCCGTCACCGTGGGTCACTTCAATTAAAGGTACGCCGGCATCATCTAGCGCTGTTGAAATGGCAATCATTTGCTCAACAGTGGTTTGATGGCGCTGCGGGTGCATACCATCACGTAAAGTCATATCATGAACAATAATCTTAGACATGAGGTTGCTCCTTAAGCTTCAGCAGTGTTGAAAACGTGTTCAGCAAACATTTCTGCAGTACGTGCAGCTGCTGCTGTCATGATGTCGAGGTTACCTGCATATTTCGGCAAGAAGTCACCTAAACCTTCGACTTCTAAGAAGATCGAAACACGGTTACCGTCAAAAATAGGACCATTTACCAGTTTGTAACCTGGTACATATTTTTGCACTTCTTTAATCATCGCATGCACAGATTCAGTGATCGCAGCTTGATCTGGCTCACCTTCTACTAGACAGTGAACAGTGTCACGCATCATCAGTGGTGGCTCAGCAGGGTTAATGATGATGATCGCTTTACCTTGTTTCGCACCACCAACTTTCTCAATTGCACCTGCAGTAGTACGGGTAAATTCATCAATGTTTTTACGCGTACCTGGACCAACTGATTTCGTCGATACCGTTGCAATGATTTCGCCATATTCAACCGGTTGAACGCGAGAAACCGCAGCAACCATTGGAATGGTTGCCTGACCGCCACACGTTACCATGTTGACGTTTGGCACTTCACCAGCCGCAAGCAATGCTTCCAGGTTGACAGGTGGTACGCAGAATGGACCAATTGCAGCCGGTGTTAAGTCAATCATTAACACGCCAAGTTCATTGAGCTTGCGGCTGTTTTCTGCGTGTACGTATGCAGACGTTGCATCGAATGCAATTTTGATGTCATCTTCGATTACGTGAGGAAGAAGACCATCTACACCTTCAGCCGTGGTTTTTAAACCCATTTTCGCTGCACGCGCCAGACCTTCAGATGTAGGATCAATACCCACCATCCATACTGGCTCTAACCATTCGCTGCGTTGTAATTTGTAAAGCAAATCAGTACCGATGTTACCTGGACCGATCATTGCACATTTAATCTTTTTCATGAATGTACTCTCTTAAAATTCTGATCAGGTTGGGGCTTATTCAGCAGCGAATGCCGCTGTAACTGAACCAAAGCCTTCAATTTCAACTTTGAATTCATCACCTGGTTGCGCCACAACCATTGGCCCTAATGCACCTGTTAAGATGATGTCGCCTTTTAACAATGGACGACCACGGCGTACCATTTCATCTGCCAGCCAGACTGCAGCATTCAATGGGTTGGCTAAACAGGCTTTACCCACACCTTGAGAAACCACTTCTTCACCGCGGGTCATGACCATCTTGCAATTCACAAGATCCAGGTTTTCCAGTTTTACCGGTTGAGAACCCAGTACAAACGCCGCTGAAGATGCGTTGTCTGCCACGGTGTCAATCAGGCTGATTTTCCAGTTTTCAATACGGCTATCCACCACTTCTACTGCTGGCAGTGCGTAGTCAGTTGCACTGATAATGTCAGCATAGGTGTGTTTTTCTTTGGTCAAATCTTCTTTAATGACCAGTGCAATTTCTGCTTCAACTTTCGGTTGAATCAGCAAACCTGCAGGAATGGCTTCACCATCACCATAGGCCATATCTGCAAACAACATACCGAAATCTGGCTGATCAACACCCAGTTGTGCCTGAACTACCTTCGAGGTCAAACCAATTTTGCGACCTACTAAACGGCGGCCTTCTTTCAACGCGCGTTCGGTATTTACTTCTTGAACTGCGTACGCGATATCTACATCAGCAGATTCACCGCCTAATTGTGGGCGAATCGGTGCAATCGCAGTTTGTGATAATTCAGCATCTCTTAACGCTTGAGCAACTGATGCAACAACAGCAGAATTCGACATCAATGTTTCCTTAAACTGCAAAAATTGGGCTTATGCTGTTGACTAGATTTTCCGGCATGCAGCTGAACATCGGCCGATATAGGGGGGACTGATCAGAGCGGCAACAGGCTGTTGCTGCCGATCTCTAGCAAACGCGCATAGATATAAACTGATTTAGAATCGGAAAAATGGACTTTTTATGCCAATACTTATTTTATTTTTTACAATAGCTAGAACCTATAACACAGCCACAACTCAACCGACACGAAGCCCCTGATAGCTATAGATTTCCGAGTATTTCTATCCACTTTTTAAGAAAATCTGGATGAGAAGTTTCAGCGCTTAAGGCTTCGGTATTAGACGATTTTATCAGCAGCTTTTAGAGGCAATAAGGCTGCACAGTGTTTATACAGCCTCTAGAACAGAAAAAGAAAGACGAAACTTTGCAATCACGCAACATGCCCAGGCAGAGATCAATATAAGAAGGAAGAAAATAAGCTCTTGAATAAAAGAAGAAGCCGCAAGAGGTTCACTTCTTCTGAAAAGATGCTCTCCCACCTAGATGGCCTGTTTCATTTGTACCTGCTGTAACAGGAACTGATGCAGGCTGCTGACATCCCCGGCAATTTTTAGCGGTTGAAACAGCTGTAACACTTCGACCGTATGTACCCCATAGCTGACACCCACACGCGGCATGGCAATAGCCTGCGCCATTTCCAGATCATAAGAGGTATCGCCGACCATAATTGCCTGCTCAGGGCGCACTCCGGTTTCTGCCAGAATTTCTTCTAACATTAAGGGATGCGGTTTAGAGCGGGTTTCACTGGCGGCACGGGTCGCAGCAAACATTCCCATACTTTGAGTTTGCTGCAGCACACGATCTAGACCCTTACGGCTTTTACCGGTAGCCACCGCGAGTTTTACCCCGGCATTCTGTAAATCATCCAGCATCGCCGCCACACCATCAAACCAGACATCGGTTTTGGAGTTGGCTACATAGTGCTCGGAATAGCACTGTAAAATCTCGCCATGCAATTCCGGCACCATCGGGAACAAACGCTGCGCCACTTCAGGCAGGCCCAAACCGATAATGCTTTTGGCTGCTTCATCGGTTAAGGGTTGCTGAAACTGCTGTGCAGCGAACTGTAAACTCGCCACAATTTGACCGACTGAATCAAACAAGGTGCCATCCCAGTCGAAAATGATGAGTTCTACAGCTGTGTTCATATATGGTTTCCTCGATTTGATTCGGTTTAAATCCACCCCGACCCTCCTTTAAAAAAGGAGGGAGAGCTTCATTAGAAAATAACTTTTATTGCAAGATCACAACAGATATTAATTACCCAACGGCGACATCCATGTCGCCTTTCGCACATTTCGGATGCAGATATCATTTACTATCGCAACGCTCCCTCTCCTGAACGAGTTTAAAGCACTGCTTTAAACGACGTGCAAGAAGGAGACTTGCGCAGCAGTGCTGCTCAGGGAGAGGATTTTTCCGAAATTTAATCTCCCCTTGCGGAACAATGTTCCTCATCTTTAATTTTAATAAAGAGGGAAGTTTCCCACTTAAATAAAGCAAGATGAACGAGAATTAAAAAGCCAAAGATTATTCGTCATCTTCCCCAAGTGTTACTACCTTATCTGCCTTTTGCGCACGGAGCTGTGCGACCAGACTCTGCATATCTTCAGGCAATGGTGCTTCAATGGTTGGATAACCCGGAATCTCCAGACGCATGGCGTGCAAGCATAAACGGCGTGGTTTAGGCCCGCGATATTCGGTTTCATGACCGTATTTTTCATCGCCCACCAGCGGATGGCCAATACTCAGACCATGCACACGAATCTGATGGGTACGTCCAGACAGCGGCGATGCATAGACCAGTGTGGCATGCATAAAGCGCTCTTGCACATTCCACTGGGTTTTCGATTCTTTACCTTCTTTAGACACACGCACGCGACGTTCGCCATTGGCCAGCTCATAACGATGTAAAGGTGCATCAATCAGCTGTTTGTCCAGCGTCACCTGTCCTTTCACCACCGCAGCATAGGTTTTACGGATTTTGTGTTCGCGCAGCATGTCCTGCAAGGTTTTTAATACGCTGCGTTTTTTCGAAATCATCACCAGACCCGAAGTATCGCGGTCAATGCGGTGAATCAGCTCCAGATATTTTTTCCCGGTGGCGGCGCGCAAGCCTTCAATCAGGCCATAGGCCACACCACTGCCCCCATGCACGGCAATGCCCGATGGCTTGTTCACCACCATCAGCCCTTCATCTTCATAGATGACCCGGTTCAGCAAGCCTTGAGCAACTTTGTCCGACACCGGCGCCGGGGTATCATCTTTCTGTTCAAAACGGATTGGAGCAACCCGGATCTGATCGCCAATATTCAGCTTGGTTTCGGCTTTGACCCGTTTTTTATTGACCCGCACCTGACCTTCACGAATCAGACGGTAAATCCGGCTTTTGGGCACGCCTTTTAAACGGCTAAACAAAAAGTTGTCAATCCGTTGCCCCGCTTGATGCTCATCGACTTCAAACCAAGTGACACTTTGCCATTGTTGGGTAGAATTCATACAGTTACGACGACCTAAAAAAATACTAAAATTGATTAAAAACTGATCACTTAGGCTATGCTTTACACAAGAAACATAAGCTTAGCCCATAGGCAGATGATGCAAGGTTTGATATAGTCAGCGCACGGAAACCATCGTAAGTGGGTAAAAGTTGGGTCATTTCGGTTTTTACTGAAGTTGATTATTCAATCAAACACTCCACTAAACACGTAAAGGTCCCAAAAGAATTATGCCGACGCCGAAGGCTTATTATATCGGCAAAACTGCAAACTGTTGCGTTTAATTGTACTTAAGGTACATAAATCAGTTTGCCTGAAAAAATATGTCGCCAACCTCAAGTTGGTTTTTAAACGTAAACTGATACACATCAGACTAGTCGTTCCCTGATGTCGCATTCAGGCTACAGCGTTGATACATTGGATCTGCACAAATTGTAAAGATACGACGATAATTCCGTATCAAGACACTCGACTAAAAGAAGGGATGATCTTTGAGCAATGTGACAGTGAAAGTTACTCACATCCAATGTACCGCTCGTCCGCCAGTGAAACGACCAGGTGACTTTAATCGTTTAAAGATTGAAGCCGTATTGACATCATCAATACGTGAATCATCCACCGAAACCCGATTATCAGGCCGGTAGAGAAACGTTCAGACCGCTGTATTTGAGATCTGAACCATGATCCGTGATGTTTGATGCTCGCTACGTATAGAGCGATGTTTTGCTGTGTATCACTATAAGGTGTTACACCCATGAAACGTATGTTGATTAATGCAACACATGCTGAAGAAATTCGCGTTGCACTTGTCACTGGTCAGCGTCTTTACGATTTTGATTTAGAAAATCGTACCCGTGAACAAAAAAAATCAAATATCTATAAAGGTCATGTGACTCGCGTAGAGCCATCTTTAGAAGCTGTATTTGTTGAGTATGGTGCCGGTCGTCAAGGTTTCCTGTCGATGCGCGAAATTGCCAACTCTTACTACAAGGCCGATCCTCGTCAAACTTCAAATATTCGCGAACTGATTACTGAAGGCACCGAACTGCTGGTTCAGGTAGAAAAAGAAGAGCGCGGCAACAAAGGTGCTGCCCTGTCGACCTTTATTTCACTGGCGGGCCGTTACCTGGTCCTGATGCCAAACAACCCGAAAGGGGGTGGTATCAGCCGTCAGATTTCCGGTTCAGTGCGTGAAGAACTGAAAGAAATGCTGGCCTCTTTAAACGTGCCACGCGGTATGAGCGTGATTGTACGTACTGCCGGTATTGGTCGTTCTCAAGAAGAATTACAACTTGATTTACAGCATCTGCTAGATCTGTGGGCGCAAATTCAAAGCACCTCAAGTTCTGGTCCATCGCCAATGCTGGTGCATCAGGAAGCCGGTGTCGTCACGCGTGCCATTCGTGACTACCTGCGTGATGATGTGGCTGAAATCCTGATTGACTCAGAACAGGCCTATAACGAAGCTTATAACTTCGTAAAAGCGGTGATGCCACGTCAGCTCGACAAGTTAAAAACCTATACCCTAAATGAACCACTGTTCGCGCATTTCGGTATCGAAAGCCAGATTCAAACCGCCTATGAACGCGAAGTCAAACTGCCTTCAGGTGGTTCAATCGTGATTGACCAAACCGAAGCATTGGTGTCAATCGACATTAACTCGGCAAAATCAACTCGTGGTCAGGACGTTGAAGATACCGCACTAAACACCAACCTGGAAGCTGCTGAAGAAATTGCACGCCAGTTACGTTTACGTGACATCGGTGGTCTGGTAGTAATCGACTTTATCGACATGACCAAAGACCGTAACCAGCGTATGGTGGAAGCCAAGCTGCGTGAAGCAACGCAAAGCGACCGCGCGCGTATCCAGTTTGGTCAATTGTCACGCTTTGGTTTAATGGAGATGAGCCGTCAGCGCTTACGTCCATCTTTAGAAGAAGCGACCGGTTATGTTTGCCCACGTTGTCATGGTACCGGCATGGTACGTGACTTACGTTCTCTCTCACTGTCGATTATGCGTAAAGTGGAAGAGATTGCGCTACGTGAGCGTCATGGTGAAGTTCAGGTTGAAGTACCGGTTGAAATTGCAGCATTCTTATTGAATGAAAAGCGTCACAGCCTGGTTTACCTTGAACAAACCTCAAATGTACGTGTAACGGTATTGCCGCACCCGCATTTAGAAACCCCACATTACGAAATCTCTTACAATCCGGAAGGCTTTGCCCCAACCAGCTATGAACGCACAGCAGCCACCCGCTTAAGCGAACAGGAACTAGGTTATGAAGCCTCTGAATGGCATTTAGAAGAAGAACAGCACGCTCAGCATGCAGCTGCGCCTGCAGCACCGCAAAAGGAACAGAAGCGTCCAGCCAAAGCTCAAGCCGCTGCGCCTGCACAAGTGGCCCCTGCTGCCGCTGCACCAAGTGCTAGCCCATGTGCATGGTTAGAAAACCTGTTTGTGCAAAAACAGGCCAACACGGTTGATCAGTCACGTAGCGCCAACAATGCGGCTGCAGCGATTGAGCAAATGGTCAATAATGGCGCAGTTAGCCGTGGCCAGTTCGGTCAGATTGCAGCTGCGGCGCCTGTGGCTGCACCAGCAGCAGCAACCAGCAATGCTTATCTTGCCCCATCAACTGTGGCCAAGCATGAGCGTGATCACGCTGAAAAACCGGCTGAACGTGAAGAAAAATCATCACGTCACAACAACAAAAAGCGCAGCAAGCACAAAGAGCCGCGCGAGCAAAACAGCCAGAATGACAACAGCCCAGCACAGCATCAGGTACACGAAGAAGTGGTGCAGCTGTCACGTCAGGAGCAACGTCAGGAAGCGCGTGAAAACAAACGCAACTCCCGCCGTCAGCACAACAACAATGAACAGACGCAAAACGAAGCGCAACAGCAAGATGCTGTGCCACGTCGTGACCGTCGTAACCAGCAACGTCCAGAGCGTCCAAATCGCCACCGCGATGCCAGCGTGCTGAATGACACGGCTGCACCGGCAGCAGCTACAGCAGCACCAGCCGCTGAAGCACAAGGCCTGAAAGTGGACCTGGTGGATGCACCACGTCAGGACGTGATGCCAACTGCTCTGGTGGTGAATGTTGATGCTGCACAAAGTGAAATTGTCGCGCTAAACCAGAACACAGCCGCTGCACCTGCAGCAACTGCTGAACTTCCGGTTGCGACCAGCACTGAAGCAGTAGAAGAAGCACCAGTACCAAAAGAAGAAGTGGCACCTGCGGCAATTGTGGCTGAAGAGCACAAATCGCAACCGGTGAAACGCGCCAGCAACGATCCGCGTCAGCGTCGTCGCCAGCAACGTGAAGGTCGTGCGCAACAAAACCAGCCGCCAAAGCTGTCACCATCTCAGGTTCCAGCCTTGCAGCAGTACACGGTAGGCAGCCTGATCCGTCATGTGTATGGTGAAGATTGCTCGGTGCTGATTGAGCAGTTTGGTTTAATTCCAACCTTCAACCGCGCCCTGCAAAAGTTCACTGAACAATATGCAGCCAGCCTGGTCGCTCAAGCACCTGCGGCAGAAAGCCAAAAGCAGCCTGTGACCCGTGATGTTGAAGTCAGCAAAGCCGAGCCAGAAGCAGAACCTGCTCCTGTGCTGGACCTGACTCCACCAGCGCCAGTCAAACGTGTGGCCAATGATCCGCGTGAGCGTCGTCGTTTAGCCAAACTTGCTGCCGAACAGGCGCTGGAACAGGCCAAACAGGCCCATGCCGACGAAGCAGAAAAAGCACCCGCTAACGCTGCACCAGCAGAAACTGCGGCGGACGCTCAAGCAGCTGAAGCAACAGAAGCCACTGCTGCAAGCAGCACAGCAGCACCTGTAGAAGCGACTGCCGAGCCAGCAGCAACTGAAGCAGCACCAGCGGCTGAAACCACTGCGACTGAAACTGAAGTGGCGACTGAAGAAAGCGCTGCAGCCGAAGCACCGGCTAAAGAAACAGCGAAAGCTGAAGCAGCGCAACCAGTACAGGCTGAACTGCCAGTTGATGCAGCAGATGCCAGCGAAGCACCGGCAAATGCAGAAGCTGAAGCTCCAGAAGCCGCAGCAGACAAGGCCGAGAAAGAAAAACCGGCACGTCCGCGTCGTCCACGTGGCCGTCCACCAAAGAAAGCCAACACCTCAACTGAGTCATAATTTGCTTTTTTGCAGGTGAATAAAAAAATCCAGTCATTTCGGTGGCTGGATTTTTTTTGTTAATTTGTCAGATTAGGTTGATTACACTACAACGAAACGATTAAAACCTTAAAGTGCAATATTCATGCGCTAGAACTACAGATTGGATGTCGAGAATAAATAGGATTCATATGAGCCATACAACACAACATGATCTTATTGGTCTGGCCGATGTCGCCGCCAAAATTCCAAAGTTTATCGGCAAAGTCCCGAATCTTATTCAGGGTCTGAGTCAAGCCTATTTACGAACGCCATCCACCCCTGCCGGTCTGGGCATTGCCTTTGAAAAAGCGGTCAAACGTAATCCGCATGGTCTGGCTTTAATGTTTGAAGAGCAGCGCTTTAGCTACAAAGCCCTGAATGAATGGGCCAACCAGATTGCCCACTATTATCTGTCACAAGGCGCACGCAAAGGCGATGTGATTGCGGTAATGCTGGAAAACCGCCCGGAACTGATCGCGACTGTCATCGGTCTGGCCAAAATTGGCGTCACCATTGCACTGGTAAACACCTCACAGGTCGGCAAGGTGCTGACCCATAGCATCAATCTGGTCAAACCGGTCGCGCTAATTGTTGGCGAAGAATGCCGTGCTGCGGTAGAGGAGATTCGTCAGGCGCTGGATTTGCCGGCAGATCGTCTGGACTGGTTTGCCGATCAGGAAACCCAGCGCGATGCGGGCAAAGCTCCGAAAGGCTTTAACAATCTGGCCGAAAAGATCGACCATTTTCCGAAATTCAATCCGCCGACCACGCATTCCGTCCAGGGCAAAGATGGCCTGTTTTATATCTATACCTCGGGAACCACCGGCCTGCCGAAAGCCGTGGTGTTCACCCATAGCCGCTGGACCCTGGCCTATGGCACCTACGGCCATGTACTGAATCTGAATCCAAAAGATGTCATGTATGTGACCCTGCCGCTGTATCATGCCACTGGTATTGTGGTGTGCTGGTGCGGCGTAATTGCCGGTAGCGCAACCCTGGCAATTCGACGTAAATATTCCACCTCCAGCTTCTGGAAAGATGTACAGAAATTTAATGCCTCTGCCATTGGTTATGTCGGCGAGCTGTGCCGCTACCTGATGGATGCACCACCATCCGCGCTGGATCAGGGCCATCGTGTTACCAAAATGATTGGGAACGGCATGCGCCCGAATATCTGGAACAAGTTTAAGCAACGCTTTGGCATTGAAGAAATTCTGGAGCTGTATGCCTCCAGTGAAGGCAATGTCGGCTTTAGCAACATCTTTAACTTTGACAATACCGTTGGTTTTTCTCCAACCCCTTATGCGATTGTGGCTTTCGATAAAGAAAAAAATGAACCGGTCCGGGATGCGCGCGGCTGGTGCCAGAAAGTCAAAAAAGGTGAAGTTGGTTTATTGATTGGCAAAATTACCCGCCGTTCGCCGTTTGATGGCTATACCGATCCGGAAAAAAACAAGGCGGTGATTTTAAAAGGCGTTTTCCAGCGTGGCGATCAATACTTTAATACCGGTGATCTGGTACGAAATATCGGCTTCCGTCATGCCCAGTTTGTTGACCGCCTGGGTGATACCTTCCGCTGGAAAGGTGAGAATGTTTCCACCACCGAAGTGGAAAATATACTCTGTGATTATGAGAAAATTGCCGAAGCGGTGGTTTACGGCGTAGAAATTCCAGAAACCAATGGCCGTGCCGGAATGGCGGCCATTACCTTAAATACCGATGCAACACTGGATGAACATGACCTGCAGCAGATGGTGAGCCAGTTTAAACAGGCCCTGCCCGGCTATGCGGTTCCGGTATTTTTACGGATTCAGGCCCAGGTTGAAACCACCGGCACTTTTAAATATCAGAAAAACAAGCTCAAAGAACAGGCATTTAATCCGGCAGCTACCACGGATCGTTTGCTGGTGTTGCTGCCCGGTGCAGCGGCTTATACTGATCTAACCCCGGAAATTTTCGAGCAGATTCAAACCTATCAATACCGCTTCTAAGCCCAAAGTTGTCTATTTTTTGATTCCCTAGCATGAATTTGTTTCATTTATAATCAAACATAGACAACTTTTTTATTTTTTACTTGCGCTCAAACGAGATCTTGCTACAATACGCTCCATCAAATGATATGGGTCGTTAGCTCAGTTGGTAGAGCAGCGGACTTTTAATCCGTTGGTCCCGCGTTCGAGTCGCGGACGACCCACCACTCATTTGAAAGCCTAAGATGGGTCGTTAGCTCAGTTGGTAGAGCAGCGGACTTTTAATCCGTTGGTCCCGCGTTCGAGTCGCGGACGACCCACCATCTTTCCTTAGGAACTCTGCAAAAACTCCAGTTCTTGCATCTTAAAAAATAAGCAGCTTATTTTTTATTCCTCAGGGTCGTTAGCTCAGTTGGTAGAGCAGCGGACTTTTAATCCGTTGGTCCCGCGTTCGAGTCGCGGACGACCCACCATTTATCTTCCAGAATAAATATCCTCGCTTCCCTACTCTGCATTGCACATTTATATGCTGGCCTGCATTGCATCTGCGCTACAACCTTAATATTGATATGGATGAAAGAACGCTCGATCTGCTTTTGCTAATCGGCCGACTTTTCCAGATAATAAGCATGTGCCGGTAAAGGATTACGGGAAAAATACTGCTGATTTACCGTCGATACTGTGGCAATTTTTTCTAAATCCATGCGTAGATTCTGCGTGTCATCAATATCATAAAAAATTTCCACCCCATTACTGCGATGCACAATAATCTGGTGTGCGGCTTCATCATACATCCAGTAATCCAGATGATAATTCATTTGTGCACCGGCCATGACCCGGCCAAGATAGACAATGGAACGATGTGCGGTGCCATCAGGCAATAAAGTCAGAATAAAATCGGCTGTACCGGTCTCACATTTGACATAGGCATCTTCACAGCTAATTTTTACCTGATACCGGCCGACATAGGCCAAGGCCGCTTCCGGCACCACGGCTTTATCGGCATCTTTTGCAGATGGAAATACCGGTTGGCCAGCCACTTCACTCAGGCGTTTACTTGGCACATCTTCCGTCACCTGCAGGTCTGCCACGGGTGTAAACGGCTGTGCCTCCTCTCCTTCTTGACTGTTAAACGTCGGGTCACAAGCGGCCAAAGACAGGCAACAGATTCCCCATAACCATTTCGAACAATGCACAGCCAATATGGTGTCTCCCGGGTATCAATAAAAATAGCCACCGTATCATTGCTGTCCCACAATTTTTCACAAGAGGAAGCTCATTTGAGCTTCCTCTTGTTTTATGGGTATTTTATCGGGTGAAAATAAAGCTTTTAAAGTTCTTCTTTCAAACAAATTCACTTGAATTATTCTGAGTAAACGTTGAACTGTCCAACCTGTTTTTCCTAAATGTCGAGCGAAACTCACCAATAAATAGGCGATCATCGCAATCCAGATTTGTGTCTGAATTGCGTTCCTGCTGCGGCCTAGAAACGCTTTTAATTTGAGATTCTGCTTAATCGCCTTAAAGAACAGCTCAACTTTCCAACGATCTTTATAAATCGCCGCAATGGTGGAGGCGGCTAAATGAAAGTTATTGCTGAGAAAGCTAAAGTGCTTGCCACTTTGCTGATCTCTATATTCAATTCTTCTTAACACTGGGGCTTTTCTTTTTAGGGCATGTGCGCTATTCAGCTGAATGGTTTCATCTTTTAGAATACCTTTGGATTCAAGCACTGGATGTTGCTGGATCACCTGATACACAGATTTAGGCCTAAAACGTGTGACAAATCCAATGTTTTGAGCAGTCAGATTTGCATACCATTGGTAATCGACATAGCCTTTATCAAAAACTACAATGCTGCCAGCAGGAAACTGGAATTTGCGGCCTTGTACCATGTCATTTTCTTTGCCATTTTCAACTGCAACAAACTCAGGAATATCATTGCTGTGATTCAATCCTATACTGAGTTTCATGCTGGCTTTTGAGTCGTGAACTTTGGCCCATTCACATAAGGAAAGCGACAGGTCAATATGACTGGCATCCAAGGAATACAAGGGATTCTTAAAGCGAAATTTATGAGCTACTTTTGAGTGTTCATAGTATTTAAGCAACTTGTAAAATAGCTGTTGATACAAGGCAGCAGGCTGCTGCTCATTGATTCGTGCCAGCGTGCTTCGGGGAATAGACTTTGCTCCGAGATGACTCAGCTTTTCCTGTTGGCACTCCAAATTGGATTGAATATCTCTCAGACTTTGCCTACAAGAGAATTGAGACATCAATATGGCAATAAACTGATCCCACCGGGAAGCCGCTCTAAATTTCTGTCCAACATGGTGTACTTTAGCAAGTTGTTCAAAATCCTGTCGCACAACAGGTTTAATTAGCTCATGAAATACGGTATTCTGATGTGACAAAACCTGAATCCTGGTCGTTAAAGTGTTTGTTTGCACTCATATTTTAACTGTTAGGACTCAGGTTTTTTATTTAAAGCAAACTATGGGACAGCAGTGGCCACCGTATGCCTTTGCATCAGGTTGATGGGCACACAGCAAAGCTATTGAAATTATATGAATTTTCACCAAAATCTACAGTTTTTGTAGACCTGTTTCAAGATTTTAAAGCGCAATATTTATACCGTGTCATTTTATTTACATAAATTAACGATTTATAGCGCATTGACCCTTTAAAAACGGAAATAGGTCGCCATTTTTATTTTATGAGTTCTTGATTGACTCACCATTTTATTTTTTAAGGAGACCTCAATGGCCAATGTTGGTTTATACCGCTCTAACCGCTCAAACATGATTGCAGGTGTAATGGGTGGTATTGCTGAACGTTTTGGTTGGAATGCAAATTTACTCCGCATTATTTTTGTGTTGGTATCCATTATGAGTGCCGCCTTCCCGGGTATTCTGGTGTACTTGGTACTGTGGCTGGTGATGCCGAAAAAGAAAGCTGAAATTGAACACGTGAATGGCTATCGCAATCCGGTACGTACCATTCATGAAGATCAGAACAGTTACCGTTAATCTTCATTTTTCTTGCACAGTTTAAAGCTACGGTGGCCCCCTATTACCGTAGCTTCTTTTTTCTGGCTTTAACTTTCCGTAGTTTTGCTGCGTAGCCAGATCAGACGCTGGTTCATGGCGGCAATCATATCGGCGCGGCTAATAATCCCGACCAGCTGCTGCTGTTCCACCACTGGAATATAGTTAAACGAACGTTCCACAAAATACGGGACCAGATCGGCAATACTCTGATGTGGTTTTACCGTCACCACCTTGCGGTTCATAATGTGTTTGACCTGATGCTGCCATGACATCCGCACATCGGTAGCATGTTTAAACCATTCCACCACTTCATACAGTGCCAATGTGCCGACCAGTTGCTGCTCGGCATTTACCACCGGCAAGCTCATTAAATTGACCTGCTTGAACTTGTCTAGCGCGAGCTGGATATCATCATCCTGCTGCAAGGTAATCACATCATGGGTCATGATATCTTCACAGCGCCATTCCTGCACGTTTTCATCCTGCATACGCGCATTGGCTTGATATTGCGCTTCCAGAATAATTTTCTGCAAGTCATATTCACTAATGTCCAGCAGCTCGGTCTGATGCTCCAGCACATGATGAATATCTTGCGGCTGAATGGTGACTTTCTGGGTCGGGGTCGGGTCTTGCGAACGCAGGTTCAGCTGGGCCTTGTGTGGATATTGCTTGCCAGTCAGTCGGTTAAACATCATTGCCACCAACAGCAATAACAGCGAATTTAACAGCACCGGATAAAAGATAAATAAATAGCCCAGTTCACTGACCGCCTCACCGCCCAATACTGCGGTAATCGCCACAGCACCACTCGGTGGATGCAGCGAATCGGTCGACATCATTAAAATAATAGATAAGGCCACCGCCACACTAAAGGCTTCGGTCAGATTCGGAATATACAGCGCACAAGTCACACCAATAATGCCGGCAATAGTATTGCCAATCACCATATTCCACGGCTGTGCCAGCGGACTGGCCGGCACCGCAAACAGCAATACTGACGACGCACCCATCGGCGCGATATACCAGGCATTAATATCGCCCAGAATCCATAAGCTGATCAGTGAAGATAAACTTAAGCCCAGCAAAGCACCCAATCCGCACAACAGACGTTCTTTCAGCGGCAGTAATTTGAAATTGGGTTTTAAGATTTCTAACCATTCAGATTGCGGATGAAACACGGGAATCCTTTGTGATTTTGGCGACGGCCGCCATTATAAAATGAAGCAGCTTATAAGATGTATTCATTCTATATCTTATAATTATGAATTTTTCTGTTGAGATGTATATCAGTATAGGCACACTGAATCATCCTCTTTTTAGAAAAAATTGATAAGCCCTTCATTTTAAAAACATCGTTTTTGCGTATACACCGTTCAGCGCAGATGATTGCGCTGTATACACCAGATGAAACCAATCTTTGAGAAAAATGACTGAAATGACAATGCTGGGTTTTCCCCGAATCCTACAGATCAAAATCCGTTTTTTGTGGATAGACAGATCAACCGAATGTCGGTTTCTCTACTGATTTTTCATGGCGATTTTTCGGTTAGGCTTCGCTTCCTGATCAAAGCGCCAGCATTGTATGGATAACCTTTGCTACCTCCCGCCAAAATCCTTATAATTGAGCACAATTTTTCTCTAATTTTAAGTGGATGACCATGAGTCGCGCCATATCGCATATTGATACTTTCCAAGGCTTAATTCTTGCCTTACAAAATTACTGGGCGGAGCAAGGCTGCGTCGTGTTGCAGCCTTACGACATGGAAATGGGTGCAGGAACATTCCACACTGCAACTTTCCTACGTGCATTAGGGCCTGAAACCTGGAATGCCGCTTATGTGCAACCTTCACGTCGTCCAAAAGATGGCCGTTATGGTGAAAACCCGAACCGTTTGCAACACTACTACCAGTTCCAGGTGGTATTAAAGCCAAACCCGGACAACATCCAGCAGCTGTATCTGGATTCTTTAAAAGCCATCGGGATTGATCCTTTGGTTCACGACATCCGTTTTGTCGAAGATAACTGGGAATCACCAACACTCGGTGCTTGGGGCTTAGGTTGGGAAGTTTGGCTGAATGGTATGGAAGTCACGCAATTCACTTATTTCCAGCAAGTCGGTGGTGTTGAATGTTATCCGGTCACGGGTGAAATCACTTACGGTTTAGAACGTCTGGCGATGTACCTGCAAGGTGTCGACTCAGTTTACGATTTGGTTTGGACCAAAGGTCAGTTCGGTACGGTGACCTATGGCGATGTATTCCATCAAAACGAAGTAGAACAATCGACCTATAACTTCGAATATGCGCCAGTCGACAAACTGTTTGAACTGTTCGACTTTTACGAAGCAGAAGCCTCTCGTTTGATGGAAGCGAAACTGCCACTTCCTGCCTATGAGCAAGTGGTGAAAGCATCACACAGCTTTAACCTGCTTGATGCGCGTGGTGCGATTTCTGTGACTGAGCGTCAGCGTTATATTTTACGTGTCCGTACATTGGCGCGTGCCATTGCACAAAGCTACGTGGCCGCACGTGCAGAGCTTGGTTTCCCAATGGCAGAACCGCATTTACGTGATGAAGTTCTGGCACAGTTAAAAGCACAGGTTGAGGCGGAAGCCGCGCAAGCAGAAAAATCAGCGGAGAGCAAATAATGTCTAAGCATACTGTTTTATTTGAACTTGGCTGTGAAGAACTTCCACCAAAAAGCCTGAAAAAATTACGTGATGCGTTACAGGCTGAAACGGTTAAAGGCTTAAAAGATGCAGGTCTGGCTTTCGATTCAATTGAAGCTTATGCTGCACCACGTCGTTTGGCACTTAAAATTGTCAATGTAGATGGCGCGCAAGCCGACACTCAAAAACGTTTTGACGGCCCTGCAAAACAAGCAGCGTTTGATGCTGAAGGCAATCCAACCAAAGCTTTAGAAGGCTTTATGCGTGGTCAAGGCATTACGGTTGATCAAGTATCGACTTTCCAAGCAGGTAAAGTTGAAAAAGTGTGTTACTTAAAAGATGTCAAAGGTCAAAGCCTTGATGCGCTGTTACCGCAAATTTTACAAAATGCTTTGGACAACCTGCCAATTGCGAAACGCATGCGTTCTGCAGCCAGCCGTACTGAATTCGTTCGTCCGGTAAAATGGGTGGTGTTGCTGAAAGACAACGATGTGGTTGATGCAACCATTCAAGATCATAAAGCTAGTAACGTGACGTATGGTCACCGTTTCCATGCACCTGAAGCGATTACGCTGGCCAATGCAGATGCATACTTAGATGCACTTCGTAGCGCTTATGTGGTTGCGTCTTTTGAAGAGCGTCAAGCGATCATCGACCAGCAAGTAAAAGCACTGGCAGATGAAGTCAATGCCATTGCCATTGTGCCTGCGGATCTTCGTGACGAAGTCACTGCACTGGTTGAATGGCCTGTTGCACTACGTGCCAGCTTTGAAGAACGCTTCCTTGCTGTTCCTCAAGAAGCGCTTATTACGACCATGCAGGACAACCAAAAGTACTTCTGCCTGGTGAATAGCGATAATAAACTGCAACCGTACTTCATTACGGTGTCAAACATCGAGTCGAAAGATCCGTCACAAATTATTGAAGGTAACGAGAAAGTCGTTCGTCCACGTTTGTCGGATGCTGAATTCTTCTTCCTGCAAGACCAAAAACAACCGCTTGCGTCTCGTAAGGAGAAACTGGCGAATATGGTATTCCAGGCAGAACTCGGTACGCTTTGGAACAAATCTGAACGTATTGCCAAACTTGCTGTTGCGCTTGCGCCAATTACAGGTGCAAATGCGGCTGACGCTGAAAAAGCTGCCCTGCTGGCAAAATGTGACTTAACCTCTGAGCTTGTGGGTGAATTCCCAGAACTTCAAGGCATCGCGGGAACTTACTATGCACGTCTTGAAGGCGAAAATGATGAAGTGGCTGAAGCACTTGGCGAGCAGTACTTGCCTAAATTTGCAGGTGATGTTTTACCGAAAACCAAAACAGGTACAACCATTGCGCTTGCAGACCGCTTAGATACGCTCACCGGTATTTTCGGTATTGGTCAAGCGCCTACAGGTTCGAAAGACCCGTTTGCCCTGCGTCGTTCTGCAATTGGTATCTTACGTCTAGTGACTGAAAACGAGCTTGATGTTTCAATCGAAGATTTGATCAAACTTGCTTTAGCTGCGTATGGCGATGTACTCAAAGATCACGATAAGACTTTAAACGATGCGGTTGCATTCCTTGAAGGTCGTTACCGTGCCAAATATGAAGACCAAGGTGTGGCTGTTGACGTGATTCAAGCCGTTCAAGCCTTGTCACCAAAATCACCGCTTGATTTTGACAAGCGTGTCAATGCGGTCAATCACTTCCGCGCATTGCCTGAAGCGGCTGCACTTGCTGCTGCGAATAAGCGTGTTGCCAATATTCTTGCCAAAGAAGCGGCACCAGCTGGTGAAGTGGTTGAAGCGAATCTGGTGGAAGATGCTGAAAAAGCATTGTTCGCTGAACTTGCAAAAATCACGCCTGTAGTTGAGCCATTATTCGCTGCCAAAGACTACACTGCTGCGCTCTCTGCACTTGCTGCACTGCGTGCGCCTGTAGATGCGTTCTTTGACGGTGTAATGGTGATGGCGGATGATGCTGAATTAAAAGCAAATCGTTTACGCTTGCTTGCTCAGCTTCGCGCCTTATTTACCAAAGTGGCGGATATTTCGGTGCTTCAACACTAAAGATGAGTATTTATAACGACTCACCTATCACCCTTGCAATCCTCAAGCTCTTTCAAGAGCTTGAGGATTGGATTTCAATGAATCATCAATATCTTCCTCATGGTGCCGTTAAGGCATTTATTTTTGGTGGCTGTGCGTTTCACATCCACACCAATGCTCGAGGTAGCAATGATATTGATGCTGAAATCCAATCGATCAGCCAATTAAAAAAAGAAGATATTTTCTTATTTCTAGAAAATAATGATATTGAATATCTGGATCATAATAATCTTGAAACAAATTTAGAATTTGACAGTGGATTTAATACCAGCCTTGCCTCCATCGATCCTGATTACAGGGAACGAGTTATCCCCTTAACCGCTGAAAGTATCGTAGAGGTCTATCTCGTATCTGGCGTAGATTTGGCTGTTTCTAAATTGGCACGCTTGTCTGACAGAGACATCGAAGATATTCAAGCATTATATGCAAGAAACAAGTTTTCGCTTGAGCAGTTCAAAGAAATAGCAAATAATGCTAAAGACTATTACGTTACACCTGAGCAATTAGATTCTAATATTCAATATATGATTTCGCTTCTTTCAGACCTGGGAGATTGACACAATGAATCAGCTGGAATTTGAGCATGCTTTAAAAGCACTATTAAAGCAGCCATTGAATTCTGCAACATTCGAGCAGGTTAAACCCGTTGCTGAAGCATTATTATATTCAGAACTACTACCTGCTGTGAGTTCCAGTTTAAACCCCTTAGAAAAGCGCCGACTGTTTTTTCTATTAGAAAAATTCCGCAGATACTCATGCTCAAGTGTTTCTAGACGCCAACAACTTAAAGCACTCTCCCAAGCCTTGAATGTCGTTCCATTGCCGAGCACTCATGATACAAGAAGATTAGTTGACCCTCTGGCAAAACGTGTAGGCCTCAATGAAGATTTAAATCATTTAAAACCTCAATTACTGACCTTACAAACACGCCACTACTCACTTTACAGTTAATTCTCTCCTCCTTCTCTTAAGTACTACTATTCTATAGGTCATACCTATAGGCTTTTCCTTCCATATTCCCTATACTCAAACTGAAAACACTCAACAAGAAAGAAGCTTATGAAACTTAAAACTTTAATTTTATCTGGTCTAACTTGCCTTTCTCTGGGTGCATGTACCTCTGCGCCAGTCATTCCACAACTACAAGCGGGGGTATTACAAGAAGTCCAAAATCTTGAGGTCTATCCAGACACCACGCATAACTCGGCCAAACTGACCAAGTTTATTGATAAATGCGTGATTGAATTTAGAGGGCAGCTCAAAGCCGGCCGCTCAATTGAACAATGGGCATTTAAAGGCAACACCCTCATTTCAGCCGGTTCAGCTACCTTTGCCCAAGATGGCACCAGCACCGCCCATAATTTTGACCTGCATGATGCCACGGTACAGAAAAACTTCCTCACCCTGCGCGATCATTTCCATAAAGATGCACTGGCGCAATGTAACTAAAAATTCAAGCATCATGCCTGCAAAAGGTATGGTGCTTTTCCACATTTTTCAGAAAAAATAAAAATAACCTGAAAAATAAATAGATTTTTCATCATGCAAATTATATCTGCTATACCAACTGGTATAAGACTTCGCAGCCAATTCCCAGTTTACAAAAATGCCTGAATTGTTAAGCAGTTGTAGCAAGATTGTGGATGTTTTTGCATAAAGCATATCGGCGCATATTTTTCTCCTTAAGATAGGCACCGCTCACAGCATTGCGTCTGTGGCACACATGCAAGGAAAATCCTATGAAGAAAACTCTCACAACAATATTCATGAGCAGCGCCCTACTCGCGACATCTTCACTGTATGCCGCGCCCGCACTTCAGGCCAATGTCAACGCATCGGCAGCTGTGCAGACGCCACAGGCTGGTGGACTTTTAAATAATGTAGTGCAAGGTACGCAGCAGACCTTACACAGCGCAGGCGAGCATGTCGGTCAAGGATTACATAGCGTAAAAACCACGACCCAGAACACCTGGCAAAACACCAAACAGTTCAGCAATGAAAAAGCCGAAGCCGGCAAAGAAAAAGCCGCAGATTTAAAACAGGCGGCCTATGAACGCTCAAGCGAACTGAAACAGTCTGCCGCCAAGAAAGCCGCAGCAGCCCGTGAACATGCCGCAGATCGTACGGAAAAAACCAAAAACAGCCTGAAACAGAAATCGGCACAGGTACAATTGCACAGCAATGCGCAGGTTGATGTCGATACGCCTGTGGCCAAAGCCAAAGTCAGCAGTAAAACCCATACCGCGGTTGGCGCTGCACAATAATCAAAATGAGAGAACCAAGCCTGCAACCCTGCGGGCTTTTTTAATTTTGTGCTTGAGTTTCAAGACAATTCAGCAGATGCTCAACACAGTAACAGGAATCTTCATGATTTCTTCATGCCTTCAGTTTAGGCTTAGGCTTTCCATTCTCTTTTAGCAGGGGTCATGATTATGCATAAAATGAAATCCGTATTGGCTGTTGGCCTTATGCTCATGGGCACTGCAGTCTGGGCACAAACTCCACCAGCAGAAGCGAATAGCAGCACCAAGCTCCAAGCCCCGATTCAGCCGTATGCCGATAATCCGAATTTACTGCATGTCTGGGCCTATAAAGTACAGCAAGGTGTTTTAAACGCGGCAGATCGGGTTGGTGAAGTGGCAGAAAAAGGTGTGCAAAAAGTACGGCCTTCGGTGCATCAGGCCTGGGAAAATACCAAAACCTTAACCAGCAACACCACGCAACAGGACAACCAGAAAATTCAGGACACCAAAGAAGCTTTAGGCGGCGCACCGCAACAGCCGGTACCAATTGTACAGGGCAGCTTGAGTCAGCCAGATACCGCTCAACCGGCGGCATCAGTACCTGCTGAAACCGGTTCAGGAGCCACCAGCTACGCCGTGACCGAACTTTAAGACGGAGTGAGCGAGAGCATCATCATCACTCGCCTTTTCATTCCACCCAAAAATACGGACCTGAATACGTCCGTATTTTTTATTGCTTGATATCTGATTAATTGACCTGACGGATCGGTTGGCCCTGCTGAAATGCGATCACGTTTTCTACCATTTGCTGCACAATCCGCTGCCGCGCATCTACACTGCCCCATGCACTATGCGGGGTTAAAATTAAATTGGGAATGGCTGGGTCTAACAGGATATTGCCCTGCTTGGGTGGCTCGACACTCAGCACATCCATCGCCGCACCGGCAATTTGTCCGGACTGTAAGGCTTCGGCCAGCGCCGCTTCATTGACAATACCGCCGCGGGCACAGTTAACTAAAAACGCGCTATGTTTCATGGCAGCAAACTCAGCCGGCCCGATTAAATCCCGGGTATCTTCGGTCAGTGGACAATGCAGGCTTAAAAAATCCACCTGCGGTAACAGCTCGGCAAAAGGCACCCGCGACGCAGATTGTGGCCGGTTGGCGAGAGCAGCAATTTTGACCTGCATGCCCAAGGCTTCGGCTAGCTTGGCCACTGCCTGCCCCAACTCACCATAACCGACAATTCCCAGCGTTTTTCCAGCCAGCTCGACAATTGGATAATCCAGCAGACAGAACTGGCTAGAACGCTGCCACTGGCCCTGTTGCACCGCCTGATGATAAGGCACAAAAGAAGTAGCCAGATTTAACATCAGCATTAAGGTATGTTGCGCCACTGCGGCCGTGCCATAACCCTGACAGTTACACACCACCACACCCTGGCGGCGTGCCTGTTCCAAATCGACATTATTGGTACCGGTGGCTGAAATCAGGATCAGTTTAAGCTGCGGGCATTGCTGTAATGTCGCGGCATCCAGCAAGACTTTATTGCTGATAATCACCTCGGCAGATTGCACCCGTGGCAGCAGCTCTGCAGGCGAAGTGGTTGGATACAGCGTTAACTGCTGCTGAAAGACAGCGTTTAAGTCTTCTAGCTGTAAATCATCCTGATCCAGCGAGGCAAAATCCAGAAATATGGCGTTCATGTGGTGCATCCTCTCATCATGGCGTGAAGAAATTAAAGCACACTTGTAGCGCTGCGCGTCAGTTCAAAAATGGGATGCCCACAAAAAAACGCCCATGAGTTCATGGGCGCTTGCTGTGATAATTGCGTAAAGAAAAGCGGATTTGCCGAATGACATAAATGGTTAAAGCCAATACCAATAACAGGCCACTGCCGAACACCATATAGGCTGAATAATGCACCGTTTGTGCCGAAGCAACGGACGGAACAGCCCAACCCAGCAGGCTCAGTACCACAACAGACAGAGGTCGAATGGTCATAACACTACCCTACTTTTATCCACTGGTTGTTTTACATCCATCTTCATCTTAGCCTGAATATAAAATAAAACAAGGACTTCGGGGTCAGTGCAGTTTTGGCTTACAGCACCACTTCGGGCTGGGTCACAAATTTGGCACTTTCCGGGCTATCATCGACAAATTCATTGCCGCCAAATTCATCACTACTTAAATTCAGCTGTTTATAACTCAGCACATAATAATCGCTGTATTTTTTAATCACGATGGGGTGCATACCGGCGCTGAGCTCATCCTGTTCCTGAAACAGTTTCATGACCTGACGATCATTCATGGCCACAATATAACGCTGGTCATTCAGCCAGATTTGTACCAGTCCATTGCCCTTGGCATAAATCGGAATCAGGAATTTATGGTTTAAGGCCACAGCACTGGCAGCATAGCTTTCGATCTTCTGGCTAATGACATTAAATACCAGCCCATGGCCAAAACAGTCCATCAGCTGGCGGCGGCTTTCCTGCGGCAGGTTAAACTGAATCCCGAGTTTATGCAGGTCATGCTGATCGACCTGTTTATTGCTGAGCAGCGAGCGAATCAGGTTCTGCTTGAGCTTGGCATCAAAAAAGCCGCTGTCCAGTTGCAGTTCGTTATTTTTCAGGATTTTCCCCAGCGCATGTTTGTGCCGTGGCAACAGGTTTTCAATCAGCTTGCGATAGTAAAACTTACTGTTCTTTTTGACCTGACGCATCTTCTGGTAAAAATGTGCCGGATCAAAAGGATGGCTAAGAAAATCATTGAGCAAATCGGAACTGGCCAACACCGCAATTGCATCATGTCCGGTAAACGGTAAATGCAGGGTCTGCAGCGAAGGCAGCACTGCCTGCAATTTTAAATACTGGGCGCGGTCTTCGGCATAGTGCGGATCATAAATTACGATATATTCGCGCTCAGCCGAAACATCTTGGGGCTGAATACGCATGTCAGCATTGTGCTGCGGGTGGAAGAACATATTGTAACGCGTGTCCAGAATATCTTCCGGATCAATCGAATATTGCGGCACCAGTGCCACCACACGTTGCAAATCAAGCAGGTTGGAATATTTGATGGCCGCATAACCACCCATCGAACCGCCATAGCCAATACGCTGCTGAAACGGCGCAATGGTGGCGGCAATTTCATTCAGCATCGCGCGCATCGACTGTTCGGGAAACCAGGATTTCTCCTTTGGCATGATGCCAACCACATTATAGCCGTGTTTGCTCAATGACTTTTCAGCATTAATGGTCAGGCCTTTGGCGCGGGTAATTAAATCGCCAAAAGAAAAAATCAGCGCCTCTGAATGACCGGGCATCCAGATGACGCGGATATGATCGTCTTCAAAAATTATGTGTTTATCCATTCCCACACCAGAGCTGCACAGCCCTCTATCAAGATTCAAAATAACAAATAGACCGTATGCCGACGACTAAAAAGCGAATATGTTATTTTATAGATGCCCGGCAGATAAAAAAGCGCAAAATATGACACAATTCCTCCATCCTGCAGCAGAACAAGGCTTTTCCACAGCCGCCAAACTTTATCAACAGGTCCGACCAAGTTATCCACAAGCGCTGGTTGCATGGTTAAAAAACCAGCTCAAATCTGATGCCGCACCGGTCTGTGTCGACCTAGGTGCCGGTACCGGTAAATTCCTGCCGATTCTGCAACAGCTTAGCCCGCATGTGATTGCTGTTGAGCCGGTGGCCGAAATGCTGGCACAACTACAGCAACACTATCCTGATGTGCAAAGCATTCAAGCCTATAGTCATGCCCTGCCGCTGCCTGATGCCAGTGTCGATGCCGTCTGCTGCGCGCAGTCCTTTCACTGGTTTGCCAATCTTGAAACCCTGAACGAAATTTACCGGGTGCTGAAACCGGGTGGTCAGCTATTGCTGATCTGGAATCAGCGTGACACCCGCATCGACTGGGTCAAGGCACTGGCCGAGCATATAGCACCGCTGGAAGGTGATACCCCGCGTTTTCATAGCGGCCAATGGCGACAGGTCTTTTCGGCTGCAACCGGCTTTAACGCTAACGCAGAAGCTACTTTTCAGCAATGGCAAAGCGGTACAGTTGAACAGGTGGTGTCAAAACGCCTGCTTTCTACCAGTTTTATTGCCGCGCTGCCTGAACATCAGCAACAGCAGCTGAAACAGCAGTTCGAGCAGATGGTGCTGCAATATACAGGCAAACAGCCGCAGCAACAAATTGACTTTCCCTACCTGACCCATGTGTATAGCTTTACAAAAATTACAGAACAATAAGGATGAACCTGTCATGTCCAATCTGATCAAACCTTTATCTCTGGCCTGTCTGCTTGGCAGTGCACTGCTGCTGAGTGCCTGCGAGCGTAATCCGTCACCAGAACCGAAGCAGGAATTAAGCGCCGAAGATCAGGTGCTGCAGGAACTGAAAAGTGAGCCGGTACGCACTTTCCCGAAAACCGAGCAGGACTTGCATGACCTGCAGCTGCTAACCGACTATGAACAGCGCTTTGGTCAGATGAGTGAGGAAATGGAAGTTGAACTAATGCAGATGCAGCAGCAAGGCACGCTGGATGATGTCTTTGCACGAAGCCGGCAAGGTGACAATATCCAGTCGGCCCTGAATATGCTGAAAGCGCTGGATTTAAAAACTGAACAGGGCCGCTATATTCAGGGTCTGATGTATGAATATTGGGATCATCAGGCCCAGCTGCATGCCCAGCAACCAGCTTCAGCTGCATCGGAGAGTGCACCAGACAGCGTTAAAGGTCTGGGGAAATTTATTCATGCCCAAGAGCAATTAGAACACTGGCGCGACCAGTATCCACAGCTCGAGCATTAAATGATATGCACAACCTCAGGGCCCTAAATAGCCCTGATTTTTTTACAGGCAGGATGTCTGTGAGTTTTACTGCCCTGTAGCGAGATAGGCATGTACACCTTCCCCAGCTGCCCGTCCGGTGGCAAAACAGGCCGTGAGCAAATAGCCGCCGGTGGGTGCATCCCAGTCCAGCATTTCACCGCAGCAAAATACCGCCGGATGACCCTTCAGCTGTAACTGCGGGCTGAAGGCACTGCGCTTGATTCCGCCGGCACAGCTAATCGCTTCTTCAATCGGGCGAAAACCCGTTAATTCAATCCGCAGCTGTTTCACCTGTGCCGCCAGTGCCTCCGGCTGATGCCATAAGCTTTTATCGACCAGTTCGCGCAGCAGACTGCTTTTGGCTGCATCTAAACCGGCTTTACGCCAGACATTGCTAAGCGACTGCTTTTTACTGGGGTGTAATTTTTTGGCCAGCTGCGCCTGCGACTGCTCGGGCAGTAAATCCAGAGAGAGCACCATGCGCTGCTGCTGTTTCAGCTGTGCACGTAAGGCCCGGCCCTGCTTATAAATCAGGCCACTTTCCAGTCCATAATGGGTCAGGACAATATCGCCGACACTGCGCGTATGCGGTTCCACCCAGGTCTCAACCCGTTTTAAAGGCTGACCAAACACTGGCTGCATAAAGCTGGACCACGGATACTCCACCCCGGCATTGCTGGCCTGAAATGGTTCAATCTGCTCTGGATGGAGCCAGTCCTGCCAGGCACCATCACTGCCTAATTGCGACCACGACAGCGCACCACAAGCCAGCACAATCGCATCAAATGATTCACTGCGCAGTTGCCCATGTTTTAAGTCCAGAATCTGCAGCTGTTGCTGCTCAAGGCCTTTGACCTGCTGGCGGTAATGAAACTGCACCCCATTATCCGCCAGTCGTTTTAACCAGGCCCGTAATAGCGGTGCAGCTTTCATCTCCACCGGAAATATCCGCCCGGATGAACCGACATAAGAGCGAATGCCCAAGCCTGCCATCCAGTCCTGAATCCAGCCAGCATCCCAGCGCTGAATCCACGGCGCCAGCCAGTCGGCCTGATCATAACGCTGAATAAACTGCGGCACTGCTTCGGCATGGGAAATATTTAACCCGGTTTTTCCGGCCATTAAAAACTTGCGTGCTGCCGAAGGCTTCTGCTCATAGACATGCAGGTTATAGCCATACTGGCTGAGCACCTCAGCCGCCATCAAGCCGGCCGGGCCTGCCCCGATAATGGCAATCCGCTTGGACATGCTTATTCTTCCACTGCCTGCGCAGGCGACTGCCCCTGAAGCGGCTGAAAATCATCAAAACGGGTGCGATACCCTTCCGGTTTACGAATAATCAGTTGCTGGCATAATTCACCGCGCTGCAAATATTTAATTTCAAAATGGGTCCGGGCAGAATCGGCGGCAATCCGCTGTTTCTCAAACGGCAGTTTCCATAGCGCCAATAATTGCTGTTCAGCTTCGGCAATATATTCAGGGATATTACTGGCCAGGGTAATCTGTCCATTCGGTTGTAAACGCGACAGCAAAAACTCAAAAAATGGCATATTTAGCCAGCGCTGGGCCGGATTATGCGGCTCCGGATTCGGATATAAAATAAAGCACTGCTCGACTTGCGCTGGATATAGCGCATGTACAATCCACGGTAAGGCATCGGCATGGACCGGCTGCAGATTGGCACGCGGTTCTAATCCATGCTGCTTTTGCATGGCCAGAAACTTTTCCCGGGTGCGCTCAATCGCATACAGGGTTTGCTCAGGATGTTGCCCACTGAACAACAGCGCGTGCTTGCCTTTGCCTGCACCAATTTCGATACAGACAGGAGTATTGGCAATGGCTTGAAAGTCACGCGGAGCATGCATACGCTGGGCTTGAAATTGACGAATGGGCATAATCAGATCAAACTTATAAAAAACCACACAAGTCTATCAAGTGCAGCTGTTTTTGACTAATCTAATCCGGGATTTTATCAGGAGACCCGCATGCCACGTACATTCCCTTGCCCACGTTGTGGTGAACCTTCTGTCTGGGAAGGCAATGAATTTCGCCCTTTCTGTTCCGAGCGTTGCAAGCTGATTGATTTGGGCGCCTGGGCCAGTGATGAATATCGCCTGCCGACTCAGGATGCACCCTCGGTAGATAACCCGGAAGACTAAAATGAGTTACGCGGTTTTACAAAAAGCCGCTTTTACTGGAAAGGTGTAATAAAAATCCTACACATTTAAAACTTCTTTGCGCAAACAGCGCACACATTTAAAAATTTTACTGCAAAACGTTACCCTATTCGCATTCGGTTCTTTTTTAAATGGCCTCGAGATTCTAATTATCGAGCCCTGTATGCCCACGCTCCTGAAAATTCTTTTTTTCGCCTTTCTGCTTGCCGCAATCTTAATGCTGGCGGTCGGTTTATATAGTCAGGATACGCTGCTGATTGGGGTGGCGGTATTATTTGCCTTAATGGCCTGGCTGGTGGGCATGGAAGCGAAAAAACAGCTGAATGACCCGTTTCGCAAATAAATGGCAATCAAAACGGCGCAATAAAAAAGTCAGCACTGTGCTGACTTTGGTTAGGGTGAAATTTGCAGATTAACCGGTCTGCCCCGCCACAAAAGGATTGTGCTGTTTTTCAAAACCAATGGTACTGATCGGACCATGCCCTGAAATAAACTGGGTTTCATCGGGCAGGCTAAAACATTCACGCTGGATTGAATCCAGTAATTGCTGATGATTCCCTCGCGGGAAATCTGTCCGGCCAATCGAGCCTTTAAACAGCACATCACCGGTCCAGAGCAAACCGTAATTGGCATTATAGAACATCACATGACCTGGGGTATGTCCCGGTGCAAAACGCACTTCAAACTGTTCATTGCCGAGCTGCAGCTGCTCACCGCCTTCCAGCCACTGATCCACCTCGACCTTTTCAGGAATCGGGAAACCATAACGCGCCGATACTTCCTGAATCATGTCCAGCCAGAACGCATCTTCCTTATGCGGGCCAATGACCGGCACATTCCAGCGTTTTTTTAAGGCACCGACAGCACCGGCATGATCCAGATGGCCATGAGTTAACCATAAGGCTTTCACAGTTAAGCCCAGTGCTTCGACTTCTGCCTGCAGCTTGTCCGGTTCACCGCCCGCATCAATCAAAATGGCGTCTTTGCTTTCTGCATCCCAGACGATGGAACAGTTTTGGGCAAATGCCGTGACCGGCACAATTTTGACTTGTAACATGGGTTAAGCGTCCTGTTGAAAATGGGCAAAAGTCTGTTTCAGCGCATCCAGATTAGCCTGAAGCAAGGCATTCAGCAATTGTAAATGATCATCCCGCTGGTTGAGTGCCGGAATATAGGCATAGTGTTCCCCGCCAGCCTGCTGAAAGATCTCGGCATTTTGTATCGCCAGTTCTTCCAGCGTTTCCAGACAGTCGGCAGAAAATGCCGGACTCATGATCTGGACCGATTTGACTCCCTGCTTGCCCCATTCTTCGAGCAGCACATCGGTATAGGGCTTGACCCATTCCTGCTTGCCAAAACGTGACTGGAAACTGATTGCCCACTGATCCTCATTTAAACCCAGCGCCTGCGCCACCAGTTGAGCGGTTGTGCGACTGCGCTCGGCATACGGGTCGCCTTTATCGGCATAGGGCTGTGGAATACCGTGAAATGACATCAGCAGTTTTTCCGCCGGACCATGCTCGGCCTGAAATTCGCGCACACTCTGCGCCAAAGCCTGAATATACAAAGGATGCTGATAATAATCGCGGATAATGCTCAGCCCCGGCAAATTGCGCTGCTGCGGAATCCATTTGGCTATAGCATCATATAGCGGCGCGGTGGAAGTTGCGGAATATTGAGGGAATAGCGGCAGGACAAGGAGATGATCTTGCGGCTGCTGGGCCAGCTTTGCCAGCAAAGCGTCGATGCCCGGGTTGCCATAGGTCATGGCTGGCACAATATTCAGCTCAAATTCCGGGTAGAGCGGAGTTAAGGTCTGTCTGATGGCATCAACCTGCGCCTGCAAAATTTCGCGCATAGGCGAATCCTGATTCCAGACCATGGCATAAGCATGTGCCACGCGTTTGGGGCGAAACGGTAAAATAAACAGCCTTAAAATGATTTGCCACAGCAGTTTGGGAATTTCAATCACCCGCTGATCAGACAGGAACTGTTTCAGAAAACGTCGTACCGCAGGCACAGTCGGTGCATCCGGTGTGCCCAAATTGGCCAGAATAATGGTGATTTTCGGTTTCGCAACAACAGACATTAGGCTCTCAGGAATCATCAGGGAACGCGTTTACTTTAACAGCTTTCCCGTCTGTTACTAAATGAATTAATGCGTCGATTTATATTGAAAAACACGATCATTATCAAGCAGGTTACTGTCCAGCAACTTCTGCCCTTTGGCTGTAGTCTGCCATAGCATACGCTGGCGTTCATCCCGGCCGGCCTGCACAATCCAGTCATTCTGGCGCATCTGCATTTTAATGGTATGCAGGGCACGAATATTGATTTGCGCCCGTGCCACCGCATGCGCACGCGGCATTTCACGCCGCGCATCAGTCAGACCGGTATCATTTAAATATTCATTCATGCGTTTGGAAAAATATTCTTCCGGGGTCGGATGAATAAAGGTCGAGCCTAAAATACTGAACAGCTGCGCCCAGGTCAGCTGTTTTTGTACTTTCAGTTCTTTAAAATTACCATCCTGATAAGCATGCATCCGGTATTCAAACTGGAAAGCTTCATGCATGGATACTTTGGGCAGGCTTAAAAACGGATCGGCTTCGGTCTTGCCAAGTTCATTTTTTAACTGGGCCACTTTGGCCTGTAGCTGCTCGATTTCATCATGCAGGGCCTGGGTATTTTGCGGACGCACCCAGCCCACCACCGGATAACGCTCCAGCATTTGCGGCATATTGAAACGTACCGCCAGCTCCAGATCACGCAAGCTGCGATAGCAAAACACCTGATCAACTTCCTGCTGCAACAGGCGACGGAATTCTTTAAATTTTTCCCGCAGTTCAGGTTTGGCATCCTGCAAGCTGGCATCACGTGAATCCGGGTCTTCATGCATAAACACAATCATCGGTTTCTGCTTGGTGACCGCGTAAATATATTCCAGATGCATATAGCCCACACCCGATACCGACTGCTCGCCATACTGGCTGCCCAATAACAGCACCACATAATCGCAGTCATCAATCTGACGGCGGGCAAATGCCGTACTCAACGGCGTACGCTGCTCCAAGCCCCAGGAAAAGAAGCCCATTCCCACCAAGGTCTGTGTCAATACCATGCGTTCCGGCTGCATATCTGAACCGGACGTAGAGATAAATACCTGATAGCGTTTATCGAGCATTGGCTCTCCTTCCCTCAATAGCTGAAGCGCCCAATGGGCATCAGTATTGTTCCCCAATCAAAAAAATAAGTCATGCTGAAGCAATCATGTTGCTTTCTTTATGGAGCCTGGCTTAGCGAGGCAGATTGGAAATTTTCCAGCGGATCTGCTCAGGCATCAGACGCCCGACAATCGGTTGTAAATGTTCAGCATTTTGACCGCTGACATAACAATGAATCTGCACCTGATCGGCTCGGCTCTGTTCAAATAATAACTCATTTTTCGTTAAAATGCGGGAAGTTTGACGCGCAACGGCAGTTCCTGAGTCAATTAATGTCAATTTCTGACCAAAAATAGACTGAATCGCAGTTTTTAAGAAGGGATAATGGGTACACCCCAGCACCAGATGATCTGCGCCAGCATCCACCACCGGCTGTAACAGTTCGCTTAAAGTGCTTAAACAGGCCGCGCTCATTTGTGCTCCGCTTTCCACAAAAGGCACCAGCTCAAGCGAGGTTAAAGGAATCACCTTGACCTCGGCCGGCAAGGCAAAACGCTGAATCACGTCTTTAATTAGCTGGCCACGAAAGGTCGCCGGTGTCGCCAGCACAGCCACGGTTTTGGTTTTGCTCTGCAGTACCGCCGGTTTTAAGGCTGGGACCAAACCAACAATCGGGAAATCTTCCCCATAATGCGCACGCAGATAATCCAGACTAAAAGCCGAAGCAGTATTGCAGGCCACCACTGCAATTTTACAGCCCTGCCGATACAGCCACTCGATGGCCTGAGCGGTCAGTTCACGAATCTCCTGATCATCACGCGGGCCATAAGGCACATGCGCCGTGTCGGCATAATAAACAATCTGTTCATTGGGCAAATGCTGGGCAATTTCCAGTGCCACCGACAGGCCGCCAATGCCTGAATCAAAAATCCCAATTGGCGCATCCGCCTGCGCTCTGGTCATAGGGTGCAACAAAGGAGCAAGGGGATGAATGGCGGTCATGGCAGCGGAATGAGCAGTTTGAAATAGGATGGCTCAAGCTTAAACCTCAGGTGCCTAATTGCAATAGCAAATCACCACTTTTCAGGCTTAAAATCGCATCGCCTTCGGCATTTTCCTGCAAGCTGCCCAGCTCGACCAGATGAAAAAAAGCCGCACGCTGGATCAGGGCATTCAGACCAAAACGCACATGCACATAGGGACGTAACTCCCCTTCATATTCACGCATAAAGATCGGATGCTGCTCATCGACAATCACCAGGTCCTGGGTGGTAGTGGTCAGTTGCAGATAGGTCTTGCCTTCAATATCAACCTGATCTACCTGATTGACAAATAAAGGCTCATCTTCCACCTCAATTTCAATCTGCTCGACCGGGGTTTTTAAATAGAACGTGTGACCTTCTTTCCAGAGTACGGTAGAAAACAGCTCAATTAATGACTGGCGCTTCACCAATTGACCTTCGTGCCACCATTCTCCATTGGCTTTTACCGTTAAATCCATTTTGCCACAATGCTTTGGATGCCATTGCTCCAAAGGGGGAATTGACCTTTTGTGACCGGGCTGTGCATCTTTTAAGTATTGTGCAATGCCCATTAAATTTTTATCATCAGAAAATGCTACTTTTTTCGTCGGATTTGGTTCATTGTGCTCATTGTTCATCATTGAATACCCTGCTGACGGAAAAATAATATGATTCAGCCAATTGGCTAGACCAAGGTTTAAAACTATACTAGCCCACAATATAAAAGACACGATAGCAAATTTGTGTCTAGGAACTAAGAACACTCATGGCAGCACCGGATTCTGAGATGACGGTTGCCACCTTCTAGTATTATGAGGAGTCCTACATGGAACACATCGAACGTGAATCGATGGAGTTTGACGTAGTTATCGTAGGTGCTGGCCCTGCGGGTCTGTCTGCGGCGATTAAAATCCGTCAACTTGCAATTGAAAATAACCTGAATGATCTGTCCGTTTGTGT
>NZ_KB850046.1:1760834-1762493 GCF_000369465.1 Acinetobacter sp. CIP 53.82 | reverse complement strand
ATTAACGCAGCCAACTGCGTACACTGCAAGACCTGTGACATTAAAGATCCATCACAGAACATCACCTGGGTAACACCGGAAGGTGGTGGTGGTCCAAACTATCCAAATATGTAATCTCGATTGAGATCAAAATAAACCCGCGTAAGCGGGTTTATTTTTTCTTTCTTAGATAAATCTAACTCAATACTTATAGCTATTTTTATTTTTGTTATTTTAGTAAAAATATATACTAGAGTTATAGTAAGCCGTTCATGACTGAGTTTATTCTTCCCCATCAAACTGCCAATACACATCCCCCCAATCACTTTCAAAATCAGGGAAAATATCTCCCTGTTTAAAATATTGGCGTGAGTTTTCTTTGGCAAATGTATACCAGTAACCTGCGTGTGGGCAGGGTTCTCCAGCGAGTACAATATCTATTCTTTCTGGTTCTTGAGCTTCGACTTCCACTCGTTTTAATTCAGGCCATGTACTGTCTTTATCAAATCGAGCAATCCATTGTTTCGCACTTACTGCATCAAAACGTGGGTTTGGATCATCTGACCATGCATCTAAGGTCGTAAGTTTTAAGTTATCACAACGTATCGGTTTAATTAGCTCATTTGCCATCACCAATAAATCAGGGACATCTTCTTCAACTGGATAAAGTGAGAGCTCGCCCAAACGGATCCATAGACTATATAGATTAGGATTTTCTGAATCCTCTATTTTAGTTATTTCAATACGTGGATCATTGAGTTTTTCGCGAATTTGCTCTTCACTTAAACCTAACTTTTCTAGCCAATAGGGCGAAAGTAAAAAACACCATGTTGGGGTACGAATTCCTCCACCTAAAGCGTCACGATCTTCTGAGACAAACATATTTTCATGAGAAAACTCCATCCCAGGATGATCTATATCGAGCCCGTAAAAATAATCCGTAAAAGTCCGCTCAACTGTTTCAAACTCTGGAGATACAAATGCAAATTGCCCTGTATTTCCTATTTCATAGCCACTATAGGCTTGAATTGGGTTAAGCTTTTCTAGACACTGCTTAACAAAATGATGCCACCTAACTGGATTAGATCTATACCATTTATCACCAAAAGTTAATTTAAGACTAGAATAACGTTCATTTGAGTCTCTAATTTTAGCGCCTAAGGCCCAACGTGCACTTTGATTAGGAGATTCTGCAGATGTTGCACCAATATAGTAAATAAAATGTTTTTTATAAATCGTTGTCATTTCCGTTAACATTTCGTTACGACTTCTAATCCACTTATCAGCCTTTTTCCATAGTTCAGTATCACTCCTAAACCTTAATTGAAAAGGCTTATCTATAATAGAATTTTCAAATTCGATATAAATAGCCACAACTTTATTTAATATTTCTACACAATCTTTATTACAAATATAAAAAGTAACATAAGGACAAACACCAAATTCTTGGTTTTCCTCCCCATAAAGAATAGAAGTATCTTGAGGAATATCCCGAACTAACTCTTCTATTTCTTGTTTACTTAAATAGAGTTGTGATGTACTCACTATATTAATTTCCTCTTCTACCTCTTGTATTCCCTTGAGTGGCTTTGTTGCACAAAGATTTCATAACTATATGATTTTAAAAGTTTTGATTATTTTTTGATCCAAAATTAAATTTATTTAAATCAGATGCTTACA
>NZ_KB850046.1:1759608-1760824 GCF_000369465.1 Acinetobacter sp. CIP 53.82 | reverse complement strand
AGATTTCATAACTATATGATTTTAAAAGTTTTGATTATTTTTTGATCCAAAATTAAATTTATTTAAATCAGATGCTTACATATTTATGCAACAAAGCCCTTTGTATTTAACAACTTCACCATTATGATTCTATGATGCAAATACCGCAAAATAGCGTCGCCAATCGGCTTTACTCTTAAGTTTTTTATACTCAGCTTCCCTCATCCAACAAATACTGTTATCTAAACTACGTGGATCTAAAACACGATATAAAACTTCACCTTCCTCAATGGGATGAGCCTGCTCAGCGCTACTGCCCTGCTGGTGTATACGAAATCATGGAAAATGATGATGGTTCTAAGCGTTTCCAAATTAATGCTGCGAACTGTGTTCACTGTAAGACTTATGATATTAAAGATCCGTCACAAAATATTACTTGGGTTGTACCTGAGGGTGCAGGTGATATGAGCTATTCGAATATGTAATGTCTTTTAAAACCCTCGCTAAAGTTTTTTTATTAAACTTCGATAAATACGAAAGTTTCCCCTTGAGCGATATAGTTTTATTCTTCACCATCAAAATACCAATATACTTCACCCCAGTCTTGTTCTGAAAGCATTGGTAAAATGTCACCTCTATCAAAATATTGACGTTCATTTGGTTGGGCTGGAGTCGTCCAATAACCTGTTTTTGGACATTTATCCCCACCTTTGATTTTAATTTTTTCTACTGAATCTTGTGTTTGTACTTTTTCTGATTGTGCTTTAGCAAAATCGACTAAATCTTTTGGATAAAATTGATGCTCTCGATAAATGGTGTCATCAATATCTAACAACCATGTAACAGCTGCCGCTTCCCATGACCAATAACCAAAATAACTGATACCTGATCTAATATCAGGTTGTGGATGTTGATCATGATAAGGTTCACGACGACTGGCTTCATACCAATCTTCTAAGTACTGCAACATCATCGCTGGACGTTTTTCAGGTGCAGCATCAAAAACTTTAATGAGCTTACGATAAGGCAAATGACGACGTGCATCATTCGGTGGTATGCCTCGATCTGTTACAAATGAAGCAACCAATCGCTCGATTAAGCCATCTTTTTCTTGTCCTTCAGGTGTTGCTTCTGTGTAGTCGATAATCGTCACAATTCGACTCATTTGATCTGCATACCCTGTCAGTAAACCAAAGCATATCAATCGTAAAGCAATATACCAATAATCTTCAGTTCC
>NZ_KB850046.1:1384951-1758074 GCF_000369465.1 Acinetobacter sp. CIP 53.82 | reverse complement strand
AAAGCAATATACCAATAATCTTCAGTTCCTAAAGAAATATGCCAGACATAACGTCCACCTGCATCTGGGCTTAAATTATAAAGATGACTCGTTTCAGCATATTCTTCTGTCCAATGAAGAAGATATGGATAAAGTTCTTTTATAAAATTTAAATCTCCACCCGCGGAATATTGTAAAGATATTAAGTTTAAAGCATCTTGTAAGCGTTGATGACCAGCTGCGATATATCCGCCAAATTTAGAATCATTTTTATACTTATTGAAACCGTCTGTAACGGAATATATACCATTCACTAAAATGTCAAATCGTTTATGATACATTTTTGATTCAAGAAAGTTATCTCTATATTTTTTTGAATCTTTTACTTCTAAATTTAACCAACTGTGCCAATCTATATCTTTATCATTTACTTGTATCGACATTCTTTTATCTCTCCAACATCTCATTGGGTAAAACAAATTCTAATTTAATCCCATGCGCAGTCACTGTCCGTGTGCACTTGGGTTTATTTAAACCTTTACATTTTTCATGATGGTCAAATTTATCGCCTGTAATCGTAACTAGGCTTCTATCATAAGGACAACGTATTGCAACGGTTTTTCCAATTTTTCTTTCTGTACTTGGTTTAAAGTTAACACGTCGCCATGCTTCTATTTGTAAAATCAATTTTTCTTCATGTAACTCAATAATTTTTGAGCTTTTTATCTTATTAGCAATCCATAAATGTGACATTTGCACCCCATCACTCACCGTTGTTCCAACGGAGCGTTTCACTTTATCATCTTGGTCTGATGCCATATAAACATCGAGACCCATTTTCAATGCCATCATGACTGCCTTTGGTGTCATCAGTGTTCGATGACTCAGTGCATTGGTCGCTTTACTGTCTGTAATACGATACTTATGTGCTAGTCGAGCACTATGCCATACATGATCAAGTCCGTTATGACCCGTATCGTGATATTCGTACAGCACGCCATTATTATTAATTTTAGAGCGACTTTTCATGCGTTTTACATAGTAATAATCCGTAATGTGCTCACCACCTGAACCAAGTTCTTGATTCGATCTTCTTTTTCGCTGTAATTGTTGACGTCGTGTTGAAGTATTTTGACGACCTAGGCTTACATTATTTCCTCCAGTATTTCTTGATACATTGCCATTTTGCTGAGTTCGTGGGGCTGGATTTTGATTTGGTCTACTGGTTGTTGTCGGTGTTCGAGTCGTAATTGGAGCTCTAGCTGTAGTGTTAGGATAAGGAGTTACTAGTGCCTTTTTATGGGCTGCTTGCATTTCTTTCATAACCATATCAATTTTTTGATTGGCAACTTTCTTCATTTGCTGAAGCTGAGTTACTAATGTTTTTAACTTAGCATTGCCGAGAACAGCTCGTGTCATCCAACTATCAAAGACGCCAATTAAACCATCAATAATTTTATTACTAGTTGTTTGCAGCTCTCTTGTGTATGTATTCCAATTTAAGGTTCTAAACCATTTATCTACATCACCACGTAATGTTTTGCTTGGTATTGCATCCAAAATAGCTCCCATAGCTTTACCTGAACGCAATTGTTTAAAAACAATTTTTAATCCATCACCAGCAATTGGAACAAATGCAACAAGATTAAATACCAAATCAAACCAATTCTCTTTATTATCTGGCTTTTCTGATATTTTAACGACTGAGACAATCACATTCCCGACATCAACGCCTTGACCAACAAAGGGTATACAACCTATCACAACTGCAACAATAATTTGAGCAGGACTGGAGCCACTACCATCAAGTACACCTTTAATCCATTGAGCCGCCGATTCTTCCCCTTTAGCTGTTATTCTCACAGCTTGCGTTGAACCCTTGGCTACGGCAGTATTCATTGTTTATCTCCTAGCTCTAATCTAGAAGTAGAATCATCTGTAAGTAAAATTTCTTCTAAATCATCTGCTATTGCATCGTCTACATCATTTTGTTGTGGTATTAATTGTTCTTCATAATCGCTTACATGATCGTCGTATTCGATATTATTTGACGTGAGCATCTCTTCAATTTCATCAGGGAAATATTCATCTAATAATGCATCAAGTTCCTGTTGATTATATTTTTCAATTAACTGCTCTGCTTCAGTAACACTCATCACTTTTTGATCTTTGAAAGGATTATCAACTTTTTCTCTATCTGGTTTCGCCTCAACACTACTAAAGCCATAGTAGACTTTAGGTTGAGTTTTATCACTAGGAATAGTGACTTTGGCATAACCTTCGGCATCTAGTACTCCTTCTTGAGAAGAACCATCAGCAAAAATCAATTTAAATGGAGCTTGTGCAACAGGTTTTAAGTCATCATAAATGTATTTTAATTCCACTTTATTAGGTAATAATTTAAAGGTAGGTAAAGCTGGAAATTTTGCTGATACATTCTTTCCATTCACAAACTGATGCTGCCCTGCTTTAACCTCAAACTTACCGCCAGTCGTAGGAAAAATCCCCGAAGCATTTATTTTTAGTTGCGAACCGCCTGCGGTCAGTACGATTTCTTTCGCACTGGTGATATCGACATTTGCCTCCGTCGAAATAATCTGCACACCCTTTCTAGCAATCAGATCAGCACCATCCCCTTGAGCTTGAATCTCGATCTTGCCTTTGCCTGCATAGAGTCGTGCCCCTTCTTGCGCTGCAAATAAACTGATCTTTTTGCTGGCATGTCCGATGATGCTGTCTTGCGTGCTGGTGTTAATGCTTCCTTGTGCAATCTGGTTGATCTGCCCATCTGCACTGAGGTGGATGTCTTCGTTACTTTCTAGGGCAATTGAACTTGGTGAAGCCAAGAGCATGATCGCTTGTTTGAAAGCCGCGGCTTTGCTTTGGTCTTCACTCTCTAAGTTCTTGAGGTAGCCCTGTAGGTTTTCGAGTAAGCTCAGTGGATCAGTTTGTTGGTTTTTGGCCACTTCACTTAAAGCTTGGGCATTGTTCAGTGAGCCTTCAATCTGGGATTTGGCCTCACTGGTATCAAGATGATTGCCTTCGGCTTGTTCTTGTTTGTAGGTGGAGATGAGTATGCCTTCTCCCGCTCGTACTGCACCCCACTGATCAGTTCTGAGTTCAAAACCTTCACCCCGACCATCACTTTCGGCGCTGGCTTTGGGATGACTTAAGTTCCCCAGGTTCAGTTGGGTCGCACCATGGCTGCTTTGCAGCTGGGCAGAAATCTGCTTCGGAGTATCATCAAAACGCAGCTGGTTAAAGCCACTGCCTTCAATTTCCTGTGAGCGGATCCCGCTGAGTTTTTTGGTGTCGGGTAGTTGGCCTTGTTGGTCGAATTGGGTTGGCGAGCGTTCTGCTTCATGTAGACGCCCCACGACAAATGGCCGATCGATGTTACCGTCAAAGAAGTCGATCACCACAATTTCATTAATCCGTGGCAGGAAACGTGCCCCGTAGCCTTCTCCGGCCCAAGGCGTCAGTACATCGACCCAGGCGGAATCGGTGTCATTGTCATTACTGCCGGCCCCGCCATCATGCTGATGGTCATCACTGCGGGTAAACAGGAAACGGACTTTAATCCGTCCCCATTCATCGACATGGATGCTTTCGCCAGCAGGACCGACTACCCGGGCGCGCTGTGGATGAACCGCCGGTCGGTGCTGTAGTGGATGGTATTCCGGGACGGTGCGGATATTGCGGCGTTGCAGGGCTAAGGTATTGCCTTGACGTTCATCCGGGTGTTGTTCGTGTTTAACATTAATATGGCTATGCCAGTGGCTCTGGCTGAGTAGCTGGTTGATCTGCTGATTGAGGTCTTTAGGTAAGTTGTTCTGGTTATAGAACTGTTTGCCGGTGATTAAGAATTCTTTGTCGGCTGCACTGTGCTGGTCAATTTCCGGGTGTTCATTCAGTTCAAACCAGTAGCCGACCTGGGCATCACGGACGGTGGAATGCGCACTAAAGTATTTGGATTGCAGGTCGTGGTAGTGACTGAGGTTCTGGTTCAGTTTGTCCAGCTGGTTATTAGAGGATGCGGTGGCCTGGTCTTCGCCATTTAAATCCTGCATCCAGGCCGGGCTGATCTGCCAGGCTTGTTCCAGGCTCAAGCTGGCATTGTCCTGATTATGGCTGTGCTGGTGTTTGCTTTGCACTGAACCGGCACCTTCTTCCTGGCTCAGGCTATCTGACTGCCAGCGTTGCAGATGTACGGCAGTCGGTTGCAGGCTGCGCTGGGCAATCAACTGGGTGATGCTATCTAATTGTTCGGTGGCACTGGAGCGATGAAAACGAATGCTGCGGCGGTTTAAGGCACTGTACTGGCTGTTGTCATCAATCAGACGTAGTTTCTGGGCCTGAATCGGGCTACTGGAATGTAAGACCTGTAACTGGGCTTCATCAATCAGCCAGTTAATGCCTTCACTGCGCCAGAGCCGGGTCAAAAAGTCATAGTCGGTTTCATTGGACTGCATGATAAAAGGACGCACATCCAGTTCCTGGGTCAGTCCAGTTAAGTCCAGGGTCAGGCTAGCGGCAAAGAGCGGGCTTTTGTTTTGCCATTCTTTAAATAGAATTTCGCTGACCTCACGCACGCTTTTATTCATAAACACGCGGCTGTTACGGCGTTTATGCCAGAGTGCAGTCGGATCTTCTAGCGTGAGTTTATAGAGGGTGAGTGAGCCATCACTCTGGCCTTGCGCGGCTGCGGTGATAATACCGCTGCTGCGAAACAGCTGGCCCTGGTCGGTGACCTGATCGACGGCAACCTGCGCGCCGATAAACTGTTTTAACGGAATCTGGGCATTGGTGGAGAGACAGATCAGTTCGGCATGTAGACCCTGATTGAGCTGGTGTTCACCGTCGATGCGCTGTAAAAAAACATCGGCATTTAAGGCAGGCTGAGAAAATTGAATATGGAGGGCACGTTTTTGTGGGCTGAGGCCTAATTTTTCTAGTGCTGCAAATATATTGCTTGGCATCATTGTTCTGTAATAAATAGCTAAAAAAAAGTGTGGCTATTTTATACAAAATAACCACATAAAACATCGCTTCAACCCGGCCGCTTGTTTATCAATATGTAACTATCCGATAAAAAGCATAGCCTTTAAAACCGCGGCATTGTCGGAGGATGGCCTAGCCTTTTTTGACCAGATAATGAAATTCTTTATTACCGGCAGCATCCAGCACTTCTTCCTGTAACAGCAGCTCATGGCCCAAATGCATACAGAATTTTGGAATATCCCACGAAGTAGAATTGTCGGTGGCAAAAATCTCCACCACATCGCCCGATTTAGATTTACGAATGGCTTGATGCAACATCATCACTGGTTCAGGGCAACGCAGACCACGCGTATTTAGCTGAATGGCAGGGGTAATGGATGAATCAGACATAATAAAACTCGGCGAGATACAATTTTTCTATTCTAACACAAAGCCAGCAAAACCACTGATGCCGCAAGCTGGCTTTATCCGCCTGATAAATCATCAAATTCATTGTTTCAGCGAAAGTCGATAAACAATAGACAACTGTATTTTCTGCGGTATGATTAAATCAAGTTTTTTAGATACAACGAGTCTTTAGGAAGGATCATGCACGAGGAATCAGGCCCATCGTGGGGTATGCGTGGCTTACGTAAATGGTTAGGTACTGCACCGGAAACCCGCGATGAATTGCTAAAATTAGTACAAGATTCACGTCGTTTTTTAGAACCCGATACTGTGGCAATGCTGGAAGGTGTGCTGGATTTGCCGGCCACCAAAATCCGTGAGGTTATGACCCCGCGCACTTCCATGATCAGCTTGCAGGAAGATGATGAGCTGCTGGATATTCTGCATGTACTGGTCGAGTCGGCCCATTCACGCTTTCCGGTCTTCTCTTCAGACCAGCCTGACAATGTAGTGGGGATTCTGCTGGCCAAAGACTTGTTACCCTTTCTGACCGAACCAACGCCGAAGGTCGATATCCGGGCACTGATGCGTCAGCCACTGTTTGTGCCAGAAAGTGCGCGTTCCGATCAGGTCCTGCGTATGCTGAAAAATACCCAGACCCATATTGCCATTGTAATTGATGAATATGGCAGCACTTCAGGACTGGTAACCCTAGAAGATATTCTGGAAGAAATTGTTGGTGAAATTGAAGATGAGCATGATCAGGCCGATGCCGAAGCACAATACATTGTGCCCGATCATGATCCGCAGACCGCCAACACCTGGCTGGTACAGGCACTTACACCAATTGAACACTTTAACAATGTTTTAGATGCTGATTTTTCTGACGATGAAGTAGAAACTGTCGGCGGTTTACTGCTTCAGGAAATTGGATTGGTGAGTGATCTGCAAGGTCAAATTATTGAAATTGGGGATTGGCAGTTTAAGATTCTTGAAGCAGATGCACGCACTATTCATCTGATTCGAGCTGTACGTCAATGAGGACTTATTTCACCAAGCTGTTAGATTCATCCCAACAACACAAACAGCTCCCGCTAGTTTATCCCCTGCTGATTGCCTTAATCGCAGGTGCCATTTTCAGTTTTGCCCTGGCACCGTATTATTACTGGTGGATTGCCCTGCTGTCTCCGGCCTTGCTTTATGCAGTTTTACGTCAGCGCTCTGCCAAACAGGCCTTTTTTATTGGCTGGGCCTACGGTATTGGCCTGTGGTTTGTCGGTGCCTTCTGGCTATATACCTCCATTCATGTCTATGGAGATACCCCGGCCATTTTAAGCGTGCTGATGATTGCGATTATGGCCTTGGCCATGGGGCTGTTTACCGCCATTCAAACCTGGCTGTATCGCCGCTTCTTCCCGGAAACGCCGCTAACTTTTGCGCCGCTGTGGGTGTTCTTTGAATGGGCCAAAACCTGGGTATTTACCGGTTTCCCGTGGCTATTTGTCGGCTATGCCTTTACCGAGCGTTTTCTGGACAGCTATGCGCCTTTATTCGGGGTGTTCGGGGTGTCGTTTGTGGCCATTATTCTGGCCTGTGCGCTGGTGGAAATTCTGAATAAACGCATCTTCTGGCTGGTGCCGTCATTGCTGCTCCTGGCCGGTGCTTGGGGTGCTTCCCAGCTCAGTTTTGTCAGCGAGAAAGATGAACCGCCGCTGTCCGTGTCCTTGATTCAGGGCAATATTCCACAAGACCTGAAATGGCTGACCGAATATCAACTGAAAACCCTGTTAATCTACAGCGAACTGACCCGCACCGAATGGGGCCGCGACCTGATTGTCTGGCCAGAATCTTCCATTCCAATGTTCCAGACCGATATCGAACCGTTTTTAGCCGCCATGAAAACCGAGGCGGAAAAATCGGGAAGTGCCTGGGTCACCGGTATTCCGTATTGGGACCTGCCTGAATCGCAGCAAAATGGCCAGCCGATGTACTACAACAGTATTATGGCCACCGGTACAGATTCAGAAGGCTTATACAAGAAACAGCGCCTGGTGCCATTTGGTGAATATATTCCTTTATCCGGCCTGTTAAGCTGGGTCTTGCCGGCCTTGCAGAATGATCCATCCATGAGTGGTTTTTCGCGCGGTGCCAAAGAGCAAAAACCGCTGATGATTCATAACTCGCCGTTGGGTGCAGCCATCTGTTATGAAGTGGCCTATCCGAATCTGACCCGTCGTAATGCCAGCCAGAGTGATTTTCTGGTGACTGTGTCCAATGATGCCTGGTTTACCGGTACAGCCGGCCCGTGGCAGCATTTACAGATGGTGCAGATGCGTGCCAAAGAAAATGGCCGCTGGTTTATTCGGGCCACCAATACCGGTGTGACCGCCTTTATTGACCATCAGGGCCATATTGTGCAGCAGGCTCCAATTGATCAGGAAGCAGTGCTGCGCGGTGAGTTACCGGCAATGCAGGGCCAGACCTTGTATACCCGCCTTAGTGATTGGCCGGTGCTGATCTTCTCCTTCCTGTTGCTGATTTTGGGCTGGATCTATCGTCCACGTAAGGTCGATGTCAGCTTTAAGTCGAGAAGATAATTCGCCTATGAAGTCCCCCTTTATCAAAGGGGGGTTAAGGGGATTAACTTTATAAATCCCTCCCTTGCGAAGCAGTGCTTCTCACCCTTTGTAAAAGGGAGGCGTAATAAAAAACCGAGGTGCATGCCTCGGTTTTTTTTATTTTGTCTATATTTAAAGCTGGGTCACCAGATAGGACAGCATCGCCGCCAGAGAGAGCATCGGCAAATAACGATAGACTTTTACCACTGCCTGCTCAAAGCAAGAGGCCTGTTCTGGTTCTAGTTTTAAAATAGTGGCTTGTAGCGCCGACAAGAAACTTAAGAGCAAGCACGAGCTCATCAGGCTCAGGGCGAAGAAACCGACCATAATCTGGCTGCTGCCTTCGGTGCTTTGCCAGAGATGCAAAAAGCCCTGACTCAAGGGAAGCAGGCTTAAAATCAGCAGAACAGACTTCAGCATCGTCCAGTGAAACTGGTTAATTTCATCCGACAAGATTAATGCTTTCATACCATCCTCCAGACAAATATGTGCCTTTTGACTTATTATGAACGGTTTTAATGAAATAAATAGATGATATTGCTCCACATTCCCGGGATTATTGTAATCAGTACTGTTGGGAATAATTCTTATTATGAATCTCAAATCTGGAAGATTATCTTAAATCTATATTTATCAAGATATTAGTATATTTTTTATAATTAAGAGCGGTTTTGTTGCATAAATATGTAAGCATCTGATTTAAATAAATTTAATTTTGGATCAAAAAATAATCAAAACTTTTAAAATCATATAGTTATGAAATCTTTGTGCAACAAAGCCATTAAGAGCTATTATCACTTCACCTTTAATTGAATAGTCCAATCAGGTGAAGTGATATATTCCATCACGGCATTTATAATCAAGCCGGCTTAAGGCTGATAATAAATATCGGCATCGGTGCCTTCACCGCCCTGCTGACCATCTGCACCAAAAGAATACAGGTCAAAAGCGCGACCTTCAGAGCCTGGAATTACATATTGAATGTCATTGTCCCAGCTGTCTTTTGGATAACCGCCTTTGACATAACCACCCGGCAACCAGTTTTTAGCTGACGCGGGCTGATTGACCAGCGCATCTAAACCGCCATCCTGCATGGATGGATAACGGCCATTGTCCAGCTTGTATTGATCCAGCGCGCCGGCCACACCTTTTAAGGTAATTGCGGTGGTATCGACTTTGGCTTTTTCACCACGGCCCATCACGTTCGGGACAATTAGCGCCGCCAGCACGCCTAAAATGACAATCACCACCATTACTTCAATGAGGGTAAAACCGGCCTGTTTATTCGAATAGGATTTCCGTTGCATCAGGTTCTCTCTTGAATCTTTCATCATTTGTTATCTTCAATGGGTCTCGATTTAAATCATATTATTCATATTGACAATAGGCAGCATCACCGCAATCACAATCACCAGCACAATACTGGCCATCAGCACCAGCATTAAGGGCTCCAGCAGCGCCAGTAAGGTCGAGATGAGCGTGGTCACCTCCCGATCCTGCATGGTCGATGCGCGCTCCAGCATCCGGTCGAGCTCACCCGATGCTTCACCACTTTTAATCATTTGTACCATCATCGGCGGGAAATAACCACTGCGCTCCAGCTGGGTGCCCAAGTTCCCCCCTTCGGTGACTTTCTCGGCCGCCAGATTAACCGAATCGCGGATCACCCAGTTACTGCTGACCGCAGCGCCAATTTTTAAGGCATCAACCAATGGTACACCGGACTGGGTCAGAATCGACAGGGTGCTGGCAAAACGTGCTGCGTTTATACCACGTGACAGTTTACCAAATAGTGGCAGTTTGAGGGTTAAACGATCAAATGCATAATGGCCGGCCGAGGTTTTTAAAAAGCGGACCAACAGGAAGATGCCCAGAATCGTCCCGACCAGCAAAAAGGGCCAGGCCAGACGGATAAAATCACTGGCTTGCATTAACGCCACGGTAATCCACGGCAAGGCGCCTTTGTCCTGATCAAAGGTTTTGACAATATCCGGCACCACATAGGTCATCAGCCCCATCACAATGGCAAAGGACATCAGCATTAAAATAATTGGATAAATCATCGCGCCTTGCACTTTTTTCTGCATGGCAAAGCGGTTTTCGGTGTAGTCCGACAGCTGGTCCAGAATTAAATCCAGATGTCCAGAACGTTCCCCGGCGGCAATGGTGGCAATATATAAATCCGGAAAATGCCCCGACTGCTGTAAGGCATTGGCCAGTGAATATCCTTCTAAAACCTTGGAGCGTACCGACAGCAATAAATTCTGCACATGGACTTTTTCACTTTGCTTGGCCACGGCGCGCAAGGCTTCTTCCAGCGGAATGGCTGCGGCCACCAGTACCGACAGCTGCCGGGTCATTAAGGCCAGATCATAAGCGGTCATTTTTTTCTGGAACCAGCGCTGGGCCTGATGCTTCTGTTTTTGTTCTACCGGATCAACGCTAATCGGGATAAGGGCCTTGTCACGCAATTGCTGACGAATCTGCCGTGCAGAATCCCCTTCTAAAACCCCTTTTTGCTGCTTTCCTGATGCATCAAGGGCTGTAAACTGATATGCAGGCATTGTAATGCTCTAATTTTCCAAAAAATTATTCAACGCAGTTGCGTCTCACCACCAAAATCATTCATATTCTGAGATATAAATTATTTGCTCACTCTATCATAACTCCAGATCGAGCACGACGACATTTTCATCAGGAAGCAGACCCGCTGTTATGCCAAATTCGCCCGTCCATCCCGCCCCCATCTACCGTGTTCGTGTAGCTGTTCCGGTCTATCTGTATGACGGGTTTGACTATATGCTCAGTGCGGCTGAATATCAGCAGGCTGCCGTTGGCGCGCGGGTGCTGGTGTCCTTTGGCCGGCAGAATCTGGTGGGCATCATTATTGAAAAACTCCCGCCCGATCATCCGCTTGACCCCAAGATTAAACTGAAAGCCATTAGCGAGCTGCTCGACCAGCAGCCGATTCTAGATCAGAAAGTTTTAACTTTGTTGACATGGTCGGCGCAGTATTATCAGTTTCCGATTGGCGAAGTGATGCATAGCGCCCTGCCCAGCCTGTTACGTCAGGGACGCCCGTATAATTTACTGGCACGAATGTGGAAACTACTGGATGATCAGGCCGAAGCCAAACTGAAGCGCTCCGAGAAGCAGCAGGAGGCCTATAAAGTCCTGAAGCTGCATCCGAGCGGGACTTCAGAAAATATCCTGAATCTGGCCGGTATTGAAACTGCAACCTTAAAAGCGCTGGAAAAAAAGCAGATTTGCTATTGCGATCTGGAGCAGCAGGATTTTAGCCCGGTGCCAATGACGCTGGCGCAAATGCCGTTAACCCCGAACAGTGACCAGAAACGGGCCATTGAAACCGTACTGAAAGCGCAGCATCGTTATCAGGCCTTTTTACTCGATGGTCTGACCGGTAGTGGTAAAACCGAAGTCTATCTGCAGATCATGCAGGAAGTGCTAAAACAGGGTAAACAGGTATTGGTGCTGGTGCCGGAAATTGGCCTGACTCCTCAAACCATTAGCCGCTTCCAGTCACGTTTTCACTGTCATATTGCGCTGCTGCATTCCGGTTTAAATGACAGCAAACGTCTGCAGGCCTGGCAGGCCGCCCAGACTGGCAAGGCTTCGATTATTCTTGGTACACGCTCGGCAATTTATACCCCGCTGCCCAATCTGGGGCTGATTATTCTGGATGAAGAACACGACCTGTCATTTAAACAGCAGGAAGGCTTTCGTTACCATGCCCGCGATGTGGCCTTATACCGTGCTCATTTAGAACACTGCCCGGTGATTCTCGGTTCGGCCACGCCCAGCATTGACAGCTATGCCTTAACGGAACAGGGTAAAATGATCCGTCTGGAACTGAACCAGCGTGCCGGCCCGGCACTGATGCCGAAAATTCACATCATTGATTTAAAAGTTGCGCAAAAGCAGCAAGGTCTAAGCCTGCTGCTGATTCAGGAAATCAAAAAACGCCTGCAGAAAAAAGAACAGGTGCTGATTTTCTTAAACCGCCGTGGTTATGCACCGGTGCTGGTCTGTGACAGCTGCGGCTGGCAGGCACAATGCCCACACTGTGATGCCAACTTTACCCTGCATCATAGTCCATATACCCATCTGCATTGTCATCATTGTGGCACCATTCAACGCAAGCCAGAGCAATGCCCGCAGTGCCAGCATAATGAACTGAAAACCCTGGGCATGGGCACAGCCAAGGTTGAAGAAAACCTGCAACAGCTGTTCCCGGATTACGATGTGGTGCGGGTGGACCGCGATTCCACTAGCCGCGTCGGCAGCTGGCAAAAAATTTATGACCGCATTCAAACCAGCCAGCCGCTGATTCTGCTCGGCACCCAAATGCTGGCCAAAGGCCACCATTTTCCTTATGTGACTCTAGTGGCGATTTTGGATATTGATGCCGGCCTGTTAAGTGTTGATATCCGGGCGCCAGAGCGGACTGCGCAGCTGATTGTGCAGGTGGCCGGTCGTGCCGGCCGCGGTGAACATAAAGGCGATGTCTATTTACAGACCCTGCGTCCTGATCATCCGCTGCTGAGCACCCTGGTCGAGCAGGATTATCGTGCCTTTGCCCGGCAAACCTTAAAAGAACGTCAGGCCGCCCTGCTGCCCCCGTTTCGCTATACCGCCCTGATTCGCTGCGAATCCAAAAGTCAGGAGCAGAACCAGCAGTTTTTACAGCAACATGCCCAGTGGCTGCGAGAAAATTCTGAACAGTTAATTGATATCTGGGGACCGATTCCGGCGCCAATGGAACGCAAGGCCGGCCGCTATCAGGCGCATCTGGTGCTGTTGTCGCAAGATCGCGCCCGTTTACATTTTTATCTACGTGCATGGTGGCAAAATATGTTGCATCACAAGCCATCAAATATGAAACTTAGCTTAGATATAGACCCTCAGGAATTCAGTTAACCACTGACTTTGGCTGCAGCCTGAGGGCACCATAACTCCTAGGATTGTCGATGTCGTTACTGCTGCAAATCACCCTGTTTCTGGGTGCCTCTTTATTACTGGTTCCGCTGCTCAAGCGTTTTGGGATTACCACCGTACTCGGCTATCTGTTTACCGGTATTTTATTGGGCCCGAGTGTGTTCAATATCGCCAGCGACCCGGAAGCCATTCAGGAACTGGCTGAATTTGGCGTCATTTTACTGATGTTCATTATTGGTCTGGAACTCAGACCCCAGCGGCTCTGGCAAATGCGTCAGTCGATTTTTGTCATGGGCAGCGCGCAGGTGGCCGTCACTGGCCTGTTACTGGCGATTCTGGTGTTTTTCAGTTTGCAGCAGCAGATTGCCGCCAGCCTGATTATTGGTTTTGCCCTGGCCCTGTCCTCAACCGCCTTTGTGCTGCAACTCTTGAATGAAAAACAGCAACTGAACAGCAGTTATGGCCAGCAGTCTTTTTCAATTCTGCTATTTCAGGATATCGCCGCCATTCCATTAATTGCAATTATTCCCTTGCTGGCCGGTACTGAATCGACCCATCACGGGCTGGCCTATTTCGCCGCGATTTTAGCCACCTTTAGCGGGCTGTTTTTATTTAGCCGTTATCTCATGCGCCCGTTTTTCCGTTTTGTTGCCAAAACCGGCGCGCATGAGCTGATTACCGCGGTCGGCCTGTTTATTGTGCTGGCCGTGGTCTGCCTGATGGATGTCTTGGGGATTAGCACCACGCTTGGCGCCTTCCTGACCGGGGTGCTACTGGCCGATTCCGAATTCCGACATGAACTGGAAGCCAGTATTGCACCGTTTAAAGGACTATTGCTCGGCCTGTTTTTCATGACCGTGGGGATGACCACTCAGATGTCCCTGCTGATCGACAGTCCACTGTTCATTCTCGGCGGCGCCTTAGTACTGCTGTTGGTGAAATTTATTTCCCTGACCGCAATTGCCCGGTATTTTAAATATTCCTGGCAAAACAGTTTGCTACTGGCCACCTGTCTGGCGCAAGGCGGTGAATTTGCCTTTGTGGTGTTACAGGTTGCCTTAACAGAAAAAGTGGTGGCACAGGCCATTTTAGAGCCGATTACCCTGATGGTGACCCTGTCGATGGTGCTAACCCCGGTGCTGTACTGGTTCATGACCAGTCAAGTGATTCCGCGTCTGAATCAGGACAAGACGCCGGAATATGACCAGATTCCCGATGCGCATCCAGCGCTGATTATTGCCGGTTTTGGCCGGGTTGGGCAGATTATTGCACGGGTGGCCTATTTGCAGCACCTACCCTATACCGCCATTGACAGCAACCTGGATAAAGTTGATTTTGTGCGCAATTATGGCGGTAAAGTCTATTATGGCGATGCCACCCAGCCCGATATTTTACGTGCCGCCGGGATTGAACATGCCAAGACCTTTATTCTGGCTATTGATGATATTGAAGACTCGATGAATGTGGCCCGGCATATCCGCCTGAATTATCCGCAGCTCAAACTGCTGGTGCGTGCCCGTGACCGCCATCATGTGCATTTATTGCGGGATTTAGGCGTTGAACACATCTGGCGCGAAACCTATTTATCTTCTTTAGGCATGGCCTATTGCGCACTGCGCGACCAGGGTATTGCTGAAGAAGATGCTTACAAGAGTATCGAATTGTTTCGCAGTTATGATGAAAAATTACTGGCCCAGCAGCAGAATATTTATACCGATGAGCAAAAAATCTATGAAACTCATCGCAATGCACTGGCCGAGCTGGAGCACCTGTTCGAGAATGATGCTCAGGTCCGGGAAAGCCCGACCGGTGTAGATTTAAAGCGTTCACTACAAAACCATCATATTGATGTAACACGTAATGAATCAAACTGACTTGTGATTTACAATATCATCACCATTAATGCAGGGTTATGGAGAATTTTATGTCTGATTTACGCCAACGCTTTTTTATTGAAGATAGCCCTGTCCGCGGTGAGATTGTTCATCTTGAAGAAGCCCTGCAAACCATTTTGGCCCAACGTGACTATGCGCCTGCCATCCAGGTCCTTTTGGGAGAAATGCTCAGTGCCACCGCTTTGCTGGCCAGTACCTTAAAAATTAAAGGTCGGATTAGCCTGCAAATTCAGGCCAGCGGCACCTTTAAATGGGCAATGGCCGAATGTAATCATCTGGGTGAAATTCGTGCTTTGGCAGATTATGAACCAGATCCACATTTCCAGCAGGCTGAAGACAGCAGCACGGTACTCAAAACCCTGGTCAATCCGGTGCTGTTTATTAATATTGAACCGGAATTTGGTGAGCGTTATCAGGGTATTGTGCCTTTAGACAAGCCAAATCTGGCCGGCTGCCTGATGCAATACTATGATTTATCTGCACAAATTCCCACCCGTATTGTACTGGCCAGCAACGACCAGCGTTCTGGCGGCTTGCTGATTCAGCTGTTACCGCGAAATAGCGAAGAAGAACAGCAACGTGTAGATGAAGATTTATGGCCACGTCTGACCATGCTGACCGAAACCCTGAAAACCAGCGAACTGACCGATCTGGAAGTTCAGGAAGTATTGTACCGTCTGTACAACGAAGAAGAAGTACGTCTGCCAGAAGTTGAACATCTTAAATTTGGCTGTACCTGTTCCAAAGAACGCTGTGCTACGGCACTGACCCAGATTGGGGCCAATGCAGTACGCGAAACCTTGGAACATCAAAACCCGATTGTGATGGATTGCCAGTTCTGTAATGCACGTTATCAGTTTACTGCAGAGGAAGCACTCGGCCTGTTTGGTGAACACCTAAGCTAAGCCGTACAATTTAAAATGTCCGAGAGATCAAATTGGAGAACAGTTTGGTCTCTTTTTTATGTTCAGTTTTATGCGTTTATTCAATCTTTATGACCCTGCAGATATAGGTTCAAATAGCGCACGCTTTTTGCTGAACTCAGCATCAATCTCGCTCAAGCTGTTACTCATCTTTTTTAAGCTATGGGGTTGCGACAAACCGTACCAATTTATTCATCTAGCGTACGCACACATTCTCTGTATAACCTGACTGATGAATTCAAGCGTGCGTAATAGCTGCAACCACTTAGCGGTTTACTGCCTTATTGTGATCGTTTTCACTTATTATTTCATTGATTTAACAGTATTTTCTTCTATAGAATTAGGCACTTTACTCTAATTTTAATAACGCGCATGGCGTTGGGGATAATAATCATGAAAAAGGGGTTTACAGGGATTGTTGCTGGATTGCTTTTGGCAACAGTGTCAGGCGTATCTTTCGCAGAGAATGATCCATTGGTGGGGAAATGGAAAACAATTGATGACCGTACCAGTTATTCCCGTGCCGATGTCGAAATCCGTAAAAAGCCGGATGGCACCTATGAAGGTATTATTGTTGAAACCCGCAACATTCCGGGCGCAGAAAAAATGAATATTTGCCACCAATGTCCGGGTCAACTTAAAAACAAACCGTTTATCGGCTTGCCATTTATCTGGGGCTTTAAGCAGGATCCAAAAAACCCGTTACAGTTTGTGCAAGGCAGTGTACTTGACCCGATTGGCGGCAAAGTCTATAAAGGCAAGGCACGCCTAAGTGCCAACGGTAAACGCCTGACCTTACGCGGCTATGTCGGTGTTTCCGTGATTGGTCGTAGCGTGACCTGGATTAAATACTGATTCTTCAACAAGTTTACAAGAGGCTTCTACGGAAGCCTTCATTTTATCTTAATGATATGGACATAATTTGAAACAATATAGTTACTCTACCCTCTGTCCGTCCCTCTCGAAAGCCTGAATAATGAATAAAATTTAAACAGTTTATTTAAACTGGAGATTAGCCAAAAGTAGGCCTGCTGAGCGTCCTTGGTGCCAGCAAAATGGCGAAAAAGCAAGCAAGGCTACGTTTCAAGCACAAAGGAATACCAAACAAAACAGCCAAATGCTGAAATATGGTTTTAAATAAAATTAATCCTTCAGATAAAACAACAAGAGCGCAGCGCATAGACCCGAAATTGCGATAGAACAACCCATGCATCTGCTCTTCCTTGTTTTAACAAGTTCAAGCTAAAAGGAGTAAGCCATGACCACGATCCAATATCGCGAAAACTCCCAGTCTGGTCGCCCACAAGCTGAAATTATAGATGAGCGCGTATCTTTTGATTTAGAGCATTTTGCTGAAGCTTGTGGTCAAAGCCCGGAATGGGTATTACAGCTTTTAGAATATGACATTCTACCTTCACGTCCGGAAGAACGGATTCACCAGTTTTTTGGGGAAGATGTCTCTCGTGCCCGCCAGGCCTATCGCCTGCAACGCGATTTTAATGCCAGCTTTTCTGCCGTCGCCATGATGCTCGACCTGATTGATGAACTGCAAAATTTGCGCAAAGAAGTCAAACATCTGCATTTAAGACAAAGCTAGGCACCACGCCATTTACTCTCTACAGGGAAATCTGCGTATTTCCCTCTCTTCATTTTTGGGAAAATAGACGGTCGCAATGAAAACAAAAGAATGCAACAAAAAGGTCAAACTCATGTTCCCGGAGTTTCGGGAATTAATGCAACAACTGCGCGAAGACAACCCACATTTTGCGCGCCTGTTTGAAGATCATGAACATCTGGACCGGAAAATCAGCCAGCTCGAGCTTGATCCGGTTCATCAGATTAATGATGATATCGAGGCGCTGAAACGCAAAAAATTAAAACTGAAAGATCAGATTTATCAGCTTTTGCAGCAGGCCCAGCAAAATCCTTCATCTTCACCTTAACCGGTTTTTATTGCAGTGCGATGAAATCTGCACGCTGCCCGAAAGAAAGCAGATGCTTTCTTTCGGGCAGGCAAATGAAGGCTGCATTATTTTGGTTTAAGCTGAGAATCTCGAAGAGTGTTCTGACCTTCCGGCAGTAATGGCTTGCCAGGCACATAATCCAGAAACCAGAACAGGTCCATCCGGGTCCGATCCGGCCGCTGCGAAAGCATGTCCAGCACACTTTTTTCACCGCGTCCCACCATATGCCGCCGATAAAAATAATACAGCAGCAACAAGGTGGTAATAAGCATGGTGCCAAGCATCACCCAGAAAGCATAGGGTGAATCCAGCCCCGGAATCATCACGAAATTCATGCCGTAAATTCCGGTTAACAGGGTTAAGGGTGCAAACACCGCGGTAATAATCGCCAGAATCCGCATATTTTCATTGGTCTGGTTGGCAATGGCAGAAAAATGCAGGTCTATGGCCGCCTGAATGGCACTTCTTAAACGCAAGGTATGTTTCTGGATGCGGGCCACATGGCTGCTTAAGTCATCTACCCGCACCAGCATGATTTCCTGTTTTTCACTGCGTTTCTTGCCTTTTAAATGCAGATAGTTTTCGACAATTTCATCGCGCAGTTCCTGCAAGGTATCAATCTGTTCTTCACACAGATTTTCCACATGCTGAAATGCCATATTTTCCTGTAGCAACTGATGCCACTGGTTAAAACGGCGATGGCCCTGCAACAGCTCACGCTGCCAAAACTCGACCCGGCGGGTTAAAGGATGACGCAGGTTTAAATAGTCATCGACCATACTGTTCAGTAAACGTAAGGCCAAATCTAGAGGCGAGGTCGCCAGTTTTTTTGGTTTATTCTGCTCTTCAGCCGGCCGGCTTAAAATGGTATCTAAACGGGCAATATAATTTTCGATGGCTTTATTGCCCTGCTCACTCACCGTAATAAGCACCTGCGGGGTCAGAATAAAACTGACCGGTGTGGTGCTTAAGCCAAACACATGCTCATGCGCTTCGTCATTAAAGTTATGAATCTGGTCATCCGGAGTAATCAGTTTGCGGAAAATCAGCAGGTCATAATCTTCCAGACTGTCGAAATTACAGGGATGTTCCAGATTTAAAATATCTCGCAGATGATATTCATTCAGCCACAGCTGGGTGTGCTGCAGTACCTGTTGCTGCCACTGTTCCGGATGCTGGCGTACATCTTCCCGGGTATAGTCCAGCCAGATAAATTCTGCCTCGGCGGCCGGCCCCCGATGCAGAAATAACTGTTGTGTGGTGTCATGGAGGGAAAAATAATACTGTTGCATCCGCGTGCATCCACATTCCTGTCATTTTATTTTGCGATCATGCCATAAAAAAGCCCGCTTCATAAAGCGGGCTTTTTCAATTCATCAGGGCCTGAAATTAAGCCTGATCAATGTCTTTCATGGTTAACTTGATACGGCCACGGTTGTCGACATCTGCAACCTGGACTTTCACTTCCTGGCCTTCTTTCAGTACGTCAGTCACGTTAGCTACACGCTCATTTGAAATTTGAGAAATGTGCAGCAGACCATCTGTACCCGGCATGATGTTTACGAAGGCACCGAATTCAACAATACGAATTACTTTACCGGCGTAGATTTTGCCTGGTTCAACTTCAGCAGTTAAAGCCTGAATTTTGGCAATAGCCGCTTGTGCAGCTGCTTTGGTTTCACCAAATACGCGAACGGTACCGTTGTCTTCAATATCAATTGCCGCTTTGGTTTCTTCAGTGATTTGACGAATGGTTGCACCGCCTTTACCAATCACGTCACGGATTTTGTCCGGGTTGATGGTAATGACCTGGAAGGTAGGCGCATGCATTGAAATTTCTGGACGTGCACGTGAAATCACTTTGTTCATTTCGTTCAGGATGTGCATACGACCGGTATAAGCCTGGTTCAATGCCACTTCCATGATCTCTTCAGTGATCCCTTCGATTTTGATGTCCATTTGCAGCGCAGTAATACCGTTGGCAGAACCGGCAACTTTAAAGTCCATGTCGCCCAGGTGGTCTTCGTCACCCAGGATGTCAGAAAGCACTGCGAAACGCTCGCCTTCTTTGACCAGACCCATCGCAATACCCGCAACTGGTGCTTTTAGTGGAACACCGGCATCCATCAGTGACAGAGATGCACCACATACAGACGCCATAGAAGATGAACCGTTCGATTCAGTAATGTCCGATACAATACGGATTACGTACGGGAAGCGGTCAGCAGCTGGAAGAACCGCTTGTACACCACGACGTGCCAGACGACCGTGACCGATTTCACGACGTTTAGGACCAGACTCACGACCCGTTTCACCAACCGAGTAAGCCGGGAAGTTGTAGTGCAACATGAAGTTGTCAGTTTTGGTTCCAGCCAGGGTATCAACCATTAATGCATCACGGGTGTTACCAAGAGTCGTTGTTACCAACGCCTGTGTTTCACCACGGGTGAACAGCGCAGAACCGTGAGCACGATCAAGAACGCCCACCTGTACATCTAACGCACGTACAGTTTTGGTGTCACGACCATCAATACGCGGCTTACCAGACAGGATGTTGTCACGTACAGTGCGGTATTTCAGATCTTCAAACAGTTCATTCAGGTCATCTGCGATGCCATCTACATCTTCTTCAGGTACGAACTGCGCAACCGCCTCTGCTTGCAATGCATCCAAAGCAGCATAACGGTCTTGTTTGATTGCAATGGTATAGGCTTCAGAGATTTTCGCTTCAAACGCTTCTTTTAATTTCGCGCGAAGGTCTTCATTTTTCTCTGGTGCAGTCCAGGTTGACTCAGTTGCGCCAGCCGCTGCTGCAAATTCATTAATCGCCTGAATCGCAATTTGCATTTCGTCATGACCGAATAACACTGCGCCCAGCATCTGGTCTTCAGACAGTTCTTTCGCTTCAGATTCAACCATCAGTACTGCAGCTTCTGTACCTGCAACCACGAGGTCAAGGTCAGACTGTGCCAGCTGTTCGTGGTTCGGGTTCAGGATGTATTCACCGTTGATTAAACCCACACGTGCTGCACCAATTGGGCCACGGAACGGTGTACCCGCAATTGCCAGTGCTGCTGAAGTACCTAACATGGCAGCAATATCCGCTTCCATGGTTTTGTCAGAAGAGACAACTGTTGCTGTTACCTGGATTTCGTTGTAATAACCTTCCGGGAACAATGGACGAATTGGACGATCAATAAGACGTGAAATTAAAGTTTCTGCCTCAGACGCACGGCCTTCACGTTTGCCATAACCACCCGGAATACGGCCAGCAGCGTATTGCTTTTCTTGATAGTTTACGGTTAGTGGGAAAAAGTCCTGACCGGCTTTTGCTGTTGGCTGTGCAACTACCGCCACCAGTACCGATACACCACCCATGGTGATTAAAACCGAGTTGGCCTGACGTGCAACACGACCGGTTTCCAGTACCACGTTGTACTGACCATATTGGAATTCTTTACGAATAATATTAAACATTGACATGTATTTTTGTTTCCTGATTTTATTCTAGTGGAGACCCCTAAGGTTTGGCATTCACGACTCAGGTTCAAGTAAATGACAAAGCTTAGAAGCCGACCTCACTAGAAATATAGGTTTTTTAAACACAAAGAAGGAGCGAAACAATCGCCCCTTCTTAATTACCCGGTCAACGCCGGGTACACTTTAGTTTTCAGACATACAGCGCAACGCATGCAATAACCCGAAAATAAAAGTCTAAATCGAATTAACGACGTAAACCTAAAGCACCGATCAACGCAACATAACGACCGTGATCTTTACCGTTTAAGTAGTCTAATAATTTACGACGTTGGTTAACCATACGGATCAGACCGCGACGGCTATGGTGGTCGTGTTTGTGCTCTTTGAAGTGACCTTGTAAGTCATTGATTTGAGCAGTTAAAAGAGCTACTTGAACTTCTGGTGAACCAGTGTCGTTTTCAGCACGAGCAAATTTAGCGATGATCTCTGCGCGATCTGCGTTTGTTAAAGCCATTCGATTTCTCCGAGATGCTTATAAAATACCTTGATAAAAATCAAACCGATGTCAAGCATCTGTCTGACTGCCGTGCATCACTACAGCAAGTGCATTATTTTAAGACAAAACCGCTTAAATTGCAAAACACAACGCGAAAAAGCCATGAATTATCCGATGCGATGTCACATGAATGATGCAGCGTCTGCCCGGAGGATTGATTCTATTCTTGACATCCTCACCCACCTGAAAGGAGGGTAATTCCTACTGCTAGACGCTTATGCCCAAGCGCAAGTATGTTCTTGGCGGAGTTTAAATCGCGTTGATTTACACTTCCGCATTCACATTCCCATACTCTTATTCGCAAATCTGCTCTACCTTTCGGACTGCTTGCGGTGATTGCACCGCAGCTCGAACAGGTTTGGGTTGTGAATCTCTCATTGACTTCCTCAAACATGACCCCTGCGTTCTCGCATTTATACTTGAGCATGGTTGTGAGTGCTGAAAATCCTGTATCTAAAACAGATTTCGCCATTTTAGTTTTTACAAGTTTGCTCGCACTTAGATCACCAACGACAATCAGTGCATTGTCTTTCACCAGCTGGGTGCTAGCCTTGTGCAAATGGTCTTTACGACAGTTTGCAATCTTGGCGTGTAATGCACGGACACGCTTTTTATTTCTCGCTCTCTGAGCAATCCCTAATTTCTGTTCATATTGATGGTAAAACTTGGGATTGGAAATGATCGTACCATCTGAACAAGTAGCAATATCTTTTAAGCCTAGATCAATGCCCACGGCTTTTGTGGCGGTAGGTTTGTCTTGTTTGGGTGAATCAACCACTAAGCAGACATACCAACGTCCACGACTATCCTCTACAAATGAGCCTGTTTGAATGCTGTATTTCGATAGTCCGTAACTATCCCATAGCTTGAATTGATGCTTGCCATACTGAACGTATCCATCGGCGTATTTAATAGCGACCTTTTTAAAGGGTATCCAACCTAGTGATCTTCTTGCTGATTTCTTATTACTGACACGCCATCTCAATTTTAATTTTTTGAACTGTTTTCTGCGAGTGACCAATTCTTCTGTTACAGCCTGAATGGTTTGGCTATGAAGATTACATTCCTTTGATGCGCCTTTCGTGTATTTAGCAATATCGTATGCTGAAAAGAATTGTTGTTTGCGCTGTAGGTGTTTGAAACACAAATCATTGACATAGTTCCAGACAAAATTAACTTCAGATGCCAATTGGTCTAGCACCTTACAATGTTTGTCTTTTATACGTAATTTAAGTGTTTTCATGGGCTTATATTAGCTCGTATTAGGCTTGAAATATTGTTTTTTAGCAATTAAACGACATTTCATGTCGTGTCGCTTATATCTCTGACCTGAAAGACAGAGGTTTACGCTCCATTTGATAAAACACCGAGTAGAAGCCCAAGATGATCAAACGCAAATAAGCCAAGATGGAATAAAAATAGCCCGGGAATAAATTCCCGGGCTATTTTTTGCGCTGTAGTTTCTTCTTTTTTCGTTGTTCTAATTTTATTTATTGTGATGTATAGCGAGGCTTTGGCCTTCTTCTAATCAACATTCCCTGTTTTAATTGGCTTTCCTTATGTGATAGATTTTGCCACAAGCCCTTGGGGAAAGAAGCAGATAATTACCTCTCTCCTTGTACGTTTTCGCTTACGTCGATGAATGACGCTTCATTTTTTTGATTTTGAACTGCCAATAAAAAAGCCCTGTAGTCTCTCCCAAAACTACAAGGCTTAGCGGCTGTAAGTTTCCTCTTTTTTTCACCTACTTCAATGTAAGCTCGCTGTCTCTCGACTTTCTTATTCTGGTTTTGCGATTTTCCTCAACTTTCCGTGTTGAGCTTTTGTGTGAAGTCATCTTCTCAAAAACTCAGGCAAAGCTCTATGCGCAAATTTCTCGAATCGTTGTAAGCATTTTCTTACAACGGCCGGGTTTATTTATGCCAACTTTATAATGACAAATGTTCATTTACTTTTTCTAACACACCACTGTTACGGCTGGTTTTCACGGTTAAGGCCTGTACCAGCGCCTGCCGGTCGGCCAGTAAACTCACCACCGATTTGGCCCGGGTAATGGCGGTATAGATCAGTTCCTTGCTCAGCAGATTCTGCGCGGCCTGATCCAGCACCACCGCCACATGCTGAAACTCCGAACCTTGAGATTTATGAATGGTCAGAGCAAATGCGGTTTCAATATTTTTTGGCAAGCGTGTGGCTGGCACCCATTTATCCAGACTCGGGAAATACACTTCAAACTGCCGGTTGCCCTCACGCAGACGTTGCAGACACAGGCCAATATCACCGTTGGACAGGCCGAGCTGATAGTCGTTATAGGTCATCATTACCGGCCGGCCGACATACCAGTCGCCCTGCTTGGCCACGTCCAGAGCCAGTTGCTGCAACAAACGCTGCTCAATCTGCATGTTCAGCTGTTGCAAGCCCAAGCCACCATGCCGAATTGCAGTCAGAATCCGATACTGGTCAAAGGCTTTCACCACCTGCGCCACCACCGAGTCCGGATCATCAGCCTGTAAATACTGTTTTAAGCTGTGCACATAGCCCTGATAGCCCAGCATCAGTTTGTCATAATAGCCCTGCCCGGCTACGGGATCGGGCGCTTCATCGGGTAAATATTCCAGTTGCAGTACATCGGCCATATCCGGCGTTAAAGTTACGGCCTGTAATTCACCCGGCTGTACCAGCTGTGCGGCAAACTGCTGCAAGATTTGCACGGCCGGCTGTTCAGCCGTTTGCTGCTGAATAAAGCGGGCCATTTCACCAATTAAGGCACCGGCTTTAAAACGGCGACTGGTGACCAGATGCACATGATTATCTGCCAGTGCCGGCACCTGCTGTAAATCGGCCAGCACCGAACCAACATCGACCGACGCCAGCTGCTGCGCATCCCCAAGTAAAATCACCCGGGTCTGTTCAGCAATGGCATTGAACAGCATGCTGGCCAGATTCAGGTCCAGCATGGAAGCTTCATCAATCACAATCAGGTCATAAGGCAACGGCTGCCGGGCATGAAAACGTGGCTGCTGCCGGTTGCCAAGGCCCAAAAGCCGGTGGATGGTAATCGGGGTCAGGCGTTTAAGATCGTCACTGACCAGATTGGCAATTTTCGGATCATCAAAGGAATTCTGCAGTGCTTCTTTCATACGCTGCGCGGCTTTTCCGGTCGGGGCCGCCATGGCAATCCGGATTTCCGGCAAGGCCTGGTTTAGCACGGCAATAATCCGCGCCAAAGTATAGGTTTTACCGGTACCCGGGCCGCCCGTAATCAGGTTAAAAGCGGTAGTCGCGGTCATTTTGAGCGCCTGCTGCTGGTGCTGGTCTTCCAATAAATGCAGATAGTCCGACACATCTACCGCCGTAACAGCTTGCTGTTTTAAGCGTGCCACCTGCTGTGCCAGCGCCGACTCCAGCGCCCAATAACGGTACAGGTATAAATGCTGCTGGTCATAAATAAACGGCGCCACCGAACCCGGTTCAGAACCGGAACCGACCAGATTGGCCAACGCTGCCACCTGTTCGGCAGAAGCGGCTATACAGCTGTCACCATTGAGAGTAGCCTCCAGCAACTGCGCGATGATTTTAGCGGAATCTTCTCGCTTTTCCGCCTGAAAAAAAGGCGCCTGTAAAAGATAGTTACTCCAAAGCGCAAACCATGCCGGGCTTTGGGTTTCAGGCGTTGCTGCTAAAACTGTCCGCTGGTTGTCCACACTATTATCCTCAAAGTTATCCACATGCTAAATCATTCTTTCTTTAAATGTTATTAAATGATTTAGGCAATTTTCCCCAGTTAATCGACAGTTGGATTCCCCAACAGTGCATCCAGTCGCAAAATAAACTCGACCGGCGGTTTCCAATGGTACACGCCCTGCCCGGCCTGACCATTCATGCCGCGCAAATACAAATAGCTGGCCCCACCTAAATGTTGATAAATATCGTAATTTTCCAGATGGACTTTCAGGTAGCGATGCAGGGCCACCAGATACAGACCGGCCTGCAGCCAGTAACTGGACTGTGACATGCTGGCCTGCACCGAGGCCGCCTGATAATGCGACTGATCGGCGCCCAAGAAGTTACTTTTATAGTCGGCAATATGGTAACGGTGGCCATCGAAATACACCAGGTCAATCGAACCGGTTAAATAGCGTGCCGAATTGGCATCATGAAAATCCAGCATCTGAATGCCATATTCATCAAACAGCTGATGAATCCGCTTGATCGCCAAGACCTGATCAGACAAGGACAGATAAAACGGAAATTCTGCCAGATGCTGCTCGGGCGCCAGCTGTTTTAACTGAAAGCCCGGATGCAGCGGCGTACTCAGCACATCCAGCAGCCATGCCGACAGCCAGCTTAGCAAGATGTCCTCCGTATGCTCCGGATATTCCTGACTAAACTTGTCCTGCAGCTCCTGCCACAAAGAAGGATAATCATTTTTAAAACGGCGCTGGATTTCCAGCGGCCAGTCCTGCTGATCCTGAAAATCAATATGTTCAAAAATCTCATGCAGGAAATTACCGGCCAAGGTTCCCATCGGGAACAGGCGTTTAATCCAGGCAATCGGCTGATTCAGGATTTCGACATCGTCGACCGCTACTGGCTGATGCAGTTCATCAGCGGCACTGCTGTGCTGCTCAATGTGCGCCGCCAGCGCATCAATCGCCTGTTTACGGCTTAAATGCTGGGCCAGGGCACTAAAACTGGTTTTACTGCGCGGATAGAAACGCTGCTGCGGGAAAGTCTTTGCCGTTAATGGTAGTGTCTGCTCATGCTGCTGCGGCTTCAGCTTTGGCGGCTTTTCAGTCAGCAATGCTTCATCGCCACAATGCGGATGCTGGAAAACGTCACTGCCCTGACCGCGCCAGAAAGCCAGACCGGAACAGGATTTGCCGCTCTGATCCTGCAAAATGGCATAGACCCGATGGCTGGCCCGGGTCAGCGCCACATACCACAGACGGCGTTGCTCAGCTTCGGCCCGGAGCTGATGCTGTTGTTGATCCTCTGCACTGAGCAAAGCTGCTGCATTTACCGCAATCAGACGCTGCTGCTCGGTTTGACCGGTCAGCGGATTGACCGCCTGAACAGTCGAGAAATTCAGGGTTTTGTTGACCTCACGAAAATCCTTATCCGCCCCCAACAAGAACACCACTTTAAACTCCAACCCTTTGGACTGGTGGATGGTCATCAACTGTACCCCGGCGGCATTGGACAGTTTTCGCTCCAGTTCCCACTCGCGTTCACTTGGCGCCTGCAACTGTTTTAAATACCACTGATACAGGGTTTGTGCGCCCTGATAATGTTCGCTGTGCTGGCTAAGCAGTTCGCTTAAATGGCGAAGATTGACCACCACCCGTTCATTGTCACGGCTGTGATGGGCGACCAGATTTTCCCAGACCTGAAACAGGTTCAGGGCATATTGCCAGGCACTTAAAAAGCCTTTTTCAAACCAGATGCTGCGGATGCCGTCAAAATCATCCATAAACTGGCTCAAGCCGGCCGGATGGGCTTCCAGTTCCAGTAAGCGCTGTAAATTAAAATTCAGCAGGCGGCTTAACAAGGCTCTTTTGACTTTGGCTTCATCATAAGGATGCATAATTGCGGTCAGCACCGCCCCCACATCTTTGGCGATCTGGCTGTCAAACACACTGCGTTTGGATGGACGGTTCACCCGAATCCCAAGCCGCTCCAGTTCATACTGCACCTTGTCCAGCCCGTCATGGTTTTTGGACAGCACCGCAATATCATCTTCAATTAGCGGGCTGCGCTCCTGACCATTGTGCAGATAGATCTGCTGCTGCGCCGCCTGATTTAAAAGCTCCCGGATTTTCCAGGCCACCTGCAATGCTTCATTATTTTTGTCTTCTAGCATTAACCAGCGCAAGGGCTGCCGGTTCTCCCCTTGCCCGTCAATTAAGGCCGGATGGGGACGAGGTCCGGCTTCTACCAGGCTATATTGCACCTCTTCACCAAAATCTATTTGGCGCTGGAACAAGGCGTCCACCACTTCCACCAGAGCCGGAATAGAACGATGATTGTATTTCAGGCTATACAGACGTCCCTGTTTGGCCTGCACATCGGCCCGGGCCTTGTTATAGGTCAGCATATCACCGCCGCGGAAACCGTAAATGGCCTGTTTTGGATCACCCACCATAATCATGCAGCCCTGCTGATAATAGCGGGCATGACGCCAGATACTGGCCAGCATACTGTCCTGATCCTGGTTTGTATCCTGAAATTCATCGACCAGAATCAACGGATATTTACTGTGCACAAACTGGGCAAAACGCAGTCCCTGCTCGCCCTGCAAGGCTTCCGACAGGCTGCGGATCTGCTGGGCAAAGGTGGTTTCACCTTTTTGCTGCAACACCTGTGGCAGGCGTTTTTTCACTTCGCGGCTTAAATAGTATTTGAGATAGGCATCCAGCAGCTCTAAATCCAGTTGCAGCTGCTGCAACTGCTGGCAGAAGGCTTTTAGCCGTTGAATCACCGCATGCTGTTCAAACTGCGTCAGCACCTCGTCCGGACATTTGTTCAGCACTTTTTTGGTGGATAAATCGGTACACAGCTTTAAGGTTTTTTCAAAATGTGGTGCAAACAAGGCATAGCCACGTTGCTGGGACAACGCCTTTAGTAATGCCGGCAAAGCCTCGCATAAGGTGTGTTGCATCAGCTGATTGGTGCGCCACTTTTTCCCAACCAATGCAGCGTACTGGCCCTGCTCCAGATAATAGTCGCCTAGGCTGTCGACATCAGCCAGATCCAGCTGCAACAACTCATCAATGGCTGCTTCAAACTGGTTTAAATCCAGTTCGGGCGCCGGTACTTCACGAAACTGGGCCGAGGCAAAATTCAGGGTATTTTCAACAATACCCTCATAGGCGTCGACATGCTTGAGTTTCTTTTGCAACAGCAGATAATTCACCACCTGCTGTGGCTGGGCCTGCAGCCATTGCCGCAGCACATCATGAATCAGCTGATGCACATAACTTTTGGCATCATCAGTAATATCGGCGCGTTCAATCTTGCCACATTCAAAACTGAATTCTCGCAACAACTTCTGGCTAAAACTGTCTAAGGTACCCACAAACAGTTCATCCAGCTGGTCAATCACCAGCTTGAGCCGGTCACGGGCAAAGTCCGGTTTGGCAGCATAATCCGCCAGCACTTTTTGCAATAGCGGATCGGACTCAGTCTGGGCCTTGGCTTGCAGTTCGGCTTCAGTATAGGACTGGCACTGTTCAAAATAACGTAGGGTTTCAACCAGACGTGCACGAATCCGGCTTTTCAGCTCGGCCGCGGCGGCACGGGTAAAGGTGGTCGCCACCACCTGATGGGGTAAATAGGCTTCCAGAAAAATCCGCACAATCAGGCTGGATAAGGTATAGGTCTTGCCGGTGCCAGCCGAAGCTTCAATCCAGTGCAGCCCCTTGAACTGCATGTCGGTAATGGGCTGGAAAGATAGTGGCGAAGAATGTGGAGTAGCGGCCATCATTTACTCCTCAAGCGTCTGCTGGTGCCAGAAAATCGGCTGGTATAAATCATAGGAAAACTGTTCACAGGCATGCGCCAATAATAAACTGGCATCCTGCTCCTGCAAAATAAACTGCCAGTCACGATGATGCTTGCAGGCTTCGTTGTCGGCCACCGAAAAGGCACTAAACTGGCCCGAATCATTCCAGTCCTTATACAGCCCCTCCAGATCTTTCAGCTGCATACGCTGTTCGGCATCGGGTTCCCATTCATGCTGCTTGCCTTTTTCCGCCACTTTCAGCAGCAAGGCTGATGGCAGTACCAAGGGCTGGCGCTGGCCATAGTCCCAAGCCTTAAACCAGTGTTCCAGCCACTGTCTGGCCTGATTGGAACTGACCCCTTCACAGCAGACGGTATCATCGCTAAATACCACAATCCGCTGATGCTGCTGGCCGCCATCACCCAGATTCAGATAGGCCAGCCAGAGCAGATATTCCAGCCAGAGTGCGGTACGGCGTTTGGCACGCGCACTGGACGCTTCCAGACTAACCCAGCGCTCGGCGCCCTGTTTTGGCAGGGTCAGGCGGATGTGCAAGTCAGGACGCACTTTCCAGACCTGTCGGGTGATAGTCGTTTCACTCGGTGCATACTGCTGCAAGCGGGCCTGTAGCTGCTGCTGTTCGACCAAACTCATGGTCCAGCTGCCTTCACGAATCTTGCCAATTGGCAGGCGATCTTGTAACAGTGCCGGATCGGGCGTATCGTGCTGCTGTTTCAGAAAATCGCGGATGGTATAACGGCCTAAACCATCCAGCAATAACGGCTCGGCCTGATCGCTGCGCTGTTCCGGGCGCAGGTTTTCCACCCCGACACTTTTTAAATACAGCCGCGCCGGGAAAATCATGTCCTGAATCCATTGCTGGCTGTCCAGCACCTGCAAATCCTGGGTCAATAAAGGATAAGGCTGATTGGCCCAGTGACTGCGCTGCCCACCCGGCTGACGAATCTGCTGTGCCACTGCATACCACTGGTCCTGAAAACGGATGATCTCGCTGGATTCAAAACCGAGCGGATCAAACGGCTGTAAACGGTGCACACAGTACAGCTGACGCAACTGCTCCGGCACCTCAATCCCGTCAATACTCACGGTCTGGTTCAGCGCAGACTCGGGCTGCGGCGCGGCAACAATCAGCGCCAGATGCTGAATCAGCTCCTGCAAGATGCTGGACGGATCACGCACCTGCCCATCATTGACATCAAAACCGTTATAAAACAGCCAGACCTTGTCCTGCGCCAATAGCAGTGCATCCAAAAATGCACCCTGATCATCTTCCAGACGTGAGCGGTCACCCAGTTGCGGTTTCAGCAACTGCATTAAATCGAATGGCAGCTGCACATTACGATTCGGGAATTTGCCACTATCCAGATTCAGCATCACCACCAGTTTATACGGCAGTGGACGCAGCTGGCCCAGCTGGCAAAAGGTAATCTGGCCGCTTGGTTCGGCCTGTTCCAGTTGTGCTGCCAGCTGTGCTTCAATTTCTTCCAATATATACGGCAAAGGCAGACTTAAGGCCGCCAGCGCATGCCGGTCCTGCTCATCATAATAGCTGGCCAAAGTCAGCATACGGTATTGCTTTTTAATGATCTTATAAACCGTTTCCAGCGCGGTGACACCGGCTGCACTAAACTCGTCAATGTCTTGCATTAAGCGTTTTAGCCACTGTTCGGCCCGCGTGTTCTCGCCGCGTTCATGCGCAATCATCCAGTGCCGGCGCTCGGCCAGGTCCTGATAAATCTGGATCAGTTTGGCAATCAGTTCAAAATCGGCTGGCATCACTTCGGCAAAACATAGGGTGTCCTGAAACAGGGTATGTTCCGGAATGGCCAGCCCCAGCGCCAGACGATCCAGCGCAAATTTAAAGCTGAAGCGATAATCCTGATCATCGGCGCTCAGGCTGCGCTGCAAATGCTCGGCATCAAAACCGCGTTTAAAACCGGCGGCACTGAGCAGTTCCAGCAAACGCTCCAGCTGGGTAATGTCCAGCTCATAACGCTGCAAACTGGCCGCTAGTCCCAGCCAGTCAGCAAATTCATCCAGACTAAAGCGGCCCTGTAACAGACGAATCCGGCCGGCCACGGCGCGCCAGGCATTGCTGACATCCAGCTGGCTAACCCCGGCAATCTGAATTGGCAAATACACGCTGTGCTGGGCCAACCGGCTACTGTCATGTAAGGGACTGCCCAGATCACGCGCACTCGGTGGCGGCGCAAAGACACTGCGGATTAAAGGCTCAAGCTCTTTTAAATTTGGACTTAAAACCAGAATATCGCTTGGCCGGCGTGGCTGCTCTTTTGTGCCTTGCGACAGCCAGTGCAGCAGCTGGTCTTTTAACACTTCCAGCTGACGCAGACTGGAATGGCAGACATGAATCTGGATGGAATCATCATGCTGCTCTAAAGCATATTGATGCGCGGCCGGTTCATTTAAATACAGGATATCGGCCTGCAGCTTGCCCAATAAGCTGGGCTGATAGTCATCAATAAACAGATCGGCCCAGACGCCTTCTTCACCGGAAGATAAGGCAGAGAGTAAGGAGAAATGATCGCGTGCCTGCTTGCCCAGACGGGTCAGCAAGGGATGACGCGACTCGCGGTTCTGGGCATTAAAATGCAGGGTAAACTGTTCGAAAAACTGGGCAATCTCGGCATCATTGGCCTGTGGATGCTGCGCCAGAAAACGCTGTTTCACCCGCGCATCATAACGTGCCTTCCAGTTCGGATCGACGCTGTCGGCCCAGTACTCCTGTGAAGGGTTGTAATGCAGGATAAAAATTTCAATGTACTGACCTAAACGGCGCAGGAACTGTAACTGCTGCGGCGGCAAGTCCAACAAGGTAAATACCACCAGCTGTTTCGGTAATTTGCGTAGCGCCTTGCCCGGCTGCTCCGGACTGCCCAGCGCCTGCCAGAACAGCTGGTCAATCTGCTGCATCTGCTCAAAATCTTCATGAAAAACTGCCTGCCACAGCCAGCGCTGCCACGCCTCCAGTTCTTCTGCCTGCTGCAGCATAAAGCCCGACACTTCGCTGTCGGTTTTAAAGAACATCTGCTCCAGATCAAGGGCCTGATCACGGCCCCATTGCATCAGCCAGTTGGTCGGACAGCGGCACTGCTCGCCACAGCCTTTCTGGCAATGCCCACGATAAGTCATATAGTGGCTAAACAGTTTGGATACCTGTTCGGCCACCCAATACAACATGCTCTGTTTTTTCAGCTGGCGTTCCAGCGGCTGTTCCAGCCGGTCGGCACTGGCATAAATCCGCTGGATAATCGGAAACAGCGCATGGCTGGTTGCTAGCGGATTCTGTTCCGGCTGAATAAATTCTTTTAGCGCCTGAAATACGCGCCATTTAATGATAATTCGTGGAATATTGGCCTGACGGACCAAGTCCTTCTGATCATGCAGCACCCATTGATAGGCACTCCACTGGAAACCGCGAATCCGGTGATGAAACTCGGTATTGGCACAGATGCTTTGATGTTCGGCCAGACGTTGGGTTAACCAGGCTTCCACCGCAGGGGACGGCACAATAAAGTGCTGGGTTTTTAATACCTCCAGCGGATGCGCTGCAGGTTTACGGACTGTCTTCAGCATCGCCTCGACCAGTACATCGACACGCTGACTTTGAATGACATGAATCCCCATAACGCTCTACCCTGTTAAACTTTTGCCATGATATCTACAAAACCATAAAGATTCATTACTATACTTTTGCAGTTGCCTATGTCACTTTTAGCTCATGGTTCGATTCAAAAATGCTTTGAAATACGTACCTTAATAGTGCTTCAATAAAAAAATCGATACACCGCTTAAGGTATTTAATATTATGAAAATAGACAAGATTCCCAACTCGATTGACCCCAATTTAAATTTAGAGCAAGTTCGTGCTGACTGTCTGGAGCTGGTCAAAAAACGGGCCTACGTGTCCGCAGGCGCGGCGGTCATTCCGGTTCCATTTTTAGATGTCGTGATTGACGTCGGTATTTTGTCACAACTGATTCCTGAAATTAATGCCCGTTTTGGTCTGTCGCCGGAACAGGTCAGTGTCTATGACCCCGAAACCAAGCAGATTCACTGGCAGGAACTGCGTAAACGTGGCATTGAATTTTCCGGCCTGGTGGTGGCACGTACCGCCGTCAAAAAATCATTGAACAATGTTGCCGCGAAAGTGATCACGAAGCAAGTCACCAAATTTATTCCTTTAGGCGGACAGCTGGTGGCGGCCAGCCTGGGCTATTTTGTCATGAAGAAAGTCGCCGAAGCGCATGTGGAAGAAAGCTATAAGATTGCCAAAGGCATCCAGCAGAAACAGACCCAGGTGGTCAATGGCTAAGCCTTTTTCCTCAATCTGATGCCGGTCCAGTGACCGGCATTTTTATGGCTGTTTCATGCATGGTTGCTGCCGGCTTAATCGACTTTCAGCTGTTTCAAGATGGTTTTCAGCACTTCAATCCGGGCACTGTTTTTGTCATTGGTGGCAATAATATGCCACGGTGCATCCTCGGTGCTGGTATGGGCAAACATATCGGCTGCGGCATTTAAATAATCATCCCAGCGGTTCCGGTTCCGCCAGTCTTCCTCAGTAATTTTAAAGCGTTTATGCGCAGTCTGTTCACGCGCTTTAAAACGCTGTTCCTGCTCATCTTTGCTAATCGCCAGCCAGAACTTGATAATCACGGTCTGATGTTCGGTTAAATCCTGTTCAAAGCGGTTAATTTCCGCATACGCGCGTTGCCATTCCAGGTCACTGGCAAAACCTTCAATCCGTTCCACCAGTACCCGACCATACCAGGAACGGTCAAAAATACAGATTTTTTCTTCTGGTTGCAGCTTGGTCCAAAAACGCCATAAATAAGGCCGGCGTAATTCATATTTTTCCGGTGCGCCAATGGTATAAATTTCGTATTCACGCGGATCCAGCTTTTTCACAATCCGTTTAATTGCGCCGCCTTTGCCGGCTGCATCCATCCCTTCAAACACAATCACCACGTTGCGGTCATCAAAACGCAAGGCATCGGCCACTTTGCGGCTGAGTTTTTTGAGTTCGGCTTTATAGTCGCCCTCCTCCAGCGCGGCATTGTCCGGATTGAGCAAGGCCTCAGGAATGGGCGCCTGCTGCCAGCTCTGCTCAACAGTTTTCGGATGCTCCGGGCAATCTTTAAAAGCCTGTAATACATGCTGGGCAAACTGCTGGTCACGCAGCTGCTCATCTTCACCATCAATAATAATCCAGTCATCGGTAAAACGCTGGCGCAGCTTTTGCAAGGTGTCGTACTGTTTCTTGTTGCGCCAGGCGAGGCCATTCATTTTGTGCCAGCGCACTTCGCTCGGGTCCATCTCGTTCAGGCGTTTTTGCAGGGTTTTCCAGGACAGGTCAAACCAGATCTTGACCACATCGACCTGGTTGTTTTTTAAATCCTGTTCAAAGGCCCGAAAACGCTGCACATACTCATCAAACAGGCTGTCATCAAAGGGCTTCGAGACATGGGTGGCGCTACTGAGCAGATCGCTATACCAGTTGCCAAACAGAATCATGATCTGCCCTTCGGCCGGAATAAAACGCGCATAGGGCTGCCAGAAACTGGTTTTGAAATCAAACAGGTGTGCAGCATCGGCCTTCACATGCAAATAACGTGGATCAACCCATTCACGCAGCTGTTTCACCGCCTCGCCTTTGCCAGCCAGCTCAATGCCGCTGACCAGAATCACCAGACTTTTGGCATTGCTCTGACCGCGGCTGTCTTTTAGGGCATATTGTGCTTCAATCAGCTCGACAGACAGCTGATCTTCATCCATTAACTGAAATTCTGTTTGCGGGTTCTGCTCGGTCATAGGCACACACTCTTGTTTTATTGTTCCGTTCAGTATAACCAGCCTGCTGGCCGGGCGGCTGATGATTTTGTATAGCGCGTCTGTCTGATTTTGTCTATTTCTAGTGCAAACTGACCCGATGATCCTGAATCTGTCACCAATTTGTCATGGCCTGTGCATGTAACTGGCTTTAGAATGCCGCTTAAGTCAAAACAATTGAGACGCTCCATGTCCAAACTTGCGGTTTTAGATGACCTTTTAGAACTTTATAATCAATTTGAATATCATCGCCAGCCGGAAATTTTCACACGTTTGCAGGAAGTGCAGCTGTGGCAGAAACAGCGCATGCAACGTACCCATGCCCCGCATTTTGCCGAAAAAAATAATGTACTGATGGCCGAATATTTTCTGAACCGTTTATACGGCGGCCCCGATTTTGATACGCTGGCCGCACAGATTGCACGCCTGACCAAATACGCACATAAAGCAGAAAAACTGATTCCGGAAAATGCCATTAAAACCGGCACCTCCGGGGTGGCCCTGGCCATTTTAGCGGTGCAGCTGGATGAACAGGTTGCCATTCAGCTGTTAAAGGATTATCCGGCGCAGACGCCATTGACCGACGAGATGATGCGCCTGACCTATTTAAAGCTCGATCAGGGCAGCGCGCGTTTAAAACAGCTGGACATGCTGGATGAACTGGGCAAAAGCCTGGACAAATACATGCGCTCCTTTATGGTTTATACCGCCTTTAAAATGTGTAAAGGCGCCGCGCATAAATATAATTTCGATATCATGTACGAGTTTATGCAAGATGGTTTTGTGGCCATGAAACCGCTGAAATCTGCAGAAAAATTTGTCCGCGAATTTACCGCAGTTGAACGCCAGATTATTGACAAAGTGCATCGGGGAGATCCGCAGCCCTTTCAATAAAGCCACATAATTTTTTGCATGTGATGGCCAAAATTTGGTACAAAAACAGCAGTAAAACGAATATGCATTCACGTTCATCAGGATAACAATTCAATTTTCTGTATTTTATTCCTGACAATTGCAGGCCGATGACTGTACAACGCCTAAGAATCTGTCATCATGCTTGCACTGCCACATCAACCCGATTTTCATGTTAGGAGTGACACTATGTCTAATGAAGAGCAAAAGCCTACCCATCCAGAAACGGCAACCAACACAGACAAAGTGAGCCCATTCTTAACCTCGCCATTACCGGAAGGTGCACCACAAGGTCAGCAGCAGTCTCTAGAGCAGCGCCTGACTGACACCCCGGTAACAGGCAGCATTCCAAAATACAACCTGCCACGTGGCGCCAATACCGGTAATGTCGGTGCGACCACACATTTTGGCTACCAGACCGTAAACAGCGAAGAAAAAGCCCAGAAAGTGGCGGAAGTATTTCATTCGGTGGCCAGCAAATACGACATCATGAATGACCTGATGTCTTTTGGTATTCACCGTTTATGGAAACGCTTTGCGATTAACATGTCGGGTGTACGTCGTGGCCAACACGTACTGGATATTGCGGGTGGTACCGGTGATTTGGCCAAAGTTTTTAGCCGTGAAGTTGGTCCAAGTGGTCATGTGGTCCTTTCAGATATTAATGAATCGATGCTGAATGTCGGTCGTGACCGTCTGATTGATGCTGGTTGTACCAATGTCGATTTCGTTCTGGCCAATGCTGAAACACTAGAGCCTTTTGCTGACAACAGCTTTGATCTGGTGACCATTTCTTTCGGTTTACGTAACGTGACCGATAAAGATGCTGCACTGCAAGCCATGTACCGCGTACTTAAGCCAGGTGGCCGTTTACTGATCCTGGAATTCTCAAAACCGGTATTTGAACCGTTCTCGAAACTGTACGACCTGTACTCGTTCACCGCACTGCCAATCATGGGCAAACTGGTGGCGAATGATTCTGAAAGCTATAAATATCTGGCGGAATCAATCCGTATGCACCCAGACCAGCGCACCCTGAAAGGCATGATGGAAAATGCCGGCTTCCAGAACTGTGACTACCACAACCTGACCGGTGGTATTGTGGCGGTGCACCGCGGTTTTAAACTCTAATTCCGAAAAGGACACTGCTATGTGGTCGATTCTGGCCTTAGGTGCCGTTGAACGATGCATCCATCATGTCATTAATCTGGATGCGATTACCCGCATCCAGCTGAACCAGCTACAGGGCAAAACCCTGCGCGTGGTGATGGATGGGCCGCAACTGTCGGTAGATGTATTTTTTGATGAAAACAAGGTGCGTCTGGAGCCGACCGTTAGCGGACAGGCAACCCAACCGTCTATTTTCGAGCAGCGCCCGTTTGAGCGCGAACAGCAGCTCAGTGAAGCCACCGCCACCTTGCAGGTCAAGAATGTGGTGGAACTGCTGAAACTGCTGCTGGCCGATGATGTCGGCACCATTCCGGTACAAGGCGACTATAAGCTGCTACAGGACATCCAGCGTATTATCGAGCAGGCCGAACCCGATCTGGCCGCGCATCTGTCGCCGTGGGTTGGCCCGACACTGGCACATGAGCTGGGTAAAATCCAGCTGGCGCCCAAGCAGCTGAAAAAAACCTTGCAAAGTCAGCTGTTTTTCGCCGAAGATGCCCTGAAAGAAGATTCCGGCCTGTTTGCACCGCGCTGGCAAATGGATGATCTGCAACAGGATACCCGCATCCTGAACCAGAATATCGACCGCGTAGAGGCCAAGATTCAACAGCTCCGCAAGCAGCTTGAAGACACTCCAGATTCACACGACTAGGTAAAGAGATTTATGATTCCGCACGTTTCACGTTTAATCGAACTTTGGCGTATTGCTGCGCACTATAGACTCGACACGTTGTTCCCTGCGGAAGAATTACCAGAAAAAGCCCGCCATATTCTGAGTCTGATCCGGATGCATCCGGCGGCCTGGTCCAGTAAGGAACGGAAAAATCCGCTCAAGCTGAAACAGGCCCTGGAAGATATGGGACCGCTGGCGATTAAACTCGGTCAGCTGTTATCGACCCGTCGTGACCTGATTCCACCTGAAGTATTACAGCAGCTGGTCTTGCTGCAGGACCGGGTCAAACCCTTTGGTTCCGATGTCGCGCAAATGCGGATTCAGGAATCCTTAAAGGCCGATGTCAACACCCTGTTCGCGCGTTTTGATGAACAGCCGCTGGCAGCTGCTTCAATTGCCCAGGTGCATACCGCTGCCCTGCACGATGGCCGCGAAGTGGTGGTCAAAGTCACCCGTCCTAATATCCGCCAGCAGATTCTGCAGGATTTTGAAATTCTGCAATGGCTGGGCCATTTTCTGGAAAAACGTCTTGAAGCGGCACGCGCGCTGCATTTATCCGAAATTATTCAGGACTATCGCCAGATTATCCTGAAAGAACTCGATCTGACCTTAGAAGCGGATAACACCCGCCGTATGCGCCATTACTTCACCGGCTCCAGCATGATGTATGTGCCGGAAGTGTATATGGACAGCAAAGATGTGATGGTGGCCGAGCGGATTACCGGGGTACCAATTTCCGATGTGGCCACCTTTGACCGCTTGGGTATGGACCGCGCCGATCTGGCGCAAAAAGGCCTGACCATCTTCTTTACCCAGGTGTTCCGCGACAACTTCTTCCATGCCGACATGCACCCGGGCAATGTGTTTGTAGAAACTATCAATCCGCAAAACCCACGCTTTATTGCACTGGACTGCGCGATTATGGGTGAGCTGTCCAAGCACGACCAGATGACCGTGGCGCGCATGTTACTGGCGGTCATGAACAGCGACTTTATGCAGCTGATCCAGATTGTGCATCAGGCTGGCTGGATTCCACCGGGCACTGATCAGGATGCTTTGGCACGTGAAATGCGCCGCACGGTAGGACCGATGGTCTCCAAACCCATGCATGAGCTGGACTTTGCCGGTATTCTGATTGAAGTGATGGATATTGCCCGCCGTTTCCATCTGGAAATTCCTCCACAGTTGATGCTGCTGCTCAAAACGCTGGTGCATGTTGAAGGGCTGGGCACCGATCTGTATCCGGAACTGGACATCTGGAGTCTGGCCAAACCAATCCTCACCGATTGGGTCAAGGCACAAATGAATCCGCAGAAAAACCTGAAAGAGCTGGGACAAAAAATTCCGGACCTACTGTTGGGTGCGCAGGATTTACCGACCCTGATGATCGACAGCTTAAACGGCCTGAAAAACCAGTCGGCCTGGCATGCCAAACAGCTAAATGAACTGCAAAGCATGCGTCTGCAAATGGAGCATCAGCAAAAACGCAGCTGGATTTTTGGTAGCGTAATGGCGATTCTGCTATCGATTGCGATTATTTCACCGTGGTTTGTCTCAGTCATTCTGATTATGCTGGCCAGTATTCTGGCAGTCTGGCGCGTGGCCAAATAAGGCGAAATGGGCGAAGTTGCGTGAAGCCTTATATCCCCCATTATTTAAACCGGTCACATGACCGGTTTTTTATGCCACGCTATTGCAGACCACATGCCGGATGACTGAGCAGTCAGAGAGTGAACATTCCTGCCCTTGTGAGCCTTGGTCACTGGCCTAAAATACAGACAACTGTTTATTTTTCTGCCTGACCATGATCCAGATTCTGCAAAAACGTCCACCTGCCCTCACCCTTCGTGCCGGTCATCTGGCCCGGCAGCTGATTGCCGAGCAGGGCCTACAACCCGATCAGGTCGATATGATTCCGGGTGCTGCCGGTGGTCCAAAAGGTATTGGTATTCAGGGACTGGATCAGGCCATTTTTGGCGAGTTTTTGCCGCAGTCAGCGCAGCGCCGCACCCTGATTGGTTCTTCAATTGGCAGCTGGCGTTTTGCCAGCATTCTGGCCTGGGGCGCCAAAGCAGGTACCGAACGGCTGGCAGACTTATATACCAATCTGAGCTTTCATAAAAAAATGTCACGGCAGGACGTCAGTCATGTCTGCCGCGATATGCTGTTGAATCTGGTCGATGGCAAGGCACAGCAGCTGGTCGATCATCCGGATTATCATCTGACCGTGCTTTCGGTAAAAGCGCAGCATATTTTCCAGAGTGACCGTGCACTGGCCCTACTGGCCTCGGTGGCTGGTATTGTCAGCGGCAATGCACTGGCGCGCAAACACAACCGCCTGTTTATGCAGCGCGTGATCAGCCAGCCAGCTCAAGGCAACCAGTTTCAGGTGCAGGATGATTTCTTTACCCATTATCATGCGCTAACGCCGGACAATGTCACCAGCTGGCTGATGGCTTCGGCCTCAATTCCGGGCGTGATGTCCGCAATTCGGGATATTCCGGAAGCGCCGGGCAGCTACCGCGATGGCGGCCTGATTGACTATCATATTGACCTGCCGTTTCAGAGTCAGGGACTGGTGCTGTATCCGCATTTTACCGACAGCATTACCCCAGGCTGGTTCGACAAAATGCTGAAACACCGCAAAGCCAATCCGGACAATCATGCACGAACCCTGCTGATTTCACCATCAGCCGAATATTTACAGTCTTTACCCTTGGGCCGCCTACCCGACCGTAAAGACTTTAATTTAAAAGGCATGGATCAGGCACAGCGTATTCAGCTCTGGAAACAATGTATTGCGGAAAGTCAGCGCCTGGGCGATGAATTTTTAGAACTGGTTGAAAAGCAGTGTTTACCAGAGGTGTTACAGCCGCTTTAAATGGGGAGATGAATGAGCAGGATGGTGGTAACATCCTGAGCAAAAATAGGCAAAGATTTTTTCCTGCAAGCCGGTCAGATACCGTACACTATAGCGTTTGCGCACTGGCGTAAATCTCGTTTTTCTGAACAAATTTTGGTGACATACTCATGAATAACTTGCAATGGCTCGATGAAGTAAAATTTAACGAACAGGGATTAGTGCCAGCCATTGCACAGCATCATCAAACCGGTCGGGTGTTGATGGTGGCCTGGATGAACCGCGAAGCGCTGGCCTTAACCGCAGAAAAAAATCAGGCGGTGTATTTTTCCCGTTCACGCAACAAACTCTGGCACAAAGGTGAAGAATCCGGTCACTTCCAGACGGTGCATGAAATCCGTCTGGACTGCGATGCTGATGTGATTATCCTGCAAATTGAACAGCATGGCGGCATTGCCTGCCATACTGGCCGTGAATCCTGCTTCTATCGCAAACTGACTCCGAATGGCTGGGAAATTGTTGATGCGCAGCTGAAAGACCCGAATGCGATTTATGGCGAGAAGTCCAGCAATCCGCACACCTTGGCCATGAATGCCTCCACTGCGCAATCTGAACAGGTCGAAATTCTGAGCTATTTAGGCAAAATGATGGCTGAACGTAAAGCCGCCGATCCGGATTCTTCGTATGTGGCCAAGCTGTATCACAAAGGCCTGAACAAGATTCTGGAAAAAGTTGGTGAAGAAAGCGTAGAAACTATTCTGGCAGCCAAGGAATATCAGGCTGCAGCTTATGAAGACAATAAAAATGACCTGATCTATGAAGTGGCTGACTTATGGTTCCACAGCCTGGTCATGCTCGGCTATTTCAATCTGGACCCGCAACTGATTCTGAATGAACTGGCACGCCGTCAGGGCTTATCCGGTCTGGTGGAAAAAGCCAACCGTACTCAGGCTTAAGCTGTCGCCCTGTGTCTGAGCTGAAGAAACCGACCGCCACCTATGAGCAGGCCACTGCCATTGATAACGCACGTCTGGGTAAATCCTTCAAGGTGATTGCCTATGCCGGCACAGGGAAAACCACTACCCTACAGATGATCAGTGAAGCCATGCCGGAGCGGCGTGGCATGTATCTGGCCTTTAACAAATCCATTGCTGCAGAAGCACAACACAAGTTTCATCGCAATGTCGATTGTCGCACCTTTCACTCGCTGGCCTTCCGTAGTGTTCCACGTGGAGTCACCGACAAACTGCGCCTGCCGCGCCTGAGTCCGAGTTTTATTGCCAAGGAATATCGTCTCGAACCGATTACCCTGCGCCGGATGATGGGTGGCCGCTATGAAAAATATGTGCTGATGCCGTCACGGCTGGCCAGTCTGGTGGCCAATGCCGTTGGCTATTTCTGCTCGACCAGCTCGCAATATCCGGCACCACGGCATATTCAGGCACCGAACTGGCTGCACCCTGATGATGCCGAGCTGCTGCAAAAACATTTGTATCCGGCAGTGGAACGGCGCTGGCTGGAATCAATTGATCCGAACCATCAGGCCGGAATCGGTCATGATATTTACCTGAAACTGTGGGCGCTGTCGGAACCGAATATTCCGGCCGATTATGTGCTGTTTGATGAAGCGCAAGATGCCGACCCGCTAATGCTGGGGATTCTGCTCAAACAACGCAACACCCAGGTGATTTATGTGGGCGATGCCCATCAGCAAATTTATGCCTGGCGCGGTGCCATCAACGCCATGCAGCAACTGCCTTTGCCGGAGTCGCGCTTAACCACCTCATTCCGTTTTGGTCCGGACATCGCCATGACCGCCAATGCCATTCTCGGCGGCTTAAATGAAACCGTGCCGCTGCTCGGCAACCCGGATTTACATTCCAAAGTGGTGAACAAGCCGCATACCAAACAGCGCGATGCGATTTTATGCCGCACCAATGCCCGGGCGATGGAATTGCTGCTGGCCGGTCTGGTACATGGTGACAAGGTCAGCCTGCAGGCCGATCATGTCAAACTGAACCGCTTTGTCGATGCCGCCAGTATGCTGAAACAGGGCCGCCGCGTCACCGATGTGCCGGAACTGGCCTGGTTTAACTCCTGGCACGATGTACATGAATATTGCGAAACCAATGAAGGCAGCGACATTAAGCCGCTGGTAAAACTGGTGGATGATCATGGTACTGATCCGCTGAAAAAGGCGCTGGCCAAAATCACCCCGATTGGCCAGGCGGACTATATTATTTCGACCGCGCACAAAGCCAAAGGGCTGGAATGGGACCGCGTGCATCTGGAAGATGACTATCAGTTCAAGGTCAATGAACGCGATCATAAAATTAGTGATGAAGAGTTACGATTACTGTACGTGGCCTGCACACGTGCTAAAGTAAGCTTAAATATCCATCATATTTACGATCTGGTGCAACAGCTGAAACAGCAGATGCCGGTGTCCTTGCGTAAGGCGGTGGGTTAAAGCATGCAGGTGACCCATGAAAATTCAGTCTGTCCAGTTCAAGCACATCACCCACTTTACCGACCTTCAGCTGCAACTGCATCCGCAGCAACAGCCTGTGGCCTTAATTCTAGGCAATCAGAGTTCCGGTAAAACCTCGCTACTGCGCTTTACCTATCAGGCACTGACCTGGTTTGCGGCCCGTTATAAAGATTTACGCACCTCCGGACTGGTCATGCTTGATCAGGACATTATGCACACCCGGCTGCAGTCCAAAATTGACCTGTGCGTGTGTTTTCCCAAAGACATTGGCAGCCTGCCAGAAAACAGCGATGCCCAACAGCAGGACCGTCAGTGCTGTGACTGGCAGCTGTATAAAACCCTGAACAGCAACGGCGTCGGGGTCAGTAAGGCTGAAACCCAGAAACTGGAAAAAATGGTCAGCTTGTACCAGCAGGCCGTAAAACAGGACCCGCTACAAGGCCTGCCATTAATTGCCTATTACCCAGCCGAGCGTTTTGTCAATGAAGTCAATCTGCTGAGTAAAAACAATCCGCTGATTTTTCAGGCCGTACATGCCTATGAAATTTCGGCCATCCCCTTCACCACCTTTACACGCTTCTTTGAGTGGTTCCGGGAAATTTCCGATATTGAAAATGCCCAGAGTGCCCAGCTGATTGAGCAGTTATTACATCCGCAGCATCCCGACGCAGAACCTCCACGGTGTGACAAACTGATGCAGGCACATGCCCAGATGCACGCACCCAGCCTGCAGGCCCTGCGCGACGCACTACAAATTGTGCTACCGGAACTGAGCCAGATTTATCTGCAATATCATCCGAAACTGCAATTAATGGTCACCTATCAGGGCAAAACCCAGCTCTATCAGCAGCTGTCCAACAGTATCCGCAACTGGATTGCACTGGTCGGCGATATTGTGCGGCGTTTATGTCTGCTCAATCCTTATAGCCTGTACCCCACCTTGGAAGGCGATGGCATTCTGCTGATTGATCAGGTCGATCATCAGCTTGATCAGGATATGGCCTCGGTAATTCTGGCGCGTTTGCATCAGGCTTTTCCGGCACTGCAGATTATTGCCACCGGTAACCGCACGGCACTCTTGGAAAATGCCGAAGACTATCAATGTTTAAGGCTGGATCAGCAGCAATTGCATCCAATTCATTTGCAACCGGTGCAGGAACAGCTGGACGCTATTTATGCCCAGTTTATGCAGACTGAAGTCAGCAGCAGCGATGAAAGCCTGAGTGAAGCGGTACAGGAGCCCACCAGCGTAGATGACATCTATCAGCAGATTCAGCAGCAACTGAGTGCCGAACAGCAGGAAGCCTTGCTGAAACGGCTGCAAAATGATGATGACACCTCGACCCCACATCCGTTGCCTTAAATACGGCTTTGAATAGAGGGGAATATCGGAAAATCAGCCGAAAAAATCCGGTCTGATCTAACAATTTCATCCTGAAAAAAGTTCGGCGGCGTATAATGTCTGCCGTGTGCGCAAAAACAAATTGATGTTGTTTTATTCATGTAATAAAATCAATCAGATTTATATTTTTATAGTAAAATCCGATTTGCTATAAGTTTCTCAAGTTGCGCAACACAACTTGTTTATTTAGACATAATTCTATTTTTCGGCTTTCAAGATTGAGTATTTTGGACTGCTCCTTGCATTCCTGTAATCCTTGAAAGATAAGATTCACCCTTAGGTTTTGAACCTATCAAGACAATGGATACGAGTGTGCTATCGATTATTATATTGCTACCGCTGGTACTTGGCACAACCCTTGTCTCGTGGCTGAAGCAATTCTCGCGCGGGGTAACGGCTTTAGGGGCGATAGGAGTCAGTTTAAGCAGTCTGATCCTGTTACTGACTCAAGCAAAGGATGTCTTTAATGGCGCCACCATCATTCAGTCATGGTCGTGGCTACCCCAGTTAGGGATTGATTTAAGCTTTCGCCTGGATGCTTTAGGTTTATTATTTTCTTTGCTGATTACCGGTATCGGTACCCTCATCTTTATTTATGCTTATTATTATTTAAGCCCCAAAAACTCCCTCAGCAAACTGTATCTCCTGCTCATGCTGTTTATGGCAGCCATGCTCGGGATTTCATTGTCGAATAACCTGATTATCCTGCTGGTGTTCTGGGAACTGACCAGTATTTCCTCCTTCCTGCTGGTGGGTTACTGGAGCAATTACGAAGCGGCTCAACGCGGCTCACGTATGGCCCTGACCATTACCGGCATGGGTGGCTTGGCTATGCTCGGTGGTTTTGTCCTGCTCGGACAGATCACCGGCACCTATGAGCTAGACCAGATTCTGACCATGACCGATCAGATTCAAAGCCATGCGCTGTTTGTACCCAGTTTATTGCTGATTTTACTCGGCGCCTTTACCAAAAGTGCCCAGTTCCCGTTCCATTTCTGGTTGCCGAATGCCATGGCGGCACCAACGCCGGTATCGGCCTATCTGCACTCCGCGACCATGGTGAAAGCCGGAATTTTCCTGCTGGCGCGTCTGCTGCCAATTTTTGCCGGCGCGGCGCTGTACCATAATCTGGTCACCTTTGTTGGTCTGTTTACCCTGTGTATCGCGGCTTTCTTTGCCATTTTCAAAGAAGATCTGAAAGGTCTGCTGGCCTATTCCACCATCAGCCATTTGGGCCTGATTGTCTGCCTGCTCGGGATTGGTTCTCCGCTGGCCGTAGCTGCAGCCATTTTCCATATTATTAACCACGCCACCTTTAAAGCGGCGCTGTTCATGATTGCCGGGATTATTGACCATGAATCCGGCACCCGTGATTTACGCAAACTGAGTGGCTTATGGCAGCTGTTACCGTTTACCGGTACGCTGACCATGATTACGGCTGCGTCGATGGCAGGTGTGCCTCTGTTCAACGGCTTCCTGTCCAAAGAAATGTTCTTTACCGAACTGCTGGCCAATTTAAGCGGACCGGTGGTGGTGATCTCGGCAATTGTCGCGACACTGGCCGGTATTTTTGCCGTGGCCTATTCGGTGCGCTTAGTGCATGGCGTGTTCTTCGATGGCCCGATTGGCAAAGACGTACCCAATAAAGATGCACATGAACCGCCAATGGGCATGCGCGCACCGGCCCTGATTCTGGCGATTTTATGTATTGCGGTCGGCCTGTTCCCTGCCCTGCTGGTTGAGCATCTGGTCAATAGCACCACCCGTGCCAGTACCCAGCTGATGAATTTTGAAGGCACCCATCTGGCCATCTGGCACGGCTTGAACCTGCCATTGCTAATGAGTGTGATTGCGCTGGTGGGCGGTCTGGTGATGTATTTTGCCCTGGCCAAAGGCGGCCGTATCCGCGAGATTGATCTCGATCCGGCATTGGGTCGCTTACAGGGACGGGTGTTATTTGACCTGTTCTTAAAAGGCCTATTGCTGAACTCGCGCCGCTTTAAACGCCTCACCGAAAACGGCTCCCTACAAAGTTATCTGTTCTGGATTCTGGTGTTTACCATTGCACTGGTGTCGGTGCCGCTGCTGAATCAGGGGATTGGTACCGGTACGCGTGAGCTGACCCAGGCACCTGCGATTGCCATTGTCTTGTGGCTATTATTATTCAGTGCCTGCTGGATGATGCTGTGGTTCCATCATGAACGGATTAAAGCCGTATTAATCAGTGGTGCTGTCGGTCTGGTGGTAACCATGATCTTTGTAACCCTGTCAGCTCCGGATCTGGCCCAAACCCAGATTACCGTCGATGTGGTGACCACCGTGCTGTTACTGATGAGCCTGTCACTGCTGCCACAATTAACCCCGTATGAATCAAGCAGCACCCGCCGCTGGCGCGATGCCGGAATTGCAATTCTGGCCGGTGCTGGCATCAGCTGGCTGGCCTGGTTAATCATGACCCGTGATCACAACTCGATTTCATGGTTCTTTAACCAGCAGTCAATTCCACTGGGCGGCGGCACCAACGTGGTCAACGTGATTCTGGTCGACTTCCGTGGCTTCGATACCTTCGGCGAAATTACCGTACTCGGTATTGCTGCCATTGGTGCCCTCTGCCTGATGGATGGTATGCGTGCCCACGGCACCACCATGACTCAGGGCCTGACCTATCGTTTTAATCCATCTCCACTGATGCTGCGCATGACCGCTTCCTGGATTTTACCGGTGGCCTTAGTGGTCAGCCTGTATATTTTCCTGCGCGGGCACAACCTGCCAGGCGGCGGCTTTATTGCCGGACTGGTCACGTCAATGGCATTGATCATTCAGTACATTGCCATTGGTCAGGACCAAACCGAGCAAATGTTGAAAGCCAAATCCGGACGTTTATATGAAATCTGGATTGGTTCCGGTCTGACCATTGCCGGCCTGACCGGGATTGCAGCCTGGTTCTGGGGTCGTCCATTCCTGACCAGCGCGCATATTTATGTCAATCCGCCGGTGATTGGTGAACTGCATTTGGCTTCAGCGGCACTGTTTGATGTCGGAGTTTACGTTACCGTTGTCGGGGCAACCATGTTGCTGATTTCCGTGCTGGGCGACTCGCGTCACTCCAGTATGTCTGGTCCAATTCCTCGGGGGTAAGCATGATTAGTATCGAATTTTTAGTCGCAACCTCTGTAGGTTTACTGGTCGCCACCGGCGTGTACCTGATCTTAAGGGCACGTACCTTTCCGGTGGTACTGGGCCTGGCCATGATTGGTTATGCAGTCAATATTTTCCTGTTCGCCATGGGCCGGATTCAGCTGAATGCACCGGCCATTTTAACCACGGCGGTGCAATCCACTGACCCTTTACCGCAAGCGCTGGTGCTGACTGCTATTGTAATTGGCTTTGCTACCACCGCCTTTGTGGTGCAACTGGCCTTACGCAGCCGTTATGAATCGGGAACCGACCATGTGGATGCCAAAGATGATCCTGCTTTACTTGACCCACGTGAGGATGAGCCATAATGCATGACTTTATCCAATTCTGGGCGCAACACACTCCTATTCTCAGCATCCTGCTGCCGGCCTTTACCGGTTTTATTCTGGTGCTGCTGGGCAACCCGGGCTCGGGTTCGCTGTCGTATGACTGGCGTCAGCCGTGGCGTCGTGGCATCAGCCTGATTTCCACTATTCTCGGACTGGGACTGGCGATCAGCTATTTGATGCTGGCCAAAACTGGCCAGATTACCGTCTACAACCTGTCCGAATGGTCAGCTCCATTCGGGATTGTACTGGTGCTAGATCAGCTGTCTGCGCTAATGCTGGTGCTGACTTACGGTCTGGCCTTGCCAGTGCTGTGGTTCGCCTGCCAGCAATGGGATGAACGTGGCCGCTATTTCCATGCCATGTTCCATTTCCTGATGATGGGCTTGTGTGGGGCTTTCCTCACCGGCGATTTATTTAACCTGTTCGTATTTTTTGAAGTACTGCTGCTGGCTTCGTATGTGCTGTTGCTGCATAGCCAGGGCAAACCGCGCTTTCAGCTTGGGGTGCATTACGTCACCATCAACCTGCTGGCTTCAGCGCTGTTCCTGATTGGTCTGGGTATGATTTACGGCAGTGTCGGCAGCCTCAACATGGCCGATGTGGCCCGTTTAATACCGACGCTGGCAGAAGATCAGCATCGTCTGGCGGTGGTCGGCGGCTTGATCCTGTTTATTGTGTTCGGGATTAAAGCGGCAATGCTGCCAGTCGGCTTCTGGTTACCGAAAACCTATGCCGTAGCAGCCACCCCTGTGGCGGCGATCTTTACCATTATGACCAAGGTCGGGATTTATGCGATTTTAAGGGTCAATGGGACGGTCTTTGATGATGAACTGAGCCAGAAAATTCTCAGCAACTGGTTATTGCCAATTGGCCTGATTACCTCACTGTATGGCGTCATTGGCGCAATTGGGGCAGAACGCTTACGCCGTTTTGTCGGTTTTATGATGCTGTCGTCGATTGGCACCATCCTGATTGCGATTGCCCTGTTTAGCACCCAGGCCTGGACAGCAGCGCTGTATTATCTGGTACACAGTACCTTAATTGCCGCGGCCTTCTATCTGTTCTGCGGCTGGGTCACGGCGCAGCGCGGTGAATTTAAGGATCACTTTAATATCGCCCCGCAAATGAAACAGCATAAAGTGATGTCTATTATCTATCTGCTGATTGCACTGATGATTGCCGGCCTGCCGCCTTTTAGTGGCTTCCTCGGTAAAGTGTTCTTGTTACAGGCCACCGCTGATGCGCCTTATCAGGGCATTATTATTGCGGTGGTGCTGCTGGTCGGTTTACTCAGTATTCTGGCCCTGACCCGGGTTGGCTTTATCCTGTTCTGGCGCGCATCGCGTCCGGAAGATGATCCGGACAATGACGCCTATCACAGCTACCAGGCCCTCCCAGCCAAGGCCCCGAAAGGCAATGACAAGGCCATTTACCTGTTATTGGCGGCACTGGTGGCTTATGTGGTTTTTGCCAATCCAATCCAGCGTTATGCCTTTAGCACGGCCCAGCAAATGCAGAACAACCGTCTGTATGAAATGGCGGTGTTAAAGCAGGATGAAACCGGCCAGGTGATTAGCGTCCAGCCTTATGATCCGAACTATTTGCCAGAAACCAAATACAGTGGTGAAAAACCGGACCCGAATGCCAAGCTGATTCCGTATGTGATCAGTCCAAATACACTGGAAGGTGAGCATATTTCGGACTATAAACAACGTCAGATCAATCAGCAGATTGAGCAGGACGCCGCAAGCAACGACCTGCCACAACTTAAACCTATGGAGCCATAACTATGCAAAAAACATCGTTTTGGGATATCTGGCTGCCACATCCCTTTGTTTCGGTGATTGTGGCCATTAGCTGGTTGTTACTGGCACATAGTGTTTCTGCCGGCAATCTGCTGATGGCATTGATCCTGAGTATCCTGATTCCATTGATGGTCAAACCGTTTATTGCCCGCACCCCGAATATCCACTGGGTGCCAGCCTTTAAACTGTTCTGGGTGGTGGTCTGGGACATTATCCTGTCCAATATCCGTGTCGCCAAACAGGTGCTGGGACCCACCGATGCGCTGCATCCGAAATGGTTCCGTGTACCGCTGGAGACCGAGCATGAACAGGTCAATACCCTGTTGGCGATGATCATTACCACCACGCCGGGGACGGTCACGGCCGGTATTGACCAGGACCGCGGCGATATTCTGGTGCATGCCTTAAGTACCGATGATGAAGAAGCTGAAATTGCCCTGATCAAGAGCCGTTATGAACAGCCGCTGATTGAAATCTTTAACGTCAAGACAGGAGCGGCCTCATGATGATATTGCCTTATGCGCTTGGCATCTGCCTGATTGCCATTGCCGGTTCGATGTTTATGTGCCTGATTCGCCTGATTATGGGACCGTCAATTGTGGATCGTCTGCTGGCGCTGGATACCCTGTTTTTAAATGCAACCTGTCTGATTGTGGTGCTGGGCATTTACTGGACCAGCACTTCACTGTTTGAAGGTGCATTACTGGTGGCGATGCTGGGCTTTGTTTCAACCGCTGCCCTGGCCCGTTACTTCACCTCTGGCCACGTGATTGATTAGGAGAACAGCATGCAACTGATGATGGAAATCCTGGTCTCCATTTTCCTGTTAATCGGCACCTTCTTTATGCTGGTTGGCGGGATTGGCATGATTCGTCTGCCGGACCTGTTTATGCGCCTGCATGCCCCGACCAAGTCCAGTACCTTAGGTCTGGGCAGCTTCCTGATTGCTGCCATTATTTATTCGGCTTATCTGGGGCGCTTCGGTTTTGCCGAAGTGCTGATTACCCTGTTTGCCTTTATTACCGCGCCGGTATCGGCCAACCTGATGGCACAGGCAGCCCTGCATTTACGTCTGCGCTCGATGAGTGGTGAAGTCCCAGAAACCCTGGAACGTCCGCTACCATGGCAGCGTAGCCGTCGCCGTGCCTTTAGTGATCGTGAACCACTGGGCAGAATCAAACCCTCTAAAGATGAATAAGTCTTCGCGTCATCTTCTAAAAAACCTGACCCGGATTGTTCCTGGTCAGGTTTTTTATGCTGTCTCAACCCGCCCTGCCCTTGCCTGATTGCACCGCTGAGAAATAGCAAGTCAAGCAATTACGGATGACATAAAAAAGCCACCCGAAGGTGGCTTTTTTGCATAGACCTGCTGGCCTACTTATTCTTCATCTTTTTTTGCATCGGCAGCTGGTAAATCTTTTACTGCTTCTGCAATCAGACCAAACATATAGTTACCGTAGGCATTGGTTTTGTCGTAATGGAAACGCAAACGCGGCGTAATCCGGGTCTTGATACGACGGCTCAGCTCATGGCGCAGGAAACCGGAGGCTTTGTTGAGCACATCCAGGGTTTCCTTGTTTGCCGCTTCACTTTGCTCATCGCCAAGTTCACGACCCATTACGGTCACATACACTTCGGCATAGCCTAAATCTGGGCTGACTTTCACCGCCGAGATGGTCACCAGACCACCCAGACGTGGATCTTTCAGCTCCTGGCGGATCAGGTCGGACAACTCGCGTTGTACCGTATCTGCCATTCGCTTAAGACGCTGACTACCCGCCATTAAAGACTCCGTTTAATTAGTTGGACATCGTACACTTCAATCTTGTCTTGTACTTTGATGTCTTTATAGCCTTTGACTGCAAGACCACATTCCATACCAGCACGGACTTCTTCCACCACGTCTTTATAACGACGCAGAGATTCAAGTTCGCCCTGGAACACCACCACATCATCACGTAATACGCGAATCGGCTTGTTACGGTGTAAAGTACCTTCCAGTACCATACAGCCTGCTGCTGCACCGAACTTGCTTGAGTGGAATACTTCACGGACTTCCGCCACACCCAGAATCGTTTCACGGTGTTCTGGTGCCAGCTTGCCGCTCATCGCATCTTTCACGTCATCAATCAATTGATAGATGATCGAGTAGTAACGGATGTCGATACCGTCAGCATCGGCTTTTTGACGTGCAGTATTGTCGGCACGAACGTTAAAGCCCAGCAGTACCGCTTCTGAAGATTCAGCCAGCGTTACGTCAGATTCAGTGATCGCACCGACACCTGAACCAATCACACGGACTTTCACTTCATCCGTTGAAAGCTCGGCCAGTGCCACGTGTAATGCTTCCAGCGTACCACGTACGTCAGTTTTCAGTACCACATTCACAATCGGCACATCTTTCTTGCCCATAGACGCCATGATGTTCTCAAGACGCATTGCAGACTGACGCTCAAGACGTTTCTGACGTTCACGATCCATACGCGCATCAGCAACTTCACGCGCTTTCTTCTCGTCATTGACCACCAGTACTTCATCACCCGCCATTGGCGCTTCTGGCAGACCCAGAATTTCCACTGGAATTGATGGACCAGCAGACTTGATGCGTTTACCGTTTTCATCGGTCATGGCACGTACACGGCCATAAGATGAACCGGCAAGTACCAAGTCACCCACTTTCAGGGTACCGTTTTGAACCAGAATCGAGGTCACTGCACCACGGCCTTTATCAACACGTGCTTCAATCACCACACCTTGTGCTGCACCTTCTTCAGAGGCTTTCAATTCCATCATTTCTGCTTGAATTGAAATCAGGTCAAGTAATTCGTCAATGCCGGCACCGGTATGCGCGGAAACTTTGGCGACTGGAACATCACCGCCCCATTCTTCAGGCACGATTTCCTTGGTGGTTAATTCGTTCAGTACGCGGTCTGGATCAGCTGAATCTTTGTCCATCTTGTTGATGGCAACAATGATTGGCGTACCCGCTGCACGCGCATGGTCAATCGCTTCTGCAGTTTGTGGCATCACGCCATCATCTGCTGCAACCACCAACACCACGATATCAGTCGCTTTGGCACCACGTGAACGCATCGCGGTAAACGCGGCGTGACCCGGAGTATCTAGGAAGGTGATGATACCTTTGTCTGTTGTCACATGGTAAGCACCGATATGCTGGGTAATACCACCGGCTTCGCCTTGTGCCACTTTAGCACGGCGGATACGGTCAAGAAGCGAGGTTTTACCATGGTCAACGTGACCCATGATGGTAACAACAGGTGGACGCGTAGTTTGCTCACCACGTGCTTCTTCAGCCGCTTCCAGCAGGTTGTCTTCAGCCGCAGTTTCAGACACCAGCACCGGATTGTGGCCCATTTCTTCAACCACAAGCACCGCAGTATCCTGATCAATGGCCTGGTTTTGTGTGACCAGCTCACCCATCTTCATCAGGGTCTTGATTACTTCACGTACTTTAATTGCCATTTTCGCAGCCAAGTCAGCCACAATAATGGTTTCACCAATTTCTACATCATAAACCTGTTTTTTCACCGGTTTTTCAAAGCCATGCTTGTTGGCCTGACTGGTTTTTAAACCACGTTTATGCGAGTTGTCACGGAATGACTGTTCTTCACCACGACGGCCGCCTTTCTTCTGGCCACGGGTATCTTTGGTTCCGCCACCACGTTTGATTTCACGGTCTTCTTTGGCAAATGAATCTTCATACGCCTGACCCACCAGACCTGCGGCCAATGGTGAATCATCAATTACGCGAATGGTCGGTGCAGCATCATCAGATGAATACTTCGATGCCATTTTACGCATTTGCTCAAGGGTACGTTGCTGCGCTTCTTCAGCTGCCTTACGACGTGCAGCTTCTTCAGTCGCTTTCAACTGTGCTGCCTGTTCTTCACGGGCGCGTTTTTGCTCAGGCGTTTCAACCACTTTAACCTGGGCTTTCACCACTGGCTTGTTGGTTGATTTACGCTTCACCACCACAGCGGCTTTAGAAGTTTCCTGTTTGGCGGTTTCCTGTTTCGCAGCAGCACGCATTGCTTCTAAGGCCTGTTTGGCTTTAGATTCGCCTTTGCTGGCAGCTTCTGGCGCAGCTTTTGGCTTCGCCGGTTCACGGGCTTGCTGTTCAGCTGCTTTGGCTTCTGCTTCAGCCTGTGCTTTGGCCAAAGCTTCTGCTTTGATTTGCTCAGGGTCTGGCTTGACAAATGTATGCTTCTTGCGCACTTCTACATTAATTGTTTTCGCCTTACCTGACGTACTTGCCACTTTAGCAGTACTGGTAGTTTTACGTTTCAACGTGATTTGTCCTGCATTACCCGCATCTTGACCATGTACTTTTTTCAAGTGGGTCACGAGGGTATCTTGTTGTTCAGTGGAAATAATGTCGTCAGCTTTACGTTGCGGTAAACCTGCATCACGAACCTGCTCCAGGAGTTTCTCAACTGGACGTCCTACGCTGAGCGCTAACTCTTTAATCGTCTTGTCCGTCATACATTACCTCCTAGTTAAACCATGATTCGCGTGCTTTCATAATGAGTTGACCCGCTTTGTCAGCACCTAGACCTTCAATATCTGCGATATCGTCGGTGGCCTGGTCTGCCAAGTCATCAACGGTCACTACACCACGAGCAGCAAGCGCATAGGCGATCTCTTGTGTCATCCCTTCCATTGCCAGAAGTTCGTCACTCGGATCCTGAATATTTTCTTGCTGTTTTAACGCATCTGCCAAAGCCACTTCTTTGGCACGACTTTGCAATAATTCAACCAGCTCGGCATCAAGCTCAATTTCATCAAATGTTTCTGCTGGTACATAGGCAATCTCTTCCAGTGAAGTGAAGCCCATTTCAACCAGTGCCATCGCCAGGTCCTCTGCAATGTCCAAACGCGATACAAACATATCCAGATATTGCTGCGCTTCATTTTGCTGACGCGCGTAATATTCTTCTTCCAGCATCATGTCCAGTTTATAACCGGTCAGTTCAGATGCCAGACGTACGTTTTGACCTTGTGAACCAATGGCACGGGCCAATTGATCGCTGGTGGCAAAAATAATGTCAGCAGTACGTGCATCTTCATCAATCACGATACTCGATACATCAGCCGGCTCTAAAGCGCTGGCAATGTACTGTGCCGGATCATCTGACCACACCACCACATCAATACGTTCACCATTAAGTTCCTGCTGGACTGCCTGGATACGCGTACCACGCATACCAATACATGCACCAACCGGATCAATACGATGATCGTTGGTTTTCACTGCAATCTTAGCACGAACGCCTGGTTGACGCGCAGCCGCCTTGATTTCAATGATTTCTTCAGAAATTTCAGGAATTTCTTTTTTCATTAACGCCATCAGCATTTCAGGTTTCGCACGTGACAATAGTAATTGCGCACCACGACCTTCACGGTTGACGTTAAATAAAATGGCATTCACGCGCTGTTTTGGACGCAGAATTTCCTTTGGAATCATTTCTTCACGTGCCAGATACGCTTCGGCATTGTCACCTAAATCAATGATAAAGCCATCTTTGGTCTGCTTTTTCACTTCACCGTAAATCAGCTCGCCCACTTTGGCTTCATAAGCATCGGCAACGAGTGCACGTTCTGCTTCACGAATTTTCTGAACAATTACCTGTTTGGCAATTTGCGCCGCAATACGACCGAAATCAATTGATTCCACTTCAAGTTCGCGAATGTCACCAATTGACCACTGCGCCGGATCGACATCAGAAATCGCATCCTGACATGCTGGCATTTCATGATCTTCATCCGCCACCACTTCCCATTGACGGAAAGTACGGTAGTCACCTGTTTTACGGTCGATTTCTACACGTAAACGTGCTTCTTCCGCATTTGTGCCTTCGTAAAATTTCTTTTTCGTCGCAGCAACAAGAGCCTGCTCTAGCGCCTCAAAGATTGCTTCACGACTTACACCTTTTTCGTTACTAACCGTTTCAACGACGGTAAGAATTTCGCGTGCCATAAGTCACCTATTTTAGATTCTTATTTATTGAATTAATCTTGATAAACCAGATTGGCCTTATCGATATTATGGCTGTCAATTTCCAGCACTTGCTGTTTTTCAACTTCAACCTGAATGGTTTCATTTTCAAGGTCAACTGCCACCAGTTTCGCCTGGAATTTACGACGGTTTTCTACCGCGCTAATCAAACGCAAGGCAATGGTCTGGCCAATATAGGCAGGAAGCTGTTCCAGCTGGAAAAACGGACGATCCCAACCTGGGGAAGACACTTCGAGTGCATATTCACCTGAGATCGGATCATGAACGTCCAAAATGGCGCCCACTTGCTGAGTCACGCGCACACAATCCTGTACGCCTACACCACGACCCTGCTCGAGTTCACCGTCTTCATTCAGGACCGGTGCGGCATTTTCATCAACCGCTTTGTCGATATAAATACGCAATAGTGAGCGTTTACCTTGTGGCAGGAATTCAATTCCCCACAAATCTACATCACAGGCTGCAACTGCGGGTGCAATCAAGTCCTGGAGTGCCTGGGTTTTATTTGATAGCTTCATTTACTCTCGTCATATGGGTGCGATTCAATGGCCTGATCTGACCACTACAGTCTCATTCAAGCTATAGTAGTAGTGAAACATGACACTTGAGTTTATGCCGTATCCGGCTCATATCGACACTACACGATAGCCAATAAAAAAGGGCGTAAATCGCCCCTATTATTACACAGAAAAACCAATGTCCACTGTGCAAAAAGGCCCACCTTGTTGTGAGCCTCTTAAGAAACTTGGTAGCGGGAGCTGGATTTGAACCAACGACCTTCGGGTTATGAGCCCGACGAGCTACCAGACTGCTCCATCCCGCATCAACGTGCAAAAATTATATACAAAATATGCGCAATTTTCAATGAAAATCGTATGTCCTGTATATGGCGTTATTTATCGCTGAAGAATGAGTAACAAGCGTCAGATTCAACCAACATGAAATATATTACTCAACCATTAAAAATGGTAGCGGGAGCTGGATTTGAACCAACGACCTTCGGGTTATGAGCCCGACGAGCTACCAGACTGCTCCATCCCGCATCAGCGTACAAATAACTCTTCTCAGCTCAAGAAACTTAAGCCGCCTTTTAAAGTTTGCATCTTTAAAAAGGATTGATTGGTAGCGGGAGCTGGATTTGAACCAACGACCTTCGGGTTATGAGCCCGACGAGCTACCAGACTGCTCCATCCCGCATCAACAGAAGTTTTGCTGCATACACCAAACTTATGTTCTGGATTATAAGTTTGGTGCGGAAGGGGGGACTTGAACCCCCACGCCCGAAAGCACTACCACCTCAAGGTAGCGTGTCTACCAATTCCACCACCACCGCAGCTGTGACGCATTCTAGTCGCATCACCGCGAAAAATAAAGGCCTAATTGCAATTATTCGCCAGTTTGAGGTGTAGTTGGTGAAGAATCAGGCAATGTTGCCGGCGCGGTTGTGGTCGCCGGAATTGATTTTAAACTGTAGGCATCGGTGGTTTGCTGTTTGGCAAATACCGCCAGGGTCAGACTGGTGATAAAGAACAAAGCCGTTAAAATTCCAGTCAAACGGGTCATAAAATTACCCGAACCAGAGGCACCAAATACGGTCGCCGCACCGCCGCCACCAAAAGAAGCACCAGCATCTGCCCCTTTGCCGTGCTGAACCAGAATCAGCACAATCATCAAGACGGCTAAAATAATATGTACTACCAGCACAAAAGTTTGCATGCTGAACTCCTAATTATTGTGTATTGGCAAAGGCCTGCGCAATTTGATGGAACGATGCTGCATTTAAAGAAGCACCGCCGACCAGCGCGCCATTAATATCTGGGCAGGCTGCTAACTCTACTGCATTTTCCGGCTTAACACTACCACCGTACAGAATAGCCATTTGCGGACCATAGCTGGTCAGCTGGGTCAGACCTTCACGAATTTTGGCATGCATGGCCTGCGCATCTTCAGGCGAAGCGGTTTTACCAGTACCAATGGCCCAGATTGGCTCATAGGCAATTACAATATTCTGCCACTGCTCTGCCTCGACCACTGCCGCAATGTCACAAATCTGCTGTAACACCACCTGCTCGGCCTGGCCACTTTCACGTTGCTGCAGGCTTTCACCGACACAGTAAATTACGGTCAGACCGGCTGCCAGTGCATTTTGAATTTTTGCATTTAGAATTTGCACATTTTCAGCAAAAATTTCACGGCGTTCTGAGTGACCGACCAGTACAAAGCCAATCTGGCTGTCTTTTAATAGCTCGGCACTCACCTCACCAGTATAAGCACCTAAACCAGCAATACGTGAAACATCTTGTGCCACGGTATACACTGGACGTACCGCAGTTTTCAGCTGTTCCTGAACACTGCCCAATGCGATTGCAACTGGCGCAACCCCTAAATGACACTGTGCGGCATCAATGGCCTGCTGTTCTAATAATGTTTTAAATTCTGAAACCAGCTGTTGCGCTTCTGCTTGCACTGGGTTCATTTTCCAATTGCCAATCACCCAAGGCGTAATCGCCGAACCCGACATACAATACCTATTCAAATACCTATGTTTCAATCGCGCACATTCTACACGTAAATCGGTTCAGGGCAGAACAATTTGTTGCAGCATTTTTAGATCTACAGTCTAAATAAGCCCATCTGAACATCGGCTTAACAAAAAATCTTTGCCGATTAATTGCGACTGGTTCATGCTTTTAGGGGATACTTAGGTGGTGACATCATTTTCAGATATGGTATTTTTATGCAACAAAAGTATAATTTTGTGATACCAATTATAAACAAACTTTTTTGATTTTTTTTTAAGGACGTTGGGGAATGTCAGTACAACAAGCAATGCCTAGATTTACAGGTTTTATTCGGCGACTGGTCGAAGAAGGGCTTGTGACGGCTGAAAATATGCAGCAAGCCATTGTCGCGGCGAAAAAAGCCGAGACCGATATTGTGCCGTATTTAATTCAGCAGTTGCAGATTTCACCGCTGACCATTGCTGAAAAAATTTCCTATGAATTTGGTGAACCGATTTTTGACTTGGCGGTGTACGATTCGCGTCTGATTGTACGTGAAGGTCTGGATGAAAAACTGTTCACCAAATACCGAATTCTGCCCATTTTCCGACGTCACAATCAGCTTTATATTGCTACCAGTAACCCAACCAATATCGAAGCCATTGATGCGATCCGCTTTAACAGCAAGCTGAATATTGAAGTGGTGATTGTTGAGCATGACAAGCTGGAACGGCTGATTGAACAGAACTTTACCGAAGACAGCACCTTTGACTTTGATGAAGACTTTGATCTGGAAGTTGGCGACAACGCTCCCGAAACACAAAAAGATGACGATGAGCCACAAGGCGATGAAGCCCCAATCGTCAAATATATTAACAAGTTACTGGTCGATGCAATCCGTATGGGCGCCTCGGATTTACACTTCGAGCCTTATGAAAAAAGCTACCGGGTCCGTTACCGGATTGACGGCGTTTTGCGCCAGATTGCCAATCCTCCGTTACAACTGGCCACACGCCTTGCCTCACGTTTAAAAGTCATGTCACAAATGGACATCTCGGAAAAACGTATTCCGCAGGATGGCCGGATCAAGCTCAAGCTGTCAAAAAACAAAGCCATCGACTTCCGTGTCAACTCATTGCCGACCCTGTTTGGAGAAAAAATCGTACTGCGTATCCTCGATCCATCTAGCGCCATGCTGGGGATTGATGCACTTGGTTATGAACCGGAGCAAAAAGAGCTGTTTATGGAGGCGCTGGACAAACCACAAGGCATGTTGCTGATCACCGGCCCGACCGGTTCCGGTAAAACCGTATCTTTATATACCGGCTTAAACATTCTCAACCGCGAAGACACCAATATTTCTACCGCCGAAGATCCGGTGGAAATTAACCTGGAAGGCATCAATCAGGTCAACGTCAACCCGAAAGTGGGTCTGACCTTTGCCGCAGCACTAAAATCATTCCTGCGCCAGGATCCGGATATTGTCATGGTCGGTGAGATCCGTGATCTGGAAACTGCAGAAATTGCCATTAAAGCCGCACAAACCGGTCACATGGTCATGTCGACGCTGCACACCAACAGTGCACCCGAAACCCTGACCCGTTTACGCAACATGGGCGTCCCCTCATTTAACATCGCCACCTCGGTGAACCTGGTGATTGCCCAGCGTCTGGCACGTCGTCTCTGCCAGAAATGCAAGGCCCCGGTGGAGATTCCACGCCAGAGCCTCTTGGAACTCGGTTTTACCGAAGAAGATTTAAACCAGCCAGAGTTCCAGCTGTATCAGCCGGTTGGCTGCCCGGAATGTCGTGAAGGTTATAAAGGCCGTGTCGGGGTCTATGAAGTAATGAAAGTCACCCCGGAAATCTCACGCATTATTATGGAAGATGGTAATGCCTTGCAAATTGCAGCAGCCTCGGCAAAATCCGGGTTTAACAATTTACGCCGTTCAGGATTAATCAAGGTCATGCAGGGGGTCACTTCTTTACAGGAAGTGAATCGTGTGACCAGCGAATAGATGAAGCATTTAAAATAAGGATAAACACGCATGGCTGTCAAAAAAGCACAGATGATGCCATTGCTGTCCCACAATTTTTCACAAGAGGAAGCTCATTTGAGCTTCCTCTTGTTTTATGGGTATTTTATCGGGTGAAAATAAAGCTTTTAAAGTTCTTCTTTCAAACAAATTCACTTGAATTATTCTGAGTAAACGTTGAACTGTCCAACCTGTTTTTCCTAAATGTCGAGCGAAACTCACCAATAAATAGGCGATCATCGCAATCCAGATTTGTGTCTGAATTGCGTTCCTGCTGCGGCCTAGAAACGCTTTTAATTTGAGATTCTGCTTAATCGCCTTAAAGAACAGCTCAACTTTCCAACGATCTTTATAAATCGCCGCAATGGTGGAGGCGGCTAAATGAAAGTTATTGCTGAGAAAGCTAAAGTGCTTGCCACTTTGCTGATCTCTATATTCAATTCTTCTTAACACTGGGGCTTTTCTTTTTAGGGCATGTGCGCTATTCAGCTGAATGGTTTCATCTTTTAGAATACCTTTGGATTCAAGCACTGGATGTTGCTGGATCACCTGATACACAGATTTAGGCCTAAAACGTGTGACAAATCCAATGTTTTGAGCAGTCAGATTTGCATACCATTGGTAATCGACATAGCCTTTATCAAAAACTACAATGCTGCCAGCAGGAAACTGGAATTTGCGGCCTTGTACCATGTCATTTTCTTTGCCATTTTCAACTGCAACAAACTCAGGAATATCATTGCTGTGATTCAATCCTATACTGAGTTTCATGCTGGCTTTTGAGTCGTGAACTTTGGCCCATTCACATAAGGAAAGCGACAGGTCAATATGACTGGCATCCAAGGAATACAAGGGATTCTTAAAGCGAAATTTATGAGCTACTTTTGAGTGTTCATAGTATTTAAGCAACTTGTAAAATAGCTGTTGATACAAGGCAGCAGGCTGCTGCTCATTGATTCGTGCCAGCGTGCTTCGGGGAATAGACTTTGCTCCGAGATGACTCAGCTTTTCCTGTTGGCACTCCAAATTGGATTGAATATCTCTCAGACTTTGCCTACAAGAGAATTGAGACATCAATATGGCAATAAACTGATCCCACCGGGAAGCCGCTCTAAATTTCTGTCCAACATGGTGTACTTTAGCAAGTTGTTCAAAATCCTGTCGCACAACAGGTTTAATTAGCTCATGAAATACGGTATTCTGATGTGACAAAACCTGAATCCTGGTCGTTAAAGTGTTTGTTTGCACTCATATTTTAACTGTTAGGACTCAGGTTTTTTATTTAAAGCAAACTATGGGACAGCAGTGCAGATGATGCCCACCTTTATTTATGAAGGGATTGACCGCAAAGGGGCAAAACTTAAAGGGGAACTGCCAGCACGTAATATGGCGCTGGCCAAGGTCACGTTGCGCAAGCAAGGGATCACCATCAAAACCATCCGCCAGAAGAAGAAAAATATTCTTGAAGGCTTGATGAAGAAAAAAGTCTCGACCCTGGACATCACGATTTTTACCCGCCAGCTGGCGACCATGATGAAAGCCGGTGTACCGCTGGTGCAAAGCTTTGAAATTGTGGCTGAAGGTCTGGAAAACCCGGCCATGCGTGAAGTGGTATTGGGGATTAAAGGCGAAGTCGAAGGGGGCAATACCTTTGCTGGTGCACTGCGTAAATATCCGCAACATTTCGATAATCTGTTTTGCTCGCTGGTTGAATCGGGTGAACAGTCGGGTGCTCTAGAAACCATGCTGGACCGGGTGGCGATCTATAAAGAAAAGAGCGAATTACTCAAACAGAAAATCAAGAAAGCCATGAAATACCCGGCAACGGTGATTGTGGTGGCCGTGATTGTCACCATTATCCTGATGGTCAAAGTGGTACCGGTGTTTGAAGAACTCTTCACCTCTTTTGGTGCCGACTTACCGGCCTTCACCAAGATGGTGGTGAATATGTCGCAGTGGACCCAGAAATACTGGTTTGTGCTGATTATTGTGGTCGGCTTTGCGATTGCAGCTTTTCTGGAAGCCAAGAAACGCAGCAAGAAATTCCGTGACCTGCTGGACAAAGCCGCCCTGAGAGCACCAATTTTTGGTGATCTGGTGTATAAGGCGATTATCGCGCGTTATAGTCGTACCCTGGCCACCACCTTTGCTGCCGGTGTTCCCTTAATTGATGCACTGGAATCCACTGCCGGCGCCACCAACAACGTGGTTTATGAAGAAGCAGTAATGAAAATCCGTGAAGATGTCGCCACCGGTCAGCAGTTACAGTTTGCCATGCGGGTCACAGATAAATTCCCTTCGATGGCCGTGCAGATGGTTGCGATTGGTGAAGAATCCGGTGCGCTGGATGCGATGCTGGATAAAGTCGCTACTCACTACGAAAACGAAGTCGATAACGCCGTCGATGGCTTAACCTCGATGATGGAACCACTGATTATGGCCGTTCTCGGGATTCTGGTCGGCGGTCTGGTGGTCGCGATGTATCTCCCAATCTTCCAAATGGGCTCTGTGGTTTAATGCAAGAATTCATTCATTATCTGATTCAACACCCAACTGCGCTGTATTTCGTAGTTGGGATTTTTAGTTTATGTATTGGCAGTTTTCTGAATGTGGTGATTTACCGCACGCCAAAAATGATGGAACAGGAATGGCGCAATGACTGTCAAATGCTGCTGCATCCTGAACAGGCCATCATTGATGAAAGCAAAATCAGCCTCAGTCAGCCAGCCTCGACCTGTCCGAAATGCCACAGCCCGATTCGCTGGTATCAGAATATTCCAGTAATCAGCTGGCTGCTTCTACGTGGCAAATGTGGCCAATGCCAAAACCCGATCAGTATTCGTTATCCTTTTATTGAACTGCTGACCGCAGTGTGTGCCTTAACCGTAGTCGCGGTTTTTGGCCCGACCCTGCAAATGCTGTTTGGCCTGGTGTTGACCTATGTGTTAATTGCCCTGACCTTTATTGATTTTGACACCCAGCTGCTGCCTGACCGCTATACCCTCCCCCTGGCTGCACTCGGCTTGGGGGTGAACAGCTATGCCCTGTACACCTCCGCTAGCTCTGCCATTTGGGGATATATCATTGGCTTTTTATGTCTGTGGGTGGTGTATTACCTGTTTAAGCTGGTGACTGGCAAAGAAGGTATGGGCTATGGCGATTTTAAATTGCTGGCCGCCTTAGGTGCCTGGATGGGCCCGCTGATGCTGCCGCTGATTGTGTTGCTATCTTCTCTGGTTGGTGCAATCATTGGCATTATTTTGCTGAAAATCCGCAAAGAGAACCAGCCTTTTGCCTTTGGCCCTTATATTGCCATTGCCGGCTGGATCGCCTTTTTGTGGGGTGATGCAATCATGAAGCTTTATTTAGGTCAATAAGGACAACAGGATGACATTTGTTTTGGGTTTAACTGGCGGCATTGGCAGCGGTAAATCGGCAGCAAGTCACTGGTTTGAAACCCAAGGCATTGTGGTGGTCGATGCAGATGTGGTGGCACGTGAAGTGGTTGAGCCAGGCCAGCCGGCCCTGACCCAGATTCATCAGGCCTTTGGCGACTGGGTCCTGCTCAATGGCGAGCTCAACCGCCGTGCCTTACGCGAGCATATTTTTAAAGAACCGGCAGCACGCAAAACCCTGGAAGCGATTACCCATCCGGCCATTCGCCAGTCGATCATCCAGCAGTTACAGGCAGCCCGCAGTGCCTATGTGGTGCTGGTGTCTCCACTGTTATTTGAAAGCAACCAGCATGAACTGACCCAGCGCAACCTGTTAATTGATGCCTCTGAAGAACTGCAGATTCAACGCGCCTCACAACGCGATGGACAAAGTATCGAACAAATTCGCAAGATTATTCAGGTACAGATGTCACGCGCAGACAAACGCCAGCGGGCAGATGATATTGTGCTGAATGATGGTCATCTGGAGCATCTCTATGCCCAGCTTCAACCCTTACATCAACACTATCTGACTTTGGCGCAACAGCAGCAGTCGGTTTAAGACGGCTTGTTTTGTCGTTCGATTTGCTGGCTTAAGCTGTCTTTCCGGCCCCACCAGCGCCAAGGCTGTAACGCCCCAATGCCCATACCAAGCAGACCACAGACAATCGCCAGGCTCAATGGCTCATTCAGTAACGGTACCGCCAGAATAGCGGCAATAAACGGTGCCAAGGTCACAATACTGCCAGCCTTAAAAGCACCTAAACGCTTAATCGCTTCGACATAGCTGAGCGTGGCAATAATCACCACAAAAATTCCATGAAACAGGGTCTGGCCGATTAAATGCAGTGGTTCGGGACCACTCAGGTTTTTTGGAAAAAATAGGCAATAAATAGGCACATACACCAAAGCTGACCAGATGGCTACACTGGCCATAGAATGCCAGGCCGACAGCTTCCATTGCCGCAACAGCACCGTAAAGACGCCCCACCATAAGGCACTCAGGAAAAACAGCAGATCGCCAAAACCGAAAGCGACACCGGTTTCCTGATACATCAGCAGACTCATGGCAGCAATCGCCAGCAGCATGATCAATACGCTGATCCAGGTATGCCGGTCAAAGGGCTGTCGAAACAGCAACCAGGCCGCCAGTGCAGTACATAAGGGAATACAGCCATTCAAGAAAATCGCCGCATGCGCCGCTGGCACAAAATGAAATGCACTATAAGCCGTCAGGCAGTAACCGACACCGCCAATCATCGCCAGGATAAAGGACTGTCGGGTCCATAAAAATGCCGTATCTTTGCGATATAGCAAAACCGGCATCAGCAGGCAAAAGGCCAGCATAAAACGCAAGGCCACCAGATCCCAAGCACTAATGCCCCACAGGGCACTTAAACGGGTACTCAGGGTAAAGCCACCCCAAATACACATGGTGATGGCCAGTAACAGATAGCCTTGCTGACGCGCGTTGATCATTAAGATGGAAAGAGCGCTTAAGCCGGTTGACGCTGACGGCAAGCTTCATACAGCGCCATGCCGGTGGCCACACTAACATTCAGACTTTGCAGATTGCCCATCATCGGGATATACACGGTTTGATCACACTGCGACTGGGTGATTGGGCGCAAACCGGTATCTTCGGCTCCCATCACCACACACACCGCCGTACCGGTGAAGTCAAACTTCTGGATCGGCAAGGCTTTTTCATCCAGCATGGTGCCGACCACGCGCACATTAAACTGCTCTTTGATTTGCCCCAAAGTACGGGCCAGATTGGTAACCTGAATAAATTTAACTTTCTCGGCGCCACCAGCAGCCACTTTACGCGCCGTTGGGGTCAGGCTGGCTGAACGGTCACGCGGTACAATCACCGCTTCTACACCCATGGCTGCTGCCGTACGGATACAGGCGCCCAGATTATGCGGATCGGTGACCTGATCCAGAGCCAGTAACAGTGGCTGATTGGACTGCTGCAACAGCTGTTCCAAATCTTTTTCATTTAAGGTTGGATGCGGACGCACCGCAGCCACCACGCCCTGATGAAATGGCAAACCGGCCAGTTTTTCCAGGCTGTCACGACTGGCTTTTTGTACGCTAATACCAAACGGCTCTGCCAGTTCCAGAATACGCTGTAAACGCTGGTCATCACGACCTTTGAGGGTAAACAGGGTTAATACACGCTCCGGTTCAAGTTCTAACAATGACTCTACCGAATGAACGCCATAATAATATTCTGGTTTTGCCATGAATGACCTCAACGCTGTGCTGTAAATCCAAAAGAAAAATCCTGCAAAGGAAACTTTACAGGATTTCTGTGTCGGCCTAGTTTAACCGATTTGGGCTAAAAATGCTTAGCCTTCTAAATGACAAACGTAGTCCAGTACATCATCAGTTTCAATCTTAAAACGGCTGTTGCCCGGTACATAAAAAGACTGACCAGCGCGGAAAAGCTCACTTTCTTCACTATCGGCGATTTGCACACGACATTCACCTGAAATAATTTCCATCCGTTCAGGAACATGCGTTTCGAAAGTTAAGGCTTGTTCAGTCGGTAAAATCACACCCAGCGTCTTTTTGGTGCCATCTTCAAATTGCACCGTATGACTAATGCAGAGCCCGCCAAAATAAACATTGGATTTTTTTACCACTGATACATGATCAAACTGAGCTGACATGCGTATTCTCCAGCTAACGCGTTTTTATATTTTATGATTGAGGTAGTGTAATGCTGCCTACTGAACTAATCAATCAATCTTCATCTAAGGTAAATCACTCTATTTCCTGTCGTTTCAGGCAAGTCATTTTGCCTGGCACGCGAATAAATTCACCTCATTTTTGCGAGAGTCTAAATCAACTTTCAGGCAAGTACAAATACCTTTTAATCGCAGATGAACTAAAGTTCAACGCCCCCATTGCACTCTCCGACCATCTGTATTTTCAGCCTGACAAATCCTGCGCCGAACTGGTTCAATTCGGGTTATGCATCTGACTGATTTTCATCTGAATCTCTAAATATAGTGAGCGCTTTTCTGCTCGTTTTCAGCTTATCTGATAATCACAAAAAATTTTGATGATTGGCAGATAAAGTTATGCAACATTCTGCCGACGCTGTATTGCAAGCACATGAAACTGGACACAGTTTTCTGTTTCAGATGAAGATAACAGCTGATCTTTCGATTGCAACGGTAGCGACTTGATCTACATGGTGGATGTAGAACCTCTGCTCACAGCATGCCGCTGAATATTCTGTACCGAGAAGTTTTATTTTTCTGCAAAAATTAAGCTAGAATGATTGTGTTTTTTCAGTTGCTTAAAATAAAGGGCAATGCTTTGCACTGCCCAACCTGACATTCTTCAACTCAAACTTTTCGCAGCCTGGATGCGTTTATGCTGACACATTTAATCCTGATCAATTTTGCCTTAGCCGACCGTTTAGCCATTGATATTGAATCTGGTTTTAACGTCCTGACCGGGGAAACAGGTGCCGGAAAATCATTATTACTGGATGCGCTTTCGGCCTGTCTGGGCGAACGCACCGACACCAATTATGTCCGTTATGGCGCAGACAAAGCCGATGTCACTGCCACCTTCAGTTATCATGACGGCAGTCCAGAAGCTGAGTGGCTAAAACAGCAGGAACTGGATGATGAATCGGGCGAAATTCATTTACGCCGGGTAATTTTCGCCACCGGACGCAGCAAGGCCTGGATTAACGGCCGTCCGAGCAGTCTGTCTGAGCTCAAAGAAATTGGCCGTTTGCTGGTGCAGCTGTATAGCCAGCACAGCCAGCAGCAGCTGTTAGAACCGCCTTATCCAAAACACTGGCTGGATCGTTATAGCAATTTTTATGCGCCAGCCCAGGCCGTACGCGATGCCTATAGCCAGTGGCAAAAAGATATTCGCCAGCATCAGGCGGCTTTGGATGCCCAGGCGACGCGTAAACAGCGCATCGACACACTGGAATTGCAGCTGGAAGAATTAGAAGAAGTGGTCCAGGTCGATTATGCCGATATTGAACAGGAATTTGATCGCTTAAGCCATCATGAAGCGATTATGCAGGATTGTGCCTATAGTCTGAACGGGCTGGATGAAGCAGAGCCAAACCTGAGCCAGGAACTGTCCTCGATTTTACGGCGTCTGGAAAGCCATGCCGGCCGCAGTGAACAGCTGTCAGAAATTTATACTTCCCTGCTGAATGCGCAAAGTGAAATTGAAGATGCCACCGCCAGTTTGCGTCATTTTATTGACCGGCAGAGTTTCGATCCGGAGCGGATGGAAGAACTGAATTCCAAACTGGAAATTTTCCATCGTCTGGCCCGTAAATATCGCACCCAGCCAGAATTATTGAAAACCGAATATGACAACTGGCAGGCCGAGCTGGAACAGCTGCATCAGCTGGAAGATCCGGAAACCTTGGCCGAACAGGTCGAAGTGTCCTATCAGGACTTTTTGGCCAAGGCCGAACATTTAGACCAGATTCGACGTGAAGCGGCCGGACCGCTGGCCAAACAGCTGACCGAACAGGTGAAACAACTGGCCTTACCGGAAGCACATTTTGAATTTAAATTTGAGCCTTTAGAGCAGCCATCGAGTGAAGGCTTAAGCTTTATCCAGCTGCTGTTTACGGCCAATAAAGGCATTCCAGCACAACCACTGGCGCGTGTCGCTTCGGGCGGTGAACTGTCGCGTATTGCGCTGGTGATGCAGGTCATGAATGCTGAAAAAACCGAAGCAGAAGTGCTGGTGTTTGACGAAATTGATGTCGGGATTAGTGGTGGTACTGCAGAAATTGTGGGGCGTTTACTGGCCGGTCTGGGGCAGCACGTACAAATTCTGTGTATTACCCATCAGGCGCAGGTTGCGGCTCAGTCTGACCAGCACCTGCTGGTGAAGAAACAGCAGACTGATCCGGCCAGTAGTACTATTTTAATGCTGCAAGAAGAAGAGCGGATTCTGGAACTGGCACGGATGACTGGTGGCGTCGAAATTAACGAAACCACCTTGCAGCATGCCAAGCAGTTACGTCAGCTCAAGTTTCAATCTGGCGCATAAAATCACTGAAAAACCACAAAAAATGTTTGGTGAAATAGCAATCCTCTTGTAACGTGATGATTAAGACCTATATCTATATCAGAACATACATTTTAGGAGAAAGGCTTAGGTGACCAAACAATATCTGACACATCGCTGTCTTATTGCGCCACCCGAGATAAATGATGACTTTTTTGCGAATACTGTCATTTATTTGGCGCGTCATGATGAAGACGGGGCGCAAGGCATTATTCTCAATCGTCCGGCAGGGATTCAAATTAAAGAATTACTGAATGATCTGGATATTGAAGCCGATCATGTCCATCCACATGAAGTGCTGCAAGGCGGGCCGCTGCGTCCGGAAGCTGGATTTGTGCTGCATACTGGCCAGCCAACCTGGCATTCATCCATTGCGGTTGGTGAAAATGTCTGTATTACCACCTCCAAAGATATTCTGGATGCCATTGCGCATAACGAAGGCGTAGGCCGTTACCAGATTGCCCTCGGCTATGCCAGCTGGAGTAAAAACCAGCTGGAAGAAGAAATTTCGCGTGGTGACTGGCTGATCTGCGATTCAGATATGGATCTGATTTTTAATCTGCCCTATAGCGACCGTTGGGATGCCGCCTACCGGAAAATCGGAATTGACCGCACCTGGCTTGCATCAGAGATTGGCCATGCCTGAGTCTGCTGCACACATGATTATGGCCTTCGATTTTGGCACCCAGAAAATGGGCATGGCGGTGGGTCAATCCCTGATCGAAAGCGCCACGCCGCTGGCCCTGTTTCCCATGAAAGATGGTATTCCAAACTGGGATGAACTGCTGAAACTGGTGAAACAATATCAGCCAAATTTATTTCTGGTTGGCTTGCCACTGAACATGGATGATAGCGAGTCAGAGCTGTCGACCCGGGCGCGCAAGTTTGCCCGACGTTTACGTCATCAGACCAATATCGAAACCCTGATGGTGGACGAGCGTTTGACCACGCGTGAAGCCCGTGATGAACTGGATCATTATCAGGCTCAGGGACGCGGTAAAAAAATTGCCGCCGACAGTATTGCGGCCGCCCTGTTCATTGAAAGCTGGTATCGTTATCCGCAAGGCGTCCAGCCTTAAAATCTCGCTGTTGACGTCCAAATCCCCTTTCTCTTGGTTTTCAGCTCAATCCGGTCTGTTATGATAGTCAGTACCGGATTTTTTCATTGATCTTTTTTTACGTTGTAGAGTAATCGCTGATGGCAATATCGAGTTTTGGCAAAATTTTGATGGTTCTGAATTTATTTTCAGTGTCACGTCCGGTGATTAATGTCGATATGATCAGTGAAGAACTGGGCCTGTCCAAACCGACCAGCTACCGCTATTTAAAAGAACTGGTTTCGGCCGAATTATTGCAGCGTTTAAGTGGGACTTCGGGCGATTACACCCTCGGCTCGAAAATTGCAGTGCTGGATTATATTTCCCGCACCACCGATCCACTGGTGCAAATCAGCATTCCGTTTATGCAGGATATTGTGCAGCGTACCGAATTTTGCTGCGTACTGACCTATCTGAATCAGGATGCCTGTATCGACCTGCATGATGAAGTGTTCCAGCATATGAATCTGCTGTCCTATGGCCGCGGCTGCCCACGTCCGGTGTATATGGGCTCTTCACCGAAAATCATGCTGGCGCATTTACCAAAACAGAAAATGCTGAATTATTATCAGCGTTTTGCCGTGCAGTTCCGTCAGTCCGGTTTTGCCCAGGATGAAGCCGAGTTCATCAGCAAAATGAAAAAGATCAAAAAACAGGGTTATTACTATTCTAGTGGTGAACTGGAACCGCAACTGGCCGGCTTGTCGGTGCCGATCAGACTCTCCAATAAAACAGCGCCGTTCACCTTGACCTTGCTGGCCTCCAAAAACCGCTTTGAATTTGTTAATGTCGAAAAGCTGATTGCCATTTTGCAGGAAAATGCCGCACTGATTGAACAGAAAGTTGAAAGCCTGAATCCACACGCTTAACTTGATCTTTATCAAAACACAGCTATTAAGATCAGCGTGGTGAGATAAGTCTCTGCCCTGCCCGGCCTTTGGATCACAACCAGCATTAGAGTGGATAAAAATAGCGAAAGGTTAAATTGATTCGTGGCGCCACCACACGGCTGGATTTGGGCAGGCTGTGCTTCCAGTAGCGCTGGGTCTGCCCGCGCATCACAATTAATTGACCACTCTGTAGCAGCAGTTCGACTTTTGCTGCGCTGTGTTTATGCTTAAAACTGAATTTACGGGTGGCCCCCAGACTTAAAGAAGCAATCACCGTTTCTGCACTCGGAGATGCGACCAGACTCGGTTCATCATCACTGTGCCAGCCCAGTCCCTGACTGCCATCTGCATATAAATTGGCTAAACAGGAATTAAATGGATGTCCCACGATCTGTTCAATCTGCTGTTTTAACTGCCACAAAGCCGGATGCCAACGCTGCGCCTGCTTCAAACTGCCCGAATAACGATACTGATAATACTCATCACCATACCAGGCAATTTTCCGCGCGGTGACATAATGTTTGCCAAATAAGGTGACTTCATCGGCTTGCCAGGCCAGCTGCTGTAAACATTGCTGCAAGTAAGCGTGACTGTCCTCAGCGGACAGAATCAGCCCATAATCCTGCACGATCCCCTCATAGGGCAACAGATTCTGCCGCGGCTCGGGCGGAAACAGTTCCAGATTCATTGTGGCGTTTTCCTGCGAAGCGGAACTTCAGTTTAAACCCAAAACGGCTTCACAAATCAAAACATTCTCTGTGCTTGTGAGCCACGCCAAATCGACATAGACTGAAAAACAGGTTTTAGAATAAAAAATAATTGCTTATGAACTTATGGCAGCTCTTTCAGAAGCTCAAGCCCTTTGTGCGGCCGTATCGGCTGCTGGTGATTGCCACGCTGATTCTGACTTTAATTGGTTCTCTGACCGCACAGGTCAATGCCCTGACCCTGCAATATGCCGTCGACAGCATTAACCGGCTGGTAGAAGCCGGTCAGGGGCTGGCTGAAGGCTGGCAGATTCTGATAACCATTAGCGCCATTTTACTGGGCAAGGAAATCATTAATGCCTTTGTCCAATTCGGGCAGAAATTTTATGGTGAAAAACTGCGGATTTTTGTGTCGCAGGATTTGGCTCAAGGCATTATTGAGAAGTTCCTGACTTACCGGCTGGCGTTTTTTAATCAGGATAACAATCAGGCCGGCAAGCTGCAAACCCGGATTGACCGCGGCATTGGCTCCCTCACCCGGCTGGTACAAATCTTTTTTATTGATATTTTACCGTTATTTACCAGCGCGATTATTGCCTTAGGGCTGATGTACTGGGCCAATTTCTATGTCGGACTGGTGGCCTCGGCCATTGTGCCCATTTACTTCTGGCTGACCTATAAACAGGCCCAGAAACTTGGCAGCTGGCGCCGCAATTTACGTGATGGCCGCGAACGGAAAAGCCAGGGTATTCTGAGTATTATCAACTCGATTACCGTGATCAAATCCTTTAACCGGGAACATATCGAATCGGACAAACAGCTAAAACTGCAAAAGGAACTGACCGATAACCAGATGCATACCCGGCAGACCAGCTTCCTGTTTGATGGCCTGAAAACCTTTATTGAACAGATCGGAATTGTGCTGATTATTATCCTGACTGCCTATTTTGTGCTGGATGGCCAGATGAGTATCGGCATGATCATGTATCACGTGTTGCTGTTTAATAACGTGTCGGCACCAATCCGTTCACTGCACCGGATTTATGATGAAGTGAATGATGCCATGATCTACTCGGAAAGCTTTTTCCAGATTCTGGAGGCCGATGATGAAATTGAAGCCAGCGGTGCACAAAAACCGGTAATTCGCGGGCAATTCAATTTAAGCGGGGTCGAGTTTTATTATCCGAACGGGCATCATGCCTTAAAAAATATCGAGATGTGCATTCAGCCCAACAAGATTACCGCACTGGTCGGCCTGTCCGGTGCAGGGAAATCGACCCTGATCAGCCTGCTGGATAAATTCTATGAACCACAGCAGGGCAGCATTCAGTTAGATGGAGTGGATTTAAAAGACATCGACACCCAATACCTGCGTGACCATATCGGGCTGGTGCTGCAAAAAAACCATATTTTCCAGGGCAGTATTTTTGACAATATCCGCTATGGCAAAACCGATGCTTCTCAGGAAGAAGTGATACAGGCCGCCCAGAAAGCCTCGATTCATGAGCAGATTTTGCAGCTCCCGCAAGGCTATGACAGTGATGCCCTGATGCTCTCGGGCGGTCAGCAGCAGCGGATTGCACTGGCGCGGATGTTCCTGAAAAATCCACCGATTATTTTTCTGGATGAACCAACCGCCAGTCTGGATGCCATTGCCACCGAGCAGATCAAGCAGAGTCTGGATGAAATTAAACAGGGCCGTACCGTGGTGATTATCTCACACAGTCTGTCGCAGATTATTGATGCCGATTACACCTATGTCATGAAAGAAGGCGCGATTGCCGAACACGGCGAACATGACACGCTCTACCATCAGGACGGTGTCTATAAAGAAATTTTTGATGCGATGGCCAAAAGCCTGAATATTGAAAAGATTGCCCGAACCTTTGAAGATGACGCAGAAGAAGAAACCCATAGTTAAACCGCAATCCGGTTAAAGATGAAGGAATGATTCTGTATTTTTTAATCCATAAAAAAAGCTCCTGTACAGGAGCTTTTTTGCCTTAAGGCTGTTTTAAATACGGCCAGGCGGCTTTTAAATAAATAAACATCGACCACAAAGTCAGCACCACCGCAGTATAGAGTAAGGCATAACCAAGCAATTCCAGTGGCTCCCAGTTCAGCAAGAACACGGAAATCGCAATCATCTGAAATGCAGTTTTATATTTCCCGACGGTAGAGACCGCCACGCTGGTACGCGCGCCAAGTTCTGCCATCCATTCACGCAAGGCCGACACGGTAATTTCACGTGAAATAATTACAATCGCGGCAAAGGCCATGGAAATGGTCGGCTGCCATTGCACCAAGACAATCAGGGCGGCTGCCACCATCAGTTTATCCGCCACCGGATCCAGGAAACGGCCAAAGGCTGAGGTCTGGTTTAAGGTTCGTGCCAGATAGCCATCAAACCAGTCAGTGACGGCAGCAATCACAAAAATAGCGGTCAGAATCAGATGCCGGGTCATCCCTGCATCATGATCATGGATTCCCATGGCAGGCGGCCAGTAGGCCACCAATAAAAATACGGGAATTAAGGCTATACGCGCTAAAGTTAAAATATTTGGAATGTTCAGGATTCGACCTGTTGTCATAGACACCGCCAATGCTTCCCCGTTATGCACGAGCTAAATGCACATATTTTTTGAGGGTTTATCCATCGTTAATAGGCTTCACTTTATACGAAATGGCAGAAAGTGTCACTAGGCAAAGACCGTTACGGTTTGCCGCGAAATGGCAATCAGCCGGTTTTCAGCATCCCAAAGATGCGCCATTTCAGTAGAATAGCCATCTGCCGCATGCTCAGTAATCACTTTATATTTAAACCAATCATGCACTTGGTGGCGGATCGGATGCACATAAGTAATATGCCAGGTCAGCGAACTGGCCGGTGACAAGGTTTTAAATAAAGGCAGTACACCCGGTGGCCAAATGTCCATCAGTGTGACCAGATCGGCCACAGTAAAGTCGCGGTTGGCATGTTTTTCTGGCGTATAGCGGCACCAGCCACCAAAATCGGACTGCTGGCTGCCGGTACACGGATAATCGCCTTCGGCCCAGCACACCTCAAACTGCTGATAACATTCCGGCATCAGCTGATGCACCGGTAAATAGTTAAGCTGCGCTGGTGCAGGATAATCCGGCGCCACCGGTTCCTGCTGTACCTGAATAGTGGACTCACGCGCCGCGCCAAAGCTGGCCAGCAAGATGCTTTGTACCGCATCATCCTGCCATAAGCGCACTTCCAGCGTGGTCACCGACTTGCCCTGTCGCAAAATTTCTGCACTGATTCTGGCCCGGTCTTCCCGCACCGGCCCGACAAAGGTCACCGATGCACTGAGCAGACGTTTATCCGGGTCGGCAATCACCGAAAGGGCTTTCTGCATCATCAGTCCGGCCACCAGTCCGCCATAGATGGTTCGGCCCTGTAACCAGCCTGTTGGAATCTGAATCCATTCATCCTGCTCGATTGCGGCAAATACAGAACGCAGCGACATATATTTTCCTTTTTATTGAGTGCGCTTCATCTTGCAGCTTTTCAGTGTGGATGTGAATGGTCAATCGTATACTGGCCAGTGACTATTTTTGCCAATAGGTCAAATATGCCGGACTTATTCGTGCAGAATTTTATAGATGGTCCGCGCCATGACCTGCCCCAGTCCCGGTACCAGCATCAGGTCTTTTTCCGAGGCTTTTAGCACGCCCTGAATCCCGCCAAAATGGGTCAGCAAATCACGGCGGCGTTTTGGTCCCAGGCCGGGAATCACTTCCAGCACCGAACTGCCACGTTTTTTATCACGTTTGGCCCGATGCCGGGTAATGGCAAAACGGTGCGCTTCATCCCGTACCTGCTGAATCAGATGCAGGGCTTTATGGTCTTCCGGCAGCTGGATTTTGCTGCCATCGGTAAAATGCAAGGTTTCCAGTCCGGGTTTACGCCCCTCGCCTTTGGACACGCCGACCATAAAGGCTTCCAGTCCCAGTTCCTGCATCACTTCCATCGCCATATGCAGCTGGCCTTTACCGCCATCAATCAGCAGCAAATCCGGCAGCATGGCTTTTTTATAACGTCGGGTCAGGGCCTGACGCATTGCGGCATAGTCATCGCCTTCGGTAATGTCATTGATGGAAAACTGGCGATAATCGCGTTTGCGCGCACCGCCCGAATCAAACACCACACAAGACGCCACGGTCGCTTCGCCCATGGTGTGGGAAATATCAAAACATTCAATCCGGTCAATAGGACGCCCCACCACCTGCTCCAGCTGATGAAAACGCTCATTCAACTCGAAGTGATTGGCCAGCTTGCCTTTAATCGCGTGTTGCACGTTCATTTGTGCCAGTTCTTGCCATTCGGCCCGGGTTTCGCGGACTTTGTGCTTGATCTGGACTTTCTGCTGAAACTGCTGCTGTAGCGCCTGCTCCAGCTCTTTGGCATCTGGCAGTTCTACATTGACAATCAGCTCGGCCGGTACTTCATCGGCGACCTGAAAATAGAAGTTGGCGATAAAATCGGACAACATCTGGCCCTGATCATCTCCGAGCATATCCGGGAAATAGCTTTTCCCGCCCAGCATCTTGCCATTGCGCACATGCATAATCTGCACACAGGTCACCCCAGCCTGATAGGCAATTGCCAGAATATCGGCTTCGCCTTTGACCTTATAAATGGCCTGTTGTGCCTGTACATCGCGCAGCAAGGCCATTCGGTCCCGATAAAACACCGCTTTTTCAAATTCCAGTGCTTCAGCCGCGGCTTCCATTTTGGCAATCAGTTCCTGATTCAGTTCACGGGTATCGCCCTGTAAAAAACGGATCGAGTTCTGCACATCTTCCTGGTAGGCTTCCGGTGAAATCAGCCCGACACAAGGCGCCGAACAGCGTTTGATCTGATATTGCAGGCAGGGACGTTTGCGCTGGGAAAAATAGCTGTTTTCGCACTGGCGCACATTAAACAGCTTTTGCAGCACGATTAAAGTATCGCGGGCGTTGTAGGCACTTGGATAAGGCCCGAAAAATTTACCGACCTGATGCTTGCCTTTGCCACGGCCACTGGCAATCCGCGGATAAGGCTTGTCACTGGAGACAAAAATATAGACATAAGATTTGTCATCGCGCAGCATGATGTTATACGGCGGCCGATGCAGCTTGATCAGGTTCTGTTCCAGCAGCAAGGCTTCGGTTTCAGAGCGTACCACCAGCGTTTCAATATCATAAATCCGCGCCACCAGCGCCTGGGTTTTCGGATGTTCGATGGTTTTCACGAAATAGCTGGACACGCGATTTTTAAGATTCTTGGCCTTGCCCACATATAACAGTTCCCCATCTTTACCCAGCATGCGGTAAATACCGGGCAAGGTGGTCATATTGGCCAGAATTTTGACAATATGTTCGCGTGCGTTTTCGTTCACATTCAGCCTATTTATCGATCTCGTCTGCTCTAGCATGATGTGATGGTGATTCTGCTATTTTCAAGCATTGCCGCGCAAGCATGCCGGCAGAAATGACATGATTGCTACAAAGTCTTAGTGCCACAGGCAAATTTTGCTATGCTGAACAGCTTGTCCCGCTCAGGATTCAGTTTATGCACACCGCCCACTCTGCCATGCATATTATTCAGCCGGCCACCTCAACACATGCGGCATCGGAAAAAGACCGCCTGATTGGCAAACCGCGCTTTCATTTTGAACCGCGTGAAGTGATGCAGCTGCTCAGAACCCGGATTATTGGACAGGACACAGCCTTAAATGAAATTGAAAAAATGCTGCATGTGGTCAAGGCAGATTTTTCCAGCCCGGAACGTCCGCTGTCGGTGACGCTAATGCTGGGGCCAACTGGCGTCGGTAAAACTGAAACTGTCCGGCTGATCAGTGAAGCGATTTATGGCCGCCCGGATGCTTTTTGCCGGATTGATATGAACACGCTGGCACAGGAACATTATGCAGCAGCACTCACCGGTGCACCGCCGGGCTATGTTGGCTCCAAGGAAGGCCATAGCCTGTTTGATGAAACTGCGATTGCAGGCAGTCACACCCGCCCCGGCATTGTGCTGTTTGATGAACTGGAAAAAGCCTCGACTGAAGTACTGCGCGGGCTAATGAATGTGCTGGACACCGGCAAACTGACCCTGACTTCTGGCACCAAAACCATCGACTTTCGCAATTGCATGATTTTCATGACCAGTAATGTCGGTGCCCAAGCTGCGCAGCAATATCTGGACAAGCTGAATCTGTTCCCGAAAAAAATGCAGGACCTCTGTCTAAAACGTCTGCCGGCCAGACAGATTATTGAAAAGGTGATGCAGCGCCGTTTTGATCCGGAATTTCTCAACCGGATTGACCGGACCCTGCATTATGCGCCGGTCCAGGAAAATGCCCTGCCGCAACTGGTCGAGATTGAACTGGAAAAACTGAACAAACGCCTGCAGCATCAGAAACGTCAGGTGCAGCTGACCGATGCCGCCAAGGCTTATTTTTATCAAGGACATGATATTCGCTATGGCGCCCGGCATTTGGGCCGCCGCATGCGCACCGAACTGGAACCGATTCTGGCGCTGTATTTCCTCAGTCATCCAGAGCAGCTTAGTCTGTGTCTGGACTGTCAGGATCAGCAGCTGTTGATTCAGCCGGACCCAGCGACCAGCACTGAATCAGGACGATAAAGGCTGTTTAATCGCGGCGCAGAATTGCTCCGGATGCCGCGGCGACACCAGCACAAACTTGTTCACGCCATCTTGCTGATAGTCAATCTTTAAGCGTTTTAAGGACATGGCCGGAGATGCCACCGAGTTATTGGTCGGTGATACTTTTTGAATCTGCGCCAATGGGATGCGCCAGCTTAAAAACAGGCAGCGGATGGTCAGGCAGTCTTCGCTCACACGATAGCGGGTATTCCACACCGGCCACCAGATCACCACAATGGTCAGCAGATACACCGCGGTATGCACCGGATACGCTTGCATGGTGCCTTTGGCCTGCATGGTCAGTAACAATTGCACCAGCAGCCCAGTCATACAGATCAGAAAGGCCAGCACCCACCAGTCAATTTTGGAACGAAATTTCTGCATTATTTTCCCCTTTACTGTCTGTATCTTACACAAAATTTATGGGGACTGCTGTATTCGGCCGTGCAGAAAAAAACGCCCATGTGGGCGTTTGGGTTGGAGTGCAAAAGATCAGCATGTCATCTTAAAACAGATAAGGCCGGATAAAAATCAGGAAGAATAGCCCCAGCATCAGCACCCATTTTAAAATGTAATACAGGGTCCGGTTTCTGGCTTTCAGGGCCTTGGCCTGAATCCGGATCTGATAAACATAGGCAAAGACTTTATTCAGGCCGCCGGTACGATCGCCAACTTCATTGGGCGAGCTGGCTGCCGTCATCACCTTTTTACCAAACCATTGATTAAACTTTTGCATCCAACGGGTAGTTAACGGCCGCTCGACATCGGCAAAGAAAATAATCCGGTTTTGCGTAGTGCCATTTTCAGCATAGTGAATATAGGTTTCATCAAATACCACACTTTCACCATCACGCCATGAATAGCGCTGGCCATCGACATCAATAAAACAGCGCTCATCATTCGGGGTCATTAAGCCCAAATGATAACGCAGCGAACCGGCATAAGGATCGCGATGCCGGACCAGGCGGCTGTCCGGTGCCAGTTCGGTAAACATTGCCGCTTTGATACTTGGCAAGGTTTTTAATAAAGCCGTGGTTTTCGGGCACAGCTCGGCCGCAGAAGGATGCGCGGTGTCATACCATTTCAGGTAAAAGCGTTTCCAGCCGGTTTTAAAGAAAGAGTTAAACCCCAGATCATCATATTTGCTGGAGGCCTTGATGCCGCCTTGTTCATACAGCGCTTTGGCCTCATCGCGAATCATCTCCCAATGTTCATCCAGCACTTTTAAATCCTGAAAATGCTGGGTGTCGATGTAGGGCTGATTCGGTACGCGTGAAAAACGGTACATCAGAAAATTAATCGGGGCGAACAGGGTCGAATGGTCAAAGAACTGACGATAAAACGAATGCCGAACTTTGCCGCGTTGCTGGATATAAAACGCTGAAATGACAAAGATGGCCAGAATAATCCACTTAAGCATAGCAACATCCGGGAAATTGCCGCCCTGTACAGGGACGACAGACAAGCCAAAATATCGGCGAGTATAACAAATTTAGCCAGGCCAATCAGCCAGGCGTTTAAGACACAGCGTTGCAAAACTGGCGCTGTTCAGGTGCTTGCAATGCCCTGTCCATTCACACAAATTGACTTTTTTGACCAAAACACCACAACTCCGGCATGGGCAGTAGCAGCTTTTTCCGTTATAAACAGAAGGCAACCGCGCCAAAAAAGTAAAACTGAAACAAGTACTTCATCTGCTTTTAAGCGAAATAAGCAGGAGAAGAAAGGGAACAAGACCTTGATTGGGCATAGAAAAATTGATGACCCTTGCGTCACGGCTTGATACAACTTGTTATGTTCTTTTTCGATATAGTTATCGTAAGATTAGCGAGGCATAGAAGTGTGCGGGAAATGCACACTCGCTTCACAACATCAACTTAGAAATCCTCCAAAATAAAGGAGATCAGGCATGATCCACGCTGGCAATGCCATTACCGTCCAAATGCTTTCGGACGGAATTGCAGAATTCCGCTTTGACTTACAAGGTGAGTCGGTCAACAAATTTAACCGTGCAACGATTGAAGATTTTAAAGCTGCAATTGACGCTGTCAAAGCCAATAGTGAAATTAAAGGCTTGGTGGTCACTTCAGGCAAATCGACCTTCATCGTGGGTGCAGATATCACTGAGTTTGGTGAAAACTTCGCACAAGGCGAACAAGCAATTGTGGAATGGGCGTTGCCTGTTCACGACATCTTCAACAGCTTTGAAGATCTAGATATTCCTAAAGTCGCTGCCATTAATGGTATGGCGCTGGGTGGCGGTTTTGAAATGTGTCTGGTCTGTGACTACCGTGTCATGTCCGAACAGGCGCAAGTCGGCCTGCCAGAAATCAAGCTGGGAATTTTCCCGGGCTTTGGTGGTACAGTACGTTTAAGCCGTTTAATCGGGATCGACAATGCGGTTGAATGGATGGCAATGGCCAATCCGAAAAAACCAGCCGCAGCATTAAAAGATGGTGCAGTAGATGCCGTTGTTGCCGCGGACAAACTGACTGAAGCAGCGGTTGATCTAGCTAAACAGGCAGCAGCTGGCCGTCTGGACTGGAAAGCCAAGCGTCAGGAAAAACTCGATCCGGTGAAATTGAACCCGCTGGAACAGATGATGGCGTTCAACACGGCGAAAGGTGCGGTATTAGCCAAAGCGAATCCTGCACAATACCCAGCACCAAAACTCATGCTGGATTCTTTACAAGCTGGTGCAAGCTTGCCACGTAATGACGCACTCAAAGCAGAAGCTGAAGGCTTTGCTAAAGCTGCTGTAACGCCTCAAGCAGGTGCGTTGATTGGTTTGTTTATCAACGACCAAGTGGTGAAAAAGACCTCGAAAAAATATGAAAAAGGTGCACATCCTGTGAACCAAGCGGCTGTACTCGGCGCGGGTATCATGGGCGGTGGTATTGCTTACCAAGCGGCAAGCAAAGGCACACCAATTATCATGAAAGACATCGGCAACCCACAATTAGCATTAGGGATGTCTGAAGCAAACAAATTGCTGACCAAGCAAGTTGAACGTAAAAAAATGACACCTGCCAAAATGGGTGAAACTTTGGCACGTATCCGCCCAACTTTAAGCTATGACGAGTTTAAAGAAGTGGATATCGTGATTGAAGCCGTGACTGAAAATCCGAAAGTCAAAGGCATTGTGTTGGCTGAAACTGAAAAATCAGTACGTGAAAACACTATTATCGCGTCAAACACATCGACCATTTCGATTACACGTTTGGCTGAAAACCTACAACGTCCTGAAAACTTTGTCGGCATGCACTTCTTTAACCCAGTGCACATGATGCCATTGGTTGAAGTGATTCGTGGTGAAAAAACTTCACCTGAAGCAATTGCGACCACTGTGGTTCTTGCTCAGAAAATGGGTAAAACACCAATTGTTGTGAACGACTGCCCAGGCTTCTTGGTGAACCGCGTATTGTTCCCTTACTTTGGTGCATTCGACTTGTTACTTAAAGATGGTGCAGACTTCCAGCAAGTCGACAAAGTCATGGAAAAATTCGGCTGGCCAATGGGCCCTGCATACTTAATTGACGTTGTCGGTATCGACACGGGCGTTCACGGTGCAGAAGTTATGGCAGAAGGTTTCCCTGACCGCATGAAGCCTGACTATAAAGGCTCAATCCAAGTCATGTATGAAAACAAACGTCTTGGTCAAAAAAATGACGTTGGTTTCTACAAATATGAGTTGGATCGCAAAGGCAAGAAAGCCAAAGTGGTTGATCCAACTGCATACGAGCTTGTGGCATCTGTGGCAACATCTGAAAAACGCGAATTTGATGCACAAGAAATCATTGACCGTATGATGTTGGCGTTCTGTAACGAAACTGTTCGTTGCTTAGAAGACAATATCGTGGCAACACCATCTGAAGCAGATATGGCGATGATTATGGGTGTAGGTTTCCCTCCATTCCGTGGTGGCCCATGCCGTTACATCGACCAAACAGGTGTTGCTGAATACGTTGCGCTTTGCGACAAGTATGCACACTTAGGAAAAGCTTATGAAGCGCCACAAATGTTGCGTGACATGGCTGCTAACAACAAAAAATTCTACGGTTAAGGAGCAACGTGAATGGCTACTTTAAATCCACGTGACGTTGTCATCGTTGATGGCGTACGTTCTGCAATGGGTAAAACCAAAAACGGTATGTTCCGCAATGTACGTGCTGACAGTCTATCGGCTGAATTGGTTCGTGCTTTAGTTGCTCGTAACCAGTTTGATGTCAACGAAGTTGAAGACGTAATCTGGGGCTGTGTCAACCAGACTCTGGAACAAGGTATGAACATTGGTCGTAATATTGCATTACTGGCTGATCTTCCAAAAACAGTAGCGGGTCAAACCGTAAACCGTCTGTGTGGTTCTTCAATGCAAGCCATCCACACGGCTGCAGCACAAATTGCAACCAATCAGGGTGATATTTTCATCATTGGTGGTGTAGAGCACATGGGCCATGTGGGCATGATGCACGGTATCGACATCAACCCTGCTGCATCGAAGCACTATGCCAAAGCATCAAACATGATGGGCTTAACTGCTGAAATGTTGGGTCGCATGAACGGTATTTCGCGTGAAGAGCAAGATGCCTTTGGTGTGGAATCACATCGTCGTGCATGGGCTGCAACACAAGAAGGTCGTTTTAAAAACGAAATCATTGGCATTGAAGGTCATGACGCAAACGGCTTTAAACAGCTATGCGACATCGACGAAGTGATCCGTCCAGATGCTAACCTTGAAGCATTCCAAGCTTTACGTCCTGTATTTGACCCGAAAGGCGGTACAGTAACAGCGGCAACATCTTCAGCATTGTCTGATGGTGCATCTGCTATGTTGCTTATGTCTGCTGAACGTGCACAAGCATTAGGTTTGAAACCACGTGCGGTGATTCGCTCTATGGCGGTTGCAGGCTGTGATGCAGCAATTATGGGTTATGGTCCAGTACCTGCAACGCAAAAAGCCCTGAAGCGCGCTGGTCTGTCGATTGCTGATATTCAAACTTTTGAATTGAACGAAGCATTTGCGGCACAAGGTCTGTCTGTTCTAAAAGGCTTAGGCATTTATGATCAGCAAGATCGTGTGAACTTGAACGGTGGTGCAATTGCACTCGGTCACCCATTGGGTTGTTCAGGTGCGCGTATCACCACCACATTGCTGAACGTGATGGAACAACAAGATACCCAAATTGGTCTTGCGACCATGTGTATCGGTCTTGGTCAAGGTATCGCGACAATTATTGAGCGTGTTTAATCTTTAAATACCAAGATAAAAAACCCCGCTTAATGCGGGGTTTTTTATATTCGCAGAAATCACTTAATAAAAACGCCCCATGTGCTACATCGGGCGTTTTTAAATTGCATCTCAATCACGACTGAAACAAGCTTCAGCTCATCGCCTTAATGTTCCGGCTTGGCCACTGTGGTTAACACTGGCTCAACCACTGTCTTTTTACCAAAATGAAGATGGTTAAACAGGATATTCAGGAAAATCGCCATCACACAGGTCGAGCTAATGCCCGAATGGAACAGGGTTTTAAACCAGGTCGGAAACTGGGCATAGAAAGAATGATCAATAATTGGAATCATCCCGGCGGCTAAAGACGTTGCCACAATAATCAGATTCTTCTGGTCGCTATAGTCCAGTTTAGATAAAGTACGAATCCCGCTGGCCGCCACTGTACCAAATAGGACCAGACCAGCGCCGCCTAATACCGGCGTAGGAATGGAAGCAATAATACGGCCCATAATCGGCAGCAAGCCCAAGATCACCAGAATCAAGCCACCGGCAGCTACCACAAAACGGCTTTTCACACCGGTAATCGCCACCAACCCCACATTCTGAGCAAAGGCACTTTGCATAAAGGTGCCAAAGAAGGGCGCTACTGCTGAGGAAATCATATCGGCGCGCAAGCCATTGGCAATACGCTTGTCATCGACTTTGGCACCGACAATATCTCCCACTGCAATAATATCGGCCGTGGTTTCAGTTAACACCACCACCATCACAATGGTCATGGCCAGAATTGCAGACAGATGAAAAGTCGGTGCGCCAAAAGCCAAAAAGTCAGGAAAGGCAAACCAGGCACCCTCACCCACTTTGGAAAAATCGCCAAAACCCAAGACATAGGCCAGAATCGAACCGATCAGAATCGCCAGTAAAATTCCGGTACGGCGAATGGTTTCAGAACCAAAACGGCTTAAAAGCAGCAAAATCCCCAGGGTCATGGCGGCCAGACCAATATTCTGCATAGAACCCCAGTCAGGTGCATTGCTATTGCCACCCATAATCCAGCGCACGGCCACCGGCAATAAAGACAGGCCGATGATGGTAATCACACAGCCGGTCACCACCGGTGGAAAGAAACGGATAATCTTGGCAAAAAACGGCGCCAGCAATAACCCGATTAAGGAGGAGGCAATCACCGCGCCCAGAATGGCATTAAAACCGCCACCCGTGGTGGCAATACCCACCATGGTGGCTACGCCGGCAAAGGACACGCCTTGTACCAGTGGCAAGCGTGCCCCGAAATATTTCACCCCCAAGGTTTGTAACAGGGTCGCCAGTCCGCCCATAAATAATGAAGCAGTAATCAAAATCCCGATTTGCGCAGCAGTTAAACCGGCCGCTGTGCCGACAATTAATGGCGGTGCCACAATACCGCCATACATGGTTAATACATGCTGTAAGCCATAAGTCAGGCTTTTTCCTGTCCCTAAAAATTCATCTTCGGGCGAAATATTCTGTTTGCTCGTTGTCATATGTAGCCCCACGCCGCAGCTTAGTGATGCTTTTCTCTGAAGCCATCCTTAAAAATATACTGGCCCTTGCCTGCATGTTGCAGACAAGCGCGATTCCTGCGGGATTGGAGCAATTACTATGCCATTTTAAAAAATCTGGCGGATTTTGCTGGTAAATCGGCACTAACATGAGGATGAGATGAACTAGTTAAAGACAGGAAAAAACAGAGAGATACTTTCTAAAATTTTAGAATTTTATCAATTACTTAGACCAATTTTTTTCATTCATAATTTTATTTTTCTACTCTGTTTAAGTAGATCACGCACGATGCTGTCCATGTATATAACTTGTAGCCATCCACACCCTGAAAAAGCGCTAGAGACTGTACAGTCACAGTGCATTTTCATAGCCATCTCGGCCAGCAGCAGCACTAAAATATATCCTGAGCCCGTGACTCTATGATCGTTAAGGATACACCTTACATCTACCGATACTGCCTCATCACGGTATTGGGGCAGTATTAAGCTTTGGCTTAAAACAGGTGCAAGAAGTTGAGCTGTTGCTTATAGCTTTTCAGCCAGTGCCTGCTGATGCGCCTGGGTAATGTCCTGCATTTGCTGATTCAGCTTGAGCATGTCCTGATAGGCCTGATTAAACTGTTTCAGGCCTGCATCTTCATAGAACATAAACAGGTTGTTTTTCATTTCCCAGCGATTATTTTTTAGAATCCCAAGCAGCACATAGGCCTGACTCAGGCTTTGTTTTTCCAGCTCAAACAGCACCGTGCCTTCATCATTCTGGCGGCTTTCCAGCAGAGATTCACTTAACTGACGGCGCAGGTGCGATTTAATCGGTAATTCTTCAATTTGGGCCAGCGCCTGTGCTTCATGTTCAGTCAGATGCTCCTGATATAGCTCCATCATAGCCTTGACCTGTGACAGCATGGCTTCAGTTTCGGCATAGTCCTGTTTTTTATCTTCATTCAGGCGTTTAATATCCAGAAACTGATCCCATTGCAACGCTTTCAGTTCGCGTAAATAGCTATTACGCGCTTCGGCACTTTGCACCAGATGGCTAATCACAAATTCAGCCATCAGGGCATAATCACCGCTTAAACGCGGATCGGACGGATCAACCTGAATCGGGGTCGACCAATCCTGCGCCTGTACATAAATCTGCTCGGCCTTTTCATACAGTACGTTCTGATATTCGTGTAATTGGGTCAGTTCTTTTTGTTGTGCCTGATATTGATAAAACATCAATCCAAACACGGCACAGGTCACGAGGACGATGATCCACACTATACGTCGCATATCCTGTCCTCTTGTTGTAGTTCTCGTTATCATAACGCTTTGTTGTTGTATCGCCCGTTTTTTAGACAAAATTATTCAACAAAGCACACAAAAGATCAAACAATAAAAATGACTTAAGTGATTTATTTTATTAAGCTAATTTTTTATTGTTTAGCTCATTTTGGAAAAATATAAAGTGATGAGGATGAAAAATACGGTTTGCTGGCGGCAAAGTACCCATCTCGGCTTTAATTCAGGCAAATCATCCCCATCAATAGTTGAAAACAAGGCAAAGAGAATATTCATGCGTGTAGATATCTGGTCCGATGTGGTCTGCCCTTTCTGTTATATCGGCAAAAAACGTCTTGAAGCCGCGGCAGCACAGGTCGGCGTAGAACTTGAGGTGCACTGGCACAGTTTCCAGCTTGACCCCGACGCACCGGAACGTCAGGAAATTTCCAACTCTGAACGTCTGGCGCAAAAATATGGCCGTACCTTGGCAGAAGTAGAAGACATGCAGCGCAATATTGCCAGCATGGCTGCTGAAGAAGGTATCCAATTTAACTGGGAACAGGCCAATTCCGGCAATACCTTAAATGCCCACCGCCTGATTCATCTGGCGCAAAGCAAAGGCTTGGGCAATGAAGCCAAGGAAGCCTTTTTCTACAGCTATATGACCCAAGGTCTGGCCATTGGCGAACGCGAAACGCTGGAAGATGTCGCTGCACGTATCGGTTTAAACCCGGTGGAAGTCGATGATGTGCTCGATTCCGATGCCTATGCCGATTTTGTGAAATTTGATCAGGATGTAGCGCGTGATCAGCTTAAAGTGACGGGCGTACCCTTTTTTGTATTTGACCAGCGCGTTGCTTTAGCCGGTGCCCAGCCACGGGAAGTGTTTGAACAGGTGCTGAAAAAAGCTTTGGAAACACCTACAGACAACGGCGCGCAATGTCAGGATGACCAGTGCGATGTACCGGAACAATAAGCAGTTACATCCTTAAGCATCGCTGCCATAAAAAATCCCCTTACGGGGATTTTTTTCTATGTACTTTATTCCACCAGGAAACTGATTTTTAAATTAACCCGATACTCGGTAATCTTATTGTCCTTAATCACCACTTTCTGTTCATTAATCCAGGCACCCTGCAGGTTTTTGACTGTTTCACCGACTTTGGCAATGCCGCTTTGAATGGCATCTTCAAAACTTTTATTACTGCTGGCATTCACTTCTACTACTTTTGCAATCGCCATGATTGATCCCTCAGTGTTGGTATAAACGTTCATCTTAGAATAAAAAAAAGACAATAAAAGAGCGCTTAACCATACCGCGTCAAAAACTTACATCTCTATACAGATCAAGGGATTTGTACAGAGATGACGCGTGGATGGGGCAAAAAATCTGGAGATTTTTTCATCTTAAAACAGGATGATCTCGTTCTTGTAAAAATCATCATTAATTTAAATCTTGTAGCTAAATGATTAGAGCAATTATTCTAATTTATTGTTTTTAAATGTTATTTTTTAACAAAAAGTCTTAAACTTGCCGATATGATCATTTTCTCTCAATCACAACGCGCTATCATAGCTGTTGTTTGAATACACTCTCTCACGATGACTTTTCTCCCAAGTCATCCTTTTTTGTGAAGGTAAGATTGATGAACTTTTTAAAAGCGCTTGGCCTGTTTATGGTCACCCTGTATGCAGCCAATGTATCAGCAGAAATGGTTTATGTACCAAGCTTCCCGACTGAAAAAGCCCACACTGAAACCGTGAGCAACGATCAGCCTGCAAGCGCTGAACAGAACAAAGAAGCTTAAGCACTTCTTTAAATACAAGCAGACCTCAGGTCTGCTTTTTTTATTGTGGTTTAGAACAATTCTGCGGCTGACACCTGATCCGACCGGACAATTTGAGACTGACATTTTTTGTCAATTCGGCAGCATGATCTGTTTATTCTCTGATTTAACTGAAATTTATCTAAAAAATTTTTTAATATTTCTTATATTGAAATCCCAATTTCTGTCATAAATGCCTAAAAATCCACAAAAGCTGACATTTTTTTTCATGTAATTTTTAGTGAAATACCTATAATCAAAGTGATCCAAAACAATTATTTAAGTACAGGTTGATGAGAGAGCAATGCACGAACTTCAAGCCCTGATTCAGAGAAAAATTTCTCCACAAGAGATTAATGTAGAAAATCTGGTGGCGCTGGCGGAACATTATTCACAGCCGCATTCTGCCGAATACAAATTGGTTGAACTGGCCCTGAATATTGTCCTGGCCAGTTATCTGGAAAAAGCACAACAACTGGTTTAAGTTTCCACCATGAATACTTTAGAAAAATCCCGGCTGATTAAAGAACTGCATGACCTGACGGGCGCGCTGGAGCGTCGTTCCTTGAGTCTGTATGAAACTGCCAAGGCCAAAAGCCGGATTAAAAGTATTTTTGTTGAATGCGACCAGCCTCTGTTTAAAAAGCAGATTCTGGCCTATAAGACACAGGTGCAGCCGGAACGTTCTGCCGAAGAATTTGCGCGTGACACCATTTATGCACGTTCTTTTCGGGGCGTGTTTCAGCAGGTCGAGGCGCTAGAACAGGCCTTATATGCCCAGCCCGATTCAGGTTGGGCCATCTTGTATCAGCCCGCCTCCGGCTGGCAAATCTGGCTGATTCCGGCACCCGCACGTACTGCCCTGCTCAGTGACTGGGGCAATCTGGAACAGGTCTATCGCTGGATGTTGCAACAGCAGCATCAGTATCGCAGTCTGCACACCGATCTGGAATTACTTAACCAGCAAAACTATGCCGCAACGCAGGCCTTTCAGCATACCGTCGCAGCACGTTCATCTGTAGCGATAGAACCTGAAGAAGCAGCTCAGCAGTTCAAGCCTACCAAAGCCGCACCTGTTCAGCCTGAACAGCAAGCAGATTCCGTACCCGAAGCAGAGTCTAGCGCCCGTCATCTGCTGCTCAATCAGCTCAGCTGCCCGATTTCCGAATTACCCCTGGACCATCTGCCGGCGGAAAAACTGTGCCGGGTATTTTTACCAGCCCGGCCTGAAGTGATGCAGTATGCCGATGTGCTGGTTCATGATGCAGAGCAAGCAGCTCTGCTCAAGCGCCCCGGTTATGTGGCCGAGCAGATCAATGCCCAAGGTCGTTTTATTAAATATCTGGTCTTGTTTGGCGCCTTGGATGCCATGCAAGCCACCCGTTTTGCCCACGCCTTTAGCCAGCAGCATGAACATGAAATTGCCGCAATTCGTGAAATAGACAGCGCTGTACTGGAAAGCCAGCTGTTTGCGCTGGACAGTCTGTTTCAGTGCTATCAACATGCCGAGCAGATGATCTGGCACAAAGAAGATTATTATCCGTTTATTCCGCTGCACCTGATTCATACCCAGAAATTTATCCAGTTTGAGGAAACAGCAGCCACGCTGGCCACCCCGCTGATTTTATTAAAAGAGCGACAAAAAATTCGCCTGATTCATGGCCAGCAGCGTTTACAACTGGCGCGTACCGAACCGGCCTATCCCTATATTCTGCTCGATCGTCAGCAGGGCGTGAGCTGGCAAATCATTCAAAAAGTCTTGAATCACCTGCCTGCGCCGGTCGACCCTTTACGTCTGGTTCAGGCCATTCAACGGCTCACCGCCAGTTAATGTTTATGTTTTTGTAGCTGCATCTTGCTTTTCGCCTGAAGATTTTCAACACTAGCAAAAAGAGCTTAAAGATCAGTAAATAATGCCAAGAAAAGTACATTTTATAGCGCCATCATTATTATTATTTTGCCTGTTAGGCAGTGGATATACGGTTGCAGACAACAATACCAACCTGGAGACAGAACCGCAGACCGCACCACCAGGTTATGAGGTGCCGCTGGTGCCCGAAACTGAGGCGGGTAATGGTTTTTTCTATACCCTGCCGCGCCTGATTGATGCCACCCCGACCATTTTGCCGGAACAGTCGAATGAACCGATTGTGCCGCCCACGCATGAAACCGAAGAACAAAGCTGGGTAGACCGGCGCCAGAAACAGATTCGCCACTGGGCAGACAATACCGCACATAAAATTGATAACTGGTTTGGAGAAACCAGCCCAGAGGAACCGGCCTCTGCGACCTTGCGTATTCTGGTCGACAGTCGCTGGAACAAATATGATGACTACGATATTAAACCGCGGGTACGTGGCCGGATTAAACTGCCGACGCTGGAACGCAAATTAAGTCTGGTCTTTGGTGATGACTCACTGGATAACGAACTGCAAAACAGTGTTGCCATTACCAATGAAAACCCCAGCAACAGCCCGGACAAAACCCTGGATGGTCGACGGGCGCGTGAAGACAACAGCTCCCTGGCCTTACGCTGGTCTGACTTCACTGAACGCTTACCCTTTGAAACTGATGCCGACCTCGGGGTGCGTTCTGGCGATGATATTTATGCCCGTTTAAAAATTGCCAAGGACTGGGAACTGGTCAATGATTTTTCCTTTCATGCCGAGCAGATTTACCGTTACGGCCTCGACAGTGAAAACTATTTAAGAACCAACCTGGAACTTATTCATGCCCGGCCTGATCATCCGTTTTTAAGCAACCAGTTTAGCCTGACCTATGCCGATGAACAGGATGATGACCTCAGATGGGACAATTACAGCTTTAGACAGCACCAGTTCTTCCACGGCAACCGTTTTAACTACGGACTCTACACCGGCGGTTATTATCATAATGATGATTTACGCCTGAACAGCTGGGGACCGTTTGTGTCCTGGCGTCAGCCGTTCTTGCGTGAATGGTTTTTTGTGCAGGGCGACCTGAATTACTATAATGATGACCGTGAAGACCGCAGCCATTTCCCGAGTGTCTTGCTGCGTTTAGAAGCCCTGTTCTAAAGCCGTCAACAATATAATCGTGCATTAAAAAACCTCCCGCAGGAGGTTTTTTTAATAGGCTTATTTTAAGAGCAGACTGTTGATGCGTTTCAGGTACTCTGCCGGATTTTCTGGCAGTCCCCCTTCTGCAATCAGGGCCTGATCAAAAATCACATTGGCCAGATCATCAAACTGAGCCGAACCTTGCAGTTTTTGCACCAACGGATGCTGCGGGTTAATTTCCAGAATCGGTTTCATTTCTGGCACCGGCTGACCGGCATCTTTCAGCATCCGGATCAACTGTGGCGACAATTCCCCATCAGCCGTAACCAGACAGGCCGGAGAATCAACCAATCGTGTGGTCACGCGCACTTCTTTGGTTTTATCTTTCAGCGATTCAGACAGCTGCTCCACCACTGGCTTAAACTGCTCTGCCGCCTGTTCCAGTGCCTTCTTCTCTTCAGCATCTTGCAGATCGCCCAAATCGACCGCACCTTTAGACACGTTTTGCAGCGGTGTACCATCAAACTCATGTACGAAGTTCATGGCCCATTCATCAACACGTTCAGTCATCAGCAGGACTTCAATGCCTTTTTTCTTGAACAGCTCCAGCTGCGGCGAGTTCTTGGCCGCGGTCAGGCTATCTGCGGTTACATAGTAAATGGCTTTCTGGCCGTCCTGCATCCGCGCTTTGTAATCTGCCAGTGAGGTGCTGACCTCATCCTGGGTGGAGGTCGCATAGCGTAATAATTTCAGGATACGCTCACGGTTACCAAAGTCTTCGCCCAGGCCTTCTTTTAAGACCGAACCAAATTCACGATAGAAAGTCTTGAAGTTGTTCTGGTCTTTTTCATCTTCAGATTTGGCCAGACCATCCAGCATGGTCAGCACACGGCGTGCGTTACCTTCACGTATGGTTTTCACATCGCGGCTTTCCTGTAGCAGTTCACGGCTGACGTTCAGCGGTAAATCGGCGCTATCCACCACACCCTGTACAAAGCGCAAATAGTTTGGAATCAGGTTGTCAGCATCATCCATAATAAACACGCGTTTGACATACAGCTTGATGCCAGCTTTGGCTTCGCGGGTAAAAATATCATGTGGTGCTTTTGGTGGAATATACAGCAACTGGGTATATTCGGTGCTGCCTTCGACACGGTTATGCGACCAGGCCAGCGGCGCTTCAAAATCATGGCTCAGGTTTTTATAAAACTCGATATACTGTTCTTCGCTAATCTCGTTTTTACTGCGGGTCCATAAAGCACTGGCCGAGTTAATCGCTTCCCATTCATCAGTTTTCACATACTGGCCGCCTTTTGGCTGTTCACCTTCCGCTACTTCCTCTTCCTGCCAGACTTCTTTTTGCATTTGAATGGGCAGGCTGATGTGATCAGAATATTTATTGATAATCTGCTTCACTTTATAGCTTTGCAGATAGTCCAACGCATCTTCACGTAAATGCAGGATGATGTCGGTGCCACGACCTTCCTTGTTGATTTGCTCGACTTCAAATTCACCGGTGCCACCGCTGATCCAGCGTACACCTTCCGATGCGTCCAGACCGGCACGGCGTGATTCTACGGTAATTTTATCGGCCACAATAAAGCCAGAGTAGAAACCCACCCCAAACTGGCCAATCAGCTGGGCATCGGCTTTTTGATCACCGGTCAGCTTGGACATAAAGTCTTTGGTGCCGGATTTGGCAATGGTCCCCAGGTTATCAATCGCTTCCTGCTGGCTTAAACCAATACCGTTATCGGAAATGGTCAGGGTATTGTTCTCTGCATCCAGACGCACACGCACGCGCAGGTCCGGATCATTTTCATAATATTCAGGATGGTTGATGCCTTCAAAACGCAATTTATCGCAGGCATCAGAGGCGTTAGAAATCAGTTCACGCAGAAAAATTTCAGGGTTGGAATAAAGAGAATGCGTCACCAAATGTAAAAGCTGAGCCACTTCAGCCTGGAAACTGTGTTTTTGTGCGCTTTGTTCGCTCATTCATCACTCCTTAAATTGACAGCATTGTTGTATTGGAATGCCTTATGAATTGGAGTGAGGCGACGATTTTTCAATAGGAAAACAAAAAAATATTAAAATGGGCCCTGCTGATAGACCCGCTGCATATACTGCTCCAGCTTTTGCTGACGCATCTGGTAAACCTGGGTCAGACATTCAACCGACTGGCCACAGCGGTCACGCAGGGCCAGCCAGCGCACCTGTTCATCCCGTATAGCCGAACGTGTCCCCATCGGTACCAGACGGTTAATAATTTTATAGGTGGTGGCCATCTTCACATCGGCATCATTAACATTACGATATTCACAAATGGCATGTTCGGTTGGGGTTTGAGCACGTTCACAATTAAAGCTGGCTGCAGCGGCAGGCAGGCTGATCAAACTGGCGAAGACCAAGGCAAAGGTTGTATTTCTATTCATATTTGATCTTCTCACTTTTTCATTTCTTTCATTTCATTCACTACAAATTAAATGAAAACGAATACTTAACTCAATATTCTGATTTTGTTCTATTGTTATCATTTTGCAATAAAAAGGCCCCATCACCAGGATGGGGCTACGCTGAATTTTATTATTGGTACTTTTTTATAATTAGAATTTGTAGCTATAACCGATGGTGTACACCATTGGATCGATATCTAAATCGAAGCTTTCTAGACCTTCAATTTGAACTTCTGGGCTGATTTGTGCATAACGTGCATCAAAGAATACGCCCCAGTTTTTGGCATCTGCAGGCTGGAAGTTAAAACCAATCTGGCCGGCAAAACCAAAATCTTCTTTTACTTTAATATCAGCATCAGCTAAGGCATTTTTACCACGCTCATCCCAAGCCACAAATGCGGTACCACCGACACCAATGTACGGTGTAAAACCGGTATTGTTTTTAAAATGGTATTTTGCCGTCAGCGTTGGTGGTAAATGTTTAATACGTACCACATCTGTACCCGCTAACTGAACATCATGGTTAATTGGTGCAGCTAAAAGCAGTTCTGTCGAAATATTGTCATTAAAGAAATATTCAACTGAGGGGGTAAATGCATATTCATGATCTGCCTCAACTGTTGCGCCGCCGAGATTATAATCGCCTGTAGGTGCTACAACCGAACCGCCCAGCTTGACTTGCCATTGGCCTGCCATCACAGAAGCAGAAAGACCCATTAATGCAACGAGTGTAATTTGCTTTAACATTTTAATACCCCACTGGAAGATTATTTATTCAAAAATTAAACATTAATTAATAATAAACACGTTAGAAATTAATATGCAATACTTATCCGATATAATAATTTTATATTATTTTCAAACTATTGATTATTAAATTAATTTATTTTAACCAACCACACAACTTGGTTTTAAATACCAACCTTCTTTATCAAGATTAAATAATAATATTCAGATTAAAATACTCAGGTTTATTTTAAAAGCTCTATAATATATATTTTAAATACATCTATTATTAGATTATCAGAATAATTATAAGATTTATTATAAATAACCCGGATCCTGCTTAAGCCGATGATTCCTTAATTTGAATTGTTGGCTTATTTTGATGGGTTAATTGATATGCATATAGTGAGGCGTAAATTCCACTCAGAAATCCATGAAGACTACGTGCTTGACTCGTCACTAAATTGTATTGCCCCTTCAATAAACTGAATAATGTTTCTATCTTATTGCGTTGTCTTAGGTGATATTCATCTGATGCACAGAGTTGAATAGCCCGCATATTCTTTCGATGATAAGTAATCAAATCAATACCTTGATCTTTCAATCTGATTTTTAATTCTTGGCTGATGTAACCTCGATCCCCGTAAAGTTTTGCTTCTATACCAGCAACCAATTGCTCAACCATTTTTATGTCAGCAACATGTCCATTCGATAAAGCAGAACAGGCAATTTCACCAAATTGATTCATCGCAATATGTAATTTACAGCCATAAAACCAGCCCATTGAGCTTCTACCACGTGATGCAATTTGGACTAATGATTTATGACGCTGAATACGTTGATTTTTACAAACTGGCAGAGTTGTTGAATCAATCCATAAATATTGTGTAGCTTGGTCTTTCATCAGCGCCACATGTAAAGCGTGTAGGGCCAATTGGTGCATATTGATCAGATGAATCATCCTTTGATAGCAAGGCAAGTACTTAAATAAATGGCTTTTATCTTCTTTTAACCAGGTGAAAAAGGCTTTGAAATTATTGAAATGAGAGCATTTGTACCAAATGGCAATAAAGCAGATTTCTGAAATTGTGAGTTGAGCAGTTCTGATTCTTAAGGAACCACAGTTTTGTTTGAGAAACTCCCAATAAGTTGATTCAAATTTAAGAAAAAAATCATCAATTACGCAGAATAATTCGGTACTATTGAACATCAGGACTAGAGTTGTGAGTTTGGTGTGGTAACTCAACTGATGGCTCTAGTCCTCTTATTTTTCAAGTCAATTTCTTATCCGCGATTCAGGTTATAAATACATCTATGATTCAAAAAAAATCCCGGGATTTTATTCCCGGGATATTTCAGGTTAAAGCACCATGGCGGCAATCCAGCCAAAAATCATCAGCGGGATATTAAAGTGAATAAAGGTCGGCACTACACTGTCTTTCATATGGTCATGCTGACCATCCATATTCAGGCCTGAGGTTGGCCCCAAGGTCGAATCCGAAGCAGGTGAACCGGCATCGCCCAGTGCAGCCGCAGTCCCAATGATCGCAATAGTTGCTGCAGGACTAAAACCAAATTGAATACAGAGCGGTACATAAATAATCGCCAGAATCGGAATGGTAGAGAATGATGAACCGATACCCAGAGTAATCAGCAAACCAATCAACAACATTAAAAAGGCTGCAAGTGCCTGGCTATTACCAATCCAGTCAACCGATGCTTCAACCAGCGCAGAAACCTGTCCTGTTGCCTCAATCACAGCAGCAAAACCTTGCGCAGCAATCATAATAAAGCCAACCAGTGCCATCATCCGCATACCGGTAATAATAACATCGTCCGCTTCTTTCCACTTAAAGATCCCGGCACAGCTCAGAATCGCTACACCAACCAGACCGGCCAGAATCATCGAATCTGAATACAGCTGCACGCCAAGGGTTACCAGAATCGCAATGACTGCCATCCAGATGGTGAACGTCGCCACTTCAGGTTGACCTGATTTTTGTGCCACACCCATTTCAGCCGAAATGCTTTGCTGCTCTTCAATATGCACGTCTTTATATTCACGTGGCTTACGGTATGAGAAAAACACCGCGATCAGCAAACCGACAAACATCCCGAATACCGGAATGGCCATCGCTGTTGGAATCTGGTCATAGCTGATCTCAAATCCATACGGCTTGCCAAAGGTATTAATATTATGGCCCAGAATATCATTCAGGAAGATGGCGCCAAATCCGACCGGCACCAGCATATAGGTGGCCACCAGACCAAAGGTCAATAAACAGGCCACCAGACGACGGTCCAGTTTCAGGTGGTTAAATACCATCAACAATGGCGGAATCAGCACCGGAATAAAGGCAATATGTACCGGAATCACGTTCTGGGAGAATACCGCGGCAATGGCCACCACCAGGAAAATAAAGTATTTGACCCGGTTTTGCGCTTTCAGATCGGCCTCACCCTTTAAGGTGTGAATCATTTTATAGGCCAATAAATCAGGTAAACCTGAACGCGCCAGAGCCAGTGCAAAAGCACCTAAAATACCGTAGGCCAAAGCAATTTTAGCACCACCGCCCAGGCCATTATTAAACGCCTCTAAAGTACCTTGCAGGCCCAAACCAGCCAGCAAACCACCCGTAACGGCACCAATGACCAGTGCAAAAACAACAGGAACACGTGCCAACGACAGCCCGAACATGACTGCGATGGCGGCAAGAATTGCAAACATAAGAAAAGACGGATCGAGAAAAAACGCTATTTTATCAGAGATTGATCGCTATTTAGCTGCTGTTGTTGCGCTGTCCGATATTTGTCTTGACCTTGCCAGTAACAGTCAAATTAACTGCCTGATTTTGAAAATGCAAAATCCCGAAGATGTTGAGCAATCCGCTCCGGCTGGCTTAAAATTGCCCAGTGATTGGCCGCAATCTCCACTCGCTGGAAGTCTGCTGCCCAGTTCGGCACTTCATCAATCAGCTCTGGACTGACAAAGCGGTCTTCGGTCAGTACCACGGCCTGTACCGGACAAATCGCCACACGCTGACGTGGTTTGAGCAAACGTGGGATAAAATTGGCCCGATACAGGTTGACGCCATATTGACCATCTTGCTGGATATTCGGGTTTAAGGCCAGACCCGGGCGTTGCTCCAGCTGCTGTACCATTTTGCCCCAGCGCTCTGCACTCATGTATTGCCACACCGTCGGTGCCAGTAAGGGCAATTGAAACACAGCGATATACCAGGACTTGCCCAGCTGTTTTAAGAATTTAGTCTTACCCTGCTGTAACTGGGCACGCATCCAGAATGCAGCATGGTCCAGACAAGGCCCGGAAATGCTGCTGTAAGAAAGAATCCGCTGGCGAAACCGGGCATCGGTCACCGACTCCCAGGACTGAATTGAACCCCAATCATGCGCAGCCAGATGAAATGGCCGGTTGGGCAGCACTGCATCCACCACAGTCAGTAAATCTTCAGACAGGCGTGCCAGCCGATAATCATGAATATGCTTTGGAATGGAAGACTGACCGGCCCCACGCACATCATAGGTCACAATATAAAAATCCTGAATCAGCTGGGTAATAACAGCTTCCCAGACTTCCTGATTGTCGGGATAACCATGAACCAGTACCAGCGCCGGATTGTCCGGCTTGCCCCAGCTTTTGACATACAGGCGCTGCTGGTCTGAGGTATGAATCCACTGCGTATGAGCGTGCATGATGACATCCTGTTCTGTTTATGGGTGATTTCTTGTATTGGCTGTTTATTGGCAAGTGCAGTCAATCAAATCAATGCCACCTGCCGGTTTCTGTTCTAGTATGCAGATCAGTGCAATAAAAATAATTGACCCTTATGAGCCTTTTAAAAAAACTACAGACAATTCCGACCCTGTCCAAATTCCTGATCAATCGCTATGCCCCCTATCGCGGCGCCGGTATTGCGGTCGAGAAAATGGATCTGGCCAATTACCACATTCGTGTCAAAATGCCACTGACGCGTAAAAACCAGAATATTGTTGGGGTGCATTTTGGCGGTAGCCTGTATGCCATGGTCGATCCGTTTTATATGCTGCTGTTGATGCATCATCTTGGCTCAAAATATATTGTCTGGGATAAGGCCGCGACCATCCGCTTTCTAGCGCCCGGTCGCAGTATGGTCTATGCCGATATCCGCCTCAATGCCATGGAGGTCGCTACCATTCGGGAACTGGCCGAGAATTATGCACCGGTATATCGCAACTACCGCCTGAATATTTTTGATGAAGCCGGCGTACGTATTGCCGAGGTAGAAAAGACGGTATACATCCGCCGCAAAAAGCCGCATGCTGCCGGCTAAATAAAAAAGCGCTTATCTTTAAGCGCTTTTTTTATGTGAGATCGTCTAAACCAGACTTAGCGGTTCTGCTCAATCGCGGCACCTGCACCGCCACCAATCGCACCACCAATCGCTGCACCAGTACTACCACCGAAGATGCTTTTACCTACCGCAGAACCAATTGCACCGCCGACACCACTATAGGTCGCGTTACGGTTTGAACCATCCTGGGTTTTACTACCGACCGCTGCACCGGCACCACCACCAATGGCTGCACCTGCAGTACCGCCGACATTACCACCGACACCACCACCAATTGCACCACCTAAGGCCGCTGCACCAATACGCTGTTCATTTGGAGACATACTTTCACAGCCGGCCAGCATAAAGGTAGATAAGGTGGCGGCTGCCATAACACCGATAACTTTTTTCATGATCGCTCTTCCCCTGTTTTGGTCATAGCTTTAGCTTATTCGATATTGATGGGTCGAATCTGAGCAATATGTTACCAACTTGGTAACCAATAGAGGATTTATGTAAAAACACCCGCTTTGCAGCAGCAACCCGGCCCATCTAACGCCAAAGTACAGCGCGATACACTTTTTTCAGGCATAAAAAAAGACGCCCGAAGGCGTCTCTTGGTTGTCATTTCACCAGCTTAGAATTCCTGGTTAAATGCCTGACTTAATGCTTGGTCTACATCAGAGAAGTCATTTTGCAGTTCAAATTCTGCAGCTTCTGCTTCCTGACGACGACGCTCTAAGTGGTAAGCCAAACCTGTACCCGCTGGGATCAGACGACCAACAACGACGTTTTCTTTCAGACCACGTAGATCATCTTCTTTACCGGTTACAGCCGCTTCAGTTAACACACGTGTGGTTTCCTGGAACGATGCAGCAGAGATGAACGAATCCGTCGACAGCGATGCTTTGGTAATACCCATCAACTGGCGATCAAACTTCGCTGGGAACTTGTTCTGTGCAAGTACAGCCTGGTTTTCTTGAACCACGCGGATGTAATCCACCTGTTCGCCTTTGATGAAGCTGGTATCACCACCGTCAGTGATTTCAACTTTACGCAGCATTTGACGTACGATGACTTCAATATGCTTGTCGTTGATTTTTACACCTTGCAGACGGTAAACGTCCTGAACTTCGTTCACGATGTAGTTGGTCAACGCCACTTCACCTTTCAGACGTAAGATGTCATGCGGGTTTTGTGGACCATCAGAAATGGTTTCACCACGGTTCACATGCTCACCTTCGAACACGTTAATAGTACGCCATTTCGGAATCAGCTCTTCGTAGATCTCTGAACCATCATCCGGGGTAATCACCAGACGGTTCTTACCTTTGGTCTCTTTACCGAAGCTCACGATACCGGACACTTCTGCCAAAATCGCATGCTCTTTTGGTTTACGTGCTTCGAACAAGTCAGCAACACGCGGCAGACCACCGGTAATATCACGGGTACGTGAAGATTCTTGTGGTACACGACCAATAACGTCACCGACACCAATGGTTTCGCCATCGCGAACCGAAAGAATAGTGTTTTGTGGCAGGAAGTAGAACTGTTCACCACCGTCCACGGTGTCTAACACAACAGCAGGACGTAAATCTTTACCTGACGCAGGACGTGAAGTCACTGGCAAGATTTCGATTGTGGTCATACCGGTTGCATCATCCGTTTTCGAGGTTACAGTGACACCATCAGCAATCTGGCTGAAACGTACTTTACCTGCAACTTCAGTTACCAGCGGATGGGTATGCGGATCCCAAGTCGCCACGATACCGCCTGCTTCTACCGCTTCGCCATCTTTCAGCAAGATTGACGCACCGTAAGGCAGTTTATAGCGCTCGCGCTCACGACCTAAGTCATCTGCAATACCAATTTCACCTGAACGAGAGGTCGATACCAGGTGACCTTTGGCATGTTGTACAGTTTTCACGTTGTGGAAACGTACGGTACCTTTGTTTCGTACTTGAACACTGTTGGCAGCCGAAGTTCGGCTTGCCGCACCACCCACGTGGAAGGTACGCATGGTTAACTGTGTACCTGGCTCACCAATTGATTGAGCAGCCATTACACCCACAGATTCACCCGGGTTCACCAAGTGACCGCGTGCAAGGTCACGACCATAACATTTCGCACACACACCGAAGGTCGATTCACATGATACTACTGAACGTACTTTCACTTCGTCGACACCTTGCTCTTCCAGGAAGTTGGCAAGTTTTTCGTCAATTAAGGTGTTACGTGGCAGGATCACTTCATCTGAACCGGCTTTCTTCACGTCTTCAGCAACCACACGACCCAGTACTCGCGTACCCAGGTTCTCGATCACGTCACCGCCCTGAATGAATGGTGTCATCACCAGACCAGCCATGGTGCCACAATCTGGCTCAGTGATCACCAAGTCTTGCGCAACGTCAACCAGACGACGCGTCAGGTAACCCGAGTTCGCAGTTTTCAGTGCAGTATCGGCCAAACCTTTACGCGCACCGTGCGTTGAAATGAAGTACTGAAGTACGGTCAAACCTTCACGGAAGTTCGCCTTAATTGGCGTTTCAATGATCGAGCCATCCGGCTTCGCCATCAGACCACGCATACCTGCAAGCTGACGAATCTGAGCTGCCGAACCACGGGCACCAGAATCCGACATCATGTAGATCGAGTTGAATGATTTTTGCTTCTCGTCTTCACCCTGTTTGTTCTTCACAGTAGTGAAAGACAAGTTGTCCATCATCGCTTTCGCTACCTGGTCATTGGTACGTGCCCAGATATCGACGACTTTGTTATAACGTTCACCAGCAGTGACGAAACCTTGTTCGAACTGTTGTTCGATTTCACGAACTTCAGCTTCTGCCTTGTCAATAATCGCCTGTTTGCTTGGTGGAATAACCATATCTTCCATACCAACCGATACACCTGAACGCGTCGCTTGACGGAAGCCCAAGTACATTAATTGGTCAGCAAAGATTACCGTGTCTTTCAGACCCAGTTTACGGTAGCAAGAGTTGATTAACTTAGAGATGTTTTTCTTGGTCATCTCAACGTTAATTTGCTCGAAGCTCAAACCTTCTGGCACAACTTCCCAAAGCAGGCAGCGACCTGGCGTGGTGTCTACAACAATAGTTTGTTGCTCACGCTCACCGTTGTCATTGATGACAGTTTGGTATACACGCGCTTTTACGCGAGCGTGCAGATCAACCTGACCGGTTGCAAGGGCACGGTTAACTTCATGCGTATCTGCGAACACCATGCCTTCACCTTTGGCATTTACCGCATCACGGGTGATGTAGTAAAGACCCAAGACCACGTCCTGAGACGGTACGATGATTGGCTCACCGTTGGCTGGAGACAGAATGTTGTTGGTCGACATCATTAACGCACGCGCTTCTAATTGCGCTTCAAGTGTTAATGGTACGTGTACCGCCATCTGGTCACCGTCGAAGTCGGCGTTGAACGCAGCACAAACTAGCGGGTGCAGACGGATCGCTTTACCTTCAATCAGGATCGGTTCAAACGCTTGCAGACCCAAACGGTGAAGGGTTGGCGCACGGTTCAACATCACTGGATGCTGACGAATCACAGATGCAAGAACGTCCCAAACTTCTGGCGTCTCGCGCTCAACCATTTTCTTCGCAGCTTTAATGGTAGTGGCTTGACCAGACGCTTGCAGTTTCGCAAAGATGAACGGCTTGAACAGTTCCAGCGCCATTTTCTTCGGAAGACCACATTGGTGCAAACGTAAAGTAGGACCTACGGTAATCACCGAACGGCCTGAATAGTCAACACGTTTACCCAACAAGTTCTGACGGAAACGACCTTGCTTACCTTTGATCATATCGGCCAAAGATTTCAGCGGACGTTTGTTCGAACCGGTAATCGCACGACCACGACGACCGTTATCAAGCAATGCATCTACAGACTCTTGTAACATACGTTTTTCGTTACGTACGATGATGTCTGGCGCTGCAAGGTCAAGAAGACGCTTCAAACGGTTGTTACGGTTAATCACACGACGGTAAAGGTCGTTCAGGTCAGACGTTGCGAAACGGCCACCTTCAAGCGGAACCAGCGGACGAAGGTCTGGCGGAAGTACTGGCAGTACATTCATCACCATCCATTCTGGCTTGTTGTTCGACTCTTTGAACGCTTCCATCAATTTCAAACGCTTAGACGCTTTTTTCAGTTTCGTCTCAGAGGTTGTTTGTGGAATTTCTTCACGCAGGCGTGAGATTTCGTTTTCAAGATCGATGTCTTTTAACAGGTCCTGAACTGCTTCTGCACCCATTTTCGCTGTGAATTCATCACCGTGCTCTTCCAACGCATTGAAGTATTCTTCATCGTTCAGAAGCTGGTATTTCTCAAATGGAGTCATACCTGGGTCAGTCACTACATAAGATTCGAAATACAGAACACGTTCGATATCACGTAAGGTCATGTCTAATAACAGACCGATACGGCTCGGCAGTGATTTTAAGAACCAGATGTGTGCTACTGGAGAAGCAAGCTCAATGTGACCCATACGTTCACGACGAACTTTTGCAGTTGTTACTTCAACGCCACATTTTTCACAGATGACGCCTTTGTATTTCATACGCTTGTATTTACCACACAAGCATTCGTAATCTTTGACTGGACCAAAGATTTTGGCACAGAACAAACCGTCACGTTCTGGTTTGAAGGTACGGTAGTTAATGGTTTCAGGCTTTTTAACTTCACCATGAGACCACGACTTAATCATTTCTGGTGACGCAAGACCAATACGGATGCGATCAAACTCTACAGGAGCATGACCGTCTGAGTCCGTCTTTTTGCGCATGATATCGAGCAAGTCTTTCAATTTTTTTCTCCGTGTGCCGGTAAGATTTTCACTTTCCGACTGGGTCACAAATATTGTTTTTTAACTGAATTTTAATCTCCCTCAGTCCCCCTTTGTTAAGGGGGAAGCCCCTCTTTTATAAAGAGGGGTTTGGGGAGATTTAATGGAGATTCTTAGTCACCATTTTTCAGTTCAATGTTGATACCTAAAGAACGGATCTCTTTGGTCAATACGTTGAACGATTCAGGCATGCCCGGATCCATATAATGGTTGCCATCTACAATATTCTTATAGATGCGGGTACGGCCTTCAACGTCATCCGACTTCACAGTGAGCATTTCTTGAAGCGTATAAGCTGCACCGTATGCTTCCAGTGCCCAGACTTCCATCTCACCGAAACGCTGACCACCGAATTGTGCCTTACCACCCAGCGGCTGCTGTGTTACTAATGAGTAAGAACCAGTTGAACGCGCATGCATCTTGTCATCAACCAAGTGGTTCAGTTTCAGCATGTACATGTAACCAACAGTGACAGGACGGTCGAAACGCTCACCCGTACGGCCATCATACAATACGGTTTGACCGGTACGTGACAGACCCGCAAGTTCAAGCAAGTCTTTGATCTGACCTTCTTCAGCACCGTCAAATACAGGTGTTGCCAATGGAACACCAGCACGCAGGTTGCCAGAAAGCGCCAAGATTTCATCATCCGTCAGGCTGTCAAGATCTTCTTGCTCGCCGCCCACCTTGTTGTAAATCTTGTCCAAGAATTCACGCAGTTCAAGAATGGTGCGCTGTTCTTTCAGCATCTTGTCGATCTGATCACCCAGACCTTTGGCTGCCATACCTAAGTGCGTTTCTAGAATCTGACCCACGTTCATACGCGATGGTACACCAAGCGGGTTCAGTACCACGTCTACTGGTACACCGTTGGCATCGTATGGCATGTCTTCAACTGGCAGAATGTTGGATACAACACCCTTGTTACCGTGACGACCCGCCATCTTATCACCCGGCTGGATACGACGTTTCACTGCAAGGTAAACTTTAACCACTTTCAGTACGCCAGTGGTCAGTTCGTCACCTGTAGACAGTTTGCGTTTCTTCTCAGCGAATTTCTCGTCAATTTCAAAGCTCTTCTCTTTCAGGAAGGTTTGAATTTGCGTTAAACGTTCCGCAATCGCTTCGTCACTTGGCTGGATTTCAAGCAGATCAACCAGTTCAAGACCAGACAGCATATCTTCAGACAGTTTGTCGCCACGTTTAGTGCCGCCACCGCCATTCGATTCCTGACCTTTTAACAGACGAACAATACGTTCACGTGCTGCTTCTTCGAAGATTTTGTATTCTTCTTTCAAGTCTTTACGGTATGCATCAAGCTGCGCTTTCTCAATCGCCAGTGCACGTTCGTCTTTTTCCAGACCATCACGGGTAAAGACCTGAACGTCAATGACTGTACCTTTGGTGCCCGATGGAACACGTAAAGAGGAGTCTTTTACGTCCGCTGCTTTTTCACCGAAGATGGCACGAAGCAGTTTTTCTTCAGGCGTCAACTGGGTTTCACCTTTTGGCGTAACTTTACCCACCAGGATGTCACCGGCAGTCACTTCTGCACCGATGTAAACAATACCTGATTCGTCCAGTTTAGACAGCGCAGCTTCACCGACGTTTGGAATATCAGCCGTGATTTCTTCAGCACCCAGTTTGGTATCACGTGCAACACATGACAGTTCCTGAATGTGAATCGACGTTAAACGGTCTTCTTGAAGCACACGCTCAGAAAGCAAGATCGAGTCTTCATAGTTGTAACCATTCCAGGTCATGAACGCCACGCGCATGTTTTGACCCAGCGCCAGTTCACCGCCATCTGTCGATGGACCATCCGCCAGGATGTCACCACGTGCAACTTTATCGCCTAAACGTACGACAACGTTCTGGTTGATACAGGTGTTCTGGTTTGAACGCGTGTATTTGATCAGGTTGTAGATATCTACACCTGCTTCACCCGCGATCATTTCATCTTCATTCACGCGAATTACGATACGTGATGCATCAACAAACTCGATCACACCACCACGGCCTGCAACCACACACACACCTGAGTCACGTGCCACATTGGCTTCCATACCCGTACCAACCAGCGGCTTGTCCGCGATTAATGTAGGTACGGCCTGACGTTGCATGTTTGAACCCATCAATGCACGGTTGGCGTCATCATGTTCAAGGAATGGAATCAGCGATGCTGCAACAGAAACCACCTGCTGAGCAGATACGTCCATATGAGTCACTTTTTCAGGTGACATACGTACGAATTCACCGTGGTGACGTACAGAAACGAATTCTTCAGTCAGGTTGCCGTCCTGATCTACAACCGAGTCGGCCTGTGCAATCACAGTCCCTACTTCTTCAATCGCAGACAGATATTCAACTTCGTCTGTTACACGACCATCAACCACTTTACGGTATGGCGTTTCCAAGAAACCGAAGCTGTTGGCTTTGGCATAAACAGACAGCGAGTTGATCAAACCAATGTTTGGACCTTCAGGCGTTTCAATTGGACATACACGACCATAGTGAGTCTGGTGTACGTCACGCACTTCGAAGCCTGCACGTTCACGGGTCAAACCACCTGGACCAAGCGCCGATACACGACGTTTGTGGGTGATTTCAGACAATGGGTTGTTCTGGTCCATAAACTGAGACAACTGGCTTGAACCAAAGAATTCTTTGATGGCTGCAGCCACTGGCTTCGCATTGATCAGATCTTGCGGAGACAGGTTGTCAGTTTCAGCTTGTGATAGACGCTCTTTTACAGCACGCTCAACACGTACCAGACCCACACGGAACTGGTTCTCGGTCATCTCGCCCACTGAACGAACACGACGGTTACCCAAGTGGTCGATATCGTCGACTTCACCTTTACCGTTACGGATTTCAACCAATGTTTTCAGTACATCCGTGATGTCTTCGTTCGACAGGATGCCTTCAACTTCGCGCGACTTCTGGTCAGTACCCACTTCATAAGGACGACCCAGACGACGGTTGAACTTCATACGGCCGACTGGTGACAGGTCATAACGCTCAGAAGAGAAGAACAGGTTGTTAAACAGGTTCTCAGCTGCTTCTTTGGTTGGTGGCTCGCCTGGACGCATGACTTTGTAGATTTCAACCAGTGCTTCTTCACGACCTGTAGTCGTATCGGCACGTAGCGTATCTGCAATGAATGAACCGCGGTCGATGTCGTTGGTGAACAGGATATTGAACTGCTTCACGCCGCCTTCAGCCAGCTTCACCATCACTTCATGGCTTAACAGTGTGTTGGCCGGAATCACATCGCCATCTTTCAGCACGATGTCTTCGGCAGTAATGCGCTCATACAGGTATTCATCCGGCACTGACAGTTTGGTCAGACCAGAGCCTTCCATTTGACGAACATGACGTGCGTTGATACGCTTACCTTGTTCAACAATGACTTTACCATCGGCATCAGTGATATCGAATTGTGCCATTTCGCCACGCAGACGTTCTGGAATCAAGTCGATCTGATAGCTACCCATATCCAGGTAAACAGGAACTTTTTCGTAGAACAGGTCAAGAATCTGTTCGTTGTTATAGTTCAGGGCACGCAGAACCACAGTCGCTAGTAATTTACGACGACGGTCGATACGTACATAGACTAAATCTTTGGCATCAAATTCAAAGTCTAACCATGAACCACGGTAAGGAATAATACGCGCTGAATACAGCACTTTACCGCTTGAGTGAGTCTTACCTTTGTCATGGTCAAAGAATACGCCTGGTGAACGGTGTAATTGCGATACGATTACACGCTCGGTACCGTTGATCACAAAAGTACCGTTATCCGTCATCAATGGCATTTCGCCCATATAGACTTCTTGTTCACGTACGTCTTTGATTGATTTCGTTTCACGATCTTTCAGGATCAAACGAATTTTAACGCGCATTGGTGCCGCATAAGTTGAGCCGCGAAGGATACATTCACGTACATCAAACTCTGGTTTACCAAGACTATACTCAACAAATTCTAAAGCAGCATTGCCAGAATAACTTTCTATAGGAAAAACTGAACGAAATGCGGCTTGGAGACCGATATCTTCGCGGTTTTTTGGAGATTTGCCATCTTGCAAGAAAGTACGGTACGAGTCGACTTGAATCGCCAACAGGTACGGTGCTTCCATGACTTGGGGCAATTTACCAAAATTCTTACGGATCCGTTTCTTTTCGGTATATGAGTATGCCATCTGGAGTCCTCGGAAAGTAAACCAAGCCCGCCTGCAGAACGGGCTCAGAAGGAATTACGCAGGCCGATATGGCCACCACTCTTTACAAATGCTGCAATTTTTAGTGGTATTAAAACGCTTAACAATATTTTTTAACATTGAAAAATATTGGTAAGCGTTTGATTGTTATCTTTATTTTTAATTTGTATGAAATTTATATCATGCAAACAAAAATCGAGCCGATTATTGTAACGCAAAAAGGCTGATGACCCAAGAGCCATCAGCCATTTTTTGGAGTCGATTATAAAAAAATCGACTCCCCTTAAGCTATTACTTAAGTGTAACTGTAGCACCAGCTTCTTCAAGTTTCTTCTTAAGCTCTTCGCCTTCTTCTTTAGAAACGCCTTCTTTAAGTACTGCTGGAGCACCTTCAACCATGTCTTTCGCTTCTTTAAGACCAAGGCCAGTCGCTTCACGAACTGCTTTAATTACTGCAACTTTGTTTGCACCGAAAGAAGTCAACTCAACGTTGAATTCAGTTTGCTCTTCAGCAGCAGCAGCGCCAGCGCCTGGAGCAGCAGCAACTGCAACAGCAGCAGCAGATACGTTGAATTTCTCTTCGAAAGCAGAGATCAGTTCAACAAGTTCAAGAACAGTTTTTTCAGCAACTGCGTTTAAAATTTCTTCGTTAGTTAAAGCCATGAGAATAACTCCAAATGGAAATTGAATGGTGTGTAAATTGATTTAAGCTTAAGCTGCTTCTGACTCGTTTTTCTCTTTGAGTGCTGTAATAAGGCGACCCAATTTCGAAATAGGAGCTTGAAGAACGTTTGCAAGCATAGTAAGCGCTTTTTCTTGGTTCGGAAGATTTGCAATCACGCTAACTTCAGCACCTTCATAAACCTTGCCGTCAAATGCAGCAGCTTTAAGTTCAAATGCTTTGTTTGTTTTAGCGAAATCTTCGAACAAGCGTGCAGCTGCACCCATGTCATCTTCAGAAGTCGAGAAAGCTAAGATTGTTGGACCAACAAGAGTTGCATTCAAGATATCGAATTGAGTACCTTCGAATGCACGCTTAGCCAAAGTATTACGCACGATACGAGTCGTAACACCAAGCTTACGCGCTTCAACACGTAAAGCAGTTAATTGCTCAACGGTTAAACCTTGATAGTCAGCAACAACAGCAGAGAACGCGCGAGAAGCAACTTCGTTTACTTCTGCTACGATCTGTTTTTTGTCTTCGATAAGAAGAGCCATTGTAAAACCTCCTAACGGTGATTTATGTACCCACAAGGGATACACTCCCAATTCGTGAATTCATCACTGAACTCACACGCGGAGGAGGAATAAATCACACCACCGCGTCTACGCAGGCTGGAATTTTAAGAGAAGAGCATAAAACTCCCCTCGCCTGAGGTCTTTGACGCTGATAAATTCTCATTTACCAATTCAAAGTCCGCCTGAATGTCCCCTCTCCTTTCAGGAGAGGGCTAGGGAGAGGTTTAACCCTCATCCCAACCTTCTCCCAGAGGGAGAAGGAGACCTTTCAGGACTTTAAAATTCTGTCTAAGTTAAACTTAGTTAGAAACGTTGTTTACATCAACAGTCAGACCAGGACCCATAGTTGAGCTTAGAGTGATCTTTTTGATGTATACACCTTTAGAAGTCGCAGGTTTTGCTTTCTTCAGGTCAGCTACAAGAGCTTCAACGTTTTGACGAACAGCTTCAGCAGTGAAACCTACTTGACCGATCGCAGCGTGGATGATACCCGCTTTGTCTACACGGTAACGTGCTTGACCAGCTTTTGCATTTTTAACTGCAGTTGCTACGTCAGGAGTAACCGTACCCACTTTAGGGTTTGGCATTAAGCCACGTGGACCAAGGATTGTACCTAATTTACCTACAACGCGCATTGCATCTGGAGCAGCAATTACTACGTCAAAGTCAAGGTTACCCGCTTGGATGCTTTCAGCCAGGTCATCAAAACCAACTACGTCCGCGCCTTCAGCTTTAGCAGCTTCAGCAGCAGCGCCTTGAGCAAACACAGCTACACGTACAGTTTTACCTGTACCTGCAGGAAGTGTAGTCGCGCCACGAACAACCTGGTCAGATTTACGAGGGTCAACACCTAGGTTTACAGATACATCCAAAGATTCTTTGAATTTAGCTGCAGGAAGGCTGTTAAGAACTTGTACTGCTTCTTCCAAAGTATAAACTTTGTTTGCTTCTACAGCAGCAGCAATGGCTTTTTGACGTTTAGTTAACTTTGCCATGTCTTATAGCTCCACTTCCAAGCCCATAGAACGTGCAGAACCAGCGATGGTACGTACACGCGCGTCTAAGTCAGCACCAGTTAAGTCTGGTTCTTTCGTAGTCGCGATCTCTTCTAACTGAGCACGAGTCAACTTACCAACTTTAGTTTTGTTTGGTACAGCTGAACCCTTCTGGATACCAGCAGCTTTCTTAAGCAGAATAGCAGCAGGTGGAGTTTTCATGATGAATGTGAACGACTTGTCGTTGTACACAGTGATCACTACTGGAATTGGAAGACCAGCTTCAACTTTTTGTGTCGCAGCATTGAATTCTTTACAGAATGCCATGATGTTAACACCACGTTGACCCAGTGCAGGACCAATTGGTGGAGATGGATTTGCTTTACCAGCTGGAACTTGCAGCTTGATATAGCCGTCAATCTTCTTAGCCATTTTCAATTACCTCTGGGTACAAACGCCGCTAGGCTCCCCAATGATTTCTAAGTAACGATACCGTTACAACAACAATGCCCGATCCATAACAAATCGGGCGTTTTCAACCAGCAGTGAATTAAACTGATTTTTCGACTTGGCGAAATTCCAGCTCAACCTGTGTTGGTCGATTGAATACATTAATCGTCAACGTTAAACGCGACTTGTCGTAAAGGACTTCTTCCACCACGCCTTTAAAGTCGGTGAATGGACCGTCAATTACCAGTAATTCTTCGCCTGGTTCAAACATCGTCTTCGGACGAGGTGCTTCACCAGTATTGCGTACACGTGCAAGAATCGCATCAGCTTCACGCTGCGTAATTGGCGCAGGTTTTTCCGGTGTACCACCAATAAAACCTAATACTTTTGGACATTCTTTTACAATGTGCCAAGTATCATCATTCATTTCCATTTCGACTAGCACATAGCCCGGAAAGAATTTACGCTCAGATTTACGTTTCTTACCATCCTTCATTTCTACCACTTCTTCGGTAGGAACCAGGACTTCACCAAAGCTATCGGCAACAGCGCTACGCTGGATTCGATCATTAAGCGAACGCATCACTTGTTTTTCATAACCAGAATAGGCATGAATAATGTACCAACGTTTCATAGCTCTCTTACCCGATAATAAATTTAATTGCCCAACCTAAAACGTAGTCAAAACACCACAATAAAATGGATGCTACAACTACAACTGCAAGTACGTGCCAAGATGTGGTCACTGTCTCTTGCTTGGTTGGCCAAGTCACTCGACGCAGCTCGATTCGTGAATCTTTCAATAAACGAACAAAGCCTTTGCCTTGATGGGTGGCGTATAATAAACCTAAAGCCACTACGATACAAGCCAAAATTACCCCAACGCGCACCCAAATATCATTTGCCGGTGCCCAGTACGCTGGTAGATGCTGATTCACCATGGTTGCCGCAATGAATAAAATCAAGGCGATAATCCACAACACGTAGTCTAATGGAGAACCCGAATTTACAACTTCAGCAGGATTATTTCTTTGAGGAATTGGCGCTTCGCTTAATGCGTCACGCGATTTATCATTCGACATTTTTGTACTCGTCGTAGGATTCGCGACTTATTATATGACCAGTTTTGCCAGCATCAAGCTTTTTTTGAAAAATGGCAGGCCAGGAGGGACTCGAACCCCCAACATTCGGTTTTGGAGACCGACGCTCTACCAATTGAACTACTGGCCTGTAGAACAAGCCGAAATCCGCAAACTTCGGCTTGTGAAACTTATTTTATAATTATGCAGTTACTTTAGCAACTACACCCGCACCTACAGTACGGCCACCTTCACGGATCGCGAAGCGTAAACCAGCGTCCATTGCGATTGGGTGGATTAATTCTACTGACATTTCAACGTTGTCGCCTGGCATAACCATTTCAACGCCTTCTTTCAGCTGGATCGCACCAGTTACGTCCGTAGTACGGAAGTAGAACTGTGGACGGTAACCATTTAAGAATGGAGTATGACGGCCACCTTCGTCTTTAGAAAGTACGTATACTTCTGCGTCGAATTTAGTGTGCGGCTTGATTGAACCTGGTTTAGCAAGTACTTGACCACGTTGAACTTCTTCACGCTTAGTACCACGTAGAAGAACACCACAGTTCTCGCCAGCACGACCTTCGTCAAGAAGCTTACGGAACATTTCAACGCCAGTAACAGTTGTTTTCGCTGTATCTTTGATACCAACGATTTCAACTTCTTCACCCACTTTAACGATACCAGTTTCTACACGGCCAGTTACAACTGTACCACGACCAGAAATAGAGAATACGTCTTCGATTGGCATCAAGAATGCTTGGTCGATTGCACGTACTGGCTCTGGAATGTAAGAGTCAAGTGCTTCAACAAGAGCAACAACAGCGTCTTCGCCGTATTGACCAGCTTCACCGTTAAGTGCAGCAAGCGCTGAACCACGGATTACTGGAGTGTCGTCGCCTGGGAAGTCATAAGTAGAAAGAAGTTCACGAACTTCCATTTCAACCAGCTCAAGCAGCTCTTCGTCGTCAACAAGGTCGCATTTGTTTAAGAATACAACGATGTAAGGTACACCTACCTGACGAGAAAGAAGGATGTGTTCACGAGTTTGTGGCATTGGACCGTCAGTCGCAGCACATACAAGGATCGCACCGTCCATCTGAGCAGCACCAGTGATCATGTTTTTAACATAGTCGGCGTGGCCTGGGCAGTCAACGTGAGCGTAGTGACGAGTTGGAGAATCGTATTCTACGTGAGAAGTGTTAATTGTAATACCACGTGCTTTTTCTTCTGGAGCAGAGTCGATTGCAGCGTAATCTTTCGCTTCACCACCGAATTTCTTCGCACATACAGTTGCAATTGCAGCTGTTAAAGTTGTTTTACCATGGTCAACGTGACCGATTGTGCCCACGTTAACGTGTGGCTTATTACGTTCAAACTTAGCCTTAGCCATGTTTATTTTCCTCGTTTACGTCGAACACAATCTGAGTAATACCCAGCCTCGACATATCGCCTAAAAAACTAGACACTTAATACTTAAAAAGCAGACTAAATAGCCTGCTTTCTTTAAATCTAATGCAACCAAGTTGCTAAACTGTATCTGGAGCTCTTATCGAGATTTGAACTCGAGACCTCTCCCTTACCAAGGGAGTGCTCTACCACTGAGCTATAAGAGCGATCATCTTCGATGATGGAGCGGGAGACGAGGATCGAACTCGCGACATGCAGCTTGGAAGGCTGCCGCTCTACCAACTGAGCTACTCCCGCACATTGTTGGTAATGTACCACTTCATTCGAAGTTAATGGTGGTGGGAGAAGGATTCGAACCTTCGAAGCTTACGCGGCAGAGTTACAGTCTGCTCCCTTTGACCGCTCGGGAATCCCACCAATATCACACTTATTGCAGTGCTTGTTCTTTACTTCACATCTCGAATTCTCTAAGATGGTGCCGGCACACGGATTCGAACTGTGGACCTACTGATTACAAGTCAGTTGCTCTACCAACTGAGCTATGCCGGCGTTTCTTAGTGTTTCGTACGTTTCGTATCGGAACGGTGTGCAGTTTAGCAAAACTTGAAATCCGTGCAAGTGTTTTTTTTAAAAAAACCGTCAAAAACTCACAAAATCAATCCGTTTGACGATAATTCAACCGCTTTGATCACTGCGCGAGCTTTTATTTGGGTTTCATTCCACTCAGATTCAGGATTTGAGTCGGCAACAAGGCCTGCGCCAGCCTGCACATAGACCTTATTTTCACGAATAACACAGGTCCGAATCGCAATCGACATGTCCATTTCGCCATGCCAGCCTAAATAACCAACAGCACCACCAAAAATTCCACGTTTTACTGGCTCAACTTCGTCAATAATTTCCATGGCACGGATTTTTGGTGCCCCAGAAAGTGTGCCTGCCGGGAAAGTTGCCTTAAAAACATCCAATGCATCAACATCATCGCGCACTTCACCTTGCACATTGGACACAATATGCATGACATGCGAATAACGTTCGATCACCATTTGATCAGTCACCTGCACTTTACCAATTTTTGAGACGCGACCAACATCATTACGACCCAAGTCAATCAGCATTAAATGCTCGGCAATCTCTTTTTCATCAGAAAGTAAATCTTTTTCCAGGGCCAGATCTTCTTCTTTGGTTTTACCACGTGGACGTGTGCCAGCGAGTGGACGCACGGTGGCAATACCATTTTCCAGACGCGACAGGATTTCCGGCGATGAACCGACAATATGAAACGGGGTGTTATTGTCCAAGGTTCGCCCTTGCACCAGGAACAGATATGGTGATGGATTAAGGTGACGTAAAGCGCGATAGACCTGTAACGGCTCACCATCAAAGTCAGACACCATACGATGTCCCGGCACCACTTGCATGACATCACCAGCACGGATGTATTCTTTAACCTTCTCAACCGAAGCAATAAAGTTGTCATGCCCAGTTAAAGATTCAAAATGCGGTGCCATATGAGTCTGTGCTTGCAGATTCACCGGTGTCGCCAGCAACTGCTCCAGCGCATCCAGTTGTGCCTGTGCTTTCTGATAGGCATCAGCATCATTACTATCGGCGTGCACAATCAGGAATAAGGTATCTTTTAAGTTGTCAAACACGATCACGGTTTTAGACAGCATCATCCAGATATCTGGCAGGCCCACCGGATCGGCGTCTGGAATATTGTTCAGGCGCGGTTCGATATAACGCACGGCGTCATAGCCAAAGTAACCGACTAGTCCACCAGTAAAGCTTGGCAACGCCGGTAAATCGGCCTGTGTTGGCACTTTAAACTGGGCCTGGAAATCACGGATAAACTGGAAAGGATCACTACACGGCTGCTGTAGCAGTTCGCCATTGGCCTGCTGAATGGTCAACCGCCCTTCATTGCAGGAAAACACGGTTGACTCGCCCAGGCCAATAATCGAATAGCGCGCCCAGTTTTCACCACCTTCAACAGATTCAAACAGATAAGCCTGTTCATGCTCTTTTAAACGCGCAAACACAGACAATGGGGTTTCGGTATCGGCCAGACGCTGACGGTAGACAGGAATCAGGTTATAGCCGGCAGCTTGCAGTTGTTGATATTGGGCTTGAGTGGTCATGTTGAATCTCTTTCATTTTCGCGGGGTCATAGGAAGGTTGCTGGTAGGTGCTGACTTAGTGACGCCATCGAAAAACTACACAATCACTCATTGCGGTGTCCTTTTACATCTATTCTTACATTAGGAAGCTAATAATTCTGTCAGATTATCCACCACTTGCTGCGGCTGACAATCATAAATACTCTCGCCATGATTATAGCCATAGCTGACTACAATACAATCAATACCGGCACGACGTGCGGCTTCCACATCATTGGAAGAGTCGCCAATCATCAACACTTGGGATTTTTCTACCCCAAAGGTCTCAACACAGTGCAATAACTGGCGTGGATGCGGTTTACGTTCGCTAAACCGATCACCACCAATCACATCAACAAAATAATGGCTCATGTCCAGTGCATCTAAAATGGCGCGTGATGGCAGCTCGGGCTTGTTGGTGACACAGATCATTTTTTTCTGCTGCTGTTTGCCCCATTCCAGAAACTCCAGAATTCCGGCAAAAGGCTGGGTATCCAGACAAGGATCGGCATTGTAAATTCCTAGGAAAGTTTCCAGCAGCTGCTGATGCTGATCGGGATGCACCTCTCCGGTTAAATGCAGCAAGGTGCTGTGACAAAATACCGAGGTGCCTTTGCCAATCCAGGTGCGTACCTGTGCTTCGGTGACCATGGGCAGCTGCAAGGCATTCAGGCTCATATTCATGGCACGATACAGATCGGTGGCTGAATCGACCAGCGTACCGTCCAGGTCAAATAAAATCAGCTCACGGGTGTCAAGTTTGGCCACAGACATTTTGGTCCTCTCAAAAAATAAAGGCATGCCAAAGCATGCCTCGATTGTATGCTGTGTCGCGGTTTATTTAAACAACAGCCAGGCAATAATTGCCAGGATCACCAGCACAATAATGGTCATCAGGCCAACAGAGGCATTTTTCTGCTGCTCTTTTTCCTGCTCAACGCGTGATACAGGCTGCTCAACCGGTACCGGTTGTGGCTCTGGGGTGGCCGCGCTTAAATCGGTCCCTTCAGGAATTGGGGCCGGTTTTGGTACACCGACATTGGTTGGCATGCCATCACGTGTCAATTGTACCGATGCATCACGCTCTTTCAGCTCAGGCATACCCTGATCATTCATCTGCTGTGCCGGCGTTTTCACTGCTACAGTTTCTGTCGGCTCGGCTGCAGTAGCGGTTTCCACCACATCCAGCTCAGGAATCTGTTCTACTTCGGTGCCTGCAGGCGCAAGCGGCTCATCTGCCAACAGTTCCGGTTTGGCTGGTGCCAGGACTGAAAATTTAAAGCTGGCAAACTGGACAATATCACCTTCATGCAACGGAGTTTCCTGCTCAATCCGCAGGTCATTCACAAAGGTGCCATTGGATGAATTTAAGTCTTGTACCCACAGGTCTTCAGCTTTCAGTAACAACGCAGCATGTTTGCGTGATACTTCAGCCGACTGCAGCACCACATCAGCTTCCTGATGACGCCCCACCAGCATGTCACGATCAACACTAATTTCCTGCCCGGTAAATTCACCCGTAATTGCTTGTAATTTCCAAGTCATAGCGAACTTCTCTTTAAATTTTTGCCCATCATAACATGCTCAAAACCAGATTCCATGTCCGCTCTGTTAAGAGCGCGGTCTTAAGGTGGTCGTGGTGGTGGTATTGGTAGTATTGCTGACTTGCGGGCTTAAGGTCTGACGCTGCAGCGCCGGTTCTACCGCAACGGGCGTGGTCACCACAGCCGCCCCCGACTGTGCCGCAGGGGTCGCGGATGGCACCTGCTGATAACGGGTTTGATTTAGTGGAGTTTTAGACACTGGCACCCGCTGCTGATAGATATCTTCCACCCGCTCCGGCAGTTTGGCAAAATTACCATCCTGATCCAGTGCCAGTTGCAGACTATACAGCTGACTATAACGCTGCTGCGAAATCCGGCGGATATCATTCTGATCCCCAACAATGGTCGGGTGAATAAAGATCAGCAGATTACGCTTCTGATTGGACTTACCATCGGAACGGAATAAACGTCCCAGTCCTGGAATGGCACCCAACCCCGGCACGGCCTGGCGAGAATAGGCAGTGTTATCTGAAATAAGACCACCCAAGACAATAGTCTGACCATGCTCGGCCAGAATTGAGGTTTTAATTGCGCGTTTGCTGGTGACCAAGTCCTGCGCCTGACCTTTGCTGGATTTAACCCCAGAAACTTCCTGTTCCACTTCCAGACGCACTGTGCCATTTTCGCCAATGTGCGGCACCACTTTTAGGGTGACCCCGACGTCCTTACGCTCAATGGTGGTATAGGGATTGACGGTACCATTTCCGGTACTGACCGAACCGGTGACAAACGGTACGTTCTCACCAACCACAATATAAGCCTCTTCATTGTCCATGGTGACAATGGATGGGGTCGATAGCAGATTGGATTTGGTGGTTTCTTTTAAGGCTTGAATCAGCGCACCATACAAACGGCGTGAACCATCACTACCTTCCTGATAATCCCCCAGCACCAGTGAGGTACCCGCACCAATCGCACCACCGGCACCCGCTGCACCTCCAGTTAGATAGCCGGCGGCAATATTTTTCAGGCTGGAACCCAAGTTATCAAAATTGATCAGGCCAATGCCACTGCTTAAATCACCCAAGGCCCATTGCACGCCAAGCTGATCGGCATCGGTGCCTTCTACTTCAATAATCGCGGCTTCAATGAGAACCTGTTGACGGCGTGTATCCAGCTGTTGAATCGCAGATTCAATTTCACGCATCAGCTGTGGATCGGCTTTGACCACCAAGGCGTTCTGGCTACTATCGGCAATAATACTGACGCCATTGCCATTAAAGCTGGTGATCTGGCTCTGCTGATCAAAACCGTTATTCAGGGTAATACTTGGCGAGGTACTGCCCGTGCTATTGCTGGATGTACTGTTACTGCTGTTATTGACCAGATTGCTAACGCTATTATTACTGCTGTTTTTCGTATTGGAAGATGAACTGCTGACCGCCTGCCCCGATACTAGCCCTTGCAGAATTTCCGCCAGGCTTTGCGCACTGGCATATTTTAAGCGAAAGACTTTTAAGCCGCCGAGACGGTCGGCCGCCGGCACATCCATCATTTCAATCATCTGGCGGATACGCTTGCGGGTGGCGGTATCACCTTTAATGATAATGCGATTGGTCCGGTTATCCGCCACAATTCGCACCCGCGAACCTTTGAGATCTTTGGCATTGCCGGTCGAACTCATTGACTCCAATAGCCCGATCACTTCTTCGGCCTGACTGGACTGTAGCGAGATGGCTTCAATATCATTTTGGCCGGTGCCATCCAAATTACGGATGATATTTTCCAGCTGATAGATATTGCTGGCCCGGTCCGAAACAATCAGGGCATTGGTGCCAGCCACCGCAGACAGGTGGGCAAATTGCGGCATTAAAGGCCGTAAAGCCGGAATCATGTCATTGGCATTGGTATTTTCCAGCCAGATGACCCGGGTCACAATCTGGTCGCCGCGCGCATTCTGGCGTGCATCAAACGGAATTCCGGAGCTTTTGACATTGTTATCTGGCACCAGCTTGATGGTATTGCCCGAGGGAATAGCCACTACCCCATTAACATTAAGCACGCCCAGAAACAGGTCATAGACTTCATTGCGGTTCAACGGCTTGTTGGAAATGACCGTGACATTGCCGCGCACCCGCGGATCAACCGCGAAGTTCTTACCGGTAATATCGGCCACTTCATTAATAAATGCAGTCAGGTCAGCATCACGTAAATTAATTTTCCAGGTTTGTGCATAGCTCGCCGTACTTACCATAGCCACCAGAGGTGCGCCGACCACCAATGCCCAAAGCGGACGCTCATGATTTAATAAAGCCATAATCTACCGTGTTTCCTAACCCTATAAGGTGACAAATCCGTCACTTAAAATCTTGTTGTACCGTGATGACCTGGTCACCACGCTGAACTTCCAGTCTGACCTGACCCTCCTGTCTTGCCTGTTCCAGCAATTGGGCTTCATTTTGCCCTTGTCCGACAGTCTGACCATTTAAGGATAAAATCCGGTCGCCTGGTTGTAATCCCAATCTGCTTCTGAGTGCCGCCGGTGTCCGTGCGGTAATTTCATAGCCCTGACCATTGCCACTATTCACGCCCATATCCTGTAAATAGCGTTCCCGGTCTTGCTGAATCTTTTGCACTGCCTGACCAATCGCATTTTGCGCAGTTGTTGCCGGTGCCGGATTTCTGTTGGGTGCAGCTGGGCTTTGTGTCGGCACAATCGGCTGATTCAGCCCGTTTTCAATGCCTTTAAACTCTATCTCACGGGTGGCGCCACTGCTATGACGCAAAACCACCCGATCCCAGTACACTTCAGCCAACTGATAACCACTGCCTTCAATCACATCGCCGACGCGATAGCGCTCTGCCACCTCATTGACTTTGAGCACGGCAGAAGAAAACTGGTTGGGATAACCGACCATCACGCCTTGTAATTGAAGGTTCAGATTGTCTTCGGCCTGCGTACGCTGGCTCGCTTCATGAAACAAGGCAAAACTGCTGATATTCGGTACACGCAGCTGCTGCGAACCCAGTTCGACCCGATCCAGTTGCATCGCTTGAGGCGGCGCCAGTAATAGCCAGAACAGACTGGCCAGCTTCCAGCATAAATACAGAATCAGCAGCGCCAGCAATAACGGTGCGACACGATCGGCCTGTTTCAGCTGGATAGCCTGCAGCTGCTCCCAGATTTTCTGCATCAGAAGCCTCCCTTGAACAGCGGCTGGCGGGTACTGATTACATAGGTATCGGCACCAGCCTTACCTTCATAAGAAGGAACATGCATCAATAAACGCTGGGTCAGCTGCACATCCAGCATCATCTCCTGATCCAGACTCAGGTTAATCATTTTCTGGTCACGTGCATCACGCACATCAATTTTCAGTTTTCCGCTTTCATCCGACAGTGTGCCTTTCAGCGTTGGCACGGTCATGCGCTCTTGACGCTGGGCAAACTGATAGACCAGCTCCCCGCCGGCCCAGTTCAGCTGACCTTGCGCCTGGGCGAACCCTTGCTGCTTGTTATAGTTCAGATCAATATTTTGTAATTGAATCGGATTGGTCGGCCATTGCCAGTCGACCAGGGTTTTTAGAGTTTCTGGCGCAACACGGCCGTGTACAGCGTTCAGCATGAAGGTCCCAAAACGGTAACCCATCACGCCTTTTAGTTCGGTATGACCACTATGGATTTCAACATCGGCTGCCACTTTCAGCAATAACAGGTCTAAAGGACGCGTATTCCAGCTTAAGCTGCCACGCAACTGTCCCTTGTGCCAATCTGCCTGCCCCTGCCAGATGTTGCCACTGACATTATGTAAACTCTGATTGTTTTTATAAAACTTTGAAATTAACCAAGCTGCAGGAATCTGTAATAACACAAAAATTAAAAAAGCAATGATGGCGAAAATCCACCACGTGATGTATCTCGGTTTCTTTATCATTCCACCACGACCAACCTATCTAATGCATTCATGAACAAATTGTTATTTTCATGCACACATTATGCACACTTTTTTTACAACACCAACGGATACACATAAAAAAACCAAGCAGTTCTGCTTGGTTTCGACACTCTAGTGCGCTTAGATGACAATCTGATGAAGTTTAGATCAAGAAGTCTTCAAGCTTGGCACCTTTTTCCAGTTCTGCCACTAACCAGCGCGGTTGCTTACCACGACCTGTCCAGGTTTCATTGGCATTGGCTTTATTACGATAACGCGGCTCTACCGATTTACGTACATTCTTTTTACGTTTAGACGCACCAAACTCAAGAATCTGTTCAATGCTTAAACCCGCATTTTCAGCAATTGCCAAAATCTGATTATATGCATCTTCAACTGCCTGGTCCTTTTTCGATGCAATTAATGCTTCCGCTTCTTCCTGCAAGCGCTTTAATTGTTCTACAGACAAATTACTAATATCGGGCATCATATTTACTCCACAAGTATGCTTTTATATTAATTTACTTCAATTGCATTAATACATCATATTTTTATCTGAATTAAGTTTCAATCATTATTTGAAATGAAAAACAATTATTAACAGAGATAAATAATCTATTTATTCGGGATTAGAATTAATCCAGATAATGCCCCACACTATTTTCCAAAGCCAAAATATGCTGCCGAATCGACTCGGGTAATGGCATTTTCTGCATACTTTCAGAATTCACACAAACCATGATGGCTTCTGCACTCGCGACTACAGCCTGTTGCTGCTCGCTCCATAATATATAATGCATGCGAAAAGCACTATTTCGGATTTCCTCAACCCGTACACCTATTTTTAAGGTATCCGGATAAAATACCGGACGCATATATTTGCACTGATTTGATGCCACTACCGTCGAAAAGGATTGCTGCATCATTCTGATCTGATCCATATAATGAATGCGGGCACTTTCAATATAGCGGTAATACATCACATTATTGACATGACCGAGCGCATCCATATCGCCCCATGCCACCACTTGTTGATGAATTACTGGATAATCGGTTAATTGCATGCGACTTTACCTAGATTTAAATTTTCATGAAATGACTATTATTTTCAAACACCAGATTTAACTGCTGCTGTAAATGTGGTTGATCTTTTAATGCTGATTTAATTCTTAAATAGTTCATTAAAATATGTTCCGGATATAAATCTAGAAGCTGTGCTGCGTCGTCATGACGACCGGTAGCTTCCAATATATGCCATTTGGCAAAACTCAATACCGGTAAAGCAGGATATTGCTGTTCCCATTTATTCAGATAATCTTCAATCTTGAGATAATCTGGTGCCGGTTTTAATAGCTGCTGCTGGAACCATAAATAGAACACATCCTGATGAAACTGTTCACTCAGCAAATGCACCGCCAGATGTTCCTGCTGCTCACCCATATCACTTAAACGTGCCAGCACTTTTAACCACAGCACTTTAATCGCATACGGCTGGCTAAACATCTGCCCGGACAGGTTGCAATAACGCTGTTTTAAATCCTGTAATGCTTCCGGTGTAGCCTGCTCAAAATGCTGCAAGATTTGCTCAAGCCATAACTGCTTGCTGTCCAACCCTAAATGCCCATATTGAGTCGCACGCAAATATAACCACGGATATTGCAGTGCAAACTCCCCCCACAGTGCGGTTAAGCGCTGTTCATAGGCCTGTTTGACATCTTTGAGCCACGGCGACAGTTGATGGCCATTTAAAAATTCCAGATGGGTCAGGGCTTTTTCCGGTTGCTGCTGCGCCAGATAAATTTCAATACGCTGCAACTCGGCCAGCTCAAAGGCCATGGCATTGCTCTGGTTTAACATCTGCAAGGCCACCGGATAATCCTGCTGCATCAGCGACAGGCGTGAATGAATCACGGCTTTTAATAAACCAGACTGGTTAAATACCTGACGGATAAAGGCGTCCTGCTCACGCGCGGCATCCAGCAGCCAGATTACTGCCATTTGCTCATAAGGATGTAAATGCTGGAAATCAAACACCGCCGCCTGCTTACGCTGTTCACGGCTTAAATAACGCTTTAGCATCACCCAGATCAGCTGCACCACCAGACTGATCAGCATTAATAAAATCAGCAGCACCCAGATATTGGTCTGTAGCTGCCAGTCACGCCAATACAGATAAACATAGCCCGCGCCATAGCCATAACTGAATACACTGAGCAAGGCCACCAGCACCAACGTGACCAAGACATAGGCCAGAACAATCTGCTTCATGATCATTCATCCAATAAGGTGCGGCTGGTCAGCACCGGCACAGGAATCACGGTCAGGCTCTGAATTTCCGCCAATTCAGCGCTTAACTGCTGCGCCCCCCGATCCGGCAGCAGCTGTAACAGATGAAAAATTTCAGTCAGCTCCTGCTGATAATTCAGATATTGGCCTTGTCCTAATAACTGACGTGCCAGTAATAAACGCAACTGCGCTTCTTTTAACAGCAATTGACGCTGACTAAGTACAGTCGCTGGCTGCTCGGCGGCTTCCAGTTTCAACCACTTATGCCAGAAGGCCGGATTGGCCTCTTGCGCCGGCTGCAGTTGTGGCTGCTGGATTTCCTGACGCAACAGCTGATCCAGCTGCTGTAGAGCCTGAGTGACCTGCTGCTGCTGGGCACTGCGCTGTGCCGCAAATTGCTGGATCAGCTGCCGGTCTTTGCTCAGGGTTTGATGCAGGCTTTCGGCCAAGGCCGGTGACAAAGCCCACTGATTCAGCTGAACATCCAGCACTGCCAACTTTTCCAGTGCATACGGATATTGCGCCTGCTTTAAGGCAAATTCGATAAGTTCCAGCTGCTGTTGAAGCATCTGCTGCGGCGTGATCGTGGTCTGGCTGATCTGCACTGTAGTATTAGTTGCAGGCGCACTTGAAGATGCTGACGGTGAAGGATTGCTACTCTGGCGCTGCAAAGCCACCAGCTGGTCATTGAGATTGGCGCGGCTTTTTTCCGCCTGATGCATACTCTGAGACAATTCGGACTGCTGCGCCGTTATTTTAAATACGTCATAGCTCAGCTTTAACATCCAGGCCAAGCCGATGATCAATAATAAAATAAGTAGCTTCTTCATGCGTGTCCTGATTTAAGCTCAATCTGCTGCAGTATTGTTTCTGTTTTTAAATTCGTCAACTTGATCAGTTGAAAACGGGTGTGATGCTGTTGTTGATAATCCATCAACAGCGCTTCCAGGCGGTCACCCAACACCAGATAACGCCCCCGGTTCAATAATTCTTTTTGCGCTTGACTCAGCCGCAACCAGTTTAACCAGCTGGCCTCACTGCTAATCAGCATCCAATAGTCCCGGTGCTGCTGCAGTTGTGGCAATAGCGCGGGCATCTGCTGAATGGACGCAGCCGGACACTGACGCTGATATAAAATAAAATTCAGAATCTGCATTCCGGCCTGTTGCAGGCTGTCCATCATAAACTGACGACCGCCTTCACCGCGCCAGAAGGCAATACATGAACCGGCCGCCAGGGATTTTAATAAAGGCAGTTCCAGCATCCCTTCCGAGGTTTCAACCTCCGGCACGGCGCTCGAAATTCCGTATTCTGCCAGTACCTGCGCCGTTTTTTCACCAACCGCAATCCACTGTACATGTTGTAATTGATCGAGATGAATACCGCTTTGCGCCAGATACTCCATCCCGATGTGTACCGCGGTCGGGCTGACCACCACAATCCGCTGCGCCTGCAGTAATTGCTGGTACAGCTGTGCCAATGCATCGGACCAGGGACAGGCCTGTAATTCCAGCAGAGGCAGCTCAATCACCGACCAGGCCTGTTGCCTTAAAGCCTGTGACAAGGCACAGGCTCGATCGGCCGGGCGGGTATTAATAAACAGCATCTTAATATAAAGCTTTTAGCAGCTCACCTGCCCCTTGTGCCAACAGGTTCTGTGCCAGTTGTTCACCCAGCTGTTCGGCCTGCTCGGGTGCGGCACTGAGCTGTGCGCTTAACAAGGTCTGGCCATCGACACTGCCCACCCGGCCTTCCATCGACAGCTGGCCATCTTTTAAAGTGGCATAACCGGCAATCGGCACCTGACAGCCACCTTCCAGATAAGCATTAAACGCACGTTCTGCGCGTACACAGACATTGGTTTCATCATCCATCAACGGCAAAATCAGCTCGAGTACGGCCTGATCATTAGTCCGGCATTCCAGCCCCAAAGCGCCCTGACCCACGGCCGGCAAACTCACTTCAGGCGCGAGCGTATGACGAATCCGCTCACTAAGGCCCAAACGCTTCAGGCCGGCACTGGCCAGAATAATCGCATCATATTGACCTGCATCCAGCTTGGACAGACGGGTACCAACGTTACCGCGCAAATCGATAATCTCCAGGTCAGGGCGTGCTTTTAAAATCTGGCATTTACGGCGCAAACTGGACGTTCCGACTTTGGCACCCTGCGGCAAGTCCTGAAAGCTGGCATAAGTATTGGACACAAAGGCATCCAGCGGATCTTCACGCTCGCAAATCACCGCCAGGCTTAAGCCTTCTGGTAGCGCCATTGGCACATCTTTCATGGAATGCACAGCAAGGTCAGCACGACCATCTAGCAAAGCTGCTTCTAATTCTTTGACAAACAGTCCCTTGCCCCCAATTTTGGCTAAGGGGGTATCGAGAATTTTATCACCCTGGGTCACGAAGGTGACCAACTCCACGTTTAGACCGGCATGTAAGGCTTCTAAACGCGCACGAATGTGTTCCGCCTGCCATAATGCCAGCGGGCTTTGTCGAGTTGCAATTTTCAGGGTGTTCATCATGTCAGTGAAAGCAAATAAAAGGATTCCCTTAAACTTAACCTGATCGCTTGAAAATGCAAGTCAATTTGCACCCTGAGATGGCGAAAAAGCCATTTCAACCGGTGCTTACAGTTTCTGAATACGTTCTCTTAAGGTCGGTAAATGACGACGGCTTACTGCCAGACGTTCTTCCAGTTCACGACAACGCACCTGATACTGACCGGTATTAATCACTTCCAGTCCTTCAAGATAATGAATCGAGACCAGCGCATTGCGATGAATCCGAATAAACTGGTCGGCAAATTCATGCTCCAGATCTTTTAAGGTTTCGTCAATCAGCACACTGCCATTTTTATGGCGCACGGTGACATATTTTTGATCTGCTAAAAAATAATAAATATTTTCTACAGGCACCAGTTCAACACCACGATAAGTTTTCGCCGTGATCTGGTGGCGTTTTATATTCAATTCTTCCATATTTTCTTTTTGTTTTATGTGACTCAGCTGGGCTTGCGTGAGTTTGGTTAAGTGATCTAAAACCTGCTGCAATTCCTGTTGCATGACCGGTTTTAACAAATACCCTTCTGCCTGCGATTTAAATGCATCAAGTGCATGCTCATCATAGGCGGTACAAAAGACAATTGCCGGCATGGGGTCAAGCTCGCGCAAATGCTGGGCGCAGCTTAGTCCATCCATTTCTGGCATCTGAATATCTAATAACACGACATCTGGCTGATGTTCATCTGCTAGCTCAATGGCCTGCTCACCATGACTGGCGGTTGCCACCACCTGATGTCCAAGTTGAGTCACCAAGCGGGCCAAACGCTCAGTTGCAAGAGGTTCATCATCACAGATCAGAACATCCATTTATCCCTCCTTTACGTTAAATCATTTATTTTTATAGCTTAACGTGAATTTTTTTTTATTTATATGGATACTGTACCACGGTGGTATACATGCCCTCCCCTGCATACGTTTGAAAGACCACCTTTCTTCCATAAAAGGCGCGTAGACGCTGTTGCACATTTTGAATTGCAATACCATGTCCTTGTCGTAAATTCATTTTAGCGTTTACGTAAGGGTTTGTAATGACGATATTGACTTGATTTTCCAAAATTTCTACCAATACGCTAATGGTACTCGGTCTGGAAATTTTTTCAACACCATGAAAAATACTATTTTCCAGTAAAGGTTGTAAAGTTAATAAGGGAATTTGTACCTGACTGAGCAGTTGCGGCTGTTCAATTTTCCATTCCACCTGCAAGCGTTCACCCAGACGAATCTGCTCAATCTCCAGATAACGCTGGCATAATTCAACTTCTTCCTGCAGCTTGACCAGCTTGACTTCCTGTAAACTGGCACGAAACAGACGTGACAGATTGAGCAGCATCTGCTCGGCTTTTTCAGGATCAATCGCAATCAGGCTAATGACATTATTTAAACTGTTGAATAAAAAATGCGGATGGATACGCGCTTGCAAGGCATGCACCTTGGCCTTTAGAGCACTTTGCTCGCGCAGATAATTCTGTTCGCGCAAATATAAATAGCGAAAACAGAATGCTCCCAGCAAGATGCCATAACTTAAATGCAAATCCAGCCCGGCCCCCAGCTCGGCTGCAGTCAAGTCACGCAGATGAAAATTCTGGCCAAAATGCGTCAGCAGATTCAGGCTTAAAGTAGTCACCAGTACAATCAGCTGTAGCAATAAAAAACCAAAACCGAGCGAAAAGCCCAGACTCATCCGACCCAAACGTCTTTGAAAATATTCAATAAAGGCAGTAAAGGCCAGTAACACCCAGTTAATATACAGCACATATTGCAGCAGTCGTGAACCGGTTAATGCCTGCCAGCCTTGCGCTTCAGCCAGTGCCAGCACCATGGCCAATACATTGCTGGCAATAAATAATTCAATTAGATGTTGCCAACGCCCTATTTTCGTAAAAAAATAACTGTAATTTTTTTCATCAGCCGTATCTGCAAAAGATGATCTCACCTGCCCTTCGGCAAGTGATTCCGAATTTGTTATACTCGTTTTCAAATTACTGCTTTTTATTCTATTGAGCCGACATGACCACATCTTCTAATTCCTCAAATCCGTCACAAACCCAGACTTCGGGTATGTGGGGCGGTCGTTTCTCTGAAGCTACTGACGCATTTGTTGCTGAATTTACAGCATCTGTCCAATTTGACCAACGTTTTTATAAACAAGATATTGCCGGTTCAATCGCCCATGCAACCATGTTGGCCAAAGTTGGCGTGCTGACTGCACAGGAACGTGACGACATCATCAACGGCTTAAACACCATTAAAGCCGAAATTGAAGCGGGTCAGTTTGAATGGCGTATTGACCTTGAAGATGTGCACATGAACATCGAATCACGCCTGACCCAGCGTATTGGCATTACCGGTAAAAAACTGCACACCGGCCGTAGCCGTAACGACCAGGTGGCGACTGATATCCGTCTGTATGTGCGTGATGAAATTGATGCCATTTTAGAATTATTGAAAAAACTACAAACTGGTATTCTAAGCCTGGCGGCAAAAAACACTGACACGATTATGCCGGGCTTCACCCATTTACAAACTGCTCAACCTGTGACTTTTGGTCACCACCTTATGGCCTGGTTTGAAATGCTGGTACGTGACTCTGAGCGCTTAATTGACTGCCGTAAACGTGTGAACCGTATGCCACTCGGTTCAGCTGCACTGGCAGGTACAACCTATCCAATCGACCGCGCCTATACCGCAGAATTACTGGGCTTTGATGCCGTGGCTGAAAACTCTTTAGATGCAGTATCTGACCGTGATTTCGGGATTGAATTTAACGCTGCGGCATCGTTAATCATGATGCACCTGTCACGTATGTCGGAAGAACTGATTCTGTGGACCTCAGCCCAGTTTAAATTTGTGAATATTCCTGACCGTTTCTGTACCGGTTCATCGATCATGCCGCAAAAGAAAAACCCGGATGTCCCTGAACTGGTTCGCGGTAAAACCGGCCGTGTTTATGGTGATTTAATGAGCCTGTTGACCCTGATGAAAGGTCAACCACTGGCGTATAACAAAGACAACCAGGAAGACAAAGAGCCTCTGTTTGATGCAATTGATACTGTACGTGGTTCACTGATGGCGTTTGCTGACATGATTCCGGCATTGGTGCCTAACATTGCAGAAATGCGTGAAGCGGCGCTGCGTGGTTTCTCTACTGCAACCGACCTTGCGGATTACCTGGTGAAAAATGGCGTTGCTTTCCGTGATGCCCATGAAATTGTTGGTAAAGCGGTCGCACTGGGCGTACAGGAAGGCAAAGACCTGTCTGAACTGACCCTGGAACAGCTGCAGCAGTTCTCTGACCTGATTCAGGCCGATGTATTTGAAAAAGCCCTGACTCTGGAAGCTTCAGTGAATGCACGTAACCATATTGGGGGGACTGCTCCGGCACAAGTCGCTGCTGCGATTGAACGCGCCCACGCCCGTTTAGAGCAACTTTACGCTTAATCTTAAATTCGGAGTATGGATATGTCTCGACAAGTATTTTGCCGTAAGTATCAACAAGAAATGGAAGGCTTGGACTTTGCCCCGTTCCCGGGTGCCAAAGGTCAGGAATTATTTGATACCGTGTCTAAACAGGCCTGGAACGAATGGCTGAAACATCAGACCACGCTGATCAATGAAAAGCGTTTAAATGTGTTTGAAGCAGATGCGAAAAAGTTTCTGGAAGAACAGCGCGAAAAATTCTTCAATAATGACGAAACCTTAGAAAAAGCCGAAGGGCTAAAGCCTGAGTAAAACTTAAAGCGCTGCTTTAAGTTTTACGCAAGACAAGGACGAAGTCCGCGTAGGCTTTCATGCAAAAAGAATCTCCATTTTTTGGGGATTCTTTTTTATGCACGGTTATACAAATTACGCAAGACAAGCGAAGCGCGTGGGCTTAAATTTGAAAGGCTCCAGAAATGGAGCTTTTCTTTTACTCTATCCAAACCCAAGATCAATCACTGCACATAGAGTTCTATCTCGGAAGATGCTTTTAGCCTTTAATCCACAAAAATTTCATCGATAAAAAATGAATCCCTCTTCATTCACCCATTTCAGGCTTGGCACAGAAAAAGTAGATGAACTTTGTTGTTTTCCAGCCGCAAGCTCCCTGTTTATAGTGAGCTTAAGGTGATTGGTTTTTATTGAATTGACAGGTATATCTGGACAACTATAAAGTTTTACTTCACCAAAATCAGGGGTTTATAATTTAGATTAAAATTAACCTATTTAACCGATTGGTATTGTAACTGGCCGATACATTTGTTCATAAAACTCAACATTAGACTACAATAAGCTTAAAGATTTCCGCGCATCATCTTCCTATAATAACAATCAAGGAGATGGAAGCATCTCTTATAATAGATATAAATATCCCCGATTTCGATCTCAGATTTCCCCCAAAATCTGGGATTTTTTTTATCCATTTTATGCGTAATCCATAAAAAAAGCCTGAAATTATTTCAGGCTGTTTCTGGTATTCAAACTTAGCGTTCTTGAACTTTCTGTTCAATTTCTTCCATGCTGGTATGACGCACATCCAGACCTTTGACCATATAAATCACTTGCTCGGAAATATTACGCGCATGGTCACCAATCCGCTCTAGGGAACGCAGTACCCACATTACATTGATGACACGGGAAATATGACGCGGATCTTCAATCATATAGGTCATTAAGGTCCGGGTGGCCGACTGGTATTCACGGTCGATATCGGCATCGGCCAGCAGTACACGTAAAGCCTGATCGACATCTAAACGGGCAAAAGCATCCAGCGCATCATGAATCATGACTCGCACCTGGTTGCCAATATGACGGGTTTCCATATAACCGCGCGGCGAGCCACCTTCTTCACACAAGCTTTGTGCAATCCGGGCAATTTTAGCCGCTTCATCACCAATACGTTCCAGGTCGGTATTGGCCTTGCTCATGGCAATCACCATGCGCAGGTCAATTGCAGCGGGATGACGGCGCGCCAAAATCAGGGTTAATGCTTCATCAATTTCAGTTTCCAGACGGTTCACCGCATTGTCCTGAAATTGCACCTCTATTGCCATCGCGGCATCTGTGTCCAGCAATGCATGAATCGCATTGGCCACCTGCTGCTCTACCAAGCCACCCATGGTCATGAATTTTGTATTGACATCCTGTAGATCTTCATTAAATTGAGAAGAAATATGGTGATTTAACACAGGATTATTTGGACTCAAGAGATGTACTCCAATGCAATAATAACGGACTTATTTGATCATTGATTATTAAATCACATTAAACATTAAGCTTTTATGACAATTTAAACAAGTGCCCGATTGCATCATTTTATTTTATTGAAATTTAAGGTTTTTCTATTAACCACAAGTTCATCTCAGCCAGATCTTTTTCACTGAGTTGCCCCACCGATGCCCGGAGGCGCAGCACATTAATCAGATAATCATATTTGGCATTCAAATAGTCCTGCTTGGCCGAAAAAGCATTACGCTGGGCCAGCAGGACATCGACCATGGTTTTTAGGCCTTCATGATATTGGGCACGGGAGGCGCGCGATACCAGTTGCGCCGATTGCATGGCCGCCTGTCGTGCCTGTAACTTGGATTGATCGGTTTCCACCTGCAAATAGGCACTTTTTACATCGGTATTGGCTTTACGGATCGCCGCATCCAGCTCGGCTTCGGCTTTATCGACATTCACCGCTGCTTTCTGGATATTGCGCTGGGTACGGCCGCCGGTAAACACATTCCAGTTCATTTCAATACCGACCTGATCAAACTGACCATCCTGAGAAATCCGGCTTTGTGGCGTCTGCTTGTTATAGCCATAAGTGCCGACCGCTTCAATTTGCGGATAACGCGCGGCCTGCTCGACCCGTTTCTGGTCTTCAGCATAACGCTGCTGCAAGCGGGCCTGCAAAATGGATAGGTTCTGACTTTGCGCCAACTCGGTCCATGCCTCTAAACTGGCCGGATAAGGTTTTTGGAACTGAAAGTCATCTCGCAGTACCGCCAGATTTTCACGATATGGCCCGATCAGCTGTGCCAGTTGTTCCTGTGCCAGCACCAGCTGAACATGAGTGGCAATCCGGTTGGCCTTGGCATTTTGATATTGCGCCTCGGCTTCGCTGACATCACTGCGCGCAACCAGTCCTTCACGCAGCTTGGCATTCATCATGTTCAGCTGTTCCAGCAGCGCCTGCTCTTCCTGTAAATAGGCGGTGGTTAAAGACTGCTGACGTAGCACATTAAAGTAGGCTTCGGCCACATTTAAAATATGCTCCTGCTTTTGCAGTCTTAAGGTGACTTCACTGAGACTGAGTGAGGTTTTGACCTGTTTTAGGCCTTCCCAGGCATCCCAGCGGAATAAAGGCTGGCGTGCAGTGACACTCACCTGACGGGTGGTGGTTGCTGAAGGCGACAGGCTTTCAGAGCTGACTGGAAAACTTGGAATTGTCGCAGCATTGGCGTCCTGACTGCGCCGGGTGATATTGCCAGACACAGTCACGGTCGGCAGCAAATTGCCTTTGGCAATGCCTAAATTCAGTTGATCGGCTTCATATTGCAGCAGATTGGCCTGCCAGTTCGGATCGGTGGCTTTGGCACGCTCATAGGCCTCGACCAGATCCAAGGCTTGCGCCCAAGGGCTAAACAACAGCAGGCCCAATACACATATTTTTTTCTTCATTTTATTCGTTTAACTCATCTCGCCAAAATGGCCATGTCTCAGTCAAGCATTGACTCAATTTGCTCCATAGTAGCGATTTATCGCATTTTTTTCGTATGTTTTTGATTATTTTTTTATATTTTACCGCTTTAACTCAAGCAGCAAGCTGTCCAGTTGAGTTGAGCCAGGAGCGCACTCACAGCCATGTAACCAAACTTCAGCACAACGCTACAATTCACCGGCCCGAAGCTGGTTACAATAGCGCCATACATTCCGCACTTGTTATTTTTTTGCTGCTTTTTTAATTGGGTTATCGTGAAGCTTATTTCTCCCCGCTGGCGTACTTTACTGCTCAGTTTATGTTCTGCAATGGTTTTGACCGCGTGTCAAAGGCCAGAACCTCCTGTGGTCATTGAACAGAAGCCGAAGCAGGCTGTGGCTGAACAGGCGGTCGATTTAAAGTCGATCTGCCGCGGTATTGAACAGGAAATGCGCGAGATTAACCAGCAGCGCACCACCTTTGCCCTGGAACAGATTAACCAGGATTTAAAAGTCTGTTTGCCACTAATGGATTTCCCCGACCAGCAGCATCTGCTGGAACTGTCTGCCCAGATGTACCAGAATTTTCTGAAAGTCGAACGTACCGCCCAGCAGCAGACCGCTTTTGATCAGTATGCCTTTGATCTGGCCCAGCATCCCACCATTCAGCAAAGCCATTTCGAACAGTTTGCCTTACGCGACCAGTATCTGCTGAAACACAAAGGTCAGGCCTATGTCGACCTGTATGATGCCGGTGAAGGGCAACTGGTCTATCGGCGTAATCCGCAGTACCTGGCTCGTATTTTTGCGCCTTATCTGCCCGATGCCGAACGGATTTTTATTGAAAATCTGGCCGAACAGAATATGCAGCGTCCGATTCGTGATGGCGGCCTGACCATTGATGCCCAGGAAGTGGTGCGTCGCGCCCTGTTCTGGGAAGATTATGTCAAAAACTATCCTGACAGCAGTTATATCCGCGATGCGCGTTATCTGGATCAGGTCTATCGTATGTTCCTGTTTAAAGGCACCTTAAATACCCCGGTTTCAGACAGCTATGAAGCAGAATATGCGATTCAGCCCAGTGTCTGGTATGAAATTGAAAAGCTGGCCAAGCTGGAGCAGTCACGACTGGCAGATCAGGCGCGTAAATTCCACAGCTTTGTACAGATGTCGCCACAGGAACGGCGTAACCGTATTCCAGTCAGCCTGACCGCACAGGAACAAAACAATGAACGTGCCAACACCCTGGCGCTAAAGCAGCTGTCCCATTATCTGGATTTACCGCTAAACGGCTTAAGTCCGACCCGTGACTGTTTTAGCGATGCGGTCTGTATGCCTTATCAGAATAACTAAGCCACCCACCAATTTGGCAGTTTTATCACTGGCCTTTTTAAGCCAACCTGTTAAGATTTAAGCAGCTTGACGGAGCGCGAGTAAATCCTCGCTGAGATTGTGTAATTGTCTAACCGTATAGATGATTAAGCACAAGTACCGTTGAACCTGATCAGGTTAACACCTGCGTAGGAATCAAGCGCAACTAAACCTTAAGTTTCGATTTATTATTCAGGATAAATCCGTTTCGTTTTGGTCGTGCTTGATTCGTTGATGCTCTTCATAAGGATCATGGTATGAACCAATTAACGAATCTTTCTTCCGAGGCTATTTCTGCTCAACACGAGCAAGATGCCAAAGACCTCACCCGTATTTTACCCGCTTCGAGCAAAGTCTATATCCAGGGCTCACGTGAGGATATCCGTGTCCCGATGCGCCAGATTGAACTGACCGAGACCCCAACCAGTTTAGGCGGTGAACACAATCCGCCGGTAATGGTCTATGACACCTCTGGCGTTTACACCGACCCGGAAGTCAATATTGATCTGAACCAGGGTTTACCGAATGTGCGTGAACGCTGGATTGAAGAGCGTAACGATACAGAAATTCTGGATCAGCTCAGTTCTAAATTCGGTCAGGAACGCCTGCGTGACATCCGCACTGCCGACATCCGTTTTGCCCATATCCAGAAACCGCGCCGGGCCAAACGCGGGCATAACGTGACCCAAATGCACTATGCCAAACAGGGCATTATTACTCCGGAAATGGAATACATCGCCATCCGTGAAAACCTGCGCCAGCAGCAAGGCGTCGATATGCGCCAGCATCCGGGACAAAACTTTGGCGCACAAAATCTGCGTGAAATTACCCCGGAATTTGTACGTCAGGAAGTCGCTGCCGGCCGCGCCATTATTCCCGCCAACATTAACCACCCTGAAATTGAGCCGATGATTATTGGCCGTAATTTCCTGGTGAAAATTAATGCCAATATTGGTAACTCGGCACTGGGTTCCGACATTGCCGAAGAAGTGGCGAAAATGACCTGGGCCACCCGCTGGGGCGCCGATACCATCATGGACCTATCGACCGGGAAAAATATTCATGAAACCCGCGAATGGATTATCCGCAACTCGCCGGTGCCAATTGGTACCGTGCCAATTTATCAGGCGCTGGAAAAAGTTAACGGCGTAGCAGAAGACCTGACCTGGGAAATCTTTAAAGACACCCTGATTGAACAGGCCGAACAAGGTGTGGACTACTTCACCATTCATGCTGGGGTACTGCTGCGTTATGTACCGCTGACCGCCAACCGCCTCACCGGTATTGTGTCACGTGGTGGTTCAATCATGGCACAGTGGTGTCTGGCGCATCATGAAGAAAACTTCCTGTATACCCACTTCGATGAAATCTGCGAAATCATGAAAGCCTATGACGTGTCGTTCAGTCTGGGCGATGGTCTGCGTCCGGGCTGTATCCAGGATGCCAATGATGAAGCACAATTCAGCGAACTTCGCACCTTGGGCGAGTTAACGCATCGCGCCTGGGAACATGATGTGCAGGTGATGATTGAAGGCCCGGGCCATGTGCCAATGCATATGATCAAGGAAAATATGGATCTGCAACTGGAAGTCTGCAAAGAGGCGCCGTTCTATACCCTTGGTCCGCTAACCACCGATATTGCACCGGGCTATGACCATATTACCTCGGCCATTGGGGCCGCCATGATTGGCTGGTATGGCACGGCCATGCTGTGCTATGTGACGCCAAAAGAGCATTTAGGTCTGCCGAACAAGAAAGATGTTAAAGACGGTATTATCACCTACAAGATTGCTGCACATGCCGCCGATCTGGCCAAAGGCCATCCGGGTGCGCAGGCGCGTGACAATGCCCTGTCCAAAGCCCGCTTTGAATTCCGCTGGGAAGATCAGTTTAACCTGAGTCTGGACCCGGATACGGCGCGCAGTATGCATGATGAAACCTTGCCGAAAGAAGCACACAAATCGGCGCACTTCTGTTCGATGTGTGGACCGAAATTCTGCTCCATGAAAATCACCCAAAATGTGAGAGATTATGCGCAAAATCAGAATCTTGCTAAAGAAGCCATGCAAAGCGACACAGAGGTTGCGGAAGGTCTCAAAGCCATGAAGGAGACCTATCAACAGACTGGTCAAAAATTGTACCACGACGTCTAAACTATCGAAAAAGAGTTTGTGTTCCATTTAATCTCAGTTAGGATGAAAACTGATGTTCTTCATCCGTATGATGTTTTATGGAAATACTTAAACAGGCGACCTATGGTCGAAATGAACTGCGCATTCAACAGCGTGAATTCTTGTTTCGTGGCTTTATTCAGGTTGAAAAAGTCAGTCTGAGCCATCGCCTGTTTAATCAAAACCACTATACACCGGTCATTCATCGGGAGTTGATTCAACGCCCGGAGGCAGCCGGTGTATTGTTATATGATGAAAAAAAACATAAATTTGCATTAATAGAACAATTTCGTATTGGGGCAATGGATGATCAGGATTCTCCCTGGCAACTCGAAGTCATTGCGGGCGTACTCGATGGTGATGAATCACCGGAAAGCTGCATTCGCCGTGAAACCCTAGAAGAATCAGGCTGCGAAGTTGAAGAACTGCAGCATCTGTTTACCTTCTATCCTTCTGCAGGAGCTTGTGCGGAAATCTTTCATTTATATAGTGCGAAAGTAAATTTGCCTGAACAAGGCGGTGTGTTTGGTCTTAGTGAGGAAGGCGAAAATATTCAATTGCATATTTTTGAGTATGAGCACTTACCGATCTTATTGGCCAATGGTCGGCTCAGGAATGCGCCGCTGATCATCGCCCTGCAATGGTTACAACAACAAATTAAACCATAAGGAATGTCTAAGGGGTCAGGCATGACTTTTATAAGCAAAAATACACAAAGCTGGACCATCGTCCAGATTTCAGACACACATTTAATGGATCAGGAAGACCTTAAATTTGTGCAGATGAATCCGGAACACAGCTTTCATGGCATCATGCGTGATATTCAGCAACGTTATCCTGAGCTGGATGCCATTGTTCATACCGGGGATCTGGCACAGGTGCCGGTGCCGGCGACCTATGCGCGCTATCTGGCATTTATGCACCGCCTGAATATTCCGTTTTATCAGATTCCGGGTAATCATGATGAAGTCGAATATTTTCCATTTCACCAGCAGCAAAACCGGGTACATGCCATTCATTTGGGTCGCTGGACCATCATGCTGCTGAACAGTGCGGTCAAGAATCAGATTGATGGCCGGATTGAACCCTCCCAGCTCGCGCAACTGGACCAGCTGTTAACCGAACATGCCGGCCAGCATGTGATTCTGGCCTGTCATCATCATCCTTTTGCCATGCAGTCGCATTGGGTCGATCAGCACAAACTGAAAAATACCGCAGATCTGACTGAAATCATGGCCAAGCATCAGAATATTAAAGCGGTTTTATTTGGCCACGTGCATCAGGATTCACTGAACATCTGGAACAATATTCCTTTTTATTCAACGCCTTCGACTTCAGTACAATTTAAACCGCATAGTGATGATTTTGCCCTGGGACAGGAAGCACCGGGCTATCGGGTCTTACATTTAAAGGACAACGGCGAGTTCGACACACAGGTGCATCGTGTTGAAAATTTAGTCGGTCAAATAAATAATGAAATTTCAGGTTATTAACTTTTCATTTTAATCTTTTTGCTTTAAGTTATGGCTGCGAAGGAAAACGTGATACGACGAAATCCAAACATCAAAGACTATCAATATACATAAAAAGTCTATATGATGACGACCCCCGAAGGGATAATCTTCTCCTTGGGAGTGGATAAAAACACTTGCATATCACCATATTTTTTGCGTATAGATAATACGTATATGATGAGGAATGCCCTACATGGCGAATGACAACCAAAATCAAGTCTTGGACGAACAAACAGATGTTGTAGAGGAAAAATCTACAAAGCGCGTGCGTAAGACAAAGCCAAAGGCGTCAGAAGGTGGTTCTACTGCTAGCTTATTTGGTATTGAGCCTTATCAGCCGAAAAAAAATGAAGAATATATGTCTGAGGGCCAGCTTGAGCACTTCCGTCAGATTCTCTTGGCCTGGAAAGCTGAGCTGATGTCTGAAGTTGATCGTACGCTAAACACAATGCAAGATGAAAATACTGCATTGCCTGACGTAAACGACCGCGCCACTCAGGAAGAAGAGTTTGCCATCGAGTTACGTACCCGTGACCGTGAACGCAAACTGATCCGTAAAATTGAACAATCCATTGAAGCCATTAAAAACGATGACTACGGTTTCTGTGAAACCTGCGGCATCGAAATTGGTTTACGCCGTTTAGAAGCGCGTCCAGCTGCGACTTTGTGTATTGACTGCAAAACTTTGGCAGAAATCAAAGAGAAGCAAAATAACGGTTAAGCATGTCTATTCGTAATCCCTCCCTGCCCCTCCCTTTGATAAAGGGAGGGAAAGCTGAAGAGAATTACGTGGGCCGGTTTGCGCCATCGCCAACCGGCCCTTTGCATTTTGGTTCCCTCATTACCGCGGTGGCCAGTTATTGCGATGCCAAGGCCCAGCATGGGCGCTGGCTGGTCCGTATTGAAGACACTGACATTCCCCGTATTTATCCCGGCAGTGAAGCGCATATCCTGCGTTCTTTAGATGCCTTTCAGTTCGAGCCGGATGGTGAGATTCTGTTTCAAAAAGACCGTTTGGCCATTTACGAAGACGTTCTTGAGCAACTCGCCGAGCAAGGCTGGGTCTATGCCTGCCAGTGCACGCGTAAAATGCTCGGTTCCAATCATATTTATGCTGGCACCTGTCGCAATCTGCAACTCCCCTTTGCACAGCAGGCCATCCGCCTGAAAGTGACCGATACAGACATCTGCTTTGAAGACCGCTTGCAGGGCCGGCATTGCTCCAACCTGCAACAAGATCTGGGGGATTTTGTCTTAAAACGCCGTGACGGGATTATTAACTATCAGCTGGCCGTGGTGGTCGATGACTATCTGCAAGGCATTACCGATGTCGTCCGCGGCGCAGACCTCTTGGACAATACCGAACGACAGATCTGGCTTGGGCGGGTGCTGGGCTATCCGGAACTGCGCTATCTGCATTTGCCGCTGGCCATGAATGATCAGGGGCAAAAACTCTCCAAGCAGAACCTGGCCCAGCCGCTGGATTTAAATCAGGCTCCTCTGCTATTACAACAGGCGCTCACGGCTTTGCACCAACCCCCGGTAGTTTTAGACACCCCGGCACGTATGCTGCAGCAAGCCATTGCCCAGTGGTCAATTGACGCCATTCCACATACAACTCAGCTACAGGGCAGCTACGCATAACTACACAATTTGCGCTAATCTAGAAAAAAATAACTGCAAGATGGGATTACTATGTTTTTTATTTTCGGGATTGGTCCAAAAACCAAAGTGCTGGAGAAAAACCAGTTTGTCTGTCCGGTCTGTCGCACCCGCACCAGCTATGAACTGAAGCAGCAGCGCAATTATTTTTCCTTATTTTTTATTCCTTTAATTCCGCTATCCAAAGCCAAAGGCAGCTTTGTCAAATGTCTGAACTGTAAAACGGAAATGCCAAGCACAGTGTTGCACCATGCTCAGCCAGATCCATTTCAGCAGAGCAATCTAGAAGCTTGATTCCTCACGGCTTGGATTGGTCTGCTGGGTAGTACTTTCAATTTTCAGAATCAGACTGACCATCACCGCACACATAATTAGCGATGAACCACCATAACTGATAAATGGCAGGGTCAGCCCTTTAGTCGGCAACATGCCCATATTCATGCCGGCATTCACCAGAATCTGTAACAGGAAGATGATGCTGATCCCATAAGCCAGATAACCAGCACGTAAATACTGATGTCGCAAGGCACGATGACCAATGCGAATACAGCAGACCAGCATGGTGAAAGACAGGCTCAGCACCACCAGGATACCAAAAAAGCCAAATTCTTCGCCTAAAACGGCCAGCATAAAGTCGGTATGCGCTTCCGGCAGATAGGACATTTTCTGGATACTATGCCCCAACCCCACCCCGGCCCATTCACCCCGGCCAAAAGCCATTAAGGCATTTGACAGCTGATAACCGGCCCCGAGCGGATCATTCCACGGGTTAGAGAAAGACATTAAACGTTCAAAACGGTAGGGCTCAAACACCACCAGGAAGGTAAACGCACCCAGCATCGCACCCAAGGCAATCCCGAACTGAATCAGTGGTGCACCGGCCAGGAAGAACACCCCGAGCATGGTCAACGCAATCACCACAGTCGCACCCAAATCCGGTTCTGCCATAATCAGGCCCACAGTCGCCGCCATAATCACTGCCAGCCGTACCAGACCTTTAATATTATTACGCACTTCTTCGGCACGACGTACCACGTAGTCGGCGGTAAAAATCGCCATCATCACCTTGGCCACTTCTGAAGCCTGCAAGGTAAACCCGGCCACCCGAATCCAGCGTTTAGAACCATTGACTTCGGTACCGACCACCAGTACCGCAATCAGCAAGGCAATGGTAATAATCCATAAAAAGAAGGTGTTATTGAACCAGAGGTTTAAGGGAGCTTTATACACGGTATAGGCGGCAATTAGCGCTACCGCAATTGATATACCATGCCGCAGTACATAATGGAAGGCATTTTCATGCATACGCTCGGCATAGGGCATTGAGGCAGACGCCACCATAATCGAGCCGATACAGAGCAAGGCCAATACGCTAAAAATGAGCACATTGCGCACATTCACTTCGGCCGGTAACCGCGGTAACCAGCGCTCATAGACCTGATTGATTTTATTGATCGTTGTCTGAGCAAAGCCAGCCATATCCCAAATCCTTATTATTCTTGACCAAGTTCGTTGACATAAGCCACGAACTGACGACCACGTTCCGGATAGCCCGAGAACATATCAAAACTTGCACATGCAGGTGACAATAACACGACATCCTGCGGCTGGGTATGCTGCTGGCACAGTGTGACCGCCTGTTGCAGACTGTCGGCATGGAGCAGCGTGGTAGTGCCCTGTACCGCCGCTTCAATCAGCGCGGCATCTTCACCAATCAACACTGCCAGTTTGGCGTATTGACTGAGCGCCTGACGCAGTGCCTTAAAGTCCTGGCCTTTGCCCTGCCCGCCTAAAATAATGGCCACCTGACCACCATACGGCTGAATTGCTGCACCCAAGCCTTCCAGTGCCGCAAGGGTGGCACCAATATTGGTGCCTTTGGAGTCGTTATAATAACGCACGCCTGCGACCTCTTCGACGAATTCACAGCGATGCTCCAGACCTTTAAAGCTTTTTAAGGTGTTCAGCATGCTGTCCATCGGCAGGCCAATCGCTTCACCCAGCGCCAGACAGGCCAAGGCATTGGCAATATTATGCGTACCCTGAATATACATGTCGCTGCTTTTCAGCAGACGTTCACGGCCACGCGCCAGCCAAATGGTGCCATCTGTTTCTTTTAAAATACCAAACTGGTTGATATCTGGGGCATTCAGACCAAAGCTCTGCATAGGGGTGGTATCTGGCACCAGTGGACGGGTCAGTGCATCATCACGGTTATACACCACCTGTTTCACGCCCTGAAAAATACGGTGTTTGGCGGTGTGATAACCGAGCATGTCACCATGACGGTCCAGATGGTCTTCACTCATGTTCAGCACCACCGCCACTTCAGCATTCAGGTTTGAAGTGGTTTCTAACTGAAAGCTGGAAAGTTCCAGAATATACAGCTCCGGATCATCTTTGGTTAAATCCAGCGCCGGACGGCCCAGATTACCCCCAACCGCGACCTTCTTGCCAGCATCGGCAGCCATCAGGCCAATTAGTGTGGTTACGGTACTTTTGGCATTGGAACCGGTAATGGCCACAATTGGCTTGTCAGTGGCACGGCGCAAAATCTGGATTTCACTGACCACCCGAATGCCCTGCGCTATTGCCGTCTGAATTTCTGGCAGTTTTGGATCAAGCCCCGGAATGATGATAATTTCTTCAGCAGACAACAGCAGTTCCTGGTCAAACTGGCCAAAACTGGTCTGAACCTCGGCCGGAATCTGGTCATAACCGGGGGGTGTCGCTCGAGAGTCTGTTACGGCAACGCGGTAGCCCTGATCATGCAAGAAGTTGACTGCTGCAACACCTGAAATGCCAAGACCTGCCACAACTTTTAATCCACCGCGTTGTATTAACATTTGAGCTCCATCAATGATTTGGATTTTAAACTGCGGAAATGTTAGCACTTTGGGGTTTTGAATGCTTTTTCTGTTTGCAGTTTCTGGAAAAAATTTTGTGTCAGTGCGTAAAAAAGCCGTCATAGAGATGACGGCTTTTTTGATGCTCAAGGGCTTACTTCCACTTGCCCCCTTGTACTTCAGTTTTCTTGCTGGCCTGCTCCGACACCGGACAATCACAGCCACCGCCACAACCGGCAGCCATTTTCGGTCTGAACCATTTGCCCAGCGTGTGCCAGCCTTTTGCCGTACAGGCATCCGACAACTTCAGAAAGACTGAATTTGAAGTCTTCGGGAATACCTTTTTGAAGACCACCAGCGTGCTCCACATCACCAATACCGCCACAATCAATACTTCAATCATTTCAGTCTCCTTTTTTTGTTTCGGCTTAAGCCAACAGGTTGGATGCAATCTGATAGGTCAGGAATGACATCAAATAGGCCAGACCAAACAGATACACGGTCATAAAGCCCACTGTTTTCCACGATGCCGTTTCACGGCGTACCGTGGCCAGCGTCGCCAGACAGTGCGGCGCATAAATAAACCAGACCAGTAGCGATAAACCGGTCGCCAATGACCAGCCCAAGTCACCACCGCTGCTGATGATGCTGGCCAGACCATCGGCCATGGCATCTTCATCCCCTGACAGGGCGTAAATGGTACCCAGTGCTGCCACCACCACTTCACGGGCTGCCATTGCTGGAATCAAGGCAATACAGATCTGCCAGTTAAAGCCCAGTGGGGCAAAAATTGGCTGCATGATATGGCCCAGCATCCCGGCAAAGGTATAATCAATCGCCGGCATGGTCGCGCCTTCTGGCGGCTGCGGGAAGGTACACAGGAACCAGAGCAGAATCGACAGGGCAAAGATGATGCCACCAACCCGTTTCAGGAAGATTCGGGCGCGATCCAGCAACCCAATCCAGACGTTTTTGATGTCCGGGAAACGGTAACTTGGCAGTTCCATCAACAGCATGTGATCGGATTTGTCTTTCTGGAAAAACTTCAGCACAAAAGACACGCCCAGCGCACTTAAAATACCAGCCATATACAGCGCAAACAGCACCAGACCCTGCAGGTTAAACAGGCCCCATACCGTTTGTTCCGGAATAAAGGCAGCAATTAACAGCGCATACACAGGTAAACGTGCGGAACAGGTCATCAGCGGTGCCACAAAAATAGTGGTTAAACGGTCACGCGGGTCGCTAATACTGCGCGTTGCCATAATCCCCGGAATCGCGCAGGCAAAGCTGGACAGTAACGGAATAAAGGCACGGCCACTTAAACCGGCTTTAAACATCAGTTTATCCAGCAAGAATGCAGCGCGCGGTAAATAACCGGATTCTTCCAGCATCAGAATAAAGAAGAACAGAATCAGAATTTGCGGCAGGAACACCACCACACCACCGGCGCCGGCAATAATCCCGTCCACCACCAGACTGTTCAGTAAAGGATGGGCAATACTGCCACCAATTACTTCACCCAGCCAGCCAAAGAAGGTTTCAATCCCGTCCATAAATGGGGCTGCCCAGGCAAAGACCGCCTGGAAAATGATAAACATCATGACCGCCAGACTGACCAGACCCAGCACCGGATGCAGGAACACCTTATCGAGGAAATCGGAACGTTTATCTTCCTGATCGACGTATTGCACCACATCATTCAGCAGGGTTTCGACCTTCTGATGGGCATCGCCTTTCAGACCGGTCAATTCGGTATGTGGCAGCGCATATTTACCCTGATCCAGCGCATTCATCAGGTTTTCAATCCCGGAACGGCGCACGGCCACGGTTTCTACCACCGGCACACCGAGGCGCTCAGACAGTTTCTGGGTGTTGATCTGCATGCCACGACGACGCGCTTCGTCCATCATGTTCAGCACCAGCAACATTGGACGACCCAGTTCAATCATTTCCAGTACCAGACCCAGATGCAGCTTCAGATTGGTGGCATCAACCACACACAGGAAAGCATCCTGCTGGCCTTCTTCTGCCAGTTTGCCCTGTACCACATCACGGGTAATGGCTTCGTCCGGGCTGGCAGCATTCAAGCTATAAGTGCCAGGTAAATCCAGCACCCGTACCGGCTTGCCTGAAGGTAAATTAAAATGACCGACTTTACGTTCGACCGTTACGCCGGCATAGTTGGCAACTTTCTGGCGTGTACCAGTTAAATGGTTGAATAATGAGGTTTTACCGCAGTTAGGATTCCCTACAAGGGCAATACGTAAGGCATCACTCATGTAGTGACTCCATCTTCAATTTCAATTTTCTCTGCTTCATTTTTGCGTAAGGCAAAACGGGTAAAACCGACCTGAATCAGAATCGGGTCCCCGCCAAAAACACCTTTGGTAATGACCTGAACGCGCGTGCCCGGCACAAACCCCAATGTTTCCAGACGGCTGGCCACCAAGTCATTGTGTGACTCGCCCCCCTCATCCTGCCGGATAATCTGGCGGATAATGGCCGTCTGCTTTACCTTTAACTCTGATAAACGCACTGTGAAATTCCTAAGCTCTTTTAAATAGTATACAAACAAATGAGAATAATTAACAAATAAGGATTGATTACGTTTCCGTTCTTATATCACATCGACAGCCCGGAAAAATTACTCTACATTGGAGAATTCCAATGATCTTGATCGAATTCTTAAATTAAAGTGATCCACATGCTCAATAAAAAGCCCCGCATTCCTGCACCTGTCACCATTCCGGAACATTTAAGCTATTTGCAGGGCTTTCGCGATCATCTAGTAGCACAAACCGTCAGTCCACATACCCGCAATGCCTATCTGTCCGACTTAATGTTATGCAGTGCCTGCGTGCCCAGTTCGATGCTGGACTGGAGTCATGATGATATTTCCGATGTCCTGATTGAATTGACCAAACAGCAAAAAAGCCCACGTTCGATTGCCCGCTGCCTATCGGCCTTAAGGGCTTTTTATAAATTTCTGCGTGAACAGAAACTGCGCGCCGACAATCCGGTCGCCGCACATAAAACCCCAAAACTGGGCCGGGCCTTGCCCAAAGATCTGTCCGAAGCCGATGTTGAAGCGCTAATTCAGGCACCGGATGTCAATACAGCGCTGGGCCTGCGTGACCGGGCCATGTTTGAAGTGCTGTATGCCTGTGGGTTACGGGTGTCTGAATTGCTGAATTTACGTCTGGAGCTGATTAACCTGAAACAGGGTTATTTGCGCATTGTCGGCAAAGGCAATAAAGAACGTCTGGTGCCTTTAGGCCAGGTCGCCTGTGAATGGGTAGAACACTATCTGCAAGAGGCGCGGCCGCAGCTATATAAAACCAGCACCGATTATTTATTTCTGACCCAGCATGGCGGCATCATGAGCCGGCAGAACTTCTGGTATGCGATTAAACGCTATGCACTACAGGCCGGGATTCAGGCCGAATTATCGCCGCATACCTTACGCCATGCCTTTGCCACGCATCTGCTCAATCATGGCGCGGACCTGCGCGTGGTGCAAATGCTGCTGGGGCATAGCGACCTGTCGACCACACAAATTTATACCCATGTCGCGCAGATTCGCATGCAGCAGCTGCACGCGACCCATCATCCTCGCGCTTAACCGCACTGCCGAAATACGACCAAGAAGTTTTCGATCGGTCATTTTTTTTTGTTATGCTAGCCTCCTTGTTTTTATATCGATAAGAAAAGGGTTAGCAATGACATTTACCCGCGCGAAAATTGTAATGGCCATGACACTTGCTGCAGGCCTCGGCCTGACGGCATGCTCGAGCAATAATGATGAGAAAAAACAAACCACGCTTACGGCCAGTGCACCGGCAACCGGGGAAGCCTCTACCCTTTCTGAACGTAATGCCCAGCAGCGTCTGGTCAAAACCCTGGAACAGCATTTTAAAACTGCTGGCATTCAGGCCAAAATCACTGAAGTCAAAACCACGGAAGTCCCGAATCTGTACTGGGTCAGCCTGGAAGGCATGTCTGCAGTCTATGCCACCAGCGATGGCAAATACATTTTCCAGGGCGATGTGATCCGTTTAGGCGACAAACAGCTACATAACGTCGGTGAGAGCCTGCAAGCCGGCACCAATAAACAGATTTTTGCCAGCCTGAAAGAGCAGGACCTGCTGATCTATAAAGCCAAGGGTGAAACCAAACACATCATTTATGTGTTTACCGATGTCAGCTGCCCATACTGCCACAAGCTGCATGAACATATGGATGAGCTGAACAGCCAAGGCATTGAAGTACGCTATATTGCCTGGCCACGTGGCGAACAGTTTATTCCGGCCATGGAAAGCGTCTGGTGTAGCCAAGACCGCCATGCGGCCTTTGATCAGGCCATTGCCGGTGCTGAACTGCCTGCCGCCAGCTGCAAAACGCCAGTACGTGAACACTATCAGCTGGGTCTGAATATCGGGGTGAACGGTACCCCGGCAATCTATAGTGCAGACGGGGTCTACCTCGGTGGTTATCTGTCGCCAAGCGAATTGCTGAAGCGTTTAAATAACTAATTTTAATGGGTTAAATTACTGTTTTTTATAGATCAAGAGAAAGTGATTTCTACGCTAGAGTCTTCAGCTTTTTTTAGCTATGATCTAAGCTCGCTTAAAATTGATTAAATATGGAGTGTGACGTGAAACCAGTTCGTCTGGCAATCCTCGGTCTTGGTACTGTGGGTGGTGGTGCCCTTAAACTATTAAAAGAAAATGCTGCTGAGATTAAACGTCGCACCGGTCGTGAAATTGAAATTACCTATGTCGGCACCCGTCGTCCGCGTCCAGACCTGAACCTGCCAGAAACGGTCAAACAAAGCTCGGACCTGCTGGATATCGTGCGTCAACCGGATGTAGATGTCGTGGTTGAAGTCATGGGTGGGATTCATCCTGCATATGAAGTCATTATGGAAGCGATGAAACACGGCAAACATATTGTCACCGCGAACAAAGCCTTGCTGGCTGAACACGGTAATGAACTGTTCAAAGCCGCTGATGATCATGCCGTTCAGATCGCCTATGAAGCTGCGGTAGCTGGTGGTATTCCAATCATCAAGGTGATCCGTGAAGGTCTGGCCGCGAACAAGATTGAATGGCTGGCAGGTATCATTAACGGTACCGGTAACTTCATCTTAAGCGAAATGCGTGAAAAAGGCCGTGCCTTTGCCGATGTGCTGAAAGAAGCGCAAGAACTGGGTTATGCCGAAGCTGATCCAACCTTCGACGTTGAAGGTATTGATGCAGCGCACAAGCTGACCATTCTGGCCTCATGTGCATTTGGTATTCCGCTGCAATTTGACAAGGTGTACACCGAAGGCATTAGCAAAATTACCGCACAAGATGTCAAATATGCCGAAGATTTAGGTTTCCGCATCAAGCATTTAGGGATTGCACGCCGTACCGATGCCGGTATTGAGTTGCGTGTGCATCCAACCCTGATTCCTGAAGAAGAACTGATTGCCAATGTAAATGGCGTGAAAAATGCGGTGCTGGTGCAGGCCAATGCAGTCGGTCCAACCCTGTATTATGGCGCCGGTGCCGGTGCAGGCCCGACCGCTTCAGCAGTGGTTGCTGACGTGGTCGATATTGTCCGTGACATCTCCTATACCGAAGACGGTGCAGGGACAATTCCGCAACTGGCCTTCGAAGCCTTAACCGACTTGCCAATTTTAAGCCGTGAACAGATGACCACGGGTTACTATATTCGCATTAATGCCGAAGACCAGACCGGTGTACTGGCCGATGTCACCACTATTTTAAGCCGTGCCGGTATCAGTATTGATGCCATCATGCAGCAATCTCGCTTAAAAGACCTTATCCCTATCGTGATTCTGACTGACCCAGTTCAGGAATCAAAAATGGATGAAGCGTTACAACGAATTCAAGCTTTGCCTGTGATTCATGGCGAAATTGTACGAATTCGTTTAGAATCGCTTGATAATTAATCGGGTCAAGGGGAATATTTCCCCTTGCCAAGCTCTACACACAATTGGAACATCATCATGTCGAATGCCAATCGTTATACTGGTTTAGTTGACCGTTATCGTGACCGTTTACCAGTGTCTGCAACTACACGTGCAATCTCTCTCGGTGAAGGGAATACCCCGCTAATCAAGCTTGAGAACATTCCACGTATTATTGGCAAGAACGTTGAAATTTATGTGAAGTATGAAGGCTTAAACCCGACAGGTTCATTTAAAGACCGTGGTATGACCATGGCCGTAACCAAAGCGGTTGAAGAAGGTTCAAAAGCCATTATCTGTGCCTCCACCGGTAACACTTCTGCAGCGGCAGCAGCCTATGCAGCGCGTGCTGGTATCAAAGCGTTTGTCTTAATTCCTGAAGGCAAAATTGCCATGGGTAAAATGGCACAGGCCATGATGTACGGTGCCATCACCATGCAGATTCGCGGTAACTTTGACGATGGTATGCGTCTGGTGAAAGAAGTGGCCGATCAGGCTCCTGTAACCATCGTAAACTCGATCAACCCGTACCGTCTGCAAGGTCAAAAGACCATTGCCTACGAAATCGTGGATGAACTCGGCCGTGCCCCAGACTACCACTGCCTGCCAGTTGGTAACGCGGGCAATATTACTGCACACTGGATGGGTTATACCGAAGCTGTGGCTAACCAGCCTGCAGACCAGTTTGAACAAGTGGTGTATGATGCGGCAACGGATGCCTTTACTGGTCCAAAACCGGAAGGTTTACCAGTTATGGTCGGTTATCAAGCCTCTGGCGCTGCGCCATTCTTACGTGGTGCGCCAGTTGAAAACCCGGAAACTGTAGCCACTGCAATCCGTATTGGTAACCCGCAAAGCTGGAACCATGCCAAAGCTGTAGTTCGTGATTCACAAGGCTGGTTCGATGAACTGACCGATGCAGAAATTCTGGAAGCTCAGCGCATGCTGTCCATGTACGAAGGCGTGTTTGTTGAGCCTGCATCTGCAGCATCCATTGGCGGCGCGATGCGTGACATTAAAGCCGGTAAAATTGCAGAAGGTTCGGTGATTGTATGTACTGTTACTGGTAACGGTCTGAAAGATCCAGACACTGCAATGAAACAATGCCAGGATGCGGTGATGCTGTCAATTGACGCCACTATGGATCAGGTTCGTGATTCTATCCTTTCAAACATGGATCAATAATTCCGGTTTGAAACAAAAATCCCTGCTCATGCAGGGATTTTTTTATGGCTGAGGTTTTAAGTTCTGCACGATTTCGCACAGAACAGTTCAGCTTAAATCCGTTTTGGTAACTGGCTGGTCCAGGACATTAAACGGGTGGCATCGTTATTACGCGCCTGGGTATTGCTGGCCCCTAAAATAATCACCACCGCCGGACGTGAATTTAAAGTGGTGTGCATCACCAGACAACGCCCTGCTTCATTAATAAAGCCGGTTTTAGACAGGTTAATATTCCAGCCACCATTACGCACCAGCGAATTGGTATTGTTCGATTTCAGCACCCGATAACCTAGGTTAAAGTCATAGCTTGGCGTGGTCGAAAACTGGCGAATCAGGCCATATTGTGACGCGGTACTGACCAGAATACCTAAATCACGCGCCGATGATACATTGCGTGGGTCCAAACCGGTCGATTCGGTAAAGCGAGTCGAATGCATGCCCAGCTCACGCGCTTTGTTGTTCATGGCAGCCACGAACGCGCTGCGTCCACCTGGATAGGTACGCGCCAGCGCTGCTGCGGCCGGGTTTTCTGATTTCATTAAGGCAAATAATAAGGCTTCAGCACGGTTCATCTTGTCGCCCACACGCAGGGTCGAACTGGAGTTCTTGCCTGCTGCACCGGCAAAATCAATCTGCTGCAAGGTAATTTGCTCAGACATATTTAAACGCGCATCCGCCGTCACTACCGCAGTCATCACTTTGGTAATTGAAGCAATCGGCAACGCGGTATTGGTATTTTTACTGTACAGCACTTCACCGGTATTGGCATCCATCACCAGTGCGGCACGTGCGTTCACAGTGGGCTGGTTGCTATAGGATGCAGTATCCAGAATCGGGCTGGTTCTACTAACCGTGCTGGCGGGCGCCGGTGTGCTGGAACTGCGTACCGTGGTGGTAATTTTGGTTGAGCCTTGTGGTGACGGTTCCACCACCTGCTCGGTCACAGAAGTCGTGGCGGTGGTCATCACATCGCCATTCAGCAGCTGATTGGCCTCTTCAGATGACCAGCTTAGCGTTGCCTGGGCGTTACTCCCCGAGGAAGGGTTCATGACGATTTCAGCAGTACTGACTGAACTCATGCCGAGCAGAACCGATGCTCCCAGCACATGCATTAATAACTTCTTAGAATTTTTCACTATTGCTTACTCAACTCAGGGAGGTAAGATACATTTGCGTATTACCTCAAATATGCCTTACATTTACAACACAGCACGGAACCAATTTTAGCCTCCGACATTGTGCAGAATTTTTCACTTTAGGTTAAGAATAGGATGGCCAATTTTGTCGGTTGATTGCAAGCTAATTTTGCTATATGTAACAAAAAAGATGATTTTAGTGAGAGGGAGAGTCTAGGTGATCACAGTTTTAGTGGTAGATGATCATGAATTGGTTCGTACCGGCATCTGCCGTATGCTCGAAGACCACACCGATGTTCAGGTCATTGGACAAGCTGAATCTGGGGAAGAAGCCATTAATCTGGTGCGCCAGCATCATCCCAATGTGGTCCTGCTTGACGTGAACATGCCGGGCATTGGCGGGGTGGAAACCACGCGCCGTTTATTACAGACTGCCCCGGAAACCAAGGTATTGGCGGTCAGTGGTCTGGCCGAAGAACCCTATCCTTCTTTATTACTCAAAGCCGGTGCCAAAGGCTATATCACCAAAGGTGCACCTGTCTCGGAAATGGTGCGTGCCATTAAAAAAGTCATGCAGGGCGGTAAATATTTTAGTGCCGATATTGCCGAGCAACTGGCCAGTTCCTACCTGTCAGACACCCAGCAATCACCGTTCGACAGCCTGTCGGAACGTGAAATGCAGGTGGCAATGATGGTGGTGAACTGTATTAGCGCGCAGGAAATTGCTGACAAGCTGTTCGTCAGCGTGAAAACCGTAAACACCTATCGCTACCGTATTTTTGAAAAACTGAATATCGACAGTGATGTCAAACTGACCCATCTGGCCATTCGCTACGGATTAATTAAACCTTAAGCGGTTTAAGCCTCATGGATATCCGCCGTACGCAAGCTGAACTGAACCAGTACCATCTCGGGCTATGGTACGGGGCGTATCGGCTGATAATTGCCTTCTGTTTGCTGCTGATTTATTTACTCATCACTCAAACTCTCAATCATGATTATCAGCATCCACGGCTGTATGCCGCCAGTCTGGTGCTGTATTTTATTTTTAGCTGTGCCCAGCTGCTGTATTTTCGCTATGTCCGGCACAGGATTCCGCTACAACTCACGCTGATTTTCAGTGTTGATGTACTGGTGCTCAGCAGCCTGACCTTTGCGCTGGATGGACCGAGCCTGCATTTAAGCCTGCTGTTTGTGATTGCGATTTTCGCCGCGACGTTATTGCTGGAAAAAAGCAAGGCGCTGTTCATTACCCTGGTGGCAATGATTTGTGTCACCTATCAGCATTTTGTTGGCACATTACTGGATTTTTCCTCTCTAGATCGCATCGGGCAAAGTGCCCTGCTCTCGTTCCTGTTTTTTATTATTTACCGTTTTGGCCAGATTGCCGTCCGCCGTTTCCAGATTCTGGAGCACCTGAACTTTTCTCAATCACTGGAACTGAACCGGCTAAAGAATATTAACCGCTATATTCTGGAACAGACCGATATGGGCTATCTGGTGCTGGATGAAAACTGCCATATTATGGTCAGTAATCCGGCCGCCTGCCATTTGCTGGGTATTAATCCGCTGTATGCTTTCGACAAATATCCACTGTATAAAGTACAGCCCGACCTGTTTCAATTATTGCAGTTTGACCAGCTCTCTAACGGCGAAAAATTCCAGTTTGAATCGCAGCTCAGTCATTTCCTGATCCAGATTCAGGTACAAAAGCTGGTGGTGCCGCAGCAGACCTTAACCTTGCTGGTGCTGCAGGATGCACGGCAAATCAACCAGCGTGTGCAGCAACTGAAACTGGCAGCACTGGGCCAGCTTTCGGCCAGTATTGCCCATGAAATCCGTAATCCGCTGGCGGCCATTGTCCAGGCCAATCGCCTGCTGGCCGGCAGCGATACCGATCAGCAGCAGATGCTGAGCCAGATGATTGACAAGCAGTCGCAGCGCATTGACAAGATCATTGATGACACCCTGAGCATGGTTAAAAATAAGGAAACCACACCGGTGCAGATTGATCTGGCGCGTTTTATTCCGCAGCTGATCCAGGATGATCTGGCCGATCTGGCCAGCCAGATTCAGGTCAGCCAGCCCGAACCTCTGCAGATTCTGTTTGATGAATCCCAGCTGCGTCAGGTGCTGATTAACCTGATCCGTAATGCCCAGCGCCACAATGCGCCGGATCATCCGATTGAACTACAACTTTATCGCCAGCAGGACACGGTCTATATGGATGTCAAAGATTATGGCAGCGGCGTGGCTTCACATGATATTCGCTACCTGTTTCAACCATTTTTTAGTACCGAAATTAGCGGAACTGGTTTAGGATTATACTTATCACATAGTTTCTGCGAGGCCAATCGGGCCAAGTTGCGCTATGTAGAACAAAAACAAGGAGCATGTTTCAGGATTGAATGCTCACCTGTTGACGTAAATAAATAGTTTTTTGGGGAAGTTTAGTGGAACAACCACTCGTTCTCTTCGTCGATGACGAGGAAGATTTATGCACGCTCATGCAAATGACATTGGCGCGTATGGGGATTCAAACACACGTGGCACACCGGCTGGAGCAAGCACGTCAGCTGCTGTCCAGTCATCACTATGACGCCTGCATCACCGATCTGAATTTACCTGATGGCAATGGCCTGCAACTGGTCGAGCTGATTGCCCAGCATTTTCCGCAGCTGCCGGTTGCGGTGCTGACGGCCTATGGCAATATGGAAATTGCCATTGCCGCACTCAAAGCCGGGGCCTTTGATTTTGTCAGCAAACCGATTAACCAGAAACACCTCGAACAATTGCTGGAAAAAGCACTGAATCAGCCGCTGTTTAAAGCACATAGTCAGGAAGCGGACCAGCTGGAACAGCGGATGCTGATCGGGCAATCTCTACCGATTCAGCAACTGCGCACCACCCTGAAAAAAATTGCCCGCTCGCAGGCACCGGTGTTTATTAGCGGTGAATCGGGCACCGGGAAAGAAGTGGTGGCCAATCTGGTGCATCGCCTCAGCAACCGCAGTGACGGGCCTTTTATTGCCATCAACTGTGGCGCGATTCCGGGCGATTTGATGGAAAGCGAATTCTTCGGCCATAAAAAAGGCAGCTTTACCGGTGCAGCACAGGACAAACAGGGCCTGATCCAGTCAGCACACGGCGGTAGCCTGTTCCTGGATGAAATTGCCGAACTGCCGCTCAATATGCAGGTGAAACTGCTGCGCGCGGTGCAGGAAAAACGGATTCGTCCGGTCGGTTCCGATACGGAAATTGATGTTGATTTCCGGATTATCAGCGCCAGCCATCAGGACCTGGAAGCATTAGTCCAGCAAGGCCGGTTCCGTCAGGATCTGTTCTTCCGGATTCATGTGATGGATATTGTGCTGCCGCCACTGCGTGAGCGCGGTCAAGATATTTTATTGCTGGCCCAGCATTTTATTCAGAAAATTGCCCAGGAATGGGATATACACAGCAAAACCCTGTCGGAACGTGCCCAGCAGTTTTTGCTGGAACAGTATTATCCGGGTAATGTGCGTGAGCTGCGCAATATCATCGAACGTGCCATGACCTTGAGTGATGATGATGTGATTGATCTGCCGCATCTGCAGACCGCACCGTTACGCAAGATGGCGCCACTGGCCGAGCCAGAAACCGACACTGCAACACCGGTTACAGCCGATGCCCTGCCCGCTGCTCCGCGTAAACTGCCGGAAGAAGGACTGGAGCTGTTTCTGGAGAAAATCGAAAAAGAGATTTTGCTGAATGCGCTGAATCTGACCCATTGGAACCGGACTTTGGCTGCGAAAAAACTGGGGATGTCGTTTCGTTCCCTGCGTTATCGACTAAAGAAATTCGGACTGGATACCGATGAATAAGGTGCGAACCCTGCGCCTATTTATGACTTAACAGCAGCTCTGCAACATGGTCCAGATAATTGTCTTCTTTCATATCCTGTTGCAGTGCATAGCGCTGGTTCGGTTCAATCCCGACCCCTTCAATCATTTTGCCTTGCGGGGTGTAATAGTGAGAAACCGTCATTTGTAAGGCGGTGCCATCTGACAGCGGAAACAGCTTCTGTACCACCCCTTTGCCATAACTTTTTTCACCAATCACCCAGGCACGGCCATGATCTTTTAAGGCGGCAGTAAACACTTCTGCAGCCGAGGCCGAACGCTGGTTAATCAGCACACCGACCTTTAGATTCTGGAATTCAAAACTCGGTAAAGCCTGAAATTGCTGGTCGCCTTCAGCGCGGCTTTTGGTAGAAACAATCACGCCCTGATTCAAGAACAGATCGGCTGATTCGACTGCCGAGGACAGCAAACCGCCCGGGTTATTGCGCAGGTCAAACAGTACCGCCTTTAGCCGTGGTGTGCTGTACTGTTCGATCAGTTCCTTGATTTCATTGGCAGTATCTTGCTGGAAGACTTTGACTTTAATCAGTAGTACCTGATTACTCAGCATCTGCGCCTGAATATCGGTTTCGACTTTTCTGTTGCGTACCAGACGAATCGGCTGCGCGCTTGCGGTCAGTTGCAAGGTGATATTGGAGCCAACCGCGCCCATCAACAAGGCATTGACCTGATCCTGATTGAGCTTTTGCAGTTCCTGATTGTCGATTTTAAAGACCGAAATACCATTACGCAGGCCCTGTTTGGCCGAGTCGGCATCGGGTCTTAAATTGTGGATCTGCCATTGATGCTGCTGGGCATCGTAACGTAAATTAAAATCAACCGAGGCCAGATCACCTTCGGTATATTGCACCAAGGCACGGTAATCTTCGGCATTCAGATAACGCGAATACTGGTCCAGTCCGGAAACCAGACCTTGAATGGCTTGAGCAAACAAAGCTTCGTCACTTTTTTCCGTGACATAATTGGCTTTGACCAGCCCATAAATTTTGACAAACTGCTGGATCGATTCGACCGGCACTTCCACATAGTCCTGCTCGGTGGTTTCTTCTAGTGCCAGCGGATCTTGATCTTCTGCCGCCCAGACAGGCAGGTTCACACACATCATCAATGTTGTTGCAACAAGCATGCGTTTCCAGTGTGGAACCATCCTTTCACCTATCTGTTGGCAGTTTATGGAGTCAGGGTAATTAAATTACGCCCTTGCATTTCTGCAGGAATTGGCAGTTGCATCAGACTTAATAAAGTCGGTGCTACATCGGCCAGAACACCACCTTCTGCAATCACCGCCTGGGTCGGGCCAGCATAAATAAACGGCACCAGCTCGGTGGTATGCTGGGTATGAACCTGACCACTGTCATAGTCCTGCATCTGCTCGACATTACCATGATCAGCAGTAATCAGCATATGACCCTGCTTGGCCATTACAGCTTCATACACACGGCCCAGACAGGTATCCACTGCTTCTACCGCTTTCACCGCTGCATCAAATACACCGGTATGACCCACCATATCGCCATTGGCATAGTTGACCACCAACAAGTCATATTCACCTGAATTGATCGCTGCCACCAGCTCATCCGTTACTTCATACGCGCTCATTTCTGGCTTGAGATCATAAGTCGCTACATTTGGTGATGGAATCAGAATGCGCTTTTCGCCCGGATATTCATCTTCACGGCCGCCACTAAAGAAGAAGGTCACGTGTGCATATTTTTCGGTTTCGGCAATACGCAGCTGGGTTTTACCCAGGTCTGACAGATATTCACCGAGCGAGTTTTTCAGTGCTTCTGGCATATAAGCCACAGGTGCATCAATGGTGGCCTGATAACGGGTCAGCATCACAAACTTGGCTAGCTGCGGCACCACTTTACGCTCAAAACCGGCAAAGTCGGTTTCCACAAAGGCTTTGGTCAGTTCACGGGCACGGTCTGCACGGAAGTTCATGAACACCACGCTGTCGCCATCCTGAATTGCCGCAACCTCACCAATACGGGTAGCTTTAACAAATTCATCGCTTTCATCGGCTGCATAAGCTGCGTCCAGACCAGCTACGGCGGTTGCTGCAGTACGGACTGCTTCACCTTCTGTTAACAAACGATAAGCCTGTTCTACACGGTCCCAACGGTTGTCGCGGTCCATGGCAAAATAACGGCCGATCATGCTGGCAATCCGGCCTTGGCCTGGATATTGGGCAAACAGGGCATCCAGTTTTTGCAAAGAGGGCTGCGCACTTTTTGGCGGAGTATCACGGCCATCCAGAAATGCGTGTAAATAAACAGTTGCACCACGTTTCAGCGCCAGCTCCGCCATTGCCACAATATGGTCTTCATGTGAGTGCACGCCACCTTCCGACAGCAGGCCCATTAAGTGCACGGCACCGCCCGCAGCTTTGGCTTTCTCGACTGCATCGACCAGCACTTCATGTTCAAAGAAAGCACCGGTACGGATATCTTTGGTAATACGGGTAAAGTCCTGATATAGCACACGGCCGGCACCCAGGTTCATATGGCCCACTTCGGAGTTACCCATCTGACCATCTGGCAGGCCCACATCTTCACCTGAACCTGAAATCAACCCATGCGGATGCTTTTCCTGCATAGCGGTCAAATTTGGACGTTGTGCCGCCAGGAACGCATTGTCCTCAACAGCTTCACGATGCCCAATACCATCCATAATGACCAGTACGTGAGGGATTTTGCCTGCAGTTGCATCCGTCATAGTTCACACTCTTTTAGTCTACAAATTAATCGCATATCTTACCGAATTTTCAGTTCGGACACCATGCACGGCTGATGGTTTCAACCGTGCCACACTATCGTTTTGTTCAATTGCCGGCTTATCGGGCGCGTTGCAGCAGATAACCACCCACCACAAACATCAGAATAATCGGGATAAACACAAACCAGGCCGGAGATGGCGCATAAATCAGGCTGGCATAACCGAGGAAATCCTGTAAATAGAAGAAGCCCAAGCCGACAAACAAGGCAATCACCAGACGGAAACCCATCGACTGCTGGCGCAGCGGTCCAAAAATAAAGGAACAGGCAATCAGCACCAGCGCAATCAGGGCAAATGGAGAACCAACTTTTTGCCAGAAAGCCAGCTGATAGCTTTTCGGCACCTGACTGTACTCATGCATATAGCTCATGAAGCTGACCAGCTGGCTGGGTGATAAATCTTCCGGGTCGATGGTGACCATGTGTACATATTTCGGTTGCAAAGCCAGCGATAAAGGCTGCGTGGCCTGCTGATCAGCAATAGCATTGCCCTCTGGCAGAATGTCCATTTGGCGGCTGTTTTGCAGTGACCAGGCGCCATCTTCGACAAACTGGCCCTGCTCGGCATTTAAGGTACCGCGTAAGCGGAAGTTATCATCAAAGTCGATGACCTGAATATTCTTCAGTGTGCCCTGCGAGTTGGCATAGTCAATATAAATAAAGCGCTGCCCTTCACGGGTCCAGTAGCCTTTGACTTCACCGAGTTCAGCCACGCTACGATGTTTCTTGACGCTTTCTGCGCGCTCATTGGTATAGGGAATCACCCATTCACTTAAGGCAAAAGACAGCACCACCAGAATGAGTGCCGAACGCACCACCCAGCCGACAATCCGCCACAGGCTGATACCAGCGGCACGCATCACAATCAACTCACTGTTTGAAGCCAGCGTGCCCAGGCCCAGCACCGCGCCAATTAATGCGGCAATCGGGAGAATTTCATACAGATAACCGGGCGCACCCCAGAGCACATGCCATAAGGCATCCAGCGCGCCATAGCCTTCTTTTAGGGAACCGAGTTCACCCAGATAGGTAAATAATACCTGTAAGCCGGACAACACCGCGGTTGCCCCCAACATCGCCAGTGCGGTCGTTTTGGTCACATGCTTGGCCACTATACGACGTGCGAACATATTAAGACCTCACTCGCTGAATCTGTTTCTTGATTTTGGGTGCCAGTTTCTGTTTACGCGAGAACAGCGCCGCCGCAATGGCATAGACCATCAGCACCAGCGGATAGGCCCAGATACCCATTTCTTCTTTACTGATCCGGGTTTTGACCGCCATTAGCGCCACAATCAGGCTGGCAAAAATCAGCAGGGCCGGAAACAGTTTTAAATAACGTCCCTGACGCGGACTGACTTCTGATAAAGCCACCGCCAGCAGCAGCGCCACCAGAATTGAAAACGGTACGAAGATGCGCCAGCCCAGCTCACTGGCCACCACCGGGTCCTGACGGTTATCCCACAATTGCCCGATTGGCAGGGCTTCCACTTCGGTGCTCTGGAATTTGGCTTCCTGATCACTTTCCAGACGCAAACGATAGCTGGCAAATTCAGCCTGAGAATACTGCGGACGATCCGGATAAATTTCATAACGGCGCCCTTCGACCAGATCGACCACATTGGCCGGATCATTGGACAGTTCAATCCGGGTCGCCTCTTTGGCCAGAATCATGATATCCGGTTTGCCCGGACGGTCAGCACGCTGGTAGAAGAAAATATCTTTCAGATTACGCCGGTCTTCTGACAGGTCGCCGGCATAAATGGTATATGGCCCCGAAGAGATAAACTCTTTTGGCCGCACCAGATCGAAACCGGTACGGACCGCCTGATTGGTGGTCAATTCTTCAAACTGGCGAATCCCCCACGGTGCTGCCCAAACCATCAGCATGGCCTGCACCGCCAGAAATACCACCGTCATCGGGACTAATAAACGTGCCAGTTGGTTACGACTGACACCGCTGCCATTTAACACTGCCATTTCATGATCGACATAAAGCCGGCCAAACACCAGCATCAGGCCAATAAAAAAGCCCAGTGGCAAAATCAGGGTTAAAAATTCCGGCAGACGGTAGCCAATAATGCTAAACAGAATCCCCGCATCCAGACGCCCCTGCGCGGCGACGCCAAAATACTTGATCAGCCGGCCACCCATCATGATCAAGGTCAATAAGGCAATCACAACCAAGGATGTCGACACAACTTGCTTGACCAGATAACGCCGAATAATCAAATTAATGCTTCCAGAAAACGAGGGAATAAAACTAGCGATAGTTTACCCGAATGTTGAAAATATAAAACCTATACTGTTGTTTCACATTGAAACTCTATTCATGAAAATGTTTCAATGGTTTAATGGTTTTAAAATTTTAAAAGGCCTATATAACGCATATGAAACTGACGATTCATCCGACATACCAAGACAATGTCACCGCAGCTGCTTTATTTATTCTGGTCGATGCCAATACCCTTCGTACAACCGCAGATCACTATAAAATCAAAAATTTAGATAGCATCACCCAGGCCGTACAATTTAAATCCGGCTTTAATGAAAGCTTAAGCCTGACAGCACAGGACAACTTGCCGGCATTCAGCCAGCTGATTGGCCTTGGTTCAAGCAGCGAATTACAGCCGGCTAAACTGGCCAAACTGGCGCAAACCATTGTAAAAACCGCACAGAAGAAATTTAGCAGTATTGCGGTAGATCTATCAGTCCTGCCACAAGAACTGCATTATATTTTTGCCTTGAGCCTGACCCAGGCCGCCTACGGTTTTGATGAATTTAAAACCAAAAAGAATGAATTTGTATTAGAGCAGATTCAATTGATTGCCACACAAAGCCCGTTAACTGCCCATCAGCTGAAATTTATTGAAGCGGTACATACTGGTCAGAATTTTGCCCGCGATTTAGGCAACCGTCCGGGGAACATCTGCTTCCCGGAATATCTGGCTGATCAGGCACTGGCACTGGCAGAAGAATTCCCGGATTTACTCAAAGTAACCGTGCTGAATGAACAGCATATGGCTGACCTGGGCATGGGTGCGTTCCTTGCGGTCAGCAAGGGTTCCGAGCGTCCGGGCCGCATGATTACCCTGGAATACAAGGCCAATCTTGAGCAGGCACCTATTGTACTGGTCGGTAAGGGTATTACCTTTGATACCGGCGGTATTTCCCTGAAACCGGGTGCTGGCATGGACGAAATGAAATTCGATATGTGCGGTGCAGCCTCAGTCTTGGGGACCGTACGTGCGCTGTGTGAATCACGCTTGCCGATTCATGTGGTGGCAGCCATTGCCGCAGCGGAAAATATGCCATCGGGCAAAGCCACCCGTCCGGGCGATATTGTCACCACCATGAGCGGTCAGACTGTCGAAATCCTGAACACCGATGCCGAAGGCCGTCTGGTGCTGTGTGATGCCCTGACCTATATCCAGCGTTTTAACCCGGCACTGGTCATTGACGTGGCGACCTTAACCGGTGCCTGTGTGATTGCGCTCGGTTCGGTGTTAACCGGTCTGTTCACACCAGATGATGAACTGGCACAGGAACTGACCCAGGCCGGCCAGCAGAGTTTTGACCGCGTATGGCGTATGCCGGTGATTGATGACTATCAGGAACAATTAGATTCACCTTTTGCCGATATTGGCAATATTGGTGGTCCAAAAGCCGGTTCTGTGACTGCAGCCTGCTTCCTGCAACGCTTTACTCGTGACTATCGCTGGGCGCATCTGGATATTGCCGGCACTGCCTGGAATTCAGGAACCCATAAAGGTGCAACAGGCCGTCCGGTACCGCTACTGATGCAATTCCTGGCCAACCGTGCAGAGCAGCATGGCTAAAGTCAGCTTTTATCTGTTTGAAAAAAGTCCTGAACGGCAAGTGGACAGCACTTGCCGTTTATGCCGGAAAATCCTGCGTGAACCACAGCGCATCTGGCTGTATAGCGCAGACCCGGCATTGCAACGGGCGCTGGATGAACGGCTGTGGAGCTTTGATGCCGGCAGTTTTATTCCGCATGGTATTGATGAGCCTACGGCACAGGTCTGTATTTCAGCGCAGTTGCCAACTGAAAATGATTGGATTGTGTTTAATTTTAACGAACAGGCTCTTGAACAGTTCGCCAAATTTAGTCACATTATCGAAATCATTGAAAATCATGAAACCGCCAAACAGCTTGGCCGGGAAAAATATAAACAATATCGTCGTTTAGGCATTGAGCCGCAAACCCACAAATTATAGAACCACCCCAAAGGAGATGCAGCGTGGCATTAAATGTTGGTCCAGATTTTAAACAGCGCTGGTTAACTGCGCCTGAAGCTGTGCGTCAGACCTTTATTGATGACCTGCATCGGATTAGTGAGGTGCTGCAACCGGACAGCGACCTCAAACGCTGGGTGGAGTACGATCAGCAGCAACAGCAACAGTCCTTTCAGAAAATTGATCAGGCCTATGCCGAACTGAAAATCCAGTTAATTGAAGAAGCGCGTATTCGCCGCCAGCAGATGCTAGAACAACGTCTGGCCCAACAACGCGCTGATCAGGCCGCGTATGCGCAGGCTCTGTATCAGGATGAACTGCAACAGTTTGCCGCGCAGACCGAAACTCTGGCCAGTTTACGCACCCAGCTGGATCAGGAGATTCTGGACTACACTGCGCGTTATCAGAAAAATCCGGAAAATGGCAGTTTCAATTTTGCCAAAGGCGTGCGTATTGCCGATGAGCAGATTCTGTCGGAACTCGACAGTGTCCGGGTACGTCTGGAACTGGAAGCCGAAACCCGGATTGAAGAAGCAGTACAACAGTTCCGCAGCCAGTTACAGGCCGCTGCCCAGGAAGAAATTGAATATATTTTAAAACATTCCCAATTTTCCAAAGAGACCTAAATGTCGGCCTTCTGGTACGAAAAACCCGGTACTCTATCAGTAAATACAGATTTAAGCCGGCCCATCTGAAAGATAAATCGGGTTGTGAGGCAGAATTTCTCGCCCGCATGTCATGAAAGTGAAATATTTTTGTCACAAGATAGTCATACTTTAAACAGCAGTACTGCTGCCTTTTAAAGTAAAAATTATTTTTATAATTAGGGTTTAAAATGGGTATCTTGACACAAATATCGAGCAAAATTGACCATCTGCATAGTGGTGAACAATGGCATATTACTGCTCAGGATTTATTAATCAGCCGTGCAGATTTCCAGTCGCTTTATATTTACCTGACCAAAGAAGCTGAAAAGGGTACATTTTCTTTGGCACCGGTTGCAGAAGCCAGTCCACGTTTAGGCGGCACTTCCGTCACAGTGATCAAGCACTAAGGTCAGCGAATTTCTCCCCGCAAGATAAAAGTCCACCCCGCGTGGGCTTTTTTGTACGTGCGGTTTTTCAGCACTGTTTATATTAAAAAATATGACCCAGCCACGACAGGATATTGCCCAGACCGTAACCGATGGCCAATAAAGACACAATCCAGATAATGCCACCGGCAATGTTATAGGCCGTAAAGCTGGCGATGGGCATATGTCCGGAACCGGCAGCAAACGGTGCAAAAGAACGGACAAAAGGAATAAACCGTGCAATGAGAATGGTTTTACCGCCATGCTTCATAAAATAGCGGTTGGTTTTGACGATATATTCCGGTTTGAAATAACGCGAATGGTCATTAAAAAACTTCAGCCCCAAGACCTTGCCGGTATAGTAATTCACGCTATAGCCAAGAATAGAGGCCAGGCACAGTAAAATCGCCATATAGTGTAAATGCACCACATCGGTGGTTGAACATAAGGCGCCAATGGCAATCAGCAGACTGTCTCCCGGCAGGAAAAACATAAATACCGAACCGGTTTCCGCAAAGATAATTAAAAATAAAATTGCATAAATCCAGACCCCATAGTTGTTGAGCAACACAGGCAGCCACTGTTCAAAATTTAGCAAAAAATCAATCATCTACACTTAACCAACGTAAGTTACTCTGTTTCGCGCAGCCTGAATTATCGCTAAAAATAAAAAAACAGTCTAATTTTTTCAATCAGACTGTTCTGTACAGCAGCGTCAGGACTTATTTTAAGAAGCCATTTTCGGCCAGAAAGTCCATGCTGATTTTTGACTGTGCCGTGGTTTCTGCGGCTTTTTCACCGAGCAGTAAACGCTCGATATAACGCGCCAAAACATCCACTTCCAGATTGACTTTGCTGCCAGTTTTCCAGGTACCAATATTGGTACGCTCTGCGGTATGCGGAATCAGGTTCAGGCTGATTACACTGCCACGCAAATGGTTAATGGTCAGGCTGATGCCATCTACAGTCACCGAACCTTTTTCGGCCAGATATTTGGCAATTTCAGCCGGTGCAGTCACTTCAAAATATAAAGAACGCGCATCTTCACGCACCAAGGTAATTTCACCCACGGCATCGACATGACCACTGACAATATGTCCGCCAAAACGGGTGGTCGGTAACATGGCTTTTTCCACATTCACCGGCTGGCCAACTTTCCAGTTACCTAAGGTAGTCCGGTTTAAACTTTCCCGTGACACATCGGCCGCGTACCAGTTATCGCCCCACTCAATAACGGTCAGGCAGATGCCGTTGGTGGCAATAGAATCCCCCAGATGGACATCGGACATATCCAGATCGGTCTGAATACGCAGGCGGACATCACCACCGACACTTTGCAGGCTGTCCACTTTGCCCACGCTTTCAATAATTCCTGTAAACATAGTCTTTTCTCTTATTGTCTCTAGTGCTTACCACAAGGCCAGTTGGGTGCTGACACCGCTGGTATCGACCCCGCCCAGCTCGGCAAAGTGATGCAACTGCCCCAGCAACTGCCGGATTGGCGGGCCAGACTTGGCATGAGTATCGGTAATCACAATAAATTCCAGTACTCGTGCACGTTCAGACTGACGCTGCTTGCTGACCCGGTAACGCGGTACATCCTGGGTTAACAGGCTGACCCGGCCACGTTTTAAATTGGCCTGCAACAAATCCACTGCACTGATATTGCCATCGGTGGAGTAACTGGTCAGGATATAACGTGCATTAATGGTTTCTAACAGTTTCTCATACGCTTCTTTGGCGTGCTTGGACGAGTTATACGGACTCGGACGCTCTTTGCGCCAAGCACGGTCAATGCCGCTCTTGAAGCCTTTGGTATCTGGCGTTGGTAAATCAACCTGATCCCACAAGGTTAAGGCATTTAACACATGATAGTTACTGCTATAAGCATGCTGGTTATATGGCGGATCTAAATACGCCACATCCACTTCAAAACCGCTCATCTGGTTGGCCAGATGCTGGGCATCAACACACCACATTTCGGCAGCCGGACGTTTCGGATCACCAATTTCACAGAAGCGGCTTGGGGTTAACCACAACAAAGATTCAATCCGTTCCAGTGCAGTCTGGGTTTTACCACCCCAGCCATGGTGGAAACTTTTAAAGACCCCGGAGGTGTTGCTGACAAAACTGGCCGAATACAACAAAGGCGCCAGCAGCGCGCTCATCTCGACATCATCAATCGCGCCTTGCGCCTGCCAGGTGGCAATCTGCTGGCGGATGGCATCAATACGCATCCCGTTACGGCGTTTAAAGAATAAACGGTCGCGGGTCGGATCATAAATTTCATCATTGCGTGGGCACAGGTTATGCGTGACCCAGCCTTTGACTTCTGGCAAACGGTTTAAATAATCAATCGCTTTCTGATAACCGCCCAGCTCTTTAAACGCCGGCGCTTCTACACAGGCCAAAATCGCATGATTCAGCGCATGGCTATACGGTTCCCAGTCATTGGCAATTACCCGATAGCCATTTTGTCGGGCCAGACGTGAAACCACGCCTGAACCGGCAAAAAAGTCAGCGAAGATCGGGGCGCGGCCGCCTTTGTTCAGGGTGCCGGTCTGCTCCAGCGCTTCCAGAATCAGATGTAACAGACGACGTTTATTCCCCAGATAAGGAACCAGCTGATGGAAAAGATATTCATCTGTCGTACGTGCGGCGTGACGACGTTTGTGATAAACCGTAGACTCTGAATTCATAACGTCTCTTGAGAAGGGGTTAACCTTAAGCGCACATCATCACCGAATTGAGTGACGTCGCAAAGTTTAAATCGAAGTTGTTGTGCCATACGCTCAAATTCTGCCTGAAACATGGCACGTGCAGACCGGCCTAACAGGGTCGGAGCCACATAACTGATCACTTCGTCGACCAGTTGCTGCTGTAAAAAGGCGGTCGATAGTGTCGCACCGGCTTCAATCAGCACATCATACAGCTGATACTGCTGCACCAAAGTTCGAAGTAGTTGATCCAAAGGCTGAACCTCGAGCTGGATCACGCCCAGCGCCTCAAGCTCGGCCCGATACGGACCCATCACCATCACACTGTCCGGCTGCTCGAGCAGCTTGGCGGTTAAGGGCAAGCGTCCCTGACGGTCCAGTACCAGCCGTTTCGGCTGGACAATGCTGCTGATGTCCTGATGTATCGCCAGCTGGCGGACATTGAGCTGACAGTCATCGGCCAGCACGGTTTCAATCCCGGTAATCACCACTGCTGAAATCGCACGCCAGTGCTGCACATCCAGACGCGCCGAATTGCCGGTAATCCATTTCGATTCACCGGAGGCCATGGCAGTACGGCCATCCAGACTTGACGCCACTTTTAAGCGGACATAAGGCTGACCCGTGGCCATGGCTTTTAAAAAGCCCAGATTCAGCTGATGCGCCTGCTGTTCCAGCACGCCTACCTCCACCTGAATTCCGGCATCGCGCAGAATCTGCACGCCTTTACCAGCCACCAGCAGATTCGGATCAGGACAGGCCACTACCACTCTGGCCACACCGGCTTCGACCAGACCTTTGGCACAAGGCGGGGTACGTCCATAATGCGCACAAGGTTCCAGAGTCACGTAAGCGGTTGCACCGCGGGCGGCATCGCCGGCATCACGTAAGGCAAATACTTCGGCATGTGGCTGTCCGGCACGCGGATGATAGCCCTCACCCACCAGCTGTCCGTCTTTAACCAGCACACAGCCCACATTCGGATTCGGTTTGGTCGAGTACTGTCCGAGTCGTGCCAGTTCAATGGCACGCTGCATCCAGATTTGGTCTTGAGTTAACTCGGACATGTCACCACTCTTGCGCGTTGAGCTTAGTATTCACGTTGCTGCATTTGTTCAATTTGACGGCGGAAGGCTTCCACATCCTGAAAGTCCTGATACACCGAAGCAAAACGCACATAGGCCACATGATCCAGCGAGAATAAAGACTGCATGACAATTTCCCCGATGGTGCGTGATTTAACATCACGTTCGCCCAGACGGCGGATTTGCAGCTGGATATCACTGAGTACCGTTTCAATCTGTTCCTGAGTCACGGGACGTTTTTGCAAGGCATGCATCAATGAACGGCGCAGTTTGGCTTCATCAAAGGGCTCATTTTTACCGTCCGATTTAATGACGCGTGGCATCACCACTTCATAACTTTCAAAGGTGGTAAAACGTTCACCACAGCTAATACATTCACGACGTCGGCGAATTTGACAGCCTTCAGCTGCCAGCCGTGAATCAATCACTTTACTGTCTGCGGCGTTGCAAAATGGACAATGCATAGTGGTTTAATTGAACAAATCCAGTTGATTTGAGAGTGTAGCAAAAAAACAGGATTTTGTAGAGTTTTACGCAATATATAGAAAAAAAACAGCCCTTTTGGGCTGTTTTACACAATATATTGATTATGCTGCTGAAAGATTATTCAACCCGTTCACCATGCTGGCTTAAATCCAGACCCATGCGTTCATCATCAGATTCAACACGGATACCAATTACCAGATCAATCACTTTCAGGATGATGAAGGTTAATACTGCAGAGTACACAATGGTGGCAATCACACCTTCCACTTGCACCCACAGCTGACCCATCAGGCTGGCAGGTGCCGCATCGCCCATAATGAATTCGCTGGCAAAGAAGGCGGTTAAAATTGCACCTACAATACCACCCACGCCATGCAGGCCAAAGGCATCTAAAGAGTCATCGGCTTTCAGGGCACGTTTCAGTGCAGTAATCCCCCAGAAGCAGACCACGCCACCAATCAGCCCCATGGCTAAGGCACCACCGACGGTGACAAAACCTGCTGCCGGGGTAATGACCACCAGACCGGCCACAGCACCTGAAGCACCGCCTAATACAGAGGCTTTACCACGGACCACTTTTTCAGTCACTAACCAGGCCAGTGCGGCTGCAGCTGCGGCAACTTGAGTCACCACTAAAGCATAACCTGCTGAACCATTGGCGCCCAGCGCAGAACCACCATTGAAACCAAACCAGCCTACCCACAGCAAGCTTGCACCCACCACAGTTAAGGTCAGGTTGTGCGGTGCCATCGATTCACGGCCCAAGCCCATACGTTTGCCCAGCATATAGGCAGCCACCAGACCAGCCACACCAGAGTTAATGTGTACCACGGTACCACCAGCGAAATCCAGCGCGCCATCATTGCCTAACCAGCCGCCACCCCAGACCCAGTGGGTAATAGGTGCATAGACCACCACCACCCAGATGGCAATGAACGCAACAAAGGCCCCAAATTTCATCCTCTCTGCAATCGAACCGCTAATAATGGCCACGGTAATAATCGCAAAGGTCATCTGGAAGATCACAAACAGAATTTCAGGAATGGTGCCACTCAAGGCATCAGTGGTAATACCGGCCAGCATGAACTTGTCCAAGCTGCCAATAAAGGCATTGCCTTCGCCAAAGGCCAAGGTATAGCCAATAATTACCCAGACCAGACTGACCACTGCGGCCGCAACAAAACTGTGCGCCATGGTGCTGAGGACGTTTTTCTTGCGCACCATACCGCCATAGAACAGGGCCAAGCCCGGAATGGTCATGAGTAGGACAAGTGCTGTTGAGACCAGAATCCAAGCGGTATCACCAGTGTCTAACACGGCTTCTTCTTCAGCCGCTACCACTTCAGGCAAAGCAGTTTCTGTAGTGATGATATCGCTTGATTCAATAAGCGCAGGTTCCACAGTATCATTTACTGTGATTTGTTCTGAAGGAGTTGGCGCTGTTACGGCTTCTTCAGCCCAAGTAACAGAACCACCCAAAAGCGCGCCGGACAAGCCGAGCGCAAGTAGCATTTTTTTCATTCGTATCCCCCAACCTAGTTTTTGTGAGTTATTAGGTACTCAGCAAACTTCGTGCCAATTGCTTAAACAGCATCTGCACCTGTTTCACCTGTACGAATACGGATGACCTGTTCCAGATTCGTCACAAAAATTTTACCGTCACCGATTTTGCCGGTGCTTGCTACACGGGTGATTGATTCAATCACTGAATCCACCATCTCATCACTAATGGCGATTTCGATTTTCACTTTTGGTAGAAAATCAACAACATATTCTGCGCCACGATACAGTTCAGTGTGACCTTTCTGACGACCGAAGCCTTTGACTTCAGTGACAGTGATCCCTTGAACACCAATTTCTGACAGTGCTTCACGCACGTCATCTAATTTAAAGGGTTTTACAATTGCAGTTACGAGCTTCATGTGTGTTTTCCTTCGGCTTATTTCACCAGTAAGGTTTTATGTTCAAATTTCATGCCAAAACTCCTAAGGTCGGGGGAAATTAGAAGTTACGGCATGTGATTTATTTATATCTTATTTTATACCTTTCTCATGCACCAATCTTCAAAAAATAAACATTTTTCTGTAGAGATTTACGATCTCCGGCATCGAATAAAACCATATTTCATCTGAAACACTATAGTCTGGGCCAGAGCAATGCTACACTGCGCTTTTCAGTCCACTGGAATGGAATTTATTATGATAGAAACCTTATTACAGGCCATCTTAGAACAGGTCGATCAACCGAAAAAAGACTTAGAACATAACCTGCGTGCCCTGCTAAGCGAAGCCGTCAGCAAAATGGATCTGGTGTCCAAAGAAGAGCTGGACCGTCAGCGCACTGCACTGAATAATGCCAATCTTCGTTTAAATGAACTGCTGCAGCAGGTAGAAGCACTCGAACAAAAGATTTTGAACAAAGAATAAGCACCTTCTTAGTGCAACAAAAGACGCATAACGACCAAAAATAACGCACCAAAACGGAACATAACAACAATGTCTTTTGCCAAAATTTATACGCGGGGTCTGCTTGGACTGAATGCCCCGTCTATTGAAGTTGAAGTCCATTTAAGTCAGGGTCTGCCCTCCTTAACCATTGTCGGTCTGGCCGAAGCCGCGGTCCGTGAAAGTAAAGACCGGGTTCGCTCGGCCATTATTAACAGTGGTTTTCAGTTTCCCACCAAACGTTTGACCATTAATCTGGCCCCGGCCGACTTACCCAAAGATGGCTCGCGTCTGGATTTACCGATTGCTTTAGGCATTCTGATTGCTTCCGGACAATTGCCCGAACAGGCCGCAGACAACCTGGAATTTATTGGTGAACTGGCGCTGGATGGCCAATTGCGTCCGGTCACCGGGACTTTAAGTATTGCCATTGCCTGTCAGGCGGCTGGTCATCAACTGGTATTACCGGAACCCAATGCGCAGGAAGCTGCACAACTGCCCGACTTTCAGGTGTTTGCGGCCAGTCATCTGAAACAGGTCTGTGAGCATCTGGCGCAGGCTGCGCCGCTGCAGCCTTTTGCAGCAAGCTCGGAAACCCGTTTGGAACGCTATGCTTTTGATCTGGCGGATGTCAAAGGACAGCTGCGACCTCGGCGTGCCCTGGAAATTGCCGCTGCCGGTGGCCATTCCTTGCTCTTTAAAGGTCCACCCGGTACAGGCAAGACTCTCTTGGCCTCACGTCTGGCCAGTATTTTGCCGCCCCTGAATATGCAGGAAAATCTTGAAGTTGCCAGTATCTATTCAATTGCCAATACCCCACATCGCTTTGGACAGCGGCCATTTCGCGCCCCACATCATACCGCTTCAGCGATTGCACTGGTCGGTGGTGGCTCGCATCCGAAACCGGGCGAAATTACCCTGGCTCATTTAGGTGTGCTGTTTTTAGATGAACTGCCGGAGTTTGACCGTAAAGTGCTGGAAGTATTGCGGCAGCCCTTGGAATCCAAAGAAATTGTGATTTCCCGGGCATCGCGGCAGATTACCTTTCCGGCCAGTTTCCAGCTGATTGCCGCGATGAACCCCTGCCCGTGTGGCTATGCGTTTAATCAGGATATTCGCTGCCAGTGTTCTTCGGAAATGATCAAGCGTTATCAGAACCGGATTTCTGGGCCATTACTGGACCGGATTGATTTGCATATTGATGTACCACCATTACAGGCCCATGAGTTACATGATAAAACTGCGGTGGAAAATTCAGATACGGTTCGCCAGCGGGTAATTCAGGCCTATGAACGGCAGATGCAACGTCAAGGTATGCTGAATATGAACTTAAGTCCAAAACAGCTGGAACAGTTTGCTGCCTTAGCCACACCAGCACAGAACATGATGGATCTGGCCCAGCAGCGCTTAAACCTGTCGGCTCGCGCCTATCATCGGGTCTTAAGAGTGGCGCGCAGTATTGCCGATTTGGCCGAAAGTAGCGAGATTCAAACTGCTCATTTATCGGAAGCGCTGTCTTATCGGGCGCAGTCCAGCCCATAAAACGCATCATTAAAAACAAGCTAAAAAAATAGCCCATTTCAAATGGGCTATTTTTTCAATGTGAAGCCTTAAATTAGAATGCCTTGGTCAATGTCACGACTGCGCCTGTTTCTACGCCACGTTCAACCGCATCTGGTGTGCCTGGACCATAGTCAATATCTGAACCCACCGCAGCCAGTTCTGCCGTTAAGCCTTCAACACCGGCAAAGGCATAAGTTACGCCCAATTTCCAGTCCACATAGCTGTCATCATCACCAAAAATCTCTTCATCTGCCACGGTATAGCCTAAAGCCGCCACTCCACCAAAACCGGTCGCACCAAAAGGTACGCTATAGGTAGCATTGAAATACCAGGCATCTAAATCTGCGCCTAAAAAGTCATTGCTGTAGTTCACTGCGGTGAGCAAGCTGGCATCTTTGACCAGCACATCATTAAAGCCAAGTTTTGCATAGGCTTCTAACCAGTTTAAATCACTTTCACTTGGATAAGCGTAGTACCATAAGCCCACATCCAGTAATGGCTTGCTCGCAAATCCATCTAAGGTTGTGGCATAACCGATATATGGGTCCAGCTCTAAATGGGCCGTACCGCCGAAATCGACATTCGAGCCCCACACCCCGGCATATACACCAGATGCATGTGACAGTGCGAAACCAGCTTGTACTGCAGGATCATTAAAGGTTTGGGTCAGACCACGATAACGGTAATCTGAAGTCAGCGCTGCAGTACCGCTAAATGATAAAGCAGATGCCGAAGTGTCTTCTGCTGCAGCCACGCTGAAGCTGGCAGTTGCGGCAATGAAAGCCAGTGAAAGTGTTTTGATAGAAAATTTCATTATTTGATCCCCTGCTGCATATTTCAATGCTTTTGTGTATTTGTTTCACTCACACAGGAGATAGCAATCCCTATGCCAACACTGGCATCTGTTCAAAAAGAATAATTTCAATTTTCTTTTAACTAGTTTTAACCTATTATTTTATATAAACTTTTAATATCAGATAAAAACTTAAGAACAGCATGATACTTTTTCAATCCCACTGATGTGCTGATCCTTTCGCTGCGTTGGGAGATAAACCAGATCATTTATATTTGCTTACATCATGCGCTATTTTGAGTCGCTTAATCATTCAAAAGCTTTTTGCTGCTTAAAAAAAGTGCAATCTTGCATTCCACTAGAATGCACTGATGCATGAGATAGTCCTAATCATAGCTTCAACGAAATGCATAAAAAATTCAGCGAGATAAATCTTGTATGTACGTTTTACTCCCTGTAAAGTGCCAAATTTTCCACATCTTCACACTGTCTAAAACCGCATAATCACAAATTATTTTTTGAATAAAAAGTATAAACACAGTACATTAAAGCGCGAAAATTGCCTTCCTGTTTTGAGAAGCAAATTTTCTGCAATATGACCCAGGAAGGGTGTTTTACAAGAGCAAGGATTGAAACTGTATACGCCAGCGTTTGCATTTTTCTCAAAGAAAAATGGATAAAACGGTATCTTTTTTACAAATTCCCTATAAAATTCTTCCGGTTTCTGGGTTCTTTTTAAACAAATTGAAACATAACATTCTGGATGAGGCTCTCTCCCAATGCTAAACGCGAAAAAATTAACATTAGCAGTCCTGGTACAAGCTGCTTTAATTTCTACAGCTGTTGCTAGCGAACAAAGTGAATCTAAAGGCTTTGTAGAAGATGCAAACGGTTCGGTTTTATTCCGTACAGGTTATTTGAATCGTGATAAAAAAGATGGACTAACAAACGATACAAGCTCTGCAGCTCAAACAGCAATAATTAATCTAGATTCTGGCTTTACCAAAGGTATTGTTGGTTTTGGTGCAGGTATCATTGGTGATGCTTCATTTAAACTCGGTAAAAATGGGCATACTGGTAACCAAATGATCCCAACGCATAGTCAAGATAATGCCGATGGAACTAAAGATGCCTATGATCATTGGGCACGTGGAGGTGCTTATGTCAAAGCACGCGTATCAAACACAACGGCTAAATATGGTACGCAAGTATCTGAAATTCCAGTAATTGCAAGTAATACTGCTCGTTTAACCCCTGAGTACTACACTGGTCTTTATATTGAAAGTAACGAAATTAAAGACTTGACGTTAATCGGTGGTAAATTCACTAAAAATCAATGGTCTAATGATATCAGCTCAGACCAACAAAATTTGGACAGTGCTATTTTCTGGGGCGCGAAATACAAGTTTAACGACCAAGTTAATGCCTCTTATTATGGGGTAGACGTTAAAGATAAATTAGATCGTCACTATGGGAATGTAAATTACAGCTTTCCTACAGCAAATGGTGCGACCGTAACTTTAGATGCAATGGGTTACAATACTAAATGGAAAGTTGGAGCAGCAACCACTGATCCACGCAGTGCGACTGAAGAATTGACTAACTCAATTTGGGGTGTATCTGCAAGCTATAACAGAGATGCACACAATTTGATGCTTGCATACCAAGATAATGCGGGCAACATAGGTTACGACTATGCTTACAACGCAGATGGTCTACAAAGCATTTATGTACCAAACTCATACTTATCCGACTTTAATGGTAACGATGAAAAATCTGTTGGCTTACAGTACAACTATAATTTTAAAAACCATGGTCTTCCAGGTCTAAACTGGACAACAGCATTCGTTTATGGTTGGGATATTGATGTAGCCGAAATAAATAATCCAGCACAAATTATCGACCAAGCTGAAGAACATGAATTCTTTAACCAAGTGAAATATACGGTTCAATCTGGTGCATTCAAAGATGCAAGCTTACGCTTACGTCACTCATACTTGCGCGCAAGTGATACTTACAATAATGCTTCTGGCAACTATGTAAGTAATGCTATCGGCTCAACCAACGAATGGCGTATCTGGTTAGACATCCCGGTGAAATTATTCTAATGTCCTGACGATGGTTTAAATCAAAAAAACCTGCACACTGTGCAGGTTTTTTTATGGCGTCCTCACTAAACAAGACAGCTCAGTGAGGGGGGAAAAGCCGTATTATTTTGCAGCTTCAATCGCTTTTAATACTTCAGCTTTGGCAACGTCTGCGCCTTCCCAACCGGTCAATTTCACCCATTTGCCTGGCTCTAAATCTTTATAGTGGGCAAAGAAGTGTTCAACCTGTTGAATCAGTAACGGTGGAAGATCGGTATATTCTTTCACGTCTTTGTAAATTGGAGTCAATTTGTCGTGCGGTACCGCGATCAGTTTCGCATCAATACCACCGTCATCTTCCATGTTCAATTTACCGACCGGGCGGCAACGAATTACTGAACCTGGTTCAACCGGATGTGGTGTTACCACCAATACGTCTAATGGGTCACCATCTTCAGACAAAGTATTTGGCACATAACCGTAGTTTGCTGGGTAGAACATTGCAGTACCCATGAAACGGTCGACAAATAACGCATCAGAATCTTTATCAATTTCGTATTTGATTGGCGCTGCATTGGCAGGAATTTCAATGATTACATAGATATCATTTGGCGCATCTTTACCCGCTGGGATATTGCTGTAGCTCATGGCATCACTCTTTCACAAATTAAATTTTTTAAACCGCGTCAATTATAACGGGTTTCGGCTATTAATGACTTCGCGATTATACATTCATGACATAAAAATAGATATTTTGCTGTGCAATCACGCGGTCAGTTTAATCACCAGCAGCAATAAACAGATCGGGCAAAGTAACGATAATAACCAGATAATCGAGCGCAACGTCGCCCAGTTGGCCAGATAACACAGCCCGTACAGCAGACGAAACACCAGATAGGCAATGCCAAAGGTCATAATAATAAACTGCGGAATCACCATATATTCGGCCAGTAAAATGGCGGCAATAAACAGCGGCAGACTTTCAAAGCTGTTTTGCTGGGCAGCATTGGCACGCGCCGCCAGACCGGTAGTATTGGCTAAAAAAGAACGTGGATTTTGATTATCTTCAGATTTAAAGCCGCCAGCCATTTTTGCAATTACTGCAAATAAATAAGGCAACAGGCAGGCGATTAGAATCAGATAGACGATTCCACTAATACTTTGCATCTATTTTTTCTCGTCGGAATTCTTCAAAACTTTATCATAGCATGGTGTTTTAAGCATAAATTTTGTTAAATAGGGTGTTTTTATTCATTGTGTAGGATTCATGATGGTCAATCCTGATCAAAAAGAAATGTTCGATGTACTTGAAAAACAGCGTCAGCATCAGCTGCAAGTCGATCGGGCCTTAAAAATTGTGATTCCCATTGTGGCCTTTTTATTAACGGTCATCTGTTCCAACCTGAACATCTGGTCGACCCTGTTTACCTTTATCGTATTGTGGGTGGCCCTGTATGCGGTGGGAATTAAACGTCTGCCTTTATGGCACTGGGTGACCGTAATTCTGGTGTATTGCCTGATTGATAATATTTTAAGTTATGGCAGTTTCCATTCCTCCGGTTTTAGCCGTCAGTTTGGCTCGATGTTTATTTTCCTCGGGGTGATGGGAGTCGGACGTCCTTACTTCGACCGCTGGCTAATGAAAAAAGAGCATTAAAAAAAGCGCCCTTAGGCGCTTTTTTTATTGCAGAATTTATGCAGTCTTACGTAGGTCTTTACGCAGGATTTTACCTACGTTAGATTTCGGTAATTCATCCATAAATTCAACATAACGTGGGCGTTTATAACCGGTCAGGTTTTCTTTCGCAAATGCCAGAACTTCTTCAGTCGTCAATGAAGGATCTTTCTTCACAACGAACAGTTTTGGCACTTCACCTGATTTTTCATCTGGTACACCAATTGCAGCCACTTCCAGTACTTTTGGATGTTTCGCCACGACTTCTTCAATTTCAGAAGGATAAACGTTGAAGCCAGAGACCAGAATCATGTCTTTCTTACGGTCAACGATTTTGATATAACCACGTGAATCCATAACACCAATGTCACCTGTACGGAAGAAACCATTAATCATCACTTTGTCGGTTTCATCTGGACGGTTCCAATAGCCTTTCATGACTTGTGGACCACGGATTGAAATTTCACCCTGCTCGCCCAATGCTACTTCATTGCCGGCATCATCCAGAATTGCCACTTCAGTTAATGGCAATGGAATACCAATGGTGCCACTGAAGGCTTCAGACGCTGGCGGGTTCGCGGTAGCCACCGGTGAAGTTTCAGATAAACCGTAACCCTCAATGATGTTGGTGCCAGTCACTTTTTTCCAGGCTTCCGCTGTAGATGGTAATACAGCCATACCGCCGCCCATCGCCATTTTCAATCGGCTGTGATCAAGCTGTTTAAACTCTTCATTGTTCACAAGTGCATTGAATAAGGTGTTCACCGCAGGGAAGAAAGTTGGTTGATATTTGCGTAATTCTTTCATTACCGCAGGTAAGTCACGCGGGTTTGGAATCAATACGTTTGCCTGACCTTTATACATCCCGTAAAGCGCGCACACCATAAATGCAAAAATGTGATACAGCGGCAATGCACAGAAAATACGGTCATCTGGCTGACCATCTTGCGCACCAAATTTACTTTGGAAAATACCATCGCATTGCAGCATGTTTGCCACAAGGTTGCGATGCGTTAATTCTGCACCTTTAGATACCCCTGTCGTACCACCAGTATATTGCAGTACTGCCGTATCGCTTAGGGTCAGGCTTGGACGCTTGTAGTTGCTGACATTGGCTTTCGACATGGCTGCATTAAACTTGACATGACCCGGAAGGTCCCACGCCGGAATCTGTTTGCGTACTGAACGTAAGACAAAGTTCACCAAAGTACCTTTTAAGGTACCAAGCATATCCCCCACAGAAGCAACCACAACGTGTTTGACTGGGGTTTTACCCAGAATCGCCTGATATACAGAAGCGAAGTTTTCAATAATCACCAGCACTTCTGCGCCAGAGTCATTTAACTGATGCTCAAGTTCACGTGAGGTATACAGCGGGTTTACATTCACCAGCACCAGACCGGCACGGAATACACCCAACGCCACCACTGGATATTGCAGAACGTTTGGCATCATCACTGCAACACGTGTGCCTTTGGCCAAGCCCAGACCTTGCAAATAGCTTGCAAATTTACGGCTTGCTTCTTCCAGTTCAGCAAAGGTCAGCACTTTATCCATAAAGATAAAGGCATCACGTGAACCAAACTTCTGGAAATTACGTTCAAAGATATCAACCAGTGACGTATTCTCTGGTGGCAACTCTACAGTTTCTGGAATCCCTGTCTTTCGGTATTCTTCAAACCAAATTTTTTCCATAATGCCAATCTCTCCAATCAGTAATCCTTAGTATTCAACTGTTTTATACACTGCCGCACTTCATTTTTTGGCTTGTTTATGTACAGCAGTGGATCCATTTTCACGAATTCGATTCATATATAACGTATTTTATGTAAACAACGCTAGTCTTATCTCTGAATCAACAGTTTATTTGCTTTTTGATATCCCCGTGGTAAAAGCTGTCCCTTAGTTCCTCTCTTACCGATATACTTCTGCAAGTCATCACCTTTTAATTTTAACTGCTGTTGTCCTGCAAACACTTGAATTATTTCATCTAAATTTAGCATTGTCATGGATACAATCTGATCTTTCGGTTCAAGTTGTATCAATTTATTACCTTTACCTTTGTTCAGCACCGGTAATTCTGCCAGATCAACAATCAGTAAACGGCCGGCAGAACTGAGTAGCGCAACATGACTGAACTGCTCAATAGTTTGCAGATTCATCACGCTGGCGCCTTCAGACAGGCTCAGGAAAGCCTTACCGGCTTTGGCATTGGTATCCAGCTGTTTGGCTTGGGTTTTAAAGCCATAACCTTTGCTGCTCATGACCAGAATTTCAGCCTGATCTTCTGCCACAAACACCTGTTTAAAGCCGACCCCGCTGGCCGGTGATAAACGTGAACTGAGCGGTTCACCCAAACCACGCGCCGATGGCAGGCTGTTAATGGCCACACCATAACTGCGTCCAGTGTCATCCAGCACATAGGCACGCTGGTTGGATTTGCCTTGGGCGTGACTTAAATACTGGTCGCCAGCACGGAAATTCAGGTTTTCGGCATCGACATCATGGCCTTTGGCACAGCGAATCCAGCCAGCTTCAGACAGTATCACGGTTACCGGATCGGCCGGCAGCATGTCCTGTTCATTAATGGCAGTGGCTTCAGCGCGCTGCACGATTGGTGAACGGCGGTCATCACCAAACTTTTTGGCGTCGTCTTTTAACTCCGTAATAATCAGGTTTTTTAATGATTCCGGATTGGCCAACTGTTCACGAATTGTGGCAGCTTTGGCCTCGAGTTCTTCCTGTTCGCGACGGATTTCCATTTCTTCCAGTCGGGCCAGATGGCGCAACTTGAGTTCCAAAATGGCTTCAGCCTGAATCTCATCAATACCAAAGTGCGCCATCAGCTCTGCTTTGGGATGATCTTCTTCGCGGATAATGCGGATCACGGTATCAATGTCTAAATAGGCAATCAGCAAGCCGGCCAGAATATGCAGGCGTTTTTCAATCTTGTTCAGATGATATTGCAGGCGGCGTGTGACGGTATGTTTACGAATCTCGATCCATTCCAATAAAATCTGGCGAATCGATTTGACCTGTGGACGACCATCGGCACCAATCATGTTCATGTTGACCCGATAGCTTGATTCCAGATCGGTGGTTGCAAACAGATGGCTCATCACTGCATCGGCATCAATCCGGTTGGAACGCAGCACAATCACCAGACGGGTCGGATTTTTATGGTCCGACTCATCCCGTACATCGGTCACCAGTGGTAGCTTTTTGGCCTGCATCTGGTCAGCAATCTGGGTAATGACTTTTGAGCCAGAGACCTGATACGGTAAATCACTGATAACAATTTCATTTTTTTCAATGGTATACACCGCACGCATGCGATAACTGCCGCGTCCAGTGGTCTGAATCTTTAACAGTTCATCTGGCGGGGTAATTACTTCAGCCCGGGTCGGTAAATCCGGGCCAGGAATATATTCTGCAACCTTGCTATCGCTTAAATTCGGATTACGGATCAGGGCGATGGTGCCTTTAATGATTTCACGCAAGTTGTGCGGCGGAATATCGGTGGCCATACCCACGGCAATGCCGGTGGTGCCATTGAGCAGGATATTTGGAACCCGTGCCGGCAAGGTCACTGGCTCTTTTAGGGAACCATCAAAGTTGTCCTGCCAGTCGCAGGTGCCCTGACCGAGTTCAGACAGTAACAGGTCACTATATGCGGATAATTTGGCTTCGGTATAACGCATTGCGGCAAAGGATTTTGGATCATCCGGTGAACCCCAGTTGCCCTGCCCTTCAATAAATGGATAACGATAGCTAAACGGCTGCGCCATTAACACCATCGCTTCATAACAGGCCGAGTCACCATGCGGATGGTACTTACCCAGCACATCACCGACCGTACGTGCAGATTTCTTTGGTTTACTGCTTGGCTTGAGACCCAGCTCGCTCATGGCATAGACGATACGGCGCTGTACCGGTTTCAGGCCATCGCTGATATGAGGCAATGCACGGTCCATAATCACGTACATGGCATAGCTGAGATATGCTTGTTCAGTAAATTCTGCTACGGAACGGTTTTCTGTCGCATGATGCGCGAGGCTTGTCATAACAACCTGTAATCCTAAATTAATGCGTTATAGTTTTGACGTTCTTATGCTATGCCGCAGCCGCGGCCAGCACAAGGGTAGCCGATCACACTCTGCGACAATTTATGTCTTATGGCGTAAAAATATCCATTTTAGGCGCGTCAATCAACTGAAAAATACACAAGTCTGACTGCACGTTGAAAAACATATTCCAGAAATAAAAAAGATGCGCCGGCACAATAGCCAGCGCATCTTGCATTGTCTGTATGAGCGGCTGCTTATAAACCAATCGACTCCAGGGTCTTGCCGCGGGTTTCCTCACCCAGCAGCACAATCACCAGTGCCACGGCCAGCAGCACCGCGGTAAACATCATAAATACATAGCTAAAGCCGTTGTGCATCACCATCATCTGGGTCACCACCAAAGGCGCAACAATACCGCCCATACGGCCCACCGCCGAAGCCCAGCCGGAACCAAAGGCACGGATATTGGTTGGATACTGTTCCGGCGTATAGGTATACAGCACACCCCAGGCGCCTAGGTTAAAGAAGGACATCAGGCAACCCCAGAACACGATCATGCCGACGCTGCTGGCCTGTCCAAAGAAGTAGGCTGATACCGCACACAGCCCAATAAAGCCGGCCAGTGTGGCTTTGCGGCCAAGTTTTTCTACCAGCCAGGCCGCCGCAATATAACCCGGCAACTGCGCCAGAATCATGATCAGCACATATTCAAAGGACTGCACAATAGTATAGCCTTCCTTGACCAGCAGACTTGGCAGCCAGGTAAAAATGCCATAATAGGAATAGACAATGCCGAACCAGATCAGCCACAGCATGAGGGTACGGCGTGCAAATGGCCCCGACCACAGCTGGGCAAAGGAAATATTCTGTTTGGCTGCCACCGGTTTCACTTCCAGCTGTTCAATCACCTCGACGCCGCAGCGACGTTCCAAACTTTGTACTAGTTTGTGCGCTTCTTCGACCCGGCCGCGGTTAATTAAATACGGCACCGATTCCGGTACTTTTTTCCAGATGACCCAGGCATAGAGCGCCGGTAAGCCACCAATTAAAAAGGCCATATGCCAGTCAAAGGTCGGAATCACAAAATAAGACACCAGCGCCGCGCAGAGCCAGCCCAGCCCCCAGAAGCTTTCCAGTAGCACAATAAAGCGGCCCCGCACATGCGCCGGAATATATTCACTGACCAAAGTCACCGCAACCGGCAACTGCCCGCCCAGCCCTAAACCGACAATAAAACGGAAAAACAGTAACCAGCTTAAATTTGGGGCAAAGGCACAGGCCGCTGTGGCCAGGCTATAAATCACCAGGGTCGTGGCAAATACGGTTTTACGCCCAATCCGGTCGGCCAACCCGCCGGAGAACACCGCACCAATGGCCATGCCAACAAAACCAATTGACACCACCCAGCCTTTTTCTGCCGGGCTCATTTGCCAGTCTTCCGCCATTTTGGCCAGAATAAAGGAGATTAAACCGGTATCCATGGCATCAAACATCCAGCCCAGTCCGATAACCCATAGCAAGGTATAGTGGAACTTACCAATCGGTAAGCGTTGTACACGAGAAACTAGATCCATAATAAACGCTCTGACAGGGTGGAGAGGAAAACGCGGATGGCGCGCCTGGTTATTGTTATGACAACAGCAATCAGCTTTGATTTTAAAGACAATGACCGCTATCTGGATAGCGGTCATGCCGTTTAATTTATAGGAGATTTGTGGCTAGGAGGCATCTTTGGATGAGGCCGACTGCTCATCATCATCCTTATAAATGAATTTTGGCATTTCCAGACCAAAATAGATCGCAATTAAACGTAAGGTAAAACCAAAAATCAGCGTGGCGATAACGGTTAGTTCTAGCGACAGGCCAATTTCAATACAGACCCAATAGCAGATCACCGACACAAAAGAGATACTGGCATACAGCTCACGGCGGAACACCAGCGGCACATCATTACACAGAATATCACGCAGAATCCCGCCCGAGACGCCGGTCAGCACACCAGCCACTGCCGACACCACAAAACCGTGGCCCATTTCCAGCGCAATCTGGCAGCCAATAATGGTAAAGCCAATCAGGCCCAAGGCATCCAGCACCAGGAAGATGGAACGCAGATGGCGCATCCATTTGGCAATTAAAATGGTGACAAAGGCTGCCGCGCAGGTCAGGACCAGATATTCCGGATGCTTGACCCAGGTTAAAGGATAATGGCCCAGCAATACATCACGTACCGAGCCGCCGCCCAGTGCGGTGACACAGGCAATCAGGGTCACCCCGAACCAGTCCATGCTTCGCCGTCCTGCCGACAATGCACCTGTCATTGCTTCTGCAGTAATGGCAATAATATAAATGACCAACAGCAACATGAACTGCCCTTCTTTCACTAGGGGAATTGATGCGCGTTATCATAAGCGAAAATACGGCAAATGTTATAAAAATTGCGCACAACATTGCTTAAATTTCTTGCCCGAACCGCAGATACAGGGCTGTTTCATGGTGATCTGCTGATCGGTGGTCGGATCAAGAAAATACCACACACCCTGATGTTTGACGAAATGCGACACTTCATGATGTATCTGCGGCTGGTTGCCATCCTGATAATAGGCCTTGAATTCGACCTGGGCATGGCTTTTGTCCAGCTTTTCCTGAGCACTTACGATTTCCAGTTTTAACCACTGGTTGGCGCTGCTCCAGTCCCGAATAGCGGCCACATCCAGAGCCTGCTGCTGACCAAGTGCGGTGGTTTTGACAATATAATCAATCTGCTGCAAGGCAAAGGCACTATAGCGTGAACGCATTAGCTGAGCGGCAGTTTGGGCCTGCTGCTGACCTAAATGCAAAGGCTGGCAACAACTGTGATAAAACCCAGCGCCACAAGGACAAGGCTGTTCTGACATAAATATTTTCCAAAAAATAGCCTGACAATGCAGGCTATTTTAACGGAACTGAATCGGAAAACAGGAATATTCTGAGTGCTACTCGGCTGGCGGCTGTGGCAGCACATGCACCTTCTCGATTTTATGCCCGTCCATGGTGACCACTTCAAAAATATGATCATCAGCCAGCAGACGTTGGCCATTTTCCGGCAAACGGCCGAGATGGAACAGGATATAACCCGACAGGGTCGAATATTCTTCCAGCTCATTGACCAGATCACGACCGAGCAATAACGAGACATGGCGGATATCAGTTGAGCCATCCAGCATCAGGCTGCCATCTTCCAGGGTTTCTGCAACCGCGTCGAGGGTATCTTCATCCGGGAATTCACCGGCAATGGCTTCCAGTACATCAATCGGGGTGACCACACCTTCAATCGAGCCATATTCATTCAGTACAATTGCCATTTGCAGCGGCGCCTGACGCAGCTGTTCCATCACCATCAATACCTGCGCATTTTCATGCACAATCACCGGTTCGCGCAGATGTTTTTCAAAATCCAGTACGCCGGTTTCAATAAATTCATTCATGACCTTATGGGTCAGCACCACCCCGGCAATATTGTCCAGCTCGCCATGCACCACAATTAAACGTGAATGCGAGGTATTCATCAGCTGGGCCTGAATACTGTCCTGGTCTTCATCTAAATCCAGCCATTCCAGTTCCGGTCGCGGGGTCATCACCGATTTTACCGGACGCTCGGCCAGACTGAGTACGCCCTGCACCATCACGGTATGGTAGACGCTGTTCTCTTCGGCAAAGACTTCATCGGCAAAAGCACGCGTGGCCAACACTTCTTCCGGACTTGGATGCTCCGGTTCCGGCCCGTTCGGTTTGCCGCCGAGCATCCGCATCACCGCGGAAGCAGTGCGATAACGCAGGTCAGTGGTGGTGACCATTTTTTCCTGATTTTTGCGCATGGCTTGGTTCAGGAACTCGATCATCACCGAGAAACCAATCGCGGCATATAAATAGCCTTTTGGAATATGATAACCGAAACCTTCCACCACCAGCGAGAAACCGATCATCATCAGGAAGCACAGGCACAGAATCACCACGGTTGGATGTTTGTTAACAAAGTCCATCAGCGGTTTAGAGGCCCAGAGCATAATACCAATGGCAATGATCACTGCGATCATCATCACCGACAGCTCTTTGACCATACCCACCGCGGTAATCACACTGTCGAGCGAGAATACCGCATCCAGCACTACAATCTGCACAATCACCATCCAGAAAGTGGCGTGTACCGGATTTTCTTCTTTCAGCTGCGGCTTGCCTTCAATACGCTCACGCAGCTCCATGGTGCCTTTAAACAGCAGGAACACCCCACCAAACAGCAAGATCAGATCGCGACCGGAGAAGGGATGATCAAAAATATGGAACAGCGGATTGGTGAGAGTCACCACCCAGGCAATTGAAGCCAGCAGAATCAGGCGCATGCCTAGAGCCAGAATCAGCCCGACCACCCGTGCGGCGTTACGCTGTTCCGGCGGTAATTTTTCAGCCAGAATGGCAATAAACACCAGGTTATCAATACCCAGCACAATTTCCAGAATAATCAGGGTCAGCAAACCCACCCATGCGGCTGGATCAGACATCCATTCAAAAATCATGGGCGATGCTCCACGAATACCGTTTTGGCTGTGCGACAGCCAAGGCCGGCTGTTTCAAAACCTGGGGAATGAAAGGGAAAAAGAAAAGAGATTAAAAGCGACTGTTGTTGTATGGTGCGATAGTGTCCACTACCCATGACGGTTCTATTGTTGTCAAAAACAATTTCAGTATAGAAAAGATTGGCGCCAGAATCACTCTTTTTTTGGCCTGGTCACGGTTGTGCTGCATGCTTTAACAATTCTTTGCAATCACACTGCACGGCGCTGGCATTGTTTGTCATATTTTTTGCATAAGCTAGAGCAGACAAAAAGAACATGTTAAGGTGAAACAAGAATCATGAATAGCGTAGTAAAAATGACTGATAATTTAAAACATCCCTCTCCTAAAACAACACAACCTTTAATTGCTTTATATTGCGGCTCACGTTCTGGAAATAAACCGGTGTATCAGGAAAAGGCCGTGGCACTGGCACGCCGTCTGGCGGAAAATGGCTTTGGTCTGGTCTATGGCGGCGCCAGTATCGGTTTAATGGGCCAGGTCGCCGATGCCGTAGTTGATCACGGTGGTGAAACTGTAGGTGTGATTCCGGAATTTATGCTGGATTATGAAATTGCCCATCATCGTCTGACCGAGTTGCATATTGTACACAGCATGCATGAGCGTAAAGCCCTCATGGCCGAACGTGCCAGCGCCTTTGTGGCCTTGCCGGGCGGACTGGGTACCTTTGAAGAAATTCTGGAAATTGCCACCTGGGGCCAGTTGAACCAGCATCAAAAACCGATGATGCTGTATAACGTCAATGGCTTCTATAATGCGCTAATTGCCCAACTTGACCATGCCGTGACTGAAGGCTTCCTGCCGCCGCAGCACCGCGCCAAGCTGATTATCTGCAATCATGCCGATGAAATCCTGACTGCATTACATAATCTGGATGCCCCACAGCACGTTGCCATTTAAAGCGCTTGAACCCAAAAGTCCAGAAAGAAAAAAGCGAGCCGAAGCTCGCTTTTTTTGTACTTGATGTTCAGTCCATGCTTAGCCTGAAATCAGGTTATAGAACCATGGCAAAGTGGTCGCCAGGAATACCGACATGGCCAGACCAAACATCAGTTTCATCGCATCTTTGCTGACATTGCGTGAGGTACGGTATTTGCTAACCCCGTTCACAATCATTGAGATGGCAAATTCACGACCGGCCAACAGACCCAGGAATACCCAGGTGGTACTCATCGGGATATTGCTCCACTCTTTGAAAATCAGCAGGATCATTGCATAGATAAAGTCCACGATGGTCGCAGCACGTACATCGGTAACATCGGTTTTGGTATCGACAATCTTCTGGATGGCACCACCACGCTGGTACAGAATAACCCCCAGCAAGATCACAAAGACCGCAATGGCAAACATCAGGAATTCAAACGGTACCTGACGCGGCACATACACGAAGATGTTGGCCAGATCCTGAATCAGCCACTGGCTCCACAGGAAACCGGTAGATAACCATTGTAGAATCACCCATTTGGTCGAATGTTCCTGATCTTTGGTCTGGTTAAAGTACACCGTCATTTTGTTGGCCACAAAACGATAGATGATCAGCGCCGCCAAGAAGGCCACGGCATAGCCCATCATGGATTTGACCATCATCGAGCCCAAGCTCGCAGGAGAGAAGATGGTTAGTACCAGGAAGGTGGTACTGACCGGAATACCATATTTGGTCAGTAGCAACAGTAAAACTGGCGGCACAATATACAGCCAGGTAATTCCGCCTTCAGGGAACGGAATGGTTTCCAGTCGCCCATAAGAGGCATCACCGACGCCCGATGCATACCAGCCATAGACCAAGACCACAACCAGGATACTGCTGATATACACCCACAGTACCCACCAAGGACGATGGGAGTTAGAAGAAATAAAAGTCCCTAAGGTTTGAGGTACATCATTTCCGACAATAGAATAGGCCGCCAAACAGAAGCCGATTACCATTAAAAGTTCAATTGTCATAAGAACAAAGCCTATGTTCAAAAAGGGAACACCACCCCCTATCGGGCTGGCATTAGCTTAAAATGATGACAATACTATTTCAGTTCTATGACATTTTAGTGACAATAAAAATTTAAAATAAAAAAAGAGCACCGTAGTGCCCTTTCTCTTTTTTGCTCACTTATTTCAGGTTCAGCTGATATACCGCGGTGCTGCCGCTGACTTCATTGCCCACTACCAGTAATGGCTGGCCATTAGGCGAGTCCTTTGCCTCAATAAAGACCAGACCTTCCGGGCCTAAATCACCGGCCTGCCCCAGCTCAATTTGTTCAGTGCTCGCACTCATCTCACGGCTATTCAGATACTGCACAAAACTTGGTTCAGATGGAGTCGATACATCATAGACCATCACCCCGCCAGCACGTTCCAGACCAATAAAGGCAAAGGTTTTGCTGCCAATCTGGCCCAGCGTCACGCCTTCAGGTTCAGGGCCTTTGTTGTCACTGCGGTTATCCATGCCTGCTTCTTCATGGTTGGCATTGAAACTTTCCGGATGATGCTCGGCAATGTACTGCTCAAAATCATCCCCTGAATCCCAGACCAGTTCCAGACCATTTTGCGCACTATTTTCTGTCCAGATACTGACCGAGCGTGCACCAAAACTATAAAGATGGTCATATACCAGATTGCCGCGTTCATTCAGCTTTGGCGTACCATCGGCATTTTTCTGGTAGCCTTCAGTCCAGGTAATATTCAGACGACCCAGCAGATGATCTTTACGGCAGTCACCAGCATTGCCTGCCGTGGCACCGCAGTAACCAAAATTATCCGGATTCAGCTCGGCACCTTTGGCCAGCTGGCTTAAGTGTGCCGGTAAATCATCGCCTAAACGGCGGGAAAAGCCATCGGCATGTACCAGATGTTTCACTCGCCATTCTTCAACAAAACCTTTGCTGGTGTCGTTATTAAAATATTCTGGTGTGTCTTCGCCCCAGGCGCGCGCATCGCCTTCATTGGCGGTCACGATATAGGTTTTGCCGGCCACATCAAAGCTGGCAATTGCATCTGGCATATACAGACCGCGCACATTGGCCCAGGTCTGGATCTTAATACTGCCCGTTCCATCAACACCATCGGCATCGCTGACATCCATGCCATTGCCGTCCAGACCATGGTCTTTAAAGCCCAATGGATACACCGCCAGTACTTTGGCATTAACCACATCAATTTTGGCCAGCGCATTGTTTTCCTGCAATGCAGCCCAAGCCGTTTTGCCATCTTGCGATACCGTAATATATTCCGGTTCAAAATCCTGCGCCGCGGTCGCATTTGGCCCGAAAATACGCACGCCCTGGGCACGCAGCGCCGCTTCCTGTCCATTAAAGGCTTTAAAGTCTGCAGTGCGGACCACAGGCGCTGTTAAATTACTCAGCTGAATCACGGAAATTGAACCTTCCGGATCAACCTGATAATCATCAGATGGCTCACCTTCATTGGCCACCAGCAGGGTTTGACCATCCGGGCTAAAAGTCAGCATATCCGGTAAGGCACCGACCTGCACATGCGCCAGTTTGCTCAGATCTTTGGCCTGATACAGCGCCACATAACCCGGATCGGTTTTGACGGCAGCCTGAATCGCAATTGCCACAATACCGTTATGCACTGCGACACTGTTTACTTCCGCGCCTTCAGCAATATCATGGACCTGAATCTCGGCAATTTTAACCGGCTGATTTGGCTGGCTTAAATCGAGTACATCCAGCACCCCGGCCTGCGCATTGACCACAAACAGGCGTTTGCTGGCGGCATCATAGGCCGGAATTTCTGCGGCACTTTCTGCAAAAATGCCCGACTGATAGGCCCCGATTTTGCTCAGTTCAATGGTATTGGGGGTTGGATCGACCGGTGCAGGACTGACCTGATCATCATCACTGTTACACGCTGCCATCCCCACGGCCAACATGGCCACCCAAAGTGATTTCAATTTTAATTTCATAGGTTTAATTTGATAGTGTTTAGAATATGAACAATTTATAAACATCCGGTTGCAGTGCCATGACGTTTTGATTGCAGTTTTCTGACAGGGTCAGGCCGTCACGCGGCAACGCTTTAGATACGACATCCGCGCCAGATTGTTTTACACTAGGCAAAATTCCACCATGCCCACTAATTATGACTGCCACGCCAACCCATCAAGCCCTGCAACCCGAATTCAGATTGTTGGTGCTGCTGGTGTCGATTGGCTTTTTTATGCAGGGCCTGGATACCACCATCATCAACACCGCGTTGCCGGCCATTGCCGAGAATTTGCAGGAAGATCCACTGCGAATGCACAGCGTGGTGGTGGCTTATGTGTTGTCAGTGGCGGCCTGCATTCCCTTGAGTGGCTGGCTGGCCGACCGTTTTGGCGTGCGCAACACCTATTTTTCCGCCATTGTGATTTTCACCCTGGCCTCCATTGGCTGTGCCTATGCCAGCAGCCTGAATGAACTGCTGTTTTACCGGGTACTGCAAGGGATTGGCGGCGCGTTCTTATTGCCAGTTGGTCGTCTGGCGATGCTAAAAATCATTCCCCGCACCCAGTTTTTATCGGCCATGAGCCTGATGAGTCTGGCCGGTCTGATCGGCCCCTTAATTGGACCTACTTTGGGCGGCTGGCTGGTCGAAGTGGCCTCATGGCACTGGATTTTTCTAATCAATCTGCCGATTGGCATTTTAGGCGTCTTGATTACCTTTAAAGCCATGCCAAACATCACCGAGCCGAGCGTGCCGCAATTTGATTTCTGGGGATTTATCCTGTTATTGATTGCCATGGTCGGGCTGTCACTGGGCATTGAAAACGTGGCCAGTCCGCTGTACTCGCTGTGGTGGAGCATTGCGCTGGTCCTGCTCGGTCTGCTGAGTGCCGGCCTGTATGCCTATCATGCGCATACTCATCAGAATGCCCTGTTTCGCAGCAAGCTGTTCCGGCACCGGATTTATGCGATCGGGATTCTTGGGAACTCGATTGCCCGGCTGGCCGGCAATTCAATTCCCTTTTTACTGCCGCTGATGCTGCAACTGGCCTTTGGCTTTGAGCCCTTTGTGACCGGCCTGATGATGATTCCGACCGTACTCGGTTCGCTGGCCTCAAAACCGATTATCCGCCAGCTGATTCAGCGCTTTGGTTATCGTCAGGTGCTCATCACCAATACCTTGCTGGTCGGGGCCTGTATCGCCAGTTTTGCCCTGACCACGGCCGACACACCCATCTGGTTACGCGCGCTGCATTTCTTTATTTTCGGTCTGCTCAATTCACTGCAGTTTGTATCCATGAACACCCTGACCTTAAAAGATTTACCGCAGCAAGATGCCAGCAGCGGTAACAGCTTCCTGTCGATGATCATGATGCTGTCCATGAGTATTGGCGTGGCCTTGGCCGGAACACTGGTCAATCTGTTTAGTGCCTATTGGGGACCGGAGCAGGTGGTCGCGGCCTTCCATGCCAGCCTGATCTGTCTGGGCAGTATCAACCTGCTGGCTGCAATGATTTTCTGGAAAATTCCGAAAAACACCCCGGTCTAAAGCCGCGTGGAACGCTAGCCCCCGCGCAGCCTTCGCGTTATGATCAAAATTGAATTCCGAAGATCTGCCTTGCCTATGTCTGCACACCCTGCCCACCGTTCTGTCCAGCCCCTGACCTATGCTGCGGTTGCCATCTGCGGCATGGTGCTGATGGCGGCCTTGCTGTATTGGGGCGTGCTGCATACCCGGCCAGCCACCGCACAGGACTATCCGATTCAGGGCTTTGATGTTTCGCATCATCAGCAGCAGATTGACTGGCACAGGATTTCACCGGAAAAATACCGTTTCGTCTATTTAAAAGCCACCGAAGGCGGCGATTTTAAAGACCGTAAATTTCAGGACAACTGGCTGGCCGCGCATGAACAGGGCTTTCTGGTTGGCGCCTATCATTTTTATCGGCTGTGTCGTGATGGTCAGGTGCAGGCACAGAATTTTATCGACAGCGTTCCGAAACAGGCCAACAGCTTGCCACCAGTGATTGATCTGGAATACGACAGCAACTGCATCAACACCTATACCCGGGAACAGTTGCTGCATGAAATTGGGGTGATGCATGACGCGCTGCAACAGCACTATGGCAAACAGCCGATTTTTTACATTTCCAGGAATTTTTATAATATTGTACTGGTCAATCAGTTCCCGCAGGTGCCGCTGTGGGTACGCGAATATCAGGGTAAACCGGCCTTAAGCGGTAATCCCGACTGGATGTTCTGGCAATATAGCAATCGTGGCCAGATTACCGGCATTGCCACTCCGGTCGATCTGAATGCCTTTTATGGCGATGAACAGGACTGGCAACAGTTTCTGAAGGCCAACCAGATTGTGGAACCATCTAAAAATAGCGTGGATACAACCCCTTAATACTCATACCAACAAGATAAAAATAAAAGCTGACAGGAATATTGTGCGAATGACACTGAAATACAAGATTTTGTCAGGTCTGCTTGGCCTGATGTTACTGCTGATTGCACTCATCATCTATATACTGCAGCCTTCCGGAAAAGTGCAGGATTTCCAGCCGTGGCTGTATCAGCCGGCAGCAACCGCACCAGCGGGCTACACGGTCAAATTCTTTGGCGTATCGACCTTACTGTTTGATGATGGCCAGCAACAGCTGTTGATTGATGGCTTCTTTAGCCGGCCGAGTCTGAGTCAGCTGATGTTTGGTCAAATTAACAGCCAGCCAATCGTAATTGAACATGCGATTGAGCTCCATCAATTGCAACGAACGCAAGCCATTCTGGTGACACACTCGCATTATGACCATGCGCTGGATGTCCCTCTACTTGGCCAATTGCTGCCGCAGGCTAAAATTATTGGTTCCCGAAGCACGCTGAATATTGCCCGTGGTGCTCACTTGCCCGAAAGCCAGTTACAGCAGCTGGTACCTTTACAACCGATGCAGATTGGCAACTTTACTGTCACCGCTTTCCCGTCCCAGCATACTCCGCCAACTGCAGTGAATAATGATCTGGGTGAGGAAATCCAGCAGCCGCTGAGCTTGCCGGCGCGTTTTTCGGAGTTTAAAGAAGGCCATAGTTTTGACTATCTGATTGAGTATCAAGGCCACAAAAGTCTGGTCAAAGCCAGTACCGGTTTTATTCCCGAACAGCTTAAACCGCTACAGGTCGATCATCTGTTTCTGGGCATTGCCCAGCTATCCAGGCAACCGGAACAGTATCAGCAGCAGTATCTGGCAGAAACCTTGCAGCACCTAAAACCCAAGGTGCTGATTCCCATCCATTGGGATGATTTTTTCCAGCCGCCAGAACAGCCGCTACAGTTTTTACCACATCTGGCCGATAATACCCCGAAGAGTCTGAATACCGTGATCAAGGCCGCAGCACAACAACAGACCCAAGTGCTGCTGCTCGATCAACCGTATGCTTATCCGCTAATGACAGCCACGGATGTCGCGCGTTAAGATGGTGCCATGAGAAAAATCATTCATATTGATATGGATGCGTTCTATGCCTCGGTCGAGCTAAAAGAGCGTCCAGAGTTACAACATCTGCCGGTGGTGGTGGCATCACATCATCCGCGTGCAGTGATTGTGGCCGCGTCCTACCCGGCGCGGGTGTTTGGGCTGCGCTCGGCCATGTCAATGAGTCAGGGCCGGAAACTGTGCCCGCAGGTGATTGTACTGGAACCGAATTTCCAGAAGTACCGGGAAGTGTCGGCACAAATCCATCAAATTTTTCAAAAATATACTGCAATCATTGAACCGCTGTCGCTCGATGAAGCCTATCTGGATGTTAGCGAAAACCTGCAGCAGCTCCCCAGTGCCACAGAAGTGGCAATGCGCATCCGCGAAGATATCTTTCAGACCACTGGCCTGACTGCATCTGCCGGCGTGGCACCCAATAAATTTCTGGCCAAAATTGCCTCGGACTGGCATAAACCAAATGGCCTCTACGTAATCAAACCCTCGCAGGTGCAGGCCTTTATTCAGGATTTACCCTTAAAGAAAATTCCGGGCGTGGGCAAGGTCATGCAGGAAAAGCTGAAGGCCTTGGGTCTGGAAACCTTGGGCGATCTGCAACAGGTCGAAGAAGGCCTGCTGATTCAACGTTTTGGCAAATATGGCAAACGTCTGTTTTTATATGCACAAGGCATTGATGAGCGCCCCGTTCAGGCCGAACGCAAACGCCAGCAGATTTCCAAAGAAATCACCTTTGATGATGATTATGTCCTCAGCCAATGCACGCCCTACTGGCCACAGCTGCTGCAACAGGTCTGGGCCAGTCTGGAAAAAAAGCAGCTCTGTGCCCGCGGCGTGTCAGTCAAACTGAAACTGAAAAACTTTCAGGTGTTACAGCACAGCAAAAGCTTTCAGCATATTTTTACTCATCCGCAGCAGCTGGCACAGGCGTTACAGCTATTAATTGAGGAAATGCATATTTCGCCCCAAGAAAAGTTCCGGTTAATTGGCGTGGGAGTTTATCAACTGTCCTCACCAGCCCAGCAGCCACAGCTCAGCCTACTTTAGGCTTAAAATTGTGCAGGAATTGATCAAAAGAATAAAAATGATACAAAATGCGCTTCACAATGGGCAAAATTAGAGTAATCTATCTGCGCAATACATTTATCCATGTATGTGCTGAGATGCTGAAAATCACCTTTACTTTCAGCATGCTGTCCTGTGATTGGCGTGATGATCTATCCGAATATTACAGGACAACTCTGACGTTCCCATGGATGGCTGTATCGTCTCCCGCCTTGCTGTAACCTGCTTCTTTTTATCTGATTTTCTATCGCATTATCCCGATCTATTCCCTTCAGATCACCGGCTTTTTGCGTCCTAAAATTCCCATTTTTCAAATCAAAATCGCCACAAGATTGATGGATTTCTGTACCAACTCCGGCAGCGCTGGTGTTCTGTACTGGCGCTTCATGGCAATATAGTCACATTGCCAGAGCAGCCGAGGTGCTGCTTGCCCATCTACAGGATTTTGTTATGACCGTACAACGTTTACATGTCGCACAGCGCTATTCAGAAATTGCCATTTCAGGCCATCTGGTGCATTTGGCCGGCCAGCTGGCAGAAGACACCAGCCTGGATATTCGCGGTCAGACCCGCCAGACCCTTGAGATAATTGACCGTTTACTGGCTGAAGCCGGCACCGATAAAAGTCATATCATGTCAGTCATGATTTTCTTAAAAGATATCGAGCAAGACTATGCAGCCATGAATGAAATCTGGGATGCCTGGGTCGCCGATATTGAAGCGCTGCCCCGTACCTGTGTGGAAGCCAAGCTGTATCAGCCCGAAGTCCTGGTTGAAATGACTGTGGTCGCGGTTAAACCATAAAAATTTGAGATAAAAAGCATCTGTTTAGATGCTTTTTTTCAACCCAACGCGCCCATTCTGCGCGCTGAGGCCGGATAGAACGCCAATTTCTTTTTTGGCAGATCAAGCGCCTCCAGATTTTCAGCGCCCTCCAGTAACCCAAATTCTTCACGCAACTGCTGATATTCCGGCACCTGATCAAAGCTGATTACGGTATAACCGGCCATCCGCAGCAATTCATTCTGATACTGAATATGCTGACGTTTTAAGGTCAGGGTATCATCCAGGGTAATCACGGCCAGTACCTGATAAGCATCATCCAGCACCACAAAGTCCGCCACCATATTGCGGTATTTATTGCGGGTACGCGGCAGTTTGGTGGTCAGTAGCGCATCAAAAGACACATGGGTCAGCACGGTATGGGTCGGTAAAATTTCTTTCAGCCGGGTATAGGTCAGCTGCTCATTCAAACTGAAAATAGCGCGGCGTTTCAGGGTACTGTCGGTCTGGCGTTTGGCCTGAATGGCATGCCTGGCCGCCATGATGAGCAACCCTGCCAGAATAAGACTTGCGAGAATAATATAAACAGTCATGAGGTTAATCCTTTAATACTCTATTCTTATAATTTATTCGGTATCTCACCGATTATTTTTCAAATACAAGTATAACGTTTTGCTTATTATAAATAGGTTAAATTTAAGAAACTTAAAGCAATGCTGACGAAAGATGCATAAACACTGACAGTCTGTTGCAGAGCAAGTTTCCAGGAAAAACCATCTCCTTGTTTTTCCTCAAGCTAATGTATACCAACTTTTATGAGCTTCACAATTCTTTTCAAACCGATTGTCTGACAAATCCGACAAAATGTGAACCAGAAAAAGGACGCACTTGGCGTCCTTTCCTGATTTAAGCACGAGATTTTGGCTTAGACTTACCTTTGGCCTTTGCACCGCCAAATGGACGTTTTTCGCCGGTTTCACGTGGAGGCAAACCGGTATGCTGGGTCAACATCTGGCCTTTTTTCGGACGATTCGACTGACCCTGATTTTGCCCTTGGCCACGGTTGCCATGCTGACCGGTACGTTTCTGTGAATCTCCGGCCTGGGTCGAGTTTTTCTTACGCGCCGACTGATACTGTCCTTCCGTGCCTTGCGGCTGATAGGTCGGAATCAGATGCTGCTTGGAATTGCCAATCAAATCGGCACGGCCCATCTCTTTTAAAGCCTCACGTAACAATGGCCAGTTGTTTGGATCATGGTAACGCAAGAAGGCTTTGTGCAGACGACGACGTTTCTCACCCTTCACAATATCAACATCTTCGGTATAACGCGCCACTTTGGCCAGCGGGTTTTTACCGGTGTAATACATGGTGGTGGCGGTGGCCATTGGCGATGGATAGAAGGTCTGTACCTGATCGGCACGGAAACCATTCTTTTTCAGCCAGATCGCCAGGTTCATCATGTCGTAGTCGGTGGTGCCCGGATGCGCCGCGATGAAATACGGAATCAGATACTGTTCCTTGCCGGCTTCCTTGCTGAAACGATCAAACATTTGCTTGAAGCGGTCATAGGTACCAATACCGGGCTTCATCATCTTCGATAACGGACCTTTTTCGGTATGTTCTGGTGCAATCTTCAGATAACCCCCGACGTGGTGGGTCACCAGTTCACGCACATATTCCGGATTCAATACCGCCAGGTCATAACGCAGACCGGAACCAATCAAAATCTTTTTAATGCCTTTAATCGCACGTGCTTTACGGTATAGCTGGGTCAGTGGTGCATGATCGGTATGCAGGTTCTGACACACGCCTGGGAATACACAGGACGGCTTACGGCAGTTCTCTTCAATTTCCGGATCTTTACAGTGCAAGCGGTACATGTTAGCGGTTGGACCACCTAAGTCCGAGATAATCCCGGTAAAGCCCGGTGCGGTATCACGGATTTTTTCCACTTCACGTAGAATCGACTCTTCCGAACGGTTCTGGATGATGCGGCCTTCATGTTCGGTAATCGAACAGAACGTACAGCCCCCAAAACAGCCACGCATGATGTTCACCGAGAACTTGATCATGTCGAACGCCGGGAAACGTGCATCGCCATAAGCTGGATGTGGCAGACGTGCATATGGCAGGTCAAACACATAATCCATTTCTTCAGTGGTCAATGGAATTGGTGGTGGATTAATCCAGACATCACGCTCGCCGTGTTTTTGCACCAAAGCACGTGCGTTGCCCGGGTTAGTTTCCAAATGCAGAATACGGTTGGCATGTGCATATAGCACCGGATCATTAGCCACGTCTTCAAAAGATGGCAAACGAATAACCGCCAGTTCACGTGGTGGCAGTTTATGCTTAATGGCTTTTGAGGCCGGTTGCAGCTGAACAATCTGCGTATCGGCATCCAGGTTGTCGCCTTCACGGACAATCGGATTGGCCACCATTTCTTTTTGGAAATTCTGGTACTGGCTTAAGCTGTTACCCTTTTCTTTTTCAACTTCACAGCCATCAATATCTTCGGTCATCACATAGGGGTTGATGATCGGATCGACACGGCCAATGGTATCGACATCATTGGAGGCGATTTCGACAAACTTGGCTTTGGCCGCACGGTTATGTTTATTGATGATAAAGGCAGTACCGCGCACATCGGTGATATCGGTAATTTTTTCGCCTTTGGCCAGACGGTGCATCACTTCAATAATGGAACGCTCGCCATTACCGTACATCAATAAATCGGCTTTTGAATCCATCAGAATTGAACGACGGACTTTATCTGACCAGTAATCATAATGCGCAATACGACGCAGTGAACCTTCGATCCCGCCAAGCAACACCGGCACATCCGGGAAGGCTTCACGACAGCGCTGGCAATACACGGTTGCAGCACGGTCTGGACGTTTGTTCGGGACATTGTCTGGTGAATAGGCATCATCCGAGCGGATTTTGCGGTCCGCGGTATAACGGTTGATCATCGAGTCCATATTGCCGGCGGTGACGCCCCAGGCAATATTCGGTTTACCTAAGGCACGAAAGGCCTCGACATTGGTCCAGTCAGGCTGCGCGATAATTCCGACCCGGAAACCTTGCGCTTCCAGCACACGGCCAATAATACCGGATACAAAAGATGGATGATCAATATAGGCATCGCCGCAGACCAGAATAAAGTCACAGCTATCCCAGCCGAGTTGGTCCATTTCCTCGCGTGACATCGGCAAAAATGGCGCGGGTTCAAAACATGACGCCCAATATTTGTCGTAATCAAACAACGCTTTCGGCGCGGTTTGAGCGGTATAAGCAGTAGACATGGCTAGCAATTCTCGGCTGGCAGATGGAAGATCAGAAAAGATCGAAAGATGAAAGCCGAGTATTTTAGCATGAATTCCAAGTGGCTTGCTTGATTATAATTTATACAAAATCAAGTTTTTAATTTTTAATCTGTGCCGTGGGTGCAGTGCTGCTTAATTTTTTCAGATATAGGGTCAATATCAGGCCCAACAACAGCAGACTTGCGATAAAGATCAATAAGCCAGGCCAGTCCCAGCGCTCCCAGATCAGACCGCTACCACTGCCGAGCACGCTCGAGCCCAAGTAATAGCAGAACAGATATAAAGATGAACCCACCGCCCGATACTGTAATGATTGCACCGTCACCCAGCTGCTACAAAGAGAATGTGCTGCAAAAAAAGCAAAGGTAAAAATCAGCAGCCCGACTAACACGACCGCCAGCTGATTCAGTAACATTAGCGCCAGACTGGCCCACATCACCAGCAGCATCAACGGTAACACTTTTTCCCGGCCAAACTTTTGTCCCCACTGTGCTGCCCGTGGTGAACTGTAAATTCCAGCCAGATAGGCCACAGAAATCAGCCCGATCCAGGTTTGTGGCAAAGCAAAAGGCGCATCCAGCAGATGATAGCTCATGTAGTTAAATACCGAGACAAAGCATCCCATTAGAATAAAGCCCTGAAGAAACAGAATTCTTAATTTTGGATCGGCCAGATTTTTGGCAAAGGCCTGTTTAAAACGCGACAATTGAATTGGATAGGACTGGAAATTCCGGGAATTGGGCAACAGCCAGTAAAACAGAATCGCAATCGCCAGGTTAATCACACCAATGATTAAAGTTGCATATTGCCAGGAAATAAAATCCACCAGGACTCCGGCAATTAAACGGCCACTCATGCCGCCAATTGCGGTGCCTGAAATATATAAGCCCATGGCAAAGCCAACATCTTTGGCCGCAATTTCTTCGCCAATATAGGTCATTGCCACCGCGGCCACCCCACTGACTGCCATGCCAATCAGGACACGGGTGCTGAGAAAAAATGACCACTGTGGCAATAAGGCACTGGCTATTAACAGTAAGGCCGCAGAGAACAATGCCACGACCATAATCGGTTTACGCCCGACCCGATCTGAAATCAGGCCGGTAAATAATAGAGCGGCGGCCAAAGCAAAGGTCGAAAAAGATAAGGGAAAACTACTTTGGGTCGGACTGACCTGAAAGAACTGGGCCAGAATCGGCATCATCGGTTGAACACAGTACAAGGCAGAAAAGGAGGCAAAACCGGCCAAAAACAAAGAGAGAAGAATGGCCTTAAACTGAGGAGAATCGTGCTCAATTTGCTGAGTCTGGCTTTGGGAATCTGACATATACACTCCAATTATGTTATGAGTATACGCCGGTTCCGGTTAAATTGGGGGCTTCAATTTCAACCGATTAAAAGCTGGTTTAAACGGAGAGAAGAACCCTCGATAAATTCTACTTTCTTAAGCACACAAATTTTCTGCATAAAAAAATCCCCCTGCTGTTTAAGCTCGGGGGATTTTGAATAATGAGCTGGCGATGACTTACTCTCACATGGGTAACCCCACACTACCATCAGCGCTAAGAGGTTTCACTTCTGAGTTCGGGAAGGGATCAGGTGGTTCACTCTTGCTATTGTCGCCAGCACAACTGTTATGGACTTGTTCGGGTCTTAGTTACTTTGCTTAAGCTTGATGCTTTTGCATGTAATGCCTTACTTTGTTCCAAATGAGTTATTAACGGATTGGCCATTGGGTCTGAATTTTATTGTGTCGCATTAACTAAATCAAGGATTAGTTTAGAATTCAGCTTGATACAACAACTGTTTGGGTGTTGTATAGTCAAGCCTCACGAGCAATTAGTATTGGTCAGCTTCACATATCGCTATGCTTCCACACCCAACCTATCAACGTCCTAGTCTCGAACGGCTCTTTAGAGGACATGAAGTCCTAGGGAAATCTTATCTTGAGGTAGGCTTCCCGCTTAGATGCTTTCAGCGGTTATCCCTTCCGAACATAGCTACCCGGCGATGCGACTGGCGTCACAACCGGTACACCAGAGGTTCGTCCACTCTGGTCCTCTCGTACTAGGAGCAGATCCTCTCAAATTTCCAGCGCCCACGGTAGATAGGGACCGAACTGTCTCACGACGTTCTAAACCCAGCTCGCGTACCTCTTTAAATGGCGAACAGCCATACCCTTGGGACCTGCTTCAGCCCCAGGATGAGATGAGCCGACATCGAGGTGCCAAACACCGCCGTCGATATGAACTCTTGGGCGGTATCAGCCTGTTATCCCCAGAGTACCTTTTATCCGTTGAGCGATGGCCCTTCCATACAGAACCACCGGATCACTAAGACCTACTTTCGTACCTGCTCGACTTGTGGGTCTCGCAGTTAAGCGCGCTTTTGCCTTTATACTCTACGCGTGATTTCCGACCACGCTGAGCGCACCTTCGTACTCCTCCGTTACTCTTTAGGAGGAGACCGCCCCAGTCAAACTACCCACCAGACATGGTCCTCGTCCCGGATCACGGGACAGAGTTAGAACCTCAACATTACCAGGGTGGTATTTCAAGGACGGCTCCATTGGAACTGGCGTTCCAACTTCAAAGCCTCCCACCTATCCTACACAAGTAAGGTCAAAGTTCAATGTCAAGCTGCAGTAAAGGTTCACGGGGTCTTTCCGTCTAGCCGCGGGTACACTGCATCTTCACAGCGATTTCGATTTCACTGAGCCTCTGCTGGAGACAGCGCCGCCATCATTATGCCATTCGTGCAGGTCGGAACTTACCCGACAAGGAATTTCGCTACCTTAGGACCGTTATAGTTACGGCCGCCGTTTACTGGGGCTTCGATCAAGAGCTTCGCTTACGCTAACCCCATCAATTAACCTTCCAGCACCGGGCAGGCATCACACCCTATACGTCCACTTTCGTGTTTGCAGAGTGCTATGTTTTTAATAAACAGTTGCAGCGGCCTGGTTTCTGAGGCTGTCAACCGCTCAGGGAGCAAGTCCCATCACCGTCAACAGCGTACCTTCTCCCGAAGTTACGGTACCATTTTGCCTAGTTCCTTCAGCAGAGTTCTCTCAAGCGCTTTGGTCTACTCGACCTGACCACCTGTGTCGGTTTCGGGTACGATTCCAGTGTAACTGAAGCTTAGAGACTTTTCCTGGAAGCATGGTATCAGCCACTTCGCTAGTAAACTAGCTTGCTATCAGCTCTCAGCATAGAGCACCCCGGATTTGCCTAAGATGCATGCCTACAGCCTTCCACCTGGACAACCAACGCCAGGCTGACTTAACCTTCTCCGTCCTCTCATCGCATTACACTGAAGTATTGGAATATTAACCAATTTCCCATCGACTACGCCTCTCGGCCTCGCCTTAGGGGTCGACTCACCCAGCCCCGATTAACGTTGGACTGGAACCCTTGGTCTTTCAGCGAACGGGTTTTTCACCCGTTTTGTCGTTACTCACGTCAGCATTCGCACTTCTGATACCTCCAGCAGACTTCTCAATCCACCTTCATCGGCTTACAGAACGCTCCCCTACCACGTATACAATGTATACATCCGCAGCTTCGGCACATAGTTTTAGCCCCGTTACATCTTCCGCGCAGGCCGACTCGACTAGTGAGCTATTACGCTTTCTTTAAAGGGTGGCTGCTTCTAAGCCAACCTCCTAGCTGTCTATGCCTTCCCACATCGTTTCCCACTTAACTATGATTTTGGGGCCTTAGCTGGCGGTCTGGATTGTTTTCCTCTTGACTACGGACGTTAGCACCCGCAGTCTGTCTCCCGGATAGTACTCATCGGTATTCGGAGTTTGCATCGGTTTGGTAAGTCGGGATGACCCCCTAGCCGAAACAGTGCTCTACCCCCAATGGTATTCGTCCGAGGCGCTACCTAAATAGCTTTCGGGGAGAACCAGCTATCACCAGGCTTGATTAGCCTTTCACCCCTATCCACAAGTCATCCCCTGGCTTTTCAACGACAGTGGGTTCGGTCCTCCAGTTAGTGTTACCCAACCTTCAACCTGCTCATGGATAGATCGCCTGGTTTCGGGTCTACACCCAGCAACTATACGCCCTATTAAGACTCGGTTTCCCTACGGCTCCCCTATGCGGTTAACCTTGCTACTGAATGTAAGTCGCTGACCCATTATACAAAAGGTACGCAGTCACATCACAAAGATGCTCCCACTGCTTGTATGCATGCGGTTTCAGGATCTATTTCACTCCCCTCACAGGGGTTCTTTTCGCCTTTCCCTCACGGTACTGGTTCACTATCGGTCAGTCAGGAGTATTTAGCCTTGGAGGATGGTCCCCCCATATTCAGACAAGGTTTCACGTGCCTCGCCCTACTCGTCATCATTATGTGTGCCCTTTCGTGTACAGGACTATCACCCACTATGGTTGCACTTCCCAGAGCATTCCACTAAAACACACATAACTTAATGGGCTGTTCCCCTTTCGCTCGCCGCTACTGAGGGAATCTCAATTGATTTCTTTTCCTAAGGGTACTGAGATGTTTCACTTCCCCTCGTTCGCCTCAATACACTATGTATTCATGTATTGATACCTACCTTATGGTAAGTGGGTTTCCCCATTCAGACATCTCCGGATCAAAGGATATTTGCCGCCTCCCCGGAGCTTTTCGCAGGCTATCACGTCTTTCTTCGCCTCTGACTGCCAAGGCATCCACCACATGCACTTAATTACTTGACTATACAACCCCAAACAGTCGTTAATCCCTACAAGTAGGATTAAGACAATTAAATAAATAATCAATTATCTATTTAATCTACAGTTCGAAGTCCCGTGCACTTAAGCACCGTACAGCTTCAATCTAAATTCATATACCAAAACGCTTGATTCAGTTAATTTGCTAGTTCTCAATTCAATCTACGTTCATCAACCCGTCATAACAACGCGTTAACGTATATTGATTGAGTGAACAATTTATTTCAGACTCAATTTTGCCAATCTGTTAATGATTTACTGCATCCTCGTCGGACTGCAGTCAACTGTGATAAATCACAGAAGTTAACAAGACGCGCATATTACGCTAACTTCTTATTAATTTCTATAATCTAAGACTTCGTTCGATTAAAGCCTGCGCAAAGCATAGCTTTTTGCTTAAATTCCAAGGAAAAACGTTGTTTTTCTGATCTTGAAATTTGGTGGAGACTAGGAGAGTCGAACTCCTGACCTCCTGCGTGCAAAGCAGGCGCTCTACCAACTAAGCTAAGTCCCCAGCTTATCAATAAGTCAATGTTCTGATTTCTATTCGCTCTGCAATTGCTTGCTTGTCGTTAGTGGTGGGTCTGACAAGACTTGAACTTGTGACCCCACGCTTATCAAGCGTGTGCTCTAACCAACTGAGCTACAGACCCTCAGATACATCGTCATGAAGAACAACTTGTTGTGGATTCTTACTAATCGTCAATCTTTCGTTAAGGAGGTGATCCAGCCGCAGGTTCCCCTACGGCTACCTTGTTACGACTTCACCCCAGTCATCGGCCACACCGTGGTAAGCGTCCTCCCTAAGGTTAGACTACCTACTTCTGGTGCAACAAACTCCCATGGTGTGACGGGCGGTGTGTACAAGGCCCGGGAACGTATTCACCGCGGCATTCTGATCCGCGATTACTAGCGATTCCGACTTCATGGAGTCGAGTTGCAGACTCCAATCCGGACTACGATCGGCTTTTTGAGATTAGCATCACATCGCTGTGTAGCAACCCTTTGTACCGACCATTGTAGCACGTGTGTAGCCCTGGCCGTAAGGGCCATGATGACTTGACGTCGTCCCCGCCTTCCTCCAGTTTGTCACTGGCAGTATCCTTAAAGTTCCCATCCGAAATGCTGGCAAGTAAGGAAAAGGGTTGCGCTCGTTGCGGGACTTAACCCAACATCTCACGACACGAGCTGACGACAGCCATGCAGCACCTGTATCAGAGTTCCCGAAGGCACCAATCCATCTCTGGAAAGTTCTCTGTATGTCAAGGCCAGGTAAGGTTCTTCGCGTTGCATCGAATTAAACCACATGCTCCACCGCTTGTGCGGGCCCCCGTCAATTCATTTGAGTTTTAGTCTTGCGACCGTACTCCCCAGGCGGTCTACTTATCGCGTTAGCTGCGCCACTAAAGCCTCAAAGGCCCCAACGGCTAGTAGACATCGTTTACGGCATGGACTACCAGGGTATCTAATCCTGTTTGCTCCCCATGCTTTCGCACCTCAGTGTCAGTATTAGGCCAGATGGCTGCCTTCGCCATCGGTATTCCTCCAGATCTCTACGCATTTCACCGCTACACCTGGAATTCTACCATCCTCTCCCATACTCTAGCTAACCAGTATCGAATGCAATTCCCAAGTTAAGCTCGGGGATTTCACATTTGACTTAATTAGCCACCTACGCGCGCTTTACGCCCAGTAAATCCGATTAACGCTCGCACCCTCTGTATTACCGCGGCTGCTGGCACAGAGTTAGCCGGTGCTTATTCTGCGAGTAACGTCCACGCATCTAGGGTATTATCCTAGAGCGCCTCCTCCTCGCTTAAAGTGCTTTACAACCAAAAGGCCTTCTTCACACACGCGGCATGGCTGGATCAGGGTTCCCCCCATTGTCCAATATTCCCCACTGCTGCCTCCCGTAGGAGTCTGGGCCGTGTCTCAGTCCCAGTGTGGCGGATCATCCTCTCAGACCCGCTACAGATCGTCGCCTTGGTAGGCCTTTACCCCACCAACTAGCTAATCCGACTTAGGCTCATCTATTAGCGCAAGGTCCGAAGATCCCCTGCTTTCCCCCGTAGGGCGTATGCGGTATTAGCATCCCTTTCGGAATGTTGTCCCCCACTAATAGGCAGATTCCTAAGCTTTACTCACCCGTCCGCCGCTAGGAATCAGGTGCAAGCACCCTATCCCCGCTCGACTTGCATGTGTTAAGCCTGCCGCCAGCGTTCAATCTGAGCCATGATCAAACTCTTCAGTTAAAATCATTTTGTCACTTTATTCGAAGTGACCAAATCTGGCTCATCAATTTTCTGACTTAAATTTCGCTCAAATAAACTTCGAGTAATTTAAACCAATCAATTAATGAAAATATATTCGATTAATCAACCAGTAAAAATCCACACAAGTTGTTCTTCATAATCTCTTAATGATCTTCTCGATGCTTCGTCAGCATCAAGCTAGGTCGGCTATATTACTCTCTATTTTTAGAAAGTCAACATGCAATGTTGATTTTATTTCTAAACTTACCACCTAAACCAGAACTCAACCATTTTAGCTAAATCCTTGTTTATCAACAAGTTTTTATCAAAACCACCGCCGATGGATGTGCATTCTACAGGATTTCAGAGGGGTTGCAATACCTTTTTTAAAACTTCTGAAACGTGTGTTTATTTTATAATCCAAAAAATTTATAAATAATTGTTTTATTTATAAAAAATATTTTAAGAAAAATATTCGTTATTTTATTTGGAAATATCAATTTATATTAAGCTATTGAAATAAATAAAATTTTAAAAATAAAAAGCAGGACTTTCGCCCTGCTTTTTGTCTGCATTTCGAGCTAATTAGAATTTAAAGCTCATTCGTGCCCAATAATTACGGCCCACATTATTGAATTGCTCGTTGGCGGCTAAACCAATACCTGCATTCCCCATTTTATTGAGATGCTCGGTATACGTCTTATCTAGAACGTTGTCGATTCCCACAGAAAGATCAACCCCATCGGAAAGATGGTATGTGCCGTTTAAGGACAAGGTGCCGAAACCTGCGCTTTCTTTCAAGTCATAGCCCACAATATTGCCCTGGTTCTGGCTAATCCGGTTTTGACCATCTACGATTCGCCAATAGGCACCCAAGGTATAACGATCCTGGATATAACGTAAGTTTACACGACCTTCAAGCGGTGCAATCTGTGGTAACGGCGTATTGTCAGTGGTGTTTTCACCCCAGGCATACATTGCGCTAACATCTGCCTGAATCGCATCGCTAAATTGATATGCCAGCCCCGCTTCTGCACCCGCAATCGTGGCATCGACATTCTGGGTATGTGCTTCCAGCATACCCATACGGCCTGTTGGCAGATAATCGGTCAGTACAAAATCCTGAATCAACCCTGCATATGCAGACACCCAGGAGCTAAATGCACCATGCTCATGCTGATAACCAAAATCTAGCTGCAAAGTTTTTTCAGTATCAATGTTTTTAAAGGTATTGGTATTGCCATTTCCTGAAACGGGACTAAACAGTTCCCAATAATCTGGCATCCGTTCTACATAACCAAGCCCAATATAGGTTTTAGCATCATGATGAGGATGCTGATTTTCCAAACGGATAAAAGCACTCGGTAAGGTTTCCTGACGTTGCTGTGCGGTTTGCACGGCGTCTACTTCAACCTGATCGACACGAATACCGCCCACCAAACGATTCTGCTCACTCAGCTGATAACCCAACTCACCAAAAGCGCCAACAGACTGAAACTTCATATCTTTGATACGTGGTAAGGCATGATAGGCAATATTATTTTCTGTATCGGTCTTACGGATTGTGTGCTCATTATTTTGAGTATCAATACCCGTAATAAAATCTAGCTGATCCCACTCATGTGTCACTGCCAGACGTGCGTTTAAGGTTTTACGCGCCACGTTGGTGGCCATTTCCATCATAGGTTCAGGACGCAAACTATAGTTATCCATCACATGATCATTAAAGTTATAGTTAACCTGCGCTTCAATTTTCTTGATCACATCAGTGACGTTCTGTTTTTCAACCCGTAAACCCAGACTTTCACGGGCAAATTTGGAACCATCCATCATCCGGCCAGCATATACCGCTTCACCATCGGCTTTCCCCCCAGTCAGTTCGACCCAGGTATCTGCATCCGGGGTCCAGCCCAGTGCTACATCAGCATTCCAACGTTCCCAGTCCGATGGCACGGTATTGCCCTCACCATCCTGATAGCTATTCGATACCGAACGGTTGCTATTTAGGCGAATATATTTCTGCTCGTCGCCTGCTGCAACCTCAATATTATGATCCAGACGGCCAAATGAACCGGCCAGCACACTCAGTTGACCACGATAGTGCTGATCTTCATCAAACTGTTCCGGACGGCGCTCAAAAATCACGGTGGCAGCTGAACCGGTATTGGCATATTGCACGGTTTGTGGGCCTTTAATTACCGAAATCTGGTCATAACTTTCTGGTGAAATATAGGAGGTCGGTGAATCCATACGACTCGGACAGGCACCCAGGTTTTCTGTGCCATCGGTCAGAATTTTAATCCGCGAACCAAACATGCCACGGAAAGTCACATCGCCATTGGTACCAGCGCCACTGTTGACCGCGCTAAAACCGACAATACTTTGCAGATAATCTGCGCCATCGGTGGCTGGAATCGGTTGAATTGGCTGTTTCGGATCGGCACGGACAATCAGGCCGTTGGCATCATTGCCCTGATGCGCAGTCATCACAATAGGTGCCAGACTTTGGACGGGTGTTGGGATTTCTGCAAACACAACTGGTGAATAACAAGCAACACAAATCGCAGCCGCAAGAGGCTGTAAAAAGAATTTTGGCTGAGCCATTTTTCATTTCTCACTGGAATACATATAAAACACGGCTTAAGTCATTCAAGACCCAAGCAAAACAAACGCGGTTTTATGCAAACAGTGGCGGTGCCCTACCCTGAGGAATAAGAAATAGTCGTTGCAGTGCAAACCAGACATGCTGGAAAGCTTTTTCAAAAGCGATAAAACGCACTTGAATACGATCAAGCACTTCTTTCACACTGAGTTCTGGCGGTAAAACGAGATTGCCGTACACGGTACAGTACTGGCATTGATGATTGGCATCATGATGATTATGCCCGTCATCTGAAATGACTGGTTGATGCTGACTGTACAGATGTTCGGAATGGGCATGTCCATGCGCTGTATGATCAACCGGCAATAAAAGCGCACGCGTAATGGTTTCACAGACCGGTGCCACCTGATAGGCTTTCGGCAGCAAAGGCTGTAAAAAAACAGCAATCTGTAAAAATACTGCCATCAGTGAGAGCAGTAAACCACTACGAATCAACAAACATATATTCCTGCTTTTGACTGGCCCAAGTATAACAAAGCCCAATCGAAATTGGGCTGTTTTGTCCTGATCTTTTGGTCGCAGGGCTGTTTAGCGTTTAACCGCCACTTTCTGACGCTGACGCACCACTTTTTCGACTTTTTCACGGGCACGCTGGCGCTTTAATGGCGACAGATAATCGACAAAAAGCTTACCATTTAAGTGATCCATTTCATGTTGGATACAGACAGCGAGAAGTCCGTCCGCTTCTAACTCAAATGCTTGACCTTCAAGGTTAATTGCCTCAATTTTTACACGTGACGGACGCTCAACTTTGTCGTATATTTGAGGCACTGACAAGCAGCCTTCTTCATAAGGCTGGGTTTCTTCAGTCAATGGGGTAATTTTGGGGTTAATGAATACCATTGGTTGGTCTTTGTTTTCAGACAGATCCATAACAATCAGCTGAATATGACGGTCAACCTGCGTTGCAGCCAGCCCGATGCCGGGCGCTTCATACATGGTTTCAAACATATCTGCGGCGAGCTGACGAATTTCATCAGTAACTTCTTCGACGGGTTGTGCAATGGTACGAAGACGGGGATCGGGGAAACTTAAAATAGGTAATAAGGCCATATTACGTCCTCAGCTTTGCCATTGGTCAAATAACCGAATGAAGGAATGCTTCATCGAAAAAATGTATGTAAGATCGTTATTATAACGCAACTACATACATAATTTTAGGAATTATGATAATGAAAAAGGTTTTGAAGGGCACATCTTCTTTTCGTGCCTTGGGGTTAAAACAGCAGGCGCTGGCACTTGCTGTCTGTTTCAGTTTTGGGGTGGGCGCAGTCAGTACTGTACAGGCCGCACCGGCACGCAATATCAACCCACCGACCTTACAGGCCAATGCACCTAATGTGTATGTGGTGAAAAAAGGTGATACGCTGTGGGATATTTCCAAGAAGTTTCTGCAAAACCCGCTGCGCTGGCGTGAAATCTGGGCCAGCAACAAGCACGTGAAAAATCCGCACTGGATTTTCCCGGGAGATCGCCTGCTGATGTGTACCTATGATGGCCGCCCGATCATTGGTAAAGATGAAGGTGATGGCTGTGAAGGTATTATCCGTCGTTATACCGGTAACACCACCAGCCTGCAGCCGCAAATCCGGGTCGAGTCACTCAACAATACCATTCCGGTGATTCCACTGGAGTACATCCAGCACTGGCTGGAACGTACCAGCATTATTGCCCCTGAATCTTTGCAACAGACGCCTTATATTTTAGGCACGGCGGATCAGCGTGTCCTGGCGGCCAAAGGCCAGAATGTCTATGCCCGCGGTCAGGGTCTGCAAGTTGGCCAGCGTTATGCTGTGTATCGTGAAGGCGAACCGTATATCTTCACCGATGCCAACGGTAAAAAATACAATGCCGGTCTGGAGCTGACTCAGGTTGCATCCGGTATTGCAGTACGCGGTGAAAATGATATTACCACCCTGGAACTGACCGATACCTACAATGCCGAAGTGCGTCGTGGCGATCGTGTGCTGCCAGAATATGACCCGATGTTACCAACCCTGTTCTACCCGACCAATGCCGAACACATTGCAGCAGATGGCCAGGTGGTACGTGTGATGGGTTCAATTGGGACCGCGGCTAAACACAGTGTGGTCACCATTGACCGTGGTCAGGTGCACGGCGTGCAATCCGGTCATGTATTTGCTGTAACTCAAAAAGGCGAAGTGGTCACCGATCCGAAAACCCGTGAACGGGTGCAGCTGCCAGGCGAGCGGATTGGCTATGCCATGGTCTTTAAAACCTTTGACCAGCTCAGCTATGCCTATATTCTGGACAGCGAACTACCAATTAAAGTCGGGGCCGGTATTCAGCCACCGATTATGGAAGATTAAGGCTGAGGGATGAGCCATGCTGAATACGATATCACCCGGTCATCTCGCAACGATTCGCCTGTGGTATCTGGTTCAGCATTCACTCCCCAGCTTTTATAAATTAATCCGGCACTTCGGTTCGGCCGCTGCGGCCACCGAAGCCGGCAACCTGCAGCGCTGGGCAGAACTGGGACTGCATCAGAACCATCTGCAACGCGCACGGGATTTTCATCAAGCACAGGCACAAGCCGACTTCCAGCACTTGCTGCAGCGCGTCCAGCAACATACCGATTTTATTCTTATTCCCGAAGATGTCGGTTACCCCACCCAACTGCTGCCCTATACCGACAAGCCACCAATTTTATTTGGCCAAGGACAGGCACAACCTTTACTTCAGCCGCAAGTGGCAATTGTCGGCAGTCGCAAAGCCAGTCCGCATGGCCGGCAGGTGGCTTATGACTTTGCCTATTATTTAAGTGAAAAAGGCTTTTTTATTAACAGTGGCCTGGCGCAAGGCATTGATGAAGCAGCCCATCAGGGTGGCTTGAAACATCAACGTACCATTGCCGTGATGGGTACTGGTCTCGACCTCACCTACCCGGCCACACACCAGGGTCTGCGTGACCAGATTCTGCAACGGCATGGCACTATTATCAGTGAGTTCCTGCCACAGACCAAACCGCTACAGCAGCATTTTCCACGGCGTAACCGCATTGTCAGTGGACTTAGCCTGGGAGTGATTGTAGCCGAAGCCACGCTGGACAGCGGCTCGCTGATTACCGCCAAACTGGCGGCCGAGCAAGGTAAAACCGTGTTTGCCATTCCGGGACATATTTACAGTGAATTTCATCAGGGCTGCCATCAACTGATTCGGGAAGGCGCGATTCTGGTTGATCATCCGGAACAGGTCATTGAAGATCTGGCCTTGCCAACCCAATGGCTGAGCCAGCAGCAGGCGACCTTATCCGCTACAGCATCTGCAGCTGCCCACCCGACCTTACCCGAACATCTGTTGGCCCTATACAGCCAGCTGGACTGGGTCGGTAAAAACATGGACCAGCTGGCCAGCGAACTGCAACAGGAAACCGCCCATTTAACCGCTCAGTTAATGGAACTGGAGCTGCTCGGGATGGCAATGCAGCAATCGGGGCTATATCTGCGTTGTCGTCCATCGCAATAAGGTTCACAATAGTACACCCCGCATAACCTCGAAAGGTGTACCACATGATTACAACCTCTGTTGCCGAAGCAGCCACTTGTCTACAGCAAGGACAGGTGCTGGCCTATCCTACAGAGGCAGTTTGGGGTCTCGGCTGTGACCCGTATAACCAAGATGCTTTTATGCAGATTCTGCAACTGAAACAGCGTCCGATTGAAAAAGGCGTGATTTTATTGGCAGGTCATATTTCCCAGGTAGAACATTTGCTGCACAACCTGGCCGAACCACAGCGTCAACAGGTGATCGACTCCTGGCTCAATCCACCCGCAGAGCGTGCTACCACCTGGTTGTTGCCGGCAGGTGAGCATATTCCCAGCTGGATTAAAGGCCAGCATCCTAAAGTCGCGGTACGTGTAACCACGCATCCGCTCTGTGTCGCGCTATGTCATGCCTTTAGCGGCTTTATTGTATCGACCAGTGCCAATCCGGCCGGACAGGAACCGGCGCGCTCCCTGCAAGAGGCCAGCCAGTATTTTGGCAATCAGCTGAATTATTTAAATGGCGATTTGGGACTCAGCCAGTTACCTAGCCGTATTCTGGATGCTGAAACCGGTGCCGTGATTCGTGACTGAAGATCGGGCCAGAAATGAAAGAAATTTCAGGCAAAAAAAAGCTCAACCATATAGGGATGGTTGAGCATAAAAAAGGATGTGTATCAATCACATCCAGAGGGTATCGAAATCTCTGGGCATTTCAGCAACAGTCGCTGATCTGCGATGGAGCGTATTATGGGCGAACAGTTTAAAAAAAACAAATATATTTTAGCTCTTAAAAAGCAGCTTAAACCTATGATTAATCAATCATTATTTGAAAAAAGTTCAAATTATCTTACTCTTTTTAAAGTGCTTTTTAAAGAAGCTAAAAGCTACTCTCCTCGACTAAAGTCTATTTGCCTTTATTCACGAGATCATTCAAGCAAAAAATTAAGTTTGTTTGTTCGTTTTTTAGACAATTATTTGGCTTTTAGCAGCACTGGCGCCACAGTTTTTTTCTGGGCCAGCACAATTCCGAACAGAATAATCGCCCCACCAATACTGTGATAAATGGTCCAGGCCTCTTTTAACCAGACAAAGGCAATTAAAGCGGTAAACACCGGCATCAGGTTCATAAAGATACTGGTGCGGTTCGGTCCCAGACGCTGAATCGCCATCATCCACACCAAAGGCGCAATTAATGAAGGGAAAATACTGGCGTAGATCACGCTGCCGGCATTCGCCATATTGATAGCATCAAGCCCCAACCAGGCCACAAACGGCAGGTGATACAGCAGTGCAAACAGAATCTGCACATATAGGCTCAGCATTAACGGAATCTGCAGCTGCCATTTTTTCAGAAAAACCCCGTAAAAGGCATAGAAAAATACGGCAATAATCATCAGCAGATCGCCCCACTGACCACCGGCATGCAGCAAGCCCCAAGGATTGCCCTGCCCCATCACATAGATTAGCCCGGCAAAGGACAACAGGCTGCCAATAATGGCGTAGCGATTCGGAATATCGCGCAGAATCAGCATCGACACAAAAATGGTAAAAATCGGAATAAAGGCATTAATAATGCCCATATTGGTGGCGGTGGTGTAATGCGCAGCGGTATAGGCCAGTCCCTGATACAGCACCAGTCCAAAGGCACTCAGCACTGCCAGCTGTTTCAGATGCGGCACAATCAGGGCGCGTTCACGGATCACCCGCGGCAAAATAAATGGGGTTAGAATCAGAAAGGCAAAAAACCAGCGATAAAAACTGATGCTCACCGGCGAGATAAAGTCGGTCACATAGCGGGTCACGACAATATTCAGTGACCAGATCAGTACCGCGCTGACCGGTAAAAGAATGGCCCAAGACAGCATTTTTTCTTGCTGTGTCATATTCTGTTCCTTGTTGAGTCGATCGGCCTGAAGCAGACGCTGCTTCCTGCGCTGAATGAATGCCTTTTCACTTTATTTTTAAACTTTCCTTGTGCCCTCATTCTAGTCCAATTTAACTGCTTTGGGGCAGTTCGCGATGGTGAAATCTTGTGCTGCGTTCAAATTGCTCCATCACTCCACTTTGCTGGGATTCCGCACCTGCTTAAAATATGCCGCATTGACACAGCGCTATACAAAAATCTGCCAAAAGCCGCAGCAATAGGTCTTGCGGGATTGGGCAAAGCCCGTTACAACAGAGAACGACAATAAATCACTTTAGGATAAACACATGGCATCTGTATATGACATTCCGGTCGTGACCATTCAGGGTGAAGAAACCACACTGAACCAGTATCAAGGCAAGGTGCTGCTGATTGTAAACGTGGCTTCTAAATGCGGTCTGACGCCGCAATATGAAGGTCTGCAAAAGCTTTATCAGCAGAAAAAAGAACAAGGTCTGGAAATTCTGGGCTTCCCGGCCAATGACTTTCTGGCGCAGGAACCCGGCAGCAATGAAGAAATCCAGCAGTTCTGTTCGCTGAATTATCAGGTAGATTTCCCGTTATTTGCCAAAATTTCGGTAGTGGGTGAAGATAAACATCCGCTATATGCCCGCCTGACTCAAGCCATTCCTGAGCGAATCGGTGAAGGCCCGTGGTGGAAAGATCTGGTGGATTATGGTCTGACCCCAAATGAACCACCTGAAGTGCTATGGAACTTCGAGAAATTCCTGATCAATAAAGAAGGCGAAGTGGTGGCACGTTTTGCCCCAGATATTCAGGCCGATGACCCACGTATTGTCGATGCGATTAATGCCGAACTGGCGCGTTAATTGTTTACAGTAACAAAGAGGGTCGCGGCCCTCTTTTTTTATAGATCTAGACATCCATAAGCCACGCTAATCACACCGCCTGTTTGCCCTGGAAAATTGTTATTGCTTTGCAACAATCTGTTTTTTATTTAATTAAAGCCCCTATATTAAACTGCAAGATAAAAATTGTGATTGATCTTGCCATGAAACGCGCCTTTTCCCATTTTCTCCTGCCCTTGGGTCTGTTGAGCTCAGGTCTACTGCTGGTCGGTTGTGACCAGCCCAGCGCTCCGGTTTCGGAAGCCGATCCGGATACCGAAATCACCTCCCAGCAGCAAAGCCCAGCGCCACAAGCCGATTTAAAAAGCGGCAATATGTTTTATATTGTGCGCGATGTGGCCGATATGCAGCTGAAAGCCGGTGAGTATGTCGAGCAGTTACGCCAGACCCAGACCGAGCTGCAACAGGCCGTCAACAGTCAGGATCATCAACAGCTACAAAGCGCAGCCAGCAAATTGCAACAGCAATTACAGGGCTTTAATAGCGCCTTAAACAGTTTGAATTTAAAAAGTCAGGAAATTGACAATATTCGCCAGAACATTCTGCAAGCCAATGAACAGGTTCTGGCTTCGCCATTTTTAAATGGTCAGATTGACCTCAGCAAAGTCGACTTTGCCAAAATTCAGCAGCAGATGGGCACAGTACAATCTGAGATGGTGAAACTGGCCAGCATCCTGTTACAGTCAGAGAATGCTGAAAATACTGAAAGCGCAAACACTGATACTGAAAATCAGGCAGCAACTGAATCCTGATCCTCGGGCTCACTGCCCATCTGGGTGGTGAGCTTGTCTGATTCAGACAGTTTCTGGTCTGATTCTGATGGTTAAAATTTAAAAAAAATAATGAGTTCATTTAAAAATAAGAGGTCTGCCATGCAGCATCCACTGATTTATTCTGTTGTACCGGTGACATTCCGTTTAGATCTGAAAGATCCATTTATCTTCTGTGCCCATCATCTGGATCATTTTCCGGCTGGCAATGCCCAACTGGGTCCGCAAACGCCACCACAAAATAAAGAATACAATATGTATTATGGCAATGTGGTGCCCGGTTTCCCTGAGCACCCACATACCGGTTTTGAAACCATTACCTTAGTGGAACAAGGTGTGGTCGATCATTTTGATTCACTCGGCAATGCCGGTCGCTATGCCGCTGGAGATGTGCAATGGCTGACCACCGGCAATGGCGTCGAACACTGCGAGATGTTTCCACTCGTGCATGAAGACCAAGCCAACCCAATGGAACTGTTCCAGATCTGGTTTAATTCATCGCCTGAGCAGAAGCAACAGCCAGCTGATTATAAAATGTTATGGCGCGAGCAGATTCCGCATGTAATTGAAGCCAATGCGGCAGGCCAGAAAGCTGATATCCGGGTAATTTCCGGCCAGTTTAAAGAAACCGATGCCCTGCCACGCCCACCCCATTCATGGGCAGCGCCGGCTGAAAACAAGGTGAATATTTACCTGATTACCTTAGCGCCCGAAGCTGAAGTCACTATTCCAGCCACCAGCGCCAGTTCGACCCGCTTCTGTTATTTCTATCAGGGTAAGAGTTTAGAGCTTGAAGGTCAGCAGATGGACGTGAAACATCTGGCCGAACTAAAACCGGATGTCGAGATTCATTTAAAAGGCGGACTACTCGAATCCCGGATTCTATGGCTTGAAGGTGAACCAATTGGTGCACCGGTAGCCATGCGCGGACCTTTTGTACTAAATAGTGAAGATGAACTGAACGCTGCCTTTAAACGTTACCGCGACACCCATTTCGGTGAATGGCCATGGCCGAGTCCAGCACCGGTGTTTGAACGTAAACAGCCGCGTTTTGCGACTTATCAGGGTGGTGAGCATAAGGAATATCCTGAACAGCTCTAAATTCTATTTTTATGAGAACAGCTTGGCATGTTTCAGGCTATTTTTATGAAAAATTAAACAATGAAATTATCAGGGTTTGGAAAAATGGATATAGAGCTGGGTTAAGTAAAGATGAATGAAAGTCTTTAGATCAAAAGCAAGTGTTTGCGATTTACACCTTGCAGCAACCGCAAACACAGATGTGGAAATTATTATTTAGGAAGTTGAATAGAAGGCTTAGAACATTTGCCGCCTACTGCCAAACTGTATTTTTCAATCGCCTGCTGACCTTCAGTCTCATCAACCAATTTTACGTTTGCACCACCAACAAATACACCTGGTTTAATGTATTGTTGAACATAATAGTTTTTCCCACTTTGTGTAGTTACGTTCAGGTGATTAGGAGAAAACTCTGATTCTGTAGACACAATATGTGTTTTACCACCTTCTACCTCTGTATAAAAATAAACACCACGTGCAGTTTCACCCAAGCACTCACCATTAACCCAAATATCTTTCTTGAGTCCTGCACCTACAACGCTATTCGAGCGGTACACATAGATTCCTGCTTGACCTGCTTGTGGCGCTTGAATCTTTTTTTGTTGCTGCACTGCTTGTGGATCTGCTTTCGGAACCGAAGCACAACCAACAAAACCTAATGATAATAATAGCGGTAAAATAATTTTATTTGACACCCCAAATTCCCCTTATTTATTTTTTAAGAGCATGAGATATAACAAATATATAAGTTATTTACTAATATATTCCATTAAATAGTATTCATAAAAAAACCACCCTTTCGGGTGGTTTCTTCAATCTTAAACCAGCAATTACATTGCGCGGTTTTTGATTTTGCGGATCGTTTCCAACTGTGCAGCAGTTTCTGCCAAAGCAGCCAAAGCAGCAGCAGCGTCCAAATCGCTCTTTTGATTCGCCAGCAATTGTTCAGCGTGTTTACGCGCTTCAATAATTGCCGCTTCATCCAAGTTTTCTGCACGGACTGCAGTATCTGCAAGAACCGTAACAACGTGCGGTTGAACTTCTAGAACACCACCAGATACATAGATTAATTCTTCTGTACCATTTTCCAAAATAACGCGGATCGCGCCAGGTTGGAGCAAAGTTACCAGCGGAGCGTGGCCAGGCATAATACCCAACTCACCGCCAGCACCTTTTGCAATTAGCATAGTTACAGTGCCAGAGTACAAAGACTCCTGAACACTTACAACGTCACATTGCATAGTCGCCATGAGAACCTCCTAAATTAGGTAGCTAATTAAAGTTTCTCGGCTTTAGCAATCACTTCGTCAATACCACCAACCATATAGAACGCTTGTTCTGGGATGTGATCGTATTCACCAGCTAGAAGACCTTTAAAGCCACGAATCGTTTCTTTAAGCGGTACAAGTTTACCAGGCGCGCCAGTAAATACTTCAGCTACGTGGAACGGTTGAGAGAAGAAACGTTGGATCTTACGTGCACGGTATACAGTAAGTTTGTCTTCTTCTGACAATTCGTCCATACCAAGAATTGCGATAATGTCTTTCAGTTCTTTATAGCGTTGTAGAACGTTTTGAACTGCACGAGCAATTTCGTAATGCTCAGTACCAACTACCAGTGGATCTAACTGACGTGAAGTTGAGTCAAGTGGATCGATCGCAGGGTAAATACCTTGAGAAGCGATGTCACGGCTCAATACAACAGTTGCATCCAAGTGAGCGAACGTTGTAGCAGGCGATGGATCTGTTAAGTCATCGGCAGGTACGTATACCGCTTGGATAGACGTAATCGAACCAGACTTAGTCGATGTAATACGTTCTTGAAGAACACCCATCTCTTCTGCAAGTGTAGGCTGATAACCTACTGCAGATGGCATACGGCCTAGAAGTGCTGATACTTCAGTACCTGCTAGTGTATAACGGTAGATGTTGTCAACGAACAATAATACGTCACGGCCTTTACCGTTTTCGTCTTTTTGATCACGGAAGTACTCAGCCATCGTCAGACCAGTCAACGCTACGCGTAAACGGTTACCAGGTGGCTCGTTCATCTGACCGTAGACCATTGCTACTTTGTCTAGAACGTTAGAGTCTTTCATCTCGTGATAGAAGTCGTTACCTTCACGAGTACGCTCACCAACACCAGCGAATACAGATAAACCTGAGTGCGCTTTAGCGATGTTGTTGATCAACTCCATCATGTTTACAGTTTTACCAACACCGGCACCACCGAACAGACCAACTTTACCACCTTTCGCGAACGGGCAAAGTAAGTCAATGACTTTAATACCAGTTTCTAGAAGGTCAGTAGAAGCTGCTTGTTCTGCATAAGAAGGCGCTTGACGGTGAATTGGTAAACGCTCTTCAGTTGCAACTGGACCAGCTTCGTCGATAGGGCGACCAAGAACGTCCATGATACGACCAAGTGTCGCTGTACCTACTGGTACAGAGATCGGCGCGTTAGTGTTAGTTACGTTCAAACCACGTTTAAGACCTTCAGTAGATCCCATCGCAATTGTACGTACAACGCCGTCACCAAGTTGTTGCTGAACTTCTAAAGTAGTTTCAGTGCCATCAACGTGAAGAGCGTCATAGATCTTAGGAACGCTGTTGCGTTCAAACTCGACGTCGATAACCGCGCCGATGATCTGAATGATACGACCGCTACTCATTGCTGTCTCCTCAATTCAAAATAATGTTAAACGGCAGCGGCACCACCAACGATCTCAGAAATTTCCTGAGTAATCGCGGCTTGACGCAGCTTGTTATAAATAAGTTGTAGGTTCTTGATAAGCTCACCTGCGTTATCTGTCGCAGCTTTCATTGCGACCATACGTGCAGATTGCTCACAAGCGATGTTTTCAATCACACCTTGATACACCACAGACTCAATATAACGAACCAATAAACCATTCAGCAGTTCTTCTGCTTCTGGTTCATAGATATAGTCCCAACCGTATTGACGGTTCAGGGTCTTGTCTTCTTCAGCAGCTGCTAAAGGAACAAGCTGTTCGATTTTTTGATTTTGAGTCATGGCATTGACAAAGCCGTTGGACACCAGATAAATACGATCTAACTCGCCTTTATCATAAGCGTCTAACATCACCTGTACAGAACCAGATAACTGTTCAAGACTTGGTGTATCACCTACGTTTGTAGTTGCACCTAGTACTTTACCGCCGTAGTTTTTAAAAAACGAAACCGCTTTTTGACCAATTAAAGCAAATTGAACTTCAATTGACTGCTCTTGTTGCTGTTGTACGTGTTTGACCACTTTTTTGAACAGGTTAATGTTCAAACCGCCTGCCAAACCACGATCTGAAGAAACAATGATATAGCCAACGCGCTTCACAGGACGTTCAACCATATAACGGTGTTTATATTCAGGATTCGCTTGTACCAAATGAGCAATTACACGGTGCATATTTTCGGCATACGGACGGCCTTGAGCCATGCGCTCTTGCGCACGACGCATCTTAGAAGCAGCTACCATTTGCATCGCTCGAGTAATCTTCTGCGTGCTCTTGATACTAGCTACTTTGGCGCGAATTTCTTTTAAGTTTGCCATACGCTTAACCTAGTATTCGAAGGCCCTTTCGAGCCCTCGAAGGTTGATCCGTGAACCAAACCAATACTAATTAGCAAAGTGCTAAATTAGTAAGTTTGAGTCGCTTTAAAGCTTTCAATACCTGCTTTGATTGCAGCTTCGATGTCTTTGTTGTAATCACCAGTTTCATCGATTTGTTGCATTAACGCAGCGTGCTCTGAACGGAAGTAAGAAATTAACGCAGCATCAAAGTCTACGATTTTCTTCACTTCAACGTCAGCCATGTAGCCTTCGTTAGATGCATAAACTGAAACAGCCTGGTCAGCAATTGAGTAAGGCGCATATTGTTTCTGCTTCATTAACTCAGTTACGCGTTGACCATGTTCAAGTTGCTTACGAGTTGCTTCGTCAAGGTCAGAAGCGAACTGAGCAAACGCTGCCAATTCACGGTATTGCGCCAAAGCGGTACGGATACCACCAGACAATTTTTTGATGATCTTCGTTTGAGCCGAACCACCAACACGCGATACAGAAATACCGGCGTTCACCGCAGGACGAATACCCGCGTTGAATAATGATGTTTCAAGGAAGATCTGACCATCAGTAATCGAAATTACGTTAGTCGGTACGAATGCAGATACGTCACCTGCTTGAGTTTCAATAATCGGCAATGCAGTTAATGAACCAGTTTGGCCTTTAACTTCACCGTTAGTGAATTTCTCAACATAGTCAGCAGATACGCGAGAAGCACGTTCAAGTAGACGTGAATGTAGATAGAATACGTCACCTGGGTAAGCTTCACGACCTGGTGGACGACGAAGAAGCAATGAAATTTGACGGTAAGCAACAGCTTGCTTAGACAAATCATCATAAATAATTAACGCGTCTTCACCACGATCACGGAAGTATTCGCCCATTGTACAGCCAGCATAAGGCGCCAGATACAGCATTGCTGCTGGATCAGCTGCAGCTGCTGCTACAACAGTGGTATACGCCATAGCGCCAGTTTCTTCCAGCTTGCGTACTACGTTCGCGATAGTCGATTGTTTTTGACCAATTGCTACGTATACACACTTAATGCCAGAGTTTTTCTGAGCGATGATCGCATCGATCGCCATAGCTGTTTTACCAGTCTGACGGTCACCAATGATCAACTCACGCTGACCACGGCCAACTGGGATCATTGTATCTACTGATTTATAACCAGTTTGTACAGGTTGATCCACTGATTGACGCCAAATTACGCCTGGTGCTACTTTTTCTACAGCATCAGTTAATTTCGCATCAATTGGGCCTTTACCATCAATTGGGTTACCCAAAGCATCTACGACACGGCCTAAAAGTTCTGGACCAACCGGAACTTCTAATACACGACCTGTACAACGAGCTTTTTGACCTTCTTGAAGGCCTAAGTAGTTACCTAAAACAACGACGCCCACTGAATCCTGTTCTAGGTTCAGTGCCATACCGTATAAGCCGCCGTCGAATTCGATCATTTCACCGTACATTGCATCAGCAAGACCGTGAATGCGCACAATACCGTCGGATACCATAACAATGGTACCTTCGTTTTTAGCGGTCGCGCTGGTGTCCAGATCGCCGATACGCTGTTTAATGAGCGCACTGATCTCGGATGGATTCAGTTGTTGCATTGCGCTATACCTCAATCTTTTTAAAGTTCAGTCTTCTTATATGCAATTACGCAAGAAGACGAGTCCGCATTTTTTCAAGCTTGTTAAGCGCAGAATCATCTATCACTTGGTCGCCTGCACGAATAACAACACCCGCGATTAACGCCGGGTTGACTTCTACTACAATAGAAACCGTGCTGTTGAAACGCTTTTCCAGCGCCGCTTTCAACACTTGTTCTTGGTCAGCAGACAATGGGAAAGCCGATTCAATTACGACGTCCACATTGTTGTTATTCTGTGATTTGAGCTGTTCATATTCTGCTTGAATTTCAGGCATTAAAGACAAACGATCATTTTCAGCAAGCAAAGTCAAAAAATTTGACAATGCTGCAGTCTGGTCTTCACCTAAAACTTTTGCAAAAACACTCACCTGCTCTGCAGGAGTAAGCTCAGGGCGATTTAAGTAAGCTGAAAATGCTTCGTCTTGTACCGCAGCACTGAGCAATGCTAGTGCTTGTGACCAACTGTCAGTTGCACTTTGCTCAGAGGCATAAGCATATGCTGCTTTCGCATATGGGCGTGCCAACGTCAAGAGTTCAGCCATATTTCGCCTCGCTTAAAGTTTAGCAGCCAGCTGGTTCAGCATGGCATTGTGAGCTTCTGCGTCAACTTGCTGGCTAAGAATTTTCTCAGCACCGGCAACTGCCAAAGCAGCGACTTGTTGACGTAATTCTTCGCGAGCAGCATTGATTTCAGTATCAACAGCTTCTTTCGCCTGTTGACGGATACGCTCACCTTCAGCAGATGCTTGAGTACGCGCTTCTTCGACCAATTGTGCTGCACGACGGTTCGCTTGTTCGATCAATTGAGCCGCTTGTGCTTTCGCTGCGTCTAGCTCTGCCTTAACTTGTGCTTGCGCATCAGCAAGGTCAGCTTTTGCTTTTTCAGCAGCATTTAAGCCATCAGCGATGCGACGCTGACGCTCACTAATCGCATTGATTAGTGGTGGCCATACAAACTTCATGCAGAATGCGACGAAAATCGCAAATGCAATCGCTTGGCCAATCAATGTGAGGTTGATATTCATTGCTATTCCTCAAATAGTGGATTTTTGGGAATTAAGCTGATTAACCTACAAATGGATTAGCGAAGATGAAGAACAAGCCAATACCAACACCGATCATAGGCACAGCATCAAGAAGACCCGCGATTAAGAACATACGAGTTTGAAGTTGTGGAGCCAATTCTGGCTGACGTGCAACAGCTTCAAGGAAGCGACCGCCCAAAAGACCAAAACCAATCGCAGTACCTAAAGCACCGAAAGCGATCAAGATAGCAGATGCAATTGCAACTAGACCTAAAGTGAGTTCCATGAAAAATTCCTCAGAGGTTAGGTTTTATACCAAATTAAATTAAAAAATTGTGCCCAACCATCCGGTGACAGTCAGGCAATACCATTAATGCTTTTCGCTTGCCATGCTCATGTACACGATTGTCAACATCATGAAAATGAATGCTTGTAGCGTAATAATCAAAATGTGGAAAATCGCCCAAGGCACAGACAATGCCCACTGGATCCAGAACGGTAATAACGCGATAAGAATGAAGATTAACTCACCCGCATACATGTTACCGAACAGTCGTAGAGCCAATGAAACTGGTCGCGCCAAGAAAGTAGTCAATTCCAACAATAAGTTGAATGGAATTAAAAGCACTTTAGCAACTGGATTACTTGGGTTAAATGGGTTAAGTGCCAACTCACCAACGAAGCCGCCAACACCTTTCTCACGAATACTATAGAAAATAATTAAGAAGAATACAGAAATAGACATACCTAAGGTAATGTTTGGATCTGTAGTCGGAACAATTTTAAAGTAAACCTGATGAGGGTCCACACCCAGCATAGATGCAATCGCCTGTTGAGCTACATAAGGAATAAAGTCAACAGGGATTAAATCCATCAAGTTCATGAGGAAAATCCACACGAAAATGGTTAATGCTAAGGGTGCAATTAATCGAGACTTCCCATGGAAGGTATCACGTACACTTGAATCTACAAACTCGATAATCACTTCAATTACTGACTGGAATTTACCAGGCACGCCTGAATTTGCAGCTTTCGCGACAATCCAGAACAATAAACAGAAGATCAGACCAAGTCCGATAGACCAACCCATTGAATCCAAGTGAATAGCAGTGAACCCCATCTGTTGAGCTTCTTCAGCAGACTCAGCCAACTTCCATGAACCGTCTGGCATTTTGCCGTACGTCATGTTGGTCAAGTGATGCTTGATATACTCGGTCGAAGTAAGGGCATGTTCTTCAGCAGCCATAAATCACACCTGGTCAATGTCAAAAACAAAAGAGGGAACGAATATCGCGTGCTGCTTGATATCTCGCTCATCTCCTAAAAACTTTTCAATTTTTGCTGCGCCTATACTCGTTTTTGTAGACGTGACACCCAAAACGGAGCGACCCACGACATGGCCTGAACGAGAATAAAACCACAAAACAATGCAACCGGAGACAACGGCTCGACATTGCTTAAAATTAAAATGAATCCTACGATCACAATCGCAAACTTACCGAGCATGCCCCTATACATGTTCGACAGAACTTGTTTAGATGCTCTCGCGCCTGCTGCGCGGAACGACTGCCAGGAAAAATAACAACTTGCAACCCAACATACCAATGCACCAAGTGCGGCACTCAAGGCGGCTGTAGCATCTTTGAATATCCAGGCAATCAATGCAGCAACAGGTATCATGAATGCTTGCAAGAAGACCAAAGCTTTCGCTAATCGTCGGTCAATCAAGCGACTAGTTCGGCTCATTTACTTTCCACTCACAGCATAAATGCTTGACAAGTTTAACTGATGATCGTTTTTTATCGCAGGCATTATAGAGTTACACCCCTGAACATGCAATCTTTTCCCGATCTTAGTCGTATTTTTTTGCACAACTGTAACCGTATTGTCATAATTCAAATTTGCCGCCAAAACGCGCTATTTTTGCGCATTTATTACACATTTTTGCGTTTGGGTAGCCAATTTCTGCCAGGCCTGCACAAAGTCCCCTGCCCCACTCATACTTTCGTCGACCATTTGAAACACAATCGGATTCAGGCGCTGATACTGGCTCTTGCTGGCATGACCTTCGGCCAGTAAACACATTTTCGTGTTTGGACGATGATCATTCATATATTTAATTTGCGCCACCGTCGGAGCGACATGCGGATCATGGGTCAGTGCGCCGGCAAACTTCAGGTTCAGCGGACGTTCCAGATATTGATAGGCATCATGATAAGACCAGTAGGCTTTGGCCGAGGCTTTGCTTTTAAACTTGTCTGCGGTCAGGAGCAGCTCTTGGGCAAAGGCATGGGCATTGGCCCAGTACTGTTCACGCTGCTCAGGCACCTGCTGGGAACGCAAGGCCGCAATAAAAAAGCCGATACGGATGGCATTGTTCGGATCAAGCCAGACATGCGAGTCAACTGTATCTTTTAATGCTGCACCACGAGGGCTACGCTGTGGTAGCGTTTGCAAAATGCCAGAATCTAGCAATGAAATAGCTTTGCTCTGATTGCTGAACAGTTTTTCTAGAGGCGCTTCATGCGCTTTGCCCAGCCAGATCACCAGACCTGCATCCTGAATGGTCTTGCGATGTGCAGGAGTCAAACTGACATCATGTCCGGTCTGGTCGGCCAATAATAAGGTCGGGGTTTCTATGCCTTGTGTAATTTCCTTGGCAATCAGATAAATCGGCTGTGTCGAAATAACAAGACTTTGAGACCAACTCAAGGTACTGAACAAAGCCAGAGCACAGAAGGCGAAAAAACGGGACATGAGCGCAAAATCATAAAACAGGATAGATGTTATATTATAACAAAATAACAAAAATACCTATGTATAATCGAATCTGACTATACTTCATGTTAAAATTTAATGTCCGATTTTCCTCCTACATTTCCTTGGGGTAGCTATGAGCTTATGTTCTCATGAACATCATGATGCATTACATGGCGTGCACGACCATCAAAATATTGAGCAGCGTCTTGCTGAAGCCGAAAGTCTCTGTGCCGCCACAGGTGCTCGCCTGACCCCACTTCGTCGTGAAGTGCTGGAACTGATTTTAAATGCCTCGGGCCCGATGGGGGCATACGACCTGCTGGCCAAAATTAAAAGTGAGTCAGATCGTCCGGCGGCACCACCAACCGTGTACCGCACCCTCGACTTTTTATTAGAAAAAGGGCTGATTCACCGTTTAACTTCTATTAATGCCTATATTCCCTGCTGCCATCCGCGTGAAGGCCATCAGGCGGCGTTTTTAATTTGCACCGAATGTAAAGTGGTCAAAGAAGCTTCTGCACAGGGTTTACTGCAGCAACTGGCAGAGCTGTCGGCTTCGGATCACTTCACCGCCCATCACAGTATTATCGAGATTTCTGGTTTATGTCAGCACTGCGCCAGCAAACGCTAAGTCCTGCGCCGCTGATTCGTCTTGAACAGATTCAAGTCCGGATTGATGAGCGTGATATTTTAAAACAGGTCGATTTCTCTTTACATGAGAAAGAAATTGTCACGCTCATTGGTCCGAATGGTGCCGGCAAATCGACGCTGATTAAAGTCATGCTCGGTATTGTCAAACCCACGGCTGGCAAAGTACTGGCCGCTAAAAAACTGAAATTCTCCTATGTACCGCAGAAATTCAATCCTTCGCATAGCTTGCCGTTAAGAGTCAAGGATCTGCTGGCTTTAGAAAAATGTAGCAGCGCTTTAAAAGCAGAAATTATCCGCGATACCGGTATTGCCAAGCTGGAAAATTCCAAAGTGCAGCAATTGTCAGGTGGTGAACGGCAGCGCGTGTTACTGGCCCGCGCCTTATTGCGCCAACCGGATGTGCTGGTGCTGGATGAACCAATGCAGGGGCTGGATATCCAGTCGGAAGCCGAGCTGTATGACTATGTGCGTAGCCTGCCAGAAAAATATGGCTGTGCCGTGCTGATGGTCTCACATGATCTGCAATGGGTCATGCAAGGCACGCATCGGGTGGTATGTTTAAATAAACACATTTGCTGTAGCGGCTTGCCCGAAAGCGTGCAGCAGCATCCGGAATATCAGGCCATTTTTGGCACCAACCGGGTGTTCTATCAGCATCATCATGATCATTGTGCGCATGGCGACCATGCTGAGCCGTGCCAGCATGATTCCCGTCCCCATATTCACCCTGAACCGGAAGTCTAAACCATGATGGATTGGTTATCGTTATTACTTCCGGCCTGGATCATGGGCACTTTACTGGTGTTTCTAACCGCACCGCTCGGCTGTCTGATGCTATGGCGCCGGATGTCTTTTTTTGCCGATACCATGGCACATGGCACCTTATTGGGTGTAGCCATTGCCGGCGCCTTGAACTTACCGCTGTGGATGGGTGTTACGTTTTTAGCCTTATTATTGGTCGGTATTCTTTGGATTCTGCACGATCCGCGCTTACCGAATGATGCCCTGCTGGCCTTATGCTCTGCGACCCTGCTCTGCTCCGGTCTGCTGTTTATCCAGCACATTCCAAGCCTGCGCCCGGAACTGCTCAGCTACCTGTTTGGTGATCTACTCACGATCTCCTGGGCTGATTTACCCATCTTTGCGCTGGTGATTGCCGGTGCACTGCTGGTTTTATATAAATATTGGCAGGCTCAGATTCAGATTGCGATTGATCCGGATATTGCTGCCAGTGAAGGTATTCATGCCCAGTGGCAACGTCTGATTTTTATGTTGCTGCTGGCCCTGTTTACGGTTCTGGCATTACGCGCGGTCGGCTCGCTATTGATGGGTGCGCTGCTGGTGATTCCGGCGCTCACGGCACGACTGCTGGCGCATTCTCCGAAACAGATGGTGATTTGGGCTTTTGTGATTGCACAAATTGGGGTAACGGTTGGTTTATGGTCCAGCGCCGGCTTAAATACCTCGACCGGTCTGACTATTGTGCTGACCATGGCGGTGATTTTTGCCCTGATCTTTACCATACAGAAATTTAAAAAACTGGCCTAAACAATCAACCGAAAGGTTCCATCTAGCCCTCTCCTCTTTATCATTGAGAGGGGAAAATCAACATCTATTACTGATGCACCAGACTTAATAAAAATGCAGCACCAGCAAACAGACCGGCAAACGTCCGGTTCATGACTTTCTGCTGACGCGGTGACTTTAACAATCTTAAAACCTTAGCTGCCAGGCCGGTATAGCCCGCCATCACAATCAGATCAATCGTAATCATGGTTGCTGCCATAATCAGATATTGAATCCACTGCGGTTTGGATAAATCCAGAAATTGTGGCAAGACAGCCAGCAAAAATACAATCGCTTTCGGATTGCTCATATTCACCAGAAAACCGTTCAGCAGCAGTCGTCCAGCTGATTTCTGTGGTAAATCCTGCCGGATTTCAATCGAGTGTACCGGCGCTTTCCATTGCAGATAGGCCAGATACAGCAGATACGCTACCCCGAACCATTTCACTGCCAGAAAAGCCCAAGGCGTGGTCGCAAATAGCACGCCCGCGCCGGCCGCCACAATCGCAATCTGTACCAGCAGCGCCAGTTGCAGCCCGATGGCATTCCAGTAACCATGACGAAAACCGTAATTCAGCCCACTCGACATCGAGGCAATCGCACCTGCGCCCGGCGACACACTAATCACCCAACAGGCCAGCATATAGGCCAGCCAAATCTGATAAGACATGGTAATTCACCACAAAAATGACAGATTATTATATGACGATTCATCTTTTAAGTGCGCAGTAAAGAGGCAATAAAAATCTGATCCAGAGACTGTTAAGCTGCTACCGGTTCAGGCACAATAGTTTTAGTGATTGATTATTAAAAACTTAGGAGCCATGAATGACAGCTCAATCTGTAATCTTGCCATTACCTTCAGATCATGCCCGTTTTATTGTTTTACGTTTAAAAGATTTAACTCTTGAGCAATTAAAAGAAAAATTAGCTGATCTTTTTAATACCCGTGATCGCCTGATTACCCAGCATCCTCATGCACAAATTAAAACTGCCGTGGCCTTTGGACCTGAACTTTGGGCACAACTGTACTCCCAAACTCCAGCTGGCTTTAAGCAGTTACAACCGATTGAAGGCGCATTCCAGATGCCTGTCGTACCGGCAGATGTACTCATTCATATTGCCAGTGCCCGTGCGGATATCTGTTTTGCCCTGAGCCAGTCTTTCTTTGAGGGTATTCAGGATCAGGTTGATGTTCTGGATGAGCGGGTCTGCTTCCGCTATTTTGATGGCCGCGACATGACCGGCTTTATTGATGGCACAGAAAACCCGCAATTCCCGGATGACCGTGCTGAAGTCGCTTTACTGGGCGAAGATGCCGGCATTTTTGAAGATGGTTCCTTTGTCTTTGCCCAGCGTTATGCACATGATTTAGATAAATGGAAACGTCTGAAAGTCGATGCACAAGAACAAGTGATGGGTCGAACCAAACTTGAGTCGATTGAGCTGGATGATGAGGTGAAACCTGACAATGCCCACGTCGCCCGTACCGTGGTTGAAGATGATGAAGGTGAAGAAATGGAAATTCTGCGTCATTCCCTACCGTATGGGGATGGGCAAGGTGACCAAGGCTTATTCTTTATTGCCTATACCAAGGATTTAACCATTCTGGATGCGATGCTTGAGCGTATGTTTGGCACCTCGGGAGATGGTATTCATGACCGTTTACTGCATTTTGTCACCGCTTTAGATGGCGCTTACTACTTCGCTCCAAGTGAAGAGTTGCTGGAAACAGTGCTGGAAGGATAATTTATAAAGCCGACGAGAGTCGGCTTTTTTAGTAATAATTTAAAGTTATCAGCTAGCGTTTAATTTCTCAGAGTGATATTTAAATTAAATATTAATTTCAAAAACAGGTTGCGTTAATTTTATTTAAATTAAATCTAGTTTCATCGAGATCTTTAACTTCTTTATTAATTGGCGTATATGTTGCCCCCCAAAATTCATTACCTTTTGAGATAAACGTAAAACTGGCTACCTCTCTATTATCCTCTAATTCTTTATAGGTTGTTTCCAATGCTTTTGACTCATCATCATAAATAACAGTTTTTACTTCCTTTAACTTATGAAAGGAAGTAAAAGGTCTATGGATTATTCTAGAGTTGTATCTATCAAAAGCAATTTCTATCTTCGATGTATCATCCTTTAGACAATAGTATACTTCAGATATAAGTGTTTCACTTGTTTTTGCACAAGATATCATTGAAAATAAATAAATTATTATAAATATAAGCTTTTTAACCACTTAATTTTCTCCTAGCTAATACTTCTGCTCTTTCCTGTGTGTAGCCATATCTCTTAGGTGGTTTAAATTTTTGATTCTTGGAAAGTTCAATAAATCTTGCATAACCTTTTCTTGCTTCACTTAATGATTTTGTACATCCAATTTTCTTGTATTCAGGGTCATGCCACAACCCCCAACCAAATACCTCACCAACCATATCATTAACTATACTATTCTCTAATTTAAAATCATCTAACGAACTTAATAAAGATTGATCAATTATTTTACAATTCCCAACTTTTAAAATTTTAAAGGCTCTCAATAAATATGCTTTTCTATTTTCTCTACCCCCATGATTATCATTATCAAAATGATTAAAACCACCATTAATTATTGCAGAAACACCTATCAAATCATTTTTTAAAGCAAGTTCATTTAGGTCTCTAGCTTTACCCTTCCTCCAAAACCATGCTGCAGAATCAACAGCATACTTAGGACTAGAAATTTTAACTCTATTTACTCCTGTAAAGTCTTCACCTTTAAACTTACCATAAGCAATATAATTATCTTTCCAAGTTAATTGAATAAGCCCTCTTCCTTTATATCCACCATAGTTATTTTTTTCATATTCAGCCGAAACTCGCTCTTCTAAATACTTGTACTCACTAGTTTCTAAAAATGTTTGTGAAATAAAATAGGCCTTTTGTATACATTTATCTATTTTATAAATTTTAAATGAATCATTAATTGGTGCTATAAATTTAGATAAGTGCTTTGTACTTCCTACTGCCAAAGCCTTTAAATCATCCAAAGTGATATCTCTTCCACATGCACAATCATGTAGCTTTATATTCTGCTCAATTATTGGCTCATTTTTTTCAGTCAAACCTTTAACAATATCAACATCTAGATGTAATTTAATAGCTTCCTCTTTAACTCTTTTGGCCACATAACTTACTGGATCTAAAGGTTTTCCATCTGGTTTGAGTACAGTAAATTGTAATCTCTGCCCAACCATACTTATTAACGGCAGTTTTCCATTGGAAATCGAATAAACCTTTTTCTTCCCGGTAGCTACAATTAACATCTCAATATTTGTTTTTTCAATAACGTAATTACTACCTTCACGATCTACAAGTGTTAGTGTAGAAGTACTTTTAAACTTTTCATAGGGTTCATCTAATTGAATCAGAATAGGTTTTTCTGTGCCATTACCTGAATTAAGCGATCTTTTTAAAACAAACTCATCATTCGATGTTAAGGCTAAAAATTCAATATCACGATTAGCCGAAGAGAGGACTTCAACTCTTCCTTGATCATCTGTAATACGTTCAAAACTTTTCTTTCCCTTTGGTCGTGTTTGTATCGGAAAATTAGCCATAATCTTTCCATGAACATCAACCACTTGAAAAGGTGTTACCACCAAACCATTCTGAGAAATCGTACTATTCATTTGTCGATATTCTTCAATGGTGTTAGGTAACTGAATTTTTATAGGATGCTCTGAAGAGGAGAGTGTCGAAGAATTAATGACCTTCACCACAGTATAATCAGATGCCTTCGGTGGTTTTGCTAAAATTTCTACCATCCGATTAGGAGAAGCTTGAAAGACAAATAAGCCATCTGTATCTGTTTTCTTCAGATTCTCTCTCGATGAATTTTGATAACGTGATTTCACCTTCAGATTTCTGACATATCGTCCAGATTTATCATAAAACTTAGAGGTAATGGTCACCAGTTTACTCATGATTCAATATCCTCGTGTGTAGACACCTCATCCTCCTGATCTTCTTCTATTTCTTCGAGCAAATAATCAATCTGTTCATCACTCAATGCTCCACTCAAATGTGTATGCAAAGAGTTAAAGCCCAGTGCAATAAAGTCAGTTGACTGCGGCGTATAGAACCTAAAAGTACTCAATTGATGTTGTTCATTTAATATGGATTTATTGGTTTTCAGAAGCTTTCCATCAGTTTGATCAATCACAAAAATTTCTTTTTCTCCTGCAGATGAGCTATTCCATTGATAATTGATCTGATTACTAAATAATGTTGCCATCTGAGGTAAGCTCATCTTCGGTTCAACCACATTCTGTGGCTGTAAAAACAGATGCTGCCCCGCTTTCACCTCAAATTTACTTGCAGTCGTAGGAAATATCCCTGAAGCATTTATTCTTAGTTGCGAACCGCCTGCGGTCAGTACGATTTCTTTCGCACTGGTGATGTCGACATTTGCCTCAGTCGAAATAATCTGCACCCCTTTTCTGGCAATCAGGTCTGCGCCATCCCCTTGGGCTTGAATCTCGACTTTGCCTTTACCAGCATATAAGCGTGCACCCTCTTGTGCTGCAAATAAACTTAGTTTCTGGCTAGCATGTGCAATCAAAGACTGCTGTGTGCTGAGGTTAATACTCTCTCCGGCACTGTGGCTGATCTGACCATCGGCAGAGAGATGTACATCTTGCTGGCTACTCAGCGCAATAGAATTTGGTGCGCTAAGAATCATTAAGGCCTGTTTAAAGGCAGCGGCTTTATTTTCATCCTGCTGTTCGATCTGCTCTAAAAAGTTCTTTAAGTTATCGAGAACTTCTAAAGGATCGGTCTGCTGGTTTTTGGCCACTTCACTTAAGGCTTGGGCATTGCTCAGTGAGCTTTCAATCTGGCTATTGGCTTCACTGGCATCGAGATGGTTGCCTTCTGCCTGTGCCTGTGGATGGGTGGAAATCAGCAAGCCTTCTCCGGCACGGACCGCACCCCACTGATCGGTTCTGAGCTCAAAACCTTCACCACGGCCATCACTTTCAGCGCTGGCTTTGGGATGACTTAAGTTCCCCAGGTTCAGTTGGGTCGCACCATGGCTGCTTTGCAGCTGAGCAGAAATCTGCTTCGGAGTATCATCAAAACGCAGCTGGTTAAAGCCACTGCCTTCAATTTCCTGTGAGCGGATCCCGCTGAGTTTTTTGGTGTCGGGTAGTTGGCCTTGTTGGTCGAATTGGGTTGGCGAGCGTTCTGCTTCATGTAGACGACCCACGACAAATGGCCGATCGATGTTACCGTCGAAGAAGTCGATCACCACAATTTCATTAATCCGTGGCAGGAAACGTGCCCCGTAGCCTTCTCCGGCCCAAGGCGTCAGTACATCGACCCAGGCGGAATCGGTGTCATTGTCATTACTGCCGGCCCCGCCATCATGCTGATGGTCATCACTGCGGGTAAACAGGAAACGGACTTTAATCCGTCCCCATTCATCGACATGGATGCTTTCGCCAGCAGGACCGACTACCCGGGCGCGCTGTGGATGAGCCGCCGGTCGGTGCTGTAGTGGATGGTATTCCGGTACCGTATGGATGTTGCGACGTTGTAAGGTTAAGGTATTGCCTTGACGTTCATCCGGGTGTTGTTTTTGTTGAAAACTAAAATGGCTATGCCAGTGGCTCTGGCTGAGTAGCTGGTTGATCTGCTGATTGAGGTCTTTAGGTAAGTTGTTCTGGTTATAGAACTGTTTGCCGGTAATTAGAAATTCTTTGTCTGCTGCGCTGTGCTGGTCAATTTCCGGGTGTTCATTCAGTTCAAACCAGTAGCCGACCTGGGCATCACGGACGGTGGAATGGGCACTAAAGTATTTGGATTGCAGGTCGTGGTAGTGACTGAGGTTCTGGTTCAGTTTGTCCAGCTGGTTATTAGAGGATGCGGTGGCCTGGTCTTCGCCATTTAAATCCTGCATCCAGGCCGGGCTGATCTGCCAGGCTTGTTCCAGGCTCAAGCTGGCATTGTCCTGATTATGGCTGTGCTGGTGTTTGCTTTGCACTGAACCGGCGCCTTCTTCCTGGCTGAGACTGTCTGACTGCCAGCGTTGCAGATGTACGGCCGTCGGTTGCAGGCTGCGCTGGGCAATCAACTGGGTGATGCTATCTAATTGTTCGGTGGCACTGGAGCGATGAAAGCGGATACTGCGGCGGTTTAAGGCACTATACTGGCTGTTGTCATCAATCAGGCGCAGTTTCTGGGCCTGAATCGGGCTGCTGGAATGTACAACCTGTAACTGGGCTTCATCAATCAGCCAGTTAATCCCTTCACTGCGCCAGAGTCGGGTCAAAAAGTCATAGTCGGTTTCATTGGACTGCATGATAAAGGGACGCACATCCAGTTCCTGGGTCAGGCCAGTTAAGTCCAGGGTTAGGCTGGCAGCAAAGAGCGGGCTTTTGTTTTGCCATTCTTTAAATAAGATCTCACTGACCTCGCGCACGCTTTTATTCATAAACACGCGGCTATTACGGCGTTTATGCCAGAGTGCAGTCGGATCTTCTAGCGTGAGTTTATAGAGGGTGAGTGAGCCATCACTCTGGCCTTGCGCGGCTGCGGTGATGATGCCGCTGCTGCGAAACAGCTGGCCCTGGTCAGTGACCTGATCGACGGCAACCTGCGCGCCGATAAACTGTTTTAACGGAATCTGGGCATTGGTCGAAAGACAGATCAGTTCGGCATGTAAACCGTCATTGAGCTGGTGTTCACCATCGATGCGCTGTAAAAAAACATCGGCATTTAAGGCAGGCTGAGAAAATTGAATATGGAGGGCACGTTTTTGTGGGCTGAGGCCGGCCTGCTCCAAGGCAGTATGGATATGAACACGGGTTATCATTGTTATAAAAGCTATTGTTTTAATTTGCCCCGATTCTAAACAATGCTTATTTTTTAATCCAGTCTCCCGCTTTCATTTCGGGGCTACAAACCGCCTGTTTCCGACCAGTTGCGATCAACAGCTGCCCTAAAAAAAAGGAGCCGAAGCTCCTTGTTGTGTTTGTCTATATTTTAGAAGGTAATCCGGCGATAACTGCGGTATTCCGGTTTCCAGAAATTCGCCTCAATGGCCTCTGCCAGTAACTCGTCACTGATTACTGGTGCTACACCGGCCAGCATCGCCGCTTTAGCCACTTTAAAGGCAATAATTTTCGAAACCTTCTGGATTTCATTTAAATCCGGCAGCAGATCGGCCGTTGGATCGAGCAGCATCGGCGAACAGTCTGCCAGTGCATTACTCGACGCCATCAGCATACTGTCTGTGACTCGGGTCGCGCCGGAGGCGACTACACCCAAACCAATACCCGGGAAAATATAGGAGTTATTACACTGTGAGATATGATAAATCTTGCCATGATAATTCACCGGTGCAAATGGACTACCAGTTGCAATCAGCGCCTTACCTTCAGACCATTGCAGGATATCAGCCGGCACCGCCTCAACCCGTGAGGTTGGATTCGACAGTGGCATTACAATTGGTCGCTCACAATTTTCCGTTAGTGTGCGAATAATTTCTTCGGTAAACAGCCCCGGCTGACCCGATACACCAATCAGTACCGTTGGTTTGGCATGTTTGACTACATCGAGTAGTGAAATCATGTCATCGGCATTGCCCCAGGCTGCAACCCGTTCAGGCGGCTGTGCCAGTTTGCGCTGGAAGTCCAGCAGATTCGGCTGGTTTTCGGTGATCAGGCCAAAACGGTCAACCATAAATACCCGCGCACGCGCTTCGGCATCGCTTAAACCTTCATACATCATCTGCGCAATAATCTGCTCGGCTATGCCGCTACCAGCAGAACCGGCACCGAGGAAAGCCACCACCTGATCTTTCAGCTGTTTACCAGCGGCACGTGAGGCAGCAATTAAACTGCCCACCGAAACGGCTGCGGTGCCCTGAATATCATCATTAAAACAGCAAATCTGGTCACGATATTTGTTTAACAATGGCATCGCATTGTTCTGAGCGAAATCCTCAAACTGGATCAGCGCTTTTGGCCAGCGGCGCTGGATCGCGGCAATCACTTCATCAACAAAGGCATAGTATTCATCGCCGGTAATCCGCGGCTGATTCCAGCCCATATAAATTGGATCATTCAGCAGTTGCGGGTTGTTGGTACCTACATCTAAAGTAATTGGCAAGGTATAAGCCGGGCTGATCCCACCACATGCGGTATATAAGGATAATTTGCCAATCGGAATCCCCATCCCGCCAATCCCCTGATCACCAAGACCTAAGATGCGCTCGCCATCAGTGATTACAATCACCTTCACGTTTTTCTTGTTCACATTTTGCAGAATGTCATCAATATGGCCGCGGTCCGGATAGGCCAGGAAGATGCCACGATGACGGCGGTAAATATCAGAAAAACGCTGGCAGGCTTCGCCAACCGTCGGGGTATAAATAATCGGCATCATTTCACTTAAATGATGCTCAATTAAGTGATAGAACAGGGTTTCGTTGGTGTCCTGAATATTTCTTAAATAAATATGCTTGTTGATGGCATCGTTAAACGACACATACTGCTGATAGGAGCGCTGACTCTGTTCTTCAATGCTCTCGATGGCATGTGGAAGTAAACCGTGGAGATTAAAATGGCGGCGTTCCTCTTCTGTAAATGCACCGCCTTTATTAAGCAAAGGCAGCTCCAGAAGCGTGTTTCCGGCATAAGGGATGTAAAGCGGTTTTTTGGTGGCTGAATTCGCTGATGTCATTTCCGATCTCATTATTCGATGATCCAGAAGGAGGCTCAAAGCAAAAGTTCCTCTGGGAGATAAGCTAGCTTAGCCCGTTTTGAGGACAATGGGGTATTTAGAAAATTGATAATGATTTGTGGATAATTTAGGTACTGAATAAATTTGTCCAATCCGGCATCCAGTCACGAAATAACGCTTTCCCGAAGCTCAAAATGCGGTTTTTTATGCCCAAATCAATCCCCTGCCTGTTTAGCTTACAAATCCTCGACCCATCAGGATGTAGTTTTTCGCTGTTTTTCTGTTACATGCAGCCAGTGCAGATTTTTCAATTGGCCTCAATTTGGGTATGCTCTGGGGCAAAACACAACGACATATTTAAAAATCATGTATATCAAGCCATGGATTACACTGGGCGGTTTGGCCGCTGTGCTGGGGTTAGGCGGCTGCCAGACCCTTTCCAATACCACTGAAAAAGTCAGCGATCAGGTGACCGGTTTATTCTCCGCTAAAGACAAAGCACCGAAAATCGACAAAGATGGCGTGGTCGATATCAGTAAAAAAACCCTGGAGCAATTGGAAAAATTTACTGCCAGCATGCCGACTCAACAATGGGTCTATATTGAAAATGAACAGCTGGGACGCTATCAGCTGAAAAACAAGGCTCAGGATGGAGTGATTCTGACTCTGGCCCTGCACTGCAAGATCAGCAGCCAGCGACCGACCTTCTCGCTCAGCAATGCCGAAGGCAAACCTCTATTAAAGGCTTATGATCCGAATGCCGGACAGATCCAGTTCCTGCTCGACAATCAGAATTATGGCAATCCTTTTAATGTACATACCGATGAGCCATTGAAACGCTTCCAGGCAGCCATTGCGCAGGCCAAGGTGATCAAGATTTTTAATGCCTCCCGGCTTTATACCTTCCAGAATGGCAATGCCGATCTGCTGAGTAAACCGGTGTCCTGTCAGGAGTCTGGTGCATCGGGCTAAATGCTATTTGGGTGCCCCCGGCATATCCACCAGCATCGCGGTAAAACGGCGCACCAGCGGCAACACCACCAGCACCACCGGAAAGGCAATGGCCCAGGAAATCATCCAGTTCTGGAACCACAGTGTGATCAGCCCCTCGACCCAGCCCAGCGCACGCAGCATATTGACCATTGAAATAATACCGCTCATCAGGCCAGACAGCAGCAGCGGCATAATAATGCCCGCCCATTTTGCTGGCAGTTTAGGAATATTGGCGATGATTACAGGACGTTTGGCGTGCATGCGTGCTCCTACAGCGGGACAAATCCGTCATTGATCAGGTCATTTCATGGCCATGGTAGCATTTTCAGGCTACAGATGGCGCAGAATGTCGGACAATCTTCATTCACTACAAATGGGTTCACCTAAAGACAGTGAAATTTGCTATATTTGCTGTTTTTCTGCGACATTTATTTTTCGACTGATTATGAATACGGCAATCCAAGCAGCTCTTGAACATGCAGTGCAATCCCTTCAAGCAGAAGGTGTCCTCCCAGCAGACTGGAACAACACCAGTAATTTGACGCGAACCAAAGACCGAAGCCACGGTGACTTTGCCTCAAATATCGCCATGATTGCCTCTAAAGCTGCGGGCATGAAGCCGCGTGATCTGGCCGAAAAAATTCTGGCTGCATTGCCAGAAGTGGCAGATATCAGCAAAGCAGAAATTGCCGGTCCGGGTTTTATCAACTTCTTCTTAAATGCCGACCAGCGTTTTGCCATTCTTGATCAAATCCAGGCACAGCAAGACCAGTTTGGTCGCACCAAGGTCAACGCGGGCAAACGTATTCAGGTTGAATTCGTTTCTGCCAACCCGACGTCCAGCCTGCACGTGGGTCATGGTCGCGGTGCCGCTTACGGCATGACCGTTGCCAATCTGCTCGAAGCCACTGGCGCAACCGTAGATCGTGAATACTATGTGAACGATGCCGGCCGTCAGATGGATATTCTGGCAACATCAACTTACTTACGTTATCTGGAACTGACCGGTCAGGAACTGGTGTTCCCGAAAAATGCCTATCAGGGTGATTACGTCAAAGAAATCGCGCAAAGCATTATCGACCAGGATGGTGATGCTTATGTACGTCCAGTGGCCGATGTCTATAAAGATGTACCGGAAGATGTGCAGTATGCAGCCGAGCCGGATGCAGAAGGCAACAAGGTGGTCCTGTCTGGCGACAAAGAAAAACACATTGATGGTCTGATTTTCAATTCACAGACTTTAATTGGTGAAGGCTATCGCGTATTCCATCAGGCGGCTTTAAAAGCCATTCTGGATGATATTAAAGATGACCTCGGTGAATTTGGCGTAACCTTTAACCAGTGGTTTAGCGAAGCTTCTTTAACTGAAAAAATTGATGAAGCGCTGCAAACACTGGATCAGCGTGGTTATCTGTATGAGCAAGATGGCAACATCTGGTTTAAATCGACTGAGTTTGGCGATGAAAAAGACCGCGTGGTCAAACGTCGTAATGGTCAAACCACTTATTTCGCTTCAGACATTGCGTATCACCTGAACAAATTACAACGTGGCTATACCGACCTGATTGATATCTGGGGTTCTGACCACCACGGTTATATCTCCCGTGTAAAAGCTGCAATTGATGCGATGGGTTATGACTCGAAAAAACTAACTGTTTTACTGGTGCAGTTTGTGAGCTTATGGCGCGGCGGCGAGATGGTTCAGATGTCTTCCCGTTCTGGCCAGTTCGTGACCTTGCGTGACCTGCGTAAAGAAGTCGGTAACGATGCAGCGCGCTTCTACTATGTCATGCGTAAATCTGAACAGCACATCGACTTTGACCTGGATTTAGCAGTCTCACAAAGCAAAGACAATGCGGTGTATTACATCCAGTATGCGCATGCCCGTATCTGCCGTATGCTGGAAAAAGCAGCCAGCACAGGCGTGAATTTTAATGCGCTTGACGCGCGTCAGTTTGCGGCCAAGCTGGAACTGGAGGCTGAAACTGAAATTCTTGCCAAGCTGGCGGCCTATCCTGAAATTGTGACCCGTGCTGCCAATGTCTGCGAACCCCATCAGGTGGGTAACTACTTGAAAGAATTAGCAGCTTTATTCCACGGCTGGTATAATGAACACAAAGTGCTCAATGATGATGCTGCGCTTACTCAAGCCCGCTTATTGCTTTCAGTAAACGTACAACAAACCTTGCGCAATGGTTTAGAATTATTGGGTGTTTCTGCACCTGAAAGCATGTAAACCAAGACATTCTTCTGCTGGGCAGGCGTACCATCACGCACCTGTCCAGCCAATCAGCCAATAATCAGAATAAAGAGGTTCCCTCGTGTTTGGAAAAACGCAACGCGGTGTATCAGAACGACCAAATAAGCCCAAAAAACCACTCATTCCGACCTGGTTAGGCACACTGGTGGTGATTCTGGTCGTGTTATGTTTCGCAGTGGCCTTAATGCTGTGGAAGCCGTGGGAACCTGTGCCACCAAAAGGCCAGATCACTTCTGAACATTATCAGGAAGACACCAACAAGGATTACCGCTTCTATGACCTGCTGCCCCAGCAACAGGTAACACCAATTCCGGAGCAGGCCGTACCTGAAACCCAAGAACAGACGGCAGTGGTGATTGTCGAAGCGCCAATTGTTGAGCCGGCAGCGCCCGCAGCCGCCAGTGAAGCGACGGCGGGCATCACGCCAACTGAACCACCCGTGGCCGCGCCTGCCAGCTACATTCTGCAGGTCCGCAGCTATACCGATCCGGATGCCGCCGATGCACGTCGTGCTGAAATTATCCTGAATGGTCTGTCTGCCGATGTGGTCAAAACCGTAGAAAGTGGTGAAACCTGGTATCGGGTAATTTCGGGGCCGTATACCTCTGCAGAGGCGGCGCTAATTGCCCAGCAAACCCTGCAACATAGCGGGATTGATTCGATTGTGGTGAAACGCCAATAATAAAAAAGATGCGCAAGCATCTTTTTTTATAGCTTCAAATTTTGTTTAGGCCAACTGTGCCTCTAGCTTCTGTTCACGAGCGAACGCCCGCTGATAGCCCTCGCGCTGTGCCAGTCGCTGCAGATAACGCTCAATCTGCGGATATTTGCCATCAGTACGGCTTTGCAAGGCCTGTAGCGGAAAGGCCATCTGAATATCCGCAAAGGAAAATGTGCCGGCAAAATAGTCATGTGTGGCCAGATAATCTTCCAGAAACTGGATATGATCTTTGAGTCGCGGCTGAATAAAACCCTGCTGGATACCTTCACTGACTTTTGCTGCCACCGGACGAATCAGCCAGGGTGCGCGCTGCGGCACTTTACTGGCCACCAGCTGCATCACCAGCAATGGCATCAGTGAACCTTCGGCATAGTGCATCCAGTAACGGTACTGCTGCTGATCGGCCGGATGTGTTGGCTTGAACTGCTGCGCCGGATCATACTGTTCCTGTAAATACTCTAAAATCACCGCAGATTCGGCAATCGGCTGCTCACCATCTGTCAAAATTGGTGCCTTACCCAGCGGATGCACCCGTTTTAACTCGGGTGGTGCGGCAAAACTCGGTAAACGGCGATAAAATTCAATCTGATAAGGCTGGCCCAGTTCTTCTAAGGCCCACAAAATACGAAAGGAACGCGACTGTTCCAGATGATGCACAGTAATCATAATGACACTCTGATTGTTTTTCTTGAAATAAAGAACCACCGGCCACCTTGACCGGTTGCGGCAACTCAGCATCATCAGGCCCACCCATCGATCGCGACGCTTGGGCCTGAAGTTCAATTCATCATGCCTGCTTAACGTAAAGCACGCATTTTATCTGGCAGGGCCGGTGCTTCCAGCCGTGGCCCATTATAATCTGGAATGCTGCCAAAACGCGGGTCCTGATTGACCCACTGGTCACGTGCCTCACTCAGCTCGTCCTGGGTACGTCCGACAAAGTTCCACCATAGTAAAATCGCGGATTCAAATGGCTCACCGCCCAGTAACAGTACGCGTGCACCCTGGTGCAGTTCAATCTCAATGTCCTGCAGACCCGGCTCCAGCACCACCATATTGTCTTCGTTCAGTTCATGCTGGTTAATATGCGCCGTGCCTTCTAGCGCCATAAAGCCATATTCAAAGGCCGGATTCAGCTGAAGCCGGGTGCGCACCGTTTCTGCCGCAGTTAAGTCCACTGCCAGTAACGGGCTATGCACCTCAACCGGCGAGCGGGTTTCCAGAAACTCCCCGACCAGCACGGTAAATTCAACCCCATCTCGTGACACCACCGGTAATTCAGGATAATGGTCAAAACGCGGCGGCATATTGCGCTTGGCATCCGGCAAGGCAATCCACAGCTGGGCCGCATGCATGTGGGTTTCCTGCTCTGGCGCGACTTCGGTATGCGAAATCCCCTGCCCGGCCGTCATCAGGTTAACCTGTTTCGGCCGGATCAATTGTTTGGAACCGACACTATCGGTATGCATGAGGGTGCCTTCAATCATCCAGGTAAAGGTTTGCAGGCCAATATGCGGATGTGGTCCGACATCTAGCCCGTCACCCTGCGGAAAGCTGACCGGACCGGCATGGTCTAAAAAGCACCAGGCGCCAATCATGCGTTTATGCCGGCTGGGCAAGGCGCGTTTAATGACGGTGCCCTGCCCGATTTCTGCACGGCGCAGCGGCACTTCCTGAATAAACTGCTGGATATATTTTTCACAATCGTCTGAATGGGACAGTTCGGTATAGTTGGCATTGGTCATAGTTGTATCCTAACTCTGGCGATGTTCCATGTCGCTCATCTTGTTGTTTATCTTATACGCGGATGCTGCATGAGTTTGCTATAGTTCAGTTAATATGCAGCATTCTCCTGGCAGAACAATCAAAAAATCGCTTTTTGTTGTAAGGATTCATGTGAGCACCAGCGCACAATTTCCTCTCTTTTCCTGCCGTTTTGAGGCTTTTTTTCAGCAAATTACCCATATTTAGGGAGGTCTTTTTTTAATCGTCAAAGCTATACTATTACTTTGATTTTATTAAAGACTTGGGGCAATTCTATGAAGATGGGAAATCGGATTAGAATGTCGACGAATTCAACAGATCTTGCACCCGATGATTCGGATCGACATATTTTACAAGCGTCAGAGTGCGACCTGGAAAGTCGTCAGGTCCTGGAACAGGCCCTGCAAGATCCGGCTGCCCGTATTCCGCCCCAGTTTGAAGACTATTTTTATAAATTCCAGACCATTCACCAGAAGCTGTATTTACAACAGGTCAATCACATTGGCCAGCTGGCATTTTTACTGTACTTTTTCGCCGATTATTTTGTACTGCCCGATGTCAGTCTGCTCTCCGGTATCGCCAGAGTCATCGTGATTGTACTGGCCATCAGCATTAATTATTTCCTGTTCAAATATGTGAAAGATATCCGGATCCATGACCAGATTTTACCGGTCGGCACGCTGGTTTGTGCCGGCCTGTGGTTTTATCTGATGTCCTTGTCGAACAGCCCCTATATCGATATCTATATCTATGCCTCGGTCATTTTTGTGGTGCTGGCCAATTTGTGTATTCAGGTACGCTTTAAGCCGGCGCTATATACCTCGTTTTTAATCAGTACTGTGGTGTTTTTAGGCGTATCTAACTTAACCAGCGCCATTGAAACCATTATTTTTGCGCTGGTCTATCTGCCAATCTGGCTGTTCAGTTTATATATCAGCTGGACCAATACCCTGAATGCACGGCGTAATTTTCTCAGAACCATGCTAAATGACTGGAATTTCCATATTCTGCAAGAGTTGGCACATACCGACGAGCTGACCCAGCTCAGCAACCGCCGCCAGTTTGTGCATATTGCCGAGCATAAGGTACATGAATGGCCGCAGCATGCTTCGACCTGCCTGCTGATGTTTGATGTCGATTATTTCAAGCAGATTAATGACACCCATGGTCATGATGTCGGTGATCAGGTGCTGCAGACCATTGCTGATATTGCCCGTAAGGAAATGCGGCGCAAGGATATTCTGGCGCGTTTTGGTGGCGAGGAATTTACCGCTTTACTCACCGAAACCAGTCTGCAGGATGCACTGCTGATTGCCGAACGTTTAAGAACCAAAATTGCCCAGCACCGGATTTATATTGGCCAGAATATCAGCCTGAATTTTACCGTTTCGATTGGCGTGTCTGAGCTTAAAGCCGAACAGCCCGATTTAACCACATTAATTAAAGAAGCTGATATTGCCTTATACGCGGCCAAACAGCATGGCCGTAATTGTGTGCTGCATTATGATATTGGCATGAGCGAACCGAAAAAACCGGCCTGCCCGTCCAATATTTCCTGGGTGGTTTAAATACAAAAAGAGCGCCGAGGCGCTCTTTTTTAAATAGGGCTTCTAAACTGCCGCGCACCTTGTGCCCATTTTAAAAGCGGTGCTTTAAAATGGGCTCATGGCGTAATTCAAGCACGAAGTAATGCTTCGTAAAACCCACTGCCGCGGGCACAGCCCTTGGCGTAATTCAGGCGGACAGCAGTACTGTCCGAAAGCCCTGAATTACTCCCACTCTATTGTAAACAAGACATTTTTATCTTTTATATTCAATGGCTTATTTTCCTGCTAATTGGTAATACCATGAAAAATACCATGCTCAGAAAAGGCTTAACAATATTTTGAAAAATTGCCTACTGAGCGCTGCCGCACAGCTCCATAGGCCGCTTTCCTGGCTTTGCTTCCAGATGTATGCTATTCTGCTCCTGCAGCTAATGGATCACCGCAAACAGGTTACTCGCCTGGGGATTCCCTTTCGACCCGAGCATCCGTATGAGACTCATGCTCGATTATTATTATTATAGAAGCCCCCATGAATAAATCGCTCATCATTTTCGGCATCGTCAACATAACCTCGGACAGTTTCTCCGATGGAGGCCGGTATCTGGCGCCAGACGCAGCCATTGCGCAGGCGCGTAAGCTGATGGCCGAGGGGGCAGATGTGATCGACCTCGGTCCGGCATCCAGCAATCCCGACGCCGCGCCTGTTTCGTCCGACACAGAAATCGCGCGTATCGCGCCGGTGCTGGACGCGCTCAAGGCAGATGGCATTCCCGTCTCGCTCGACAGTTATCAACCCGCGACGCAAGCCTATGCCTTGTCGCGTGGTGTGGCCTATCTCAATGATATTCGCGGTTTTCCAGACGCTGCGTTCTATCCGCAATTGGCGAAATCATCTGCCAAACTCGTCGTTATGCATTCGGTGCAAGACGGGCAGGCAGATCGGCGCGAGGCACCCGCTGGCGACATCATGGATCACATTGCGGCGTTCTTTGACGCGCGCATCGCGGCGCTGACGGGTGCCGGTATCAAACGCAACCGCCTTGTCCTTGATCCCGGCATGGGGTTTTTTCTGGGGGCTGCTCCCGAAACCTCGCTCTCGGTGCTGGCGCGGTTCGATGAATTGCGGCTGCGCTTCGATTTGCCGGTGCTTCTGTCTGTTTCGCGCAAATCCTTTCTGCGCGCGCTCACAGGCCGTGGTCCGGGGGATGTCGGGGCCGCGACACTCGCTGCAGAGCTTGCCGCCGCCGCAGGTGGAGCTGACTTCATCCGCACACACGAGCCGCGCCCCTTGCGCGACGGGCTGGCGGTATTGGCGGCGCTGAAAGAAACCGCAAGAATTCGTTAACTGCACATTCGGGATATTTCTCTATATTCGCGGTTCAGCAGGCATGTCCCCTTTGAGGGCGACCCGACGACAGGATAATCGACCTTATGGTGCGCAAATATTTCGGCACAGACGGTATTCGTGGCAAAGCCAACGAAGGCGCGATGACGGCGGAAACCGCCTTGCGCGTCGGCATGGCGGCTGGCCGTGTCTTTCGTCGCGGTGACCACCGCCATCGTGTCGTGATCGGCAAGGATACGCGCCTGTCGGGCTATATGCTTGAACCCGCGCTCACAGCCGGTTTCACCTCGATGGGCATGGACGTATTCCTTTTTGGCCCGCTGCCGACAACGTATAGGAAGAATAAACGCCCTTTTCACCCAAGTCCAACAGCTTTGGACCGCAGTTGACTCTTTCGACACCCCTGCGATGCAACCCAATCCGGCTGACGGGGAGCCAGCAACGCTGAAAATTTACCCTCCTCTTTCCCACTAGCGGCTCCTTTTCCGACAACCAGCACGGCGGATCCCTGCCGCGGCGCTGTGAACGCAGCATTTTGATTGGTATCGTTGGCCTTCAGGCTCGTCAGTCAAACAGACCCAGGAGCAGCTCAGCCGGTGGCGCCCGGCTTTCGGGTAACGCCCTGGTCCCGCTGGTTTCGGCTTTGTGCTTCAGGTGATCAAGGATCTGCTTGATCACTATAGGGTCTTCAATGCAGGCGATGACTTTCATGGCGCCGCCGCAGCCGCTGCAGGTCTCGATGTCGATATTGAAAACACGCTTGAGCCGTTGCGCCCATGTCATCGACGCTCGCCGTTGTGCTGGTGTTGCCGGTTCATCAGCCACCCTGACCTTGTTGCCCCTGCCCCGTTTTGCCGGCGTGACCAACGCCCGGTGCCGACTGTTGGGTGCGAACACCCCGTGGAAGCGGGTTAGGTTGACTCTGGGCTTCGGTACCAGGGCGGCCAGCCTTGCAATGAAATCCAATGGTTCGAAAATGACGTGCGTGGTGCCGTCCCGGTACGGCGTCTTGAGCTGGTAGCGCACGTTGCCGCCTCGTGTTAACGACAGCCGCTTCTCGGATACCGCCGGGCGGCTGATGTACCGGCACAGCCGTTCGAGCTTCTTGCGTTCATCGGCCCTGGCCGCCACGCCGGCGTGCAGGCTGGACCCGGCTACCTTGCCAATCCCGTCACCGAACGGATCACCACTGGTCGGCAGAGTTTGCAAAGTGAACACCTTTCGCCCCGCCTGTGAACCGACAGCGATACGGTAAGTGATCGAGTGCCCCAGCAGGGGTGTCATCGGGTCGTCATCCACCGCATCCGAGGCCAGATAGCTGTTTTCGACATCCCGTTCCAGCAGGCCTTGCCGTTCCAGATAGCGACCCACCCGGTGGGCGATGGTGTGCGTCAGCTGGGTGAGCTCTGGGCTGGTCGGCGCCTTGACCCAGCGGAAACGCGCTGAGCCGTGGGATTGCTCGACATACACACCGTCGAGAAACAGCATGTGGAAGTGAACATTCAGATTGAGCGCCGATCCAAAACGCTGGATCAGGGTGACCGCGCCCGTCTTGGCCACTTGGTGGGTATGGCCCGCTTTCTTGACCAGGTGCGTGGCAATGACGCGGTAAACGATGCCCAGCACCCACCCCATGATCTCGGGCCGGCTGGCAAACAGGAAACGCAGCTGAAACGGGAAGCTCAACACCCACTGACGCATGGGTTGTTCAGGCAGTACTTCATCAACCAGCAAGGCGGCACTTTCGGCCATCCGCCGCGCCCCACAGCTCGGGCAGAAACCGCGACGCTTACAGCTGAAAGCGACCAGGTGCTCGGCGTGGCAAGACTCGCAGCGAACCCGTAGAAAGCCATGCTCCAGCCGCCCGCATTGGAGAAATTCTTCAAATTCCCGTTGCACATAGCCCGGCAATTCCTTTCCCTGCTCTGCCATAAGCGCAGCGAATGCCGGGTAATACTCGTCAACGATCTGATAGAGAAGGGTTTGCTCGGGTCGGTGGCTCTGGTAACGACCAGTATCCCGATCCCGGCTGGCCGTCCTGGCCGCCACATGAGGCATGTTCCGCGTCCTTGCAATACTGTGTTTACATACAGTCTATCGCTTAGCGGAAAGTTCTTTTACCCTCAGCCGAAATGCCTGCCGTTGCTAGACATTGCCAGCCAGTGCCCGTCACTCCCACTCGATTGTAAACAAGCACACAAAACCCTTTAGTGACAACAATTTGCAAGAACTATCAGGCTCAGTGCCATGAAAAATACCATGACCAGATCATGAGGTTGAACACGGCTTGCGCCGGCAGCGTTCACGCTCCTGGTCGGCGATCTCGCCCGGCTGCAATGCTAGCTCAGCATCGGTCATGCGCTCCAGCACGTCGCGTAGGCGGATGGTGCAAGGAATGGGCGGCAGCTCGAACTCATAGCCGCCGGCGATCATTTCGGCCGCAATCTCCTCGGTGATGAAAAACGGCTCGTCGTCTTGGTTCGGCTTCTTCATGCCCTTTCCTCCTGGCGCTCATCCTGGCCGACAGCGGCCAGGGCATCGGCTTCCGTCAATGCGTCCTCCACGAACGCGCCGTGCTGCTTCGCTTCGGCCTGGCTGACCTCGGCCCATATCCGTTTCACCTGGGCCGCACTGTACCCGGCCAGCTCGGCGGTCTTGTTGATGCTGTAGCCGGACTTGCGCAGCGCGACAACTTGGGCGCGGCGCTTCGGATCAGCACGGCGGCCCTTGTACCGCCCGGCCTGGCGGGCCAACTCAATGCCTTGGCGCTGGCGTTCGCGCCTGTCCTCGTAGTCGTCGCGGGCCATCTGCAAGGCCAGGCGAAAAAGCATGATCTGCACGGCTTCCAGCACGATCTTGGCGACGCCCTGGGCCTCGGCCGCCAGGTCGGATAGATCGACCACGCCAGGGACGGCCAGGCGTGCGCCTTTGGCCTGTATCGAGGCCACCAGGCGCTCGGCCTCGGGCAAAGGTAGGCGGCTGATGCGGTCGATCTTCTCGGCAATGACCACCTCGCCGGGCTGTAGGTCGCCGATCATGCGCAGCAGCTCAGGCCGGTCGGCGCGTGCGCCGGATGCCTTCTCACGGTAGATGCCGGCGACGTAGTAGCCGGCGGCCTTCGCGGCCGTAGTGATCGCCTCTTGGCGTTCCAAGTCCTGCGCGTCGGTGCTGACGCGCAGATAGACCCGCGCCACCATCGGCGCGGCTACTGGCTTCGTCCTGCGCATACTTGCGGGCTCCTTTGGGCATACTCAAATGCACCCATCTTAAACTGGCAGGCCAATTTATCACATATCGATCTAAATGCGCCTAGCTCATTTTTACAGCTTAAATGAGCTATTGAGCACACTCCATATTTCGACTATTATTGAAACATGGAAACGATAAATGCTGTAGCCGCCCTGGCGGCCATCGCTCAAGAATCGCGCCTCGCGGTGTTCCGGCTTCTCGTCCAGGCCGGCCCCGCCGGCATGGCCGCCGGAAAAATCAGCGAAGCGGCCGGCATCCCGCCGTCTTCGCTATCCTTCCACCTGAAAGAGCTGGCACACGCCGGCATGGTCACGTCGCGGCAAGAAGGCCGATTTGTGATCTACGAGGCGAACTTTTCGACGGCCACTAACCTGGTGGCCTTTCTCACGGAAAACTGCTGCGGCGGCCAGGTGTGCAACCTGTCTTGCACCACGGAAGCCGGGAAGGTGTTGGCATGAGACTTCGCCATCTTTCCGACCCCGATTCTTTGCCCGCTTTGGACAAATCCTTTGCCATCGAGCGCCCGGCGCTCGGGCTGGCACCCGACGCCCCGCCGGTGCGTATCCTGCTGCTGTATGGCTCGCTGCGCGCCCGCTCGTTCTCACGGCTGGCCGTCGAGGAAGCGGCCCGGCTGCTGCAATTCTTTGGCGCAGAAACACGCATCTTCGACCCGTCCGATTTGCCGTTGCCCGATCAAGTGCAAAGCGACGATCACCCGGCCGTCAAGGAGCTGCGCGCCCTGTCCGAGTGGTCAGAGGGACAAGTCTGGTGCAGCCCGGAACGCCACGGTCAGATTACCAGTGTCATGAAGGCGCAGATTGACCATCTGCCGCTTGAAATGGCCGGCATCCGGCCGACCCAAGGCCGCACCCTGGCCGTGATGCAGGTATCCGGCGGCTCGCAGAGCTTCAACGCCGTGAACACCTTGCGTCTGCTCGGCCGCTGGATGCGAATGTTCACCATTCCGAACCAGTCGAGTATCGCCAAAGCGTTCCAAGAGTTCGACGCGGCGGGCCGCATGAAGCCCTCGCCGTACTACGACCGAATAGCCGATGTGATGGAAGAACTGGTGCGCTTCACGGCGCTGGTACGGCCGCACCGTGAAGCACTGACAGACCGCTATTCCGAACGGAAAGCGGCCGGCCACGTCATCGACGAGGCCACCGATCTTTCATCCATCGCCATTGCTCCCCAGCCACTACCAGAAAGCGAAACATCATGACCGAAAGAATCTATAACGTCCTCATCCTCTGCACCGGCAATTCGGCGCGCAGCATCATGGCCGAAGCTCTCATCAACACGATGGGGCAAGGGCGCTTCCGCGCCTACAGCGCCGGCAGTCACCCAACCGGCAAGGTCAATCCCTTCGCCGTCGAAAAGGTGGAGTCGGTGAATTACCCGACCGAGAATCTGCGCAGCAAGAGCTGGGACGAGTACGCCACGCCCGACGCACCGAAGATGGACTTCATCATCACCGTCTGCGACAACGCCGCCGGCGAAATGTGTCCGGTGTGGCCTGGTCAGCCGATCTCGGCGCATTGGGGATTTGAAGACCCGGCCGCCGTCGAAGGCACTGACGCCGAGAAGCGCCGGGCCTTCGAACAAACCTTCCGGCACATGATGAACCGCGTCCGCCTGTTCGTGAATCTGCCTCTCAAAATGCTTGACCAGACGGCCATCAAGCGCGAGCTGGCGAACATCGGCAAGACCGAGCAGGAAGCATGAGCGCCGGCGCACAGGCCATCGCCGCGAAGCCGCGCCAGGCCCCGATGAGCGGCTTCGAGCGTTACCTGACGCTGTGGGTGGCCCTGTGCATCGTCGCCGGTGTTGCGCTCGGCCAGGGCCTTCCTGACGTGTTCCAGGCCATAGGCCGCATGGAAGTGGCCCAGGTCAATTTGCCGGTGGGCCTGCTGATTTGGGTAATGATCGTCCCGATGCTGGTCAAGATCGACTTCGGGGCGCTGCACCAGGTCAAAGAGCATTGGCGCGGCATCGGCGTCACGCTGTTCGTGAATTGGGCCGTCAAGCCATTCTCGATGGCCCTGCTGGGGTGGCTGTTCATCCGACAAGTGTTCGCTCCGTTCCTGCCGGCCGATCAACTGGACAGCTACATCGCGGGCTTGATCTTGCTGGCCGCCGCGCCCTGCACGGCAATGGTGTTCGTGTGGAGCCGCCTTACCAACGGCGACCCGCTTTTCACGCTCTCGCAAGTGGCTCTGAACGACGCCATCATGATCGTGGCCTTCGCGCCCATCGTCGGCCTGCTGCTGGGCATGTCCTCGATCTCGGTGCCTTGGGACACGCTGCTGATTTCGGTCGTGCTCTACATCATCGTGCCGGTGATCCTGGCGCAGCTCTTGCGGCGGCATCTGCTCAAGCAAGGACAGGCCGCCTTTGAACGGGCCATGCAGAAGATCGGGCCGTGGTCGATGGCCGCGCTGCTGCTGACGTTGGTTCTACTGTTCGCCTTCCAGGGCGAGGCCATCATCCGGCAGCCGTTAGTGATCGCCATGCTAGCCGTGCCGATCTTGATTCAAGTGTTCTTCAATTCCGGGTTAGCCTACTGGCTGAACAAGCGGGCGGGGGAAAAGCACTCTGTCGCCTGTCCTTCGGCCCTGATCGGTGCCAGCAACTTCTTCGAGCTGGCCGTGGCGGCCGCCATCAGCTTGTTCGGTCTGCACTCCGGCGCTGCATTGGCAACCGTGGTCGGCGTCCTGGTCGAAGTGCCGGTGATGCTGCTGGTCGTGCGCGTGGTGAATCGCTCGAAGAGCTGGTACGAACGAGGTTGAACATGAGTAGGAAAAAACTGAGGAAATGATTGCAGATTGCCGCGCCGGCCGCTTCCTGGCGCATTCGATCACTGACCTGGAACACCTAGTATCCATGCTTGCTGAGGTCGCCCGATGACAGACCCAAAGAACCTAGAGAACAGGCTGCATGAGAAGGCCGACCCGGCCCGCGCCGTTTCCACTGGTCGGGTGCGCTACACACTGGCCGAACTACTGGCCGACGCGGAAGCATCCGGGGCTTACCCGCTGCCGCCGGAGGAACGCGAATGGATGGATGCGCCGTCTGTGGGTCGGGAATGGCCAAACAGTGAAGATTGAAAAAGGCGGCCAGTTCGAGTGGCCGCCCTTTCGTCATTAGCTGCACGCTTGGCGCAAGGCGTTCATTGCTTCTTGAAAATCAGCCTGTGTCGCCCGGCCCGTTTCAGCTTGGTAGTACACCACCATAAAAGCATTAGCGACGGCTTCGGCCAATGGCCCAAGGCTCCGCGCTTCCGCTTGGTTGATGTACTCCAAAGAAGAAAGAATAGCCGCTGCTTGATGCACTGCTTGCCCTGGTTCGATAATATGTTGTGTTGTCATAATTCACCTCTCCAGTAGGTGTTGATTGAAAGTGCCGGGCTGGTTGTGGCCAGCCCGGTGCGCCTACAGGTACAGCCCCGCCGCCTCCGCGAATGCTGACCGCTCATTCCTGCCGCCATTAACCTCAATACTTATCGGCTTAGTTTCGCTCTCTCTCATAGGGTCTGGCCGTGATACAAAAGCGGCTGTTTCTGTCTCTGCATCGACCTCGGTCGATTGATCACCCAGCGGCGAAATAAATACCTGGCTGACTTCTTCCCTTGGCGCTTCATCCAGGGCCGCCAATGCGGCCATGTATGTTGATGTCGTCATCGTGCTAACTCCTGACTTCGTTACTATCTGGGCCAGAATCGGCGCCCAAGCTATTGCCCTCGAACTGGCCAGATTGGCTTGCTTCTTTCGGCTCCATGCTTTCGCGTATCGAAGCAGCCAGTTTTCCGCCTGTGGTTTCGCTCACTCGCTCCTGGAATCCCTGCTTCACTTGAGAGCCGACACCCTTGGCTAACTCGGAGGCCGTGCCTGTGGCCAGCTTCGCGGCCTTGGCAAAGCCGCCACCGCTTGAGCTACTGCCGCTGTCACCAAAGCCAGCCGCTTGGGCGAATGGGCTACTGCCAGCAGTACCCGCTTCACCACCACCGTTTCCGCCACTGCTGACAACTGACCCCATGCTGGACATGTCACCGCCGGTTTCCATACTCGCTGATGCTTTCTGAAAAGCCGCTTGGAGTGCACTTGCACCTCCGGCTGCACCGGCTGCGGCACCCATAACCGCTTTACCTGCCAGGGCAGCGCCGCCAGTTGCCATACTGGCCGCCGTCACCGCCGCCCCAACTGCCGCACCCGCACCGAAGTTTCCAATTCCACCGGCTGCGCCAATACCACCACCAGACACAAGACCAGAAATCATCGGCGGAACTTTGTTGACCAAGAAAAGCAAGATGACCGATATAACCAACATCACGGCCAGTTCCTGGGATGCCATGTTCTCGCTGATTTGCGTGTAGTAGTGATTGATGAACTCTTTGCCAATCGCAACCAGAAGCACCATTGCCATAAGCTGTGCGGCCAGGCCCAGCACGGTCTTGTAGTAATTGATCGCCATGTCGGAAGTCCAACGACTTCCACCAAAGCCAAGGAAGAACACACCGGCATACAACAGAATCCAGGCTGATGCGAGCAACAGCAACAGGTTGACCGCAATCAACGCCAGGACAAACAAAACAGCCAGGGCCATTAGCTCCATGACCAGAGCAGTTGCCATCTGCCGCCATCCCAGCTCCGAGGTGGCCTGTACTGTGCGGTTGTATAACTCGAAACCAAGATCAAGGATGCTGGAGGGCCCAAGATTGCTATTGGAAAGTCCCCCCGCCTGCGCGCCCAGAGTTTGCAATGACTGAACAATCGTACCGGCGATATTCATGCCCTGGTTCGCATTCGTCAGCAACCACCAGAAAAAGCCGGTGAAGATCGTGAAGCGAACGAACTCCGCGAAGAACTCGCCAATGTCGGCCTTGCGCAAAGCCATCATGCCGAATGTCCAGACCATCGAAATCACAACCAGCGTCCAGAACAAACGCGATGCAGCGGACTCAATAGCTGGCCCCCATGTTGCGGCAGCATCATGAAAACGCTTGAGCACATCATTCATAACACCGCTGCTACTTAGCTCCTGCGCCATTGCAGGTTCAGCCAGCACCATTGTGGCGACCATCATCAAGCCACCTAGAGCAATTTTCTTTCTCATGGCGACCACCTCAATAATCATCTTTAGGGCTGGGCTTGAACTCCCACTGACGCATCTGCTTGGCCTTCTGGAATGCTCTGCATTCCTCGGTAAAGGCCTCTCGGTTCGCTTCGCTGCGCATTTCATTCAGTGCTGCCTGGAACGCATCGGGGGCACACGTCGCCGCATTTGGTTCGGGCATCCTTTCCTGTTCACATCCAGCCAACAACAGCAACGTAGCCGCGGTAGTAAAAAAGATTTTTTTCATCTCACCGCCTCCCTAGTAGTTGTCTGCCGGACTCGGGCGAAACGTCCAGGTACGCATTTGCTCGGCCCTGGCATCACCTCGCGCCTCGGCATCGAGTTCTGCTGCAATCCGGGCTGCCTCCGCGTTGTGTTGGGCGGTCAACATGGTGCGAATCTGCAAGAGCTGATTGGCCTGCTGGCTGGCGAGCTGGTTGGCGTAGCCGATGGCCTGTAGCTGGCCAGTTGCACCCTGGGCCGCGCCTTGCAGCCGCTCCAGGGTACGGGCGTCATCCTTCAAAGCCTTTTGCTGGTCGGCAACGGTCTGGAACAGGGCATCGTTGGCCTTCTTTTGCGACTCTGACGCCAGGCGGCGGTTCTCTTCCATCGCTGCCTTTTCGGCCGGCGTGCATCCGCCGCTGCCGTTGAAGCATGGCGAGCTGCGGTAATAGGCCACGTCCTGAAACTTGGCCAGGTAACGATCCAGGCTGCCTAGCTGGTTCTCGTAATAGGCCAGCGTGTTTTGCGCGGCAATCAGCCGGTTGATCGTAGTCTGCGCCTGATCCCAGATATACGCGGCTGGGGCCATCGTGTTCTGGAGCTGATTTTCGTACTGCTGCAACTGGGTCTGGTACTGCTCAATCTGCTTGAGCGTCTGCGCCACCGACTCGATGGCCGTCATGATGTTCTGGGCCAGGTTGCCGCCGTCGATGACGGGGATACCAGCTTGCACAGGGGCGGTGGTAGTGGTGATAAAGCCGGTTGCGAGTGCAACGGCTAGAGCGGTTTTTTTAGCCGCTAAAATTTTGGACTTCATGGTCGTACTCCGTCGATGAAAAGAAGGCATTGCCTTGACCAAGCGTTGTGCTTGTTCTCGGCAACGTTTCATCGAAGAGCTACGCCACTAGCTGATCGGTATTGCCCTTGGCGCTGAGGCCCGGACTTACAAACGTAAAACTACTCTGTTTTTTTATCGCTTTCGGACAAGCCAACTTCCCGGCCAATCTCTTCAAGCTCTAGCGGCTGTACTGCCGCCGTCAGTATTTCGCGTATTTCCGCGTCGGTGCTCCTATCGTTGAGCGCTGCTCGAACTTTCAACGCACGGTGCACCTCGGCGGGTAAATTCCTGATAAGCACATTTGCCATATCAATACCCTTTTGGTGTACCCGACAACCATGCTATCAAAGATATTAAAAATAGCAAGACCTATACTCTTGCAACCGGCGGTAGCCGATCAGCCCCGCAGGGCAGGATTCCCGTTGAGTGCCCCCGGCGCGAATAAGGGACAGTGAAGATAGATAACCGGCTTGCCGGTTAGCTAACTTCACCCATCCTGCCCGCATTTCACCCACTATTGAAAATCTAGCGCATATCGAACGTAAAGCGTTTTATCGTCAAACAAACACCGATTCTTGGCAACATAACCGTAATCGTCACCAAATCGGCCTGCAATCGACATAGTCGCTTCAAAATCGCTGCTCAATCGGCTTTAAATCGGAACCTAAAATGCCAACAATCGACACAAACCATTCGCCCCGATGGGGCGAGTTGGACGCCAAAAAAGAAGGGCATAACCCGCCCCTCAAGTGTCAATGAACACAAGAAATTTGCCTCCCCTCCCGTCATACCACTAAGGCGACGTATTGATACTTGAGGGGCAACCTTTCCTGATGTTGACACCTTCACGCAGGTTACTGGTTATGGGCGTCCAACACACACGGCTCATTCCTGCTTGGTAATAATAAGAATAATAATCTTCTTATTATTCTTACCGAACGAATGGGCACTGCTTAGCCATTTCACGTTTCGAGCCAAGGTTTCAGTACAGATAACTACAAGTGCACACAGCGGCCCTCCAGCACCGTTAGACGCAGATTCTGCTTCAGCTCATGGAATAAGGGACTCCGGGTTGTTTTCCCCTCTCACAAGGCGTTTCAGCGGCCACTGAAGCCGCCTTCTCTTCTTGGCGTTAAACCATCGGCCTATGGCCGATTGATAAAGCCCGCCAGGGCTTTATTGGCAAGGTCAGAACGCGCCCTCAAGGCGCGAGCTGCACCGCGCATGATGGATTATCTTTAGATAATCTTGGATGGATTTCCCAAACTGCCCGCAAAGCAGCGCACCGTCTGGGTTTTCCAAATTGGGACGGGGAACGTTACGACGGCAGAAGGGGAGCGTTACGACGGTAACAAGGGAACGTTACGACGGTAAACGGGTGCAGTTGCCGTGGGGCCAGGCCTCTTGATCTCCCATTTTCCCTTGGCGTATTCGTTCACTACCCAACCCACGGCGGCAAGTTCGGCCAGTGCCTTCCGGGCAGTCTGACGGCGTTTTTTCATAGCTTCGGCATTGGCTTCATCTGGCCAGACATAGCCGCAAAGCGTGTCCAGTTCCACGCGCCCGGATTTGCCGGGGTCGATCCAGCCGCATAGCCGTTGGTGCATCAGCCGTGCCGGATCAGTCTGTAGCACCCGCACTTCCGCCATGTCGATACGGGCATATGGACGATGCCCCAGGATCGCTTCGGCAATACGCGGATTCAGGGCAACCCATAGCCTGCCGTCCGTCTCGTCAAAAGCATGACTCATCAGGTGGAACGCGGCTTGCCGCCGTCCCTTCGTCACAAGGATGGTGACGTTCGACATGCGCAGCAGGCTGGCTTTGAGCGCCTTGATGTTGTCGCCGCTATCCGTCATGCCCGTTTCTGAGAGCAGTTTGGTCAGGCTCTCACGAACCACCAAGCCGTCTTGCTCAATGGCTTCGAAACGGGGTTCAAGGAATAGCCGTAGCTGTCGCCCCGTCTCACTGGTCGGTTCCGGGGTTAGCAAGATGCCGTTCGGGCCGCCAAGGGCCACGATGCCTTGCAAAAGACGCATATCATCGGCCCCGAGAGGTTCGAATCCGACGAAACGCATGGATTCGTCCTCGCCAAAGGTGTAGGTCACGTCCAGCTTGCAGCGTTTGCGATCGCCACGCTTGAGGCTGCGGAACAGGCCAGGTGCCAAACAGTGCGCGGGATCATGTCGGACGTGGGTCAGGTCATGCTTAGGCTTCTTCACGCTGTCTCCTTTTCACCTTGCACTGCCGCTCCAGTACAGCAGGCTTCAACACGCCGCCGTCGTGCCGTCTAAACCAGAGTTCTTGAAAAGGTGCGCCATAGTTGGCCTTGCTGACGCCAAAGCGGACAAAATACCCACGCTGACAATCATCGACCCCCAGTATCTCGGCCTCGCCTTGCGTCATGCCGGATAGGTACGATTGCCAACGGATGTTATCAACCAGTACGGACGATCCACGACTGGCCTGCTGTTGATCGCCCGACCCCATCATGGCTGCGCTTTTACTCGCGTGGTGCAGAAACACAATGGAGCAGCCTGTATCAGCGGCTATGGCCTCCATGTGCCCAACAACCTGCGCCATCGGCCCGCTAGCGTTCTCCTCCTCAATGTGGAAGCGCCGCAAAGTGTCCAAGATCATCAAGCGACGACCTTCAGCGGCTCGTTTGAGAGCATCGAACCAGCTAGCAGCCATGATGTTTGGGCATTTACCGATCAAGGGTTCAATGAGCAAACCATCAGCCACGGCTTGCCGTTCCGCTGCGCTGAGGTGTGCCCCAAGGGCGTGCAGACGATGGTGAATAGCGGCCGGTGGATCTTCAGCAGGCAGATAGACCACTTGCCCGGTGGGAAACTCGCCTATTTCAAGTAAATCAGGCCCGCCTGCAATCTGTGCAGCCAATTGAAGGGCCAACATGGATTTACCAGCCCCACCAGGCGACACAAGAGCACCAACAGTGCCAGCAACCATATTAGGCAGAACATAATCAATGGGTGGCGGCAATTCCGTGAAAGCCGCCATAAGATCAAGAGCCATATAACTAGCCCTCTATAGGGCCAGGTCGCGCAGCTTGATCACCCGATGATTTACGTGCCTCAATCCACTCTTCGACCTCTGACAAATCCCAGGCGACATTTCTACTGGTTAACGCGATACGGCGTGGAAAATCCCCTCGCTGCTCCAGGTTATAAATTGTTCGTGTCGAAAGCGGGATCATCTCCAGGAGCTTCTTCCTGTTGATGAGGGTCTTTATATTTTGCATGGGTCAATACCTCTCAAATGAATAGTTGCTATTCATCGAGTAGCTGCGCGAAGCAGCTAATCGGTAATTGACCTGCCCGATGCCAATGGCGGCCTTATTTATAAATTCACGGCATCAACTTCAATGCTATCAAAGATAGCAAAAACATCAACCCTTACTGCCTCCCGAAGTCCACTCATCAATCATATCGGCCCAATCCTGCAACATCGCCGCCCGCTGCTCGCGGTACTCAGCCTTGTTGTAGACAGCCCTCACGCCCTTCTGCTCGTGCGCCAGGCACTTCTCGATCCAGTCGGTGTTGTAGCCGGCCTCATGCAACAGCGTGCTGGCTGTGCGCCGCAAATCATGCGGTCCGAACTTGGTAAGTGACTTCCCATCTTTCTGCGCCGCCTTGTAAGTCAGCGTCAGCACCTGGTTAAGTGTGGCAGCGCTCATCGGCGCATCCGAGTCGTACCGTGATGGCAAAACGAAGTCGGAACCACCGGCAAAGGTTTTCATGGCAATGAAAATATCCAGAGCCTGCTGGGACAGAAATACCAGGTGCGGGTTACGGCGTTTCATCCGCTCCTTTGGAATCGTCCACAACGCTTCGCTGAAATTGATCTCGCTCCAGGTCGCATTGGTCAGCTCGCTCTTGCGCACCATCGTCAGCAATAACAGCTTGGCCGCCGCACGGTTTGTTGGGCTTGTGCCCACTCGCTCCATGTACTGGTACATCAGCCCAATTTCTTCTGGCGTCAACGCTCGGTCACGTGGCTCGAATCGAGCGATGCTTGTTGGGCGCACCAGTTCTGCCGGGTTTTCGACCTTCTGCCCACGCTCGATGGCCCAGCGAAATACCTGCAACACGATTTCACGCACATGAACGGCGGTGGCCGGTGCGCCTCGCTCAACAATGGCATCAGCCAGCGCCCGCAAGTCTTCGTGGGTGATCTCCACCAGCTTCTGATTGCTGAATTTCGGCTTCAGCTCACGCTCATAAACCGAGCGGCGCATATCGCGGGTGGAGTCGGCCATCTGGTAGCCACGCAGCCACTTCTCCGCCCAGGCACCGAACGTCTCTGCATCTTTCACCCGCGCCTTGTCTCGGGCTTTCTCCTTGGCCGGCGACTTGCCCGCCGCAACCATCTTCTTGGCGTCACCCAACAGCTCGCGGGCTTCGGCCAGGGTGATGCCACCGACACCATAACGCCCAAAGGTGATGGTCTCCTGCCGACCGTTGATTGAGTAGTTGTAACGGAACGAGATGGAGCCGGCTGGAGTCACTGCCACATAGAGACCTTCCCGGTCATTCACTTTGTAGAGTTTGTCCCTGGGCTTGAGATTGCGCAGCTTGGTATCGGTCAGCATGTACCTTGTCCTTCTTCGTCTCCGATACCATGCTGAAAAAATCTCGAATTTATCGTATTTTTTCTTACGAAACAGTAACTTATAGAATATTAATACCATGAACACACAAAAGAACGCAGCATGGTATCGGCATCAATCATGGCATCGCCAAACCATAATACCAGCTTTAATGCCATGCTCAAACGGTGCTTGGCGCTTCCTCCCGTTGCCAGATCGTGCCAAACACAAACAAAAAAAAGCCCGCAATTACGCGGGCTTAGCGGCATTTCATGCCATCAGGTGCCTGGCTGTGCCAGACGCGGAATCATTCCCATTCAATTGTTGCAGGTGGTTTAGACGATACGTCATATACCACACGTGAAACATCTTTAATCTCGTTCATGATACGGGTTGAAATACGATCTACCAGATCATATGGCAGGTGCGCGAAACGTGCTGTCATAAAGTCAACTGTTTCAACGGCACGCAGGGCAACAACCCAGGCATAACGACGGCCATCACCCACCACACCCACTGATTTCACTGGTTGGAATACAGCAAAGGCTTGTGCAGTTTTGTCATACCAGCCGCTGGCACGCAGTTCCTGCATAAAGATGTCATCAGCCAGACGTAAAATGTCGGCATATTCTTTTTTCACTTCACCCAGAATACGCACGCCCAAACCTGGACCCGGGAATGGATGACGGTAAATCATGCTGTGTGGCAGACCTAAAGTGGTGCCCAGTTTACGTACTTCATCTTTAAACAGGTCACGTAACGGTTCAACCAGTTCAAAAGCCAAATCATCCGGTAAACCACCCACGTTGTGGTGTGATTTAATTACATGCGCCTTGCCCTGTTTGCTGGCGGCAGATTCAATCACGTCTGGATAAATCGTACCTTGTGCCAGGAATTTCACACCATCTAATTTACGTGCTTCTTCAGCAAACACTTCAATAAATTCACGGCCAATAATCTTACGTTTCGCTTCAGGATCAGTGACCCCTGCCAGTGCAGACAGGAAACGGTCTTCAGCATCGGCACGAATCACGCGGATCCCCATGTTGTCAGCAAACATTTGCATAACCTGGTCGCCTTCGTTTAAACGCAGCAAACCGTTGTCTACAAATACACAGGTCAACTGATCGCCAATTGCTTTATGCAGCAATGCAGCAACCACGGAAGAATCCACACCGCCTGACAGACCCAGCAGTACTTTTTCATCGCCAATCTGTTCACGTAGCTGTTCTACACGCAGGTCGATAATGTGCTCTGGTGTCCACAGACCGCGACAGCCACAAATCTGGTGTACGAAGTTCGACAGTAATTCTGCACCTTTAGAAGTGTGCGTTACTTCCGGGTGGAACTGGATGCCGTAGAAACGACGTGTTTCGTCAGATACCATGGCAATTGGGCAGCTTGGAGTTTGCGCTGTCACCTGGAAACCTTCCGGAATACAGGCAACTTTATCGCCGTGGCTCATCCAGACATGCAGCTGGTTTTCACGGTCTTGCAGGTTACCAATCAGCTGGTCACGCACCACGATGTCTACTTCTGCATAGCCAAACTCATGGACAGTACCTGGCTCAACTTTACCGCCAAGCTGTTCGCACATGGTTTGCAGGCCATAACAAATGCCCAATACCGGCACACCCAGTTCAAACACCACTTGTGGTGCACGCGGGCTGCCTTCCTGGTGAACGCTTTCAGGTCCACCCGACAAGATGATACCGTTTGGATTAAATGCACGAATGTCTTCTTCAGACATGTCATAGGCATACATTTCAGAATATACGCCAGCTTCACGAACACGACGTGCGATGAGCTGACTATATTGAGAACCGAAATCCAGAATCAGGATACGATCTTCAGTAATTTGAGTATTGGTAGTCATGACAAACAACTATGAGAGGCAAACGAATATAAGCGCCGTATTCTAGCATTTTTTCTGCGCATTAAACACAAGATTCAGATCAGTCTGTGCTGATCCCCGAATCAGGCCGCTACCGGCAGATATTCCCGCCCCTCTTCTTCAATAGTATTTTTTATTTATTGGGCAAAAAAATAAGGCAGCCGGAGCTGCCTGTACTGAATGACGGGACATCATTTCCCTGCATCACATCTTATTTTTCAATCAGATGATCCAGACTCAGTTTACCTGCACCTTGCAGCACCAATAGCAGGAAACCACCTGAAATCGCCAGGTTCTTCATCAGGTTAACTGCATCTTCCGGTGCACCATGGAACATAAATGCAGTCAGCAAACTGAATACTGCCAGTGCCAATGCCACCAGACGGGTTTGCAGACCCAGTAAAATTGCCAGACCACCACCCAGCTCCAGCAGAATCACCAGCGGTAACAGGCCACCCGGCACCCCCATCGCTTCCATATAGCCCACCGTTGCGCTATAGCCGGCAATTTTGCCCCAGCCCGACACAATAAAAATATAAGCCAGCAAGACACGCACCAGTAGCAGCGACAGGTTGTTTAAGGCAGGGGTTTGAAAGATTTTGGCAACCACAGTATTTGGATTAAACATGAGAGAACCTAGAGCAGATCAGTAAAAAGATGCTGCTATCTTAGGGACTGACCGAAGATCAAAAAATCACCATTTCAAAGATGTATCGTTGCAAATTTAGAATGATGACAGCGGAAATTTATTTACGTTTTTCTACTGACTTTCACCAACCGGACTGATAGGATTTGACTACATTTCTGCTTGTTTTTCCCTCATGGAACTGATTGATTTTATCCTGCATGTTGATGCGCATTTACTTGAGTTCATTACCAATTATGGGGTCTGGATTTATGCCATCCTGTTTCTGATTATTTTTGTTGAAACCGGTCTGGTGGTGATGCCCTTTTTACCGGGAGACAGCCTGTTATTTGCAGCCGGTGCGCTGGCGGCCTCGACCGGTGCCATGGATCCGTGGTTATTGGGCGGCTTACTGTTTATTGCCGCTGTCTTGGGCGATACCCTGAACTATCATATTGGTAAATATATTGGGCCACGGGTATTTGAAATTGAATCACGCTTTATTAATAAAAAACACCTAATTGCCACCCAGCAATTCTTTGCCAAGCATGGCGGTAAAACCATTATTTTTGCCCGTTTTGTGCCTTTTGCCCGCACCTTTGCCCCTTTTGTTGCCGGTGCCGGGAGCATGAACTATAAATACTTTCTAACCTATAACGTAGTGGGCGCTTTCTGTTGGATTGGCTCATTTATTACCCTGGGTTATCTGTTTGGTAACATGCCAATTGTGAAAGAGAATTTTACCTATCTGATTTTTGGCATCATTATTTTAAGTGTCTTGCCGGGGGTGATTGGTTTTGCCCGCCAGAAGCTGAAAAAGCAGGTCCGCGCTTAAGCGAAAAAGCGCAGAATAACCGGAAAAGCACACAGCACCAGCAACATGGCCGATCCTTTATACAAGAGATCGGCTTTTATTTGCTTGGATTCTCCCGATAAAATCGCGCGACCAAAAGACATCCAGAACAGCGCAGTCGGCAACAGCACCAGACAGAACACTGCATAGACCATCAAGAAATTGGTCGGATTATCCCAGGTTTCAGTCGGTAAAATCCCGGCAGCAAAAAGTAGTGCCTTGGGATTTTTTAAGGTGGCAAAAAACAGCTGATGCGGGCGGATAGACGGGTTGAGCTGGTTATGCTTGACCAGATGCGCATGCTTCCACAAATGAAAAGCCGTCCACAGCACATATAGTGCGCTCAAGCCATGCAGAATATGGCTTAAATACGGCCAGATTGGGACGGTCAGATGAATCAGCAGCGCCCACAAACTGATGGCATATAAATAGCCAAGCAGCTCGGCAGGCACAAATAAACTGGTTCTGGCAACTCCATGTTGATGTGCTGAACTTGCAAGCAAAGCATTGGTTGGTCCCGGAATAAGCAGAACCGCAATCATTGCCAGCACAAACAGCCAACTTTCAATCATAGACACCTGAAATTACCTGAAATTAGGCGCACACCTTATATTAATTTGATAAAAACTGACAAGTTTTTCTCACGACTGGGAGGATATTTGGACAGATAAAAAAGCCTTTATTTTTATTTAAATTTAAGATTTTTAATAATTTTTTCTGAAACATTTTGCTAAGATTTTTCACGCCGTGACTCGCATAAACTGCCAGCCCAGCGTGAAAAATGTGAAGCCTTAACTGGCCTGCTTGGTGCGTACAACAATTGGACAGCCTTTAAAACGCGCCGCCTGCACAATGGCTTCCTGCTCGCCCAGCACCCGTGCCAGTTCAGTATTTTTGGTATTCGATGATTGTCCCATATTGACCGAAACACTTGGGCCAATGCCCCAGCCGCCACGACTGCCCCATCCTCCGCCAAGACCCACCCCCACACCAACGCCGGTCCGTTTAGGCGCCTGTACGCCCTGATCAATATAGGACTGAATCCGGTTATATTCGCTTTGCAGCTGCTGACAGTTCAGCGCCTGATAATGTGTAGGCGAGACATAGGTCGGTTTAACCGTCGTGGCACAGGCACCCAGCAGCAAGGTTCCGGCAGCCAGCAGGCTGATATACAGTGTTTTCATGCCCATCTCAGGATTGTTTCTGTTCAATCTCATTGAACAACGATTGATAGGCCTGCGTCAATTTATGATCTGTAGCAAAATGAATAAGCGGCAGATTTTTATGATGCGACTCTTTCATGATGACTGAGGGTGGCAGCATGCTGTTAAATACCGGTAACTGCTCCTCTTTCAGCTGCTCGACCACTTCTCGTGGCAGCTTGGCCTGGGCCTGGAACTGGTTCACCACAATGCCTTCAATCTCCAGCTCGGCATTATGATCTTCCTGGGTTTCCAGCACATTTTCAATCAGGCTGTGCAGGGCACGTTTGGAAAACACATCGCAGTCAAACGGAATTAATACCCGGTCAGCCGCAATCAGCGCCGATAAGGTAAAGAAGTTAAACGCCGGCGGTGTATCAATAAAGACCCGCTCATAACGCCCGGCCAGTGAGGCCAAGGCATCCCGCAATTTATAGATTTTATGTTTGCTTTCTAAGGCATGGGCCAGACTGCCCAGGTCCGGACTGGCTGGAATTACATCCAGATTTGGAAAGGGCGATTGATGCACATAGGCTTCCAGACCTTTGGCGCGGCTTTTTAAGATCGAGCCCAAGGCATTGCCAATTAAGCCTTTGCTTTGGGTATTGCCCAGCACTTCTTCAAAATAGTTCTGGATATTTGGCTCTAGTGCCGGCTTATGGGTGGAATAGGTGGCATCATCCCCCAGTAAATACTGGCTGGAGTTGGCTTGCGGGTCCAAATCAATGACCAGGGTTTTAAAGCCCTGATGGGCACTGATGGCGGCCAGATTGACCGTAATACTGGATTTTCCAACGCCGCCTTTCTGGTTAAAGACCACACGTGTTCGCATGTCTATCCCTCTGATTTTATATTCTAATTGGCTCAAGTGTAGCGAAGTATAGCCGAGAGATAGACATTATTGTCGAACAATTAACCAAAACTTGGCTTGATCATTACCAAGGCGATAATCGCCAGTAATGCAACCAGGGCTATGCCCCAGCCGGCGCGGCGTTGCACCAGTAAAATACTGTCCGTTTTACGGTAGGCTTTCATTAACGAAGACAGCATCACCAGGAATAAAATGATTTTGGCATAAAACCAGGTTTCGACCTGAAAATCCTTTAATGCCAGCAGCACAATTCCGGTTACTACTATCAGCGTAACCGATAAATGTTGTAGCGCCACCCATAGTGTGCGTCCGGCCGGATTGGGCTGGTTGCCCTGCACGCCTTTAAATAAGGTCAGGCCACGGGCCAGCAGAATGACCAGCAATACGCTGACGCTGGTCATATGAATAATTTTAAGTAAAAGTTGGGTTTCCATGAACTGTTCTGATCTCTATTTCTTGTTCCGGGTTATTGTTTCGGGGCGTGGGCACATTCCGGGCTTGAGGTATCCTGTCCTTGCCATTCATCCTGAACAAAGGCATGAATCGCCAGCGCATGAATCTTGCTTGGACTTAACAGATCACCGGCCGCGGCATAGACCTGTTGATGGCGCTGTACCAGACGCAAACCGGCAAACTGTTCACTAACGATTACCACTTTAAAATGAGATTCCTTCCCCGGATAATAGCCGCCGTGGCCAGAAGATTCATTCACCACGTCTAAATGTGTCGGGTTCAGGGTGTGTAAGCGTTCAATCAGTTGTTGTTCTATGCTCATGATCATGCATCCAAAAAGGCCTGAGATTGATCTTAGTATACCCTGTTCTTTTTGCGATATTGTGGCGACCGGCTGAAAACCGGCTTTTTCCCGCCTGAACCGCCGCTATTGGCTGATTTCACAGCAGAAATCATCTAAACCTTGGTCAAAATGGCTTTTATTTATGCAATCAGCATAAGTTTTTTCACAAAGTTATTGACCCTGTTTTTGCATAATGTATTATACACCGCATGCGGGAATAGCTCAGTTGGTAGAGCACAACCTTGCCAAGGTTGGGGTCGCGAGTTCGAGTCTCGTTTCCCGCTCCAAATTCTTTTTTGTTCATTTTTTAAAGTAAAAAATTGATCGACCCTGCGGGAATAGCTCAGTTGGTAGAGCACAACCTTGCCAAGGTTGGGGTCGCGAGTTCGAGTCTCGTTTCCCGCTCCAAATTCAAAAAGCCCTGATCGAAAGATTGGGGCTTTTTTTATTGCCTATTCTAAAATTTTTGAACCTAACCCCAAGCCTGTTCGCCATTCCTATTTTATCTGGCTGATTTAAATCGTAGTCTAAATGTATAAAAGCGTTTTTAAAAAACTCCCAGTTTTTACGGGCTGCTGTTTATATTTTTATACAGATCAATTGCTTAAATATTCTGCACAATTCAAGCTTTTTCCAGACGCCGGCCCTTTTCAAGCCAGCAGCCACTGTGTATAACAATGAAGCAGACCGGGAAACGGATAAGCATAGGCAAAACCTACGAAAAAGCGTTAGACTATGCCACAATTAATGTCATGAAAATGTCCGTTGAGACAAAAAGAAGGTGAAGGTTGATGCCGCTCAATACAGTTGAAGAGCTCGTAGCAGATATCCGTGCAGGAAAAATGGTTATCCTGATGGATGATGAAGATCGTGAAAATGAAGGCGATTTAGTCATGGCTGCCACGCATGTTCGCCCGGAAGACATCAACTTTATGATCACCCATGCGCGTGGTCTGGTTTGCCTGACTTTAAGCAAAGAACGTTGCCAGCAGTTAAATCTACCACTCATGGTCGATGCCAACGGTGCTCAGCATGGCACCAACTTTACCCTGTCGATTGAAGCCGCAGAAGGCATCACCACCGGAATTTCCGCGGCTGAACGTGCGCATACCATTCGCACGGCGGTTGCTGCTCATGCCAAACCGGCCGATATTGTCCAGCCGGGTCATATTTTCCCGCTGATGGCGCAACCAGGTGGTGTGCTGCACCGCGCCGGACATACTGAAGCCGGCTGTGACCTGTCCCGTTTAGCCGGTCTAGAACCTGCTTCGGTGATTTGTGAAATTATTAAAGAAGATGGCACCATGGCGCGCCGTGCCGATCTGGAAGTGTTTGCCGAAAAACACGGTCTGAAAATGGGCACCATCGCCGACCTGATCCATTACCGCATGACCAATGAACAAACCGTTGAGCGTCTGGATCAGCAGACTATTGATACCGAATATGGCAGCTTTGACCTGTATCGTTACCGTGAACTGGGTAACCCGGATATTCATCTGGCGCTGGTCAAAGGTGAGCCAAAAGATGGCGTGACCACCGTTCGCGTGCATGGTTTTAACCCAACCCGTGACCTGCTAAAACTGAACAAGCAGGATGGTGAACCGGCCTGGAACCTGGACCGTGCCTTAAAAGAAATCGCCAGCAGCGATCGTGGCGTACTGGTCTGGATTGGCCAGCGTCATCTGCAGGATTTAGGTCCGGCACTGGACAGCTTAAATGCACCGAAGAAAAGCAAATCCAATGCGGCGCTGTCTCAGCAGTATCAGACCATTGGTGTCGGTGCACAGATTTTACGTGATTTAGGTGTTGAAAAAATGAAGCTGCTCAGCTCGCCATTACGTTTCAATGCCTTGTCCGGCTTTAACTTGGAAGTGGTGGAATACGTCACCGCACAACAAACAACTTAAGAAATCATCGAGGTTTGCTATGGCAGTTCGCCGTATTGAAGGTATGTTACATCTCGCGAGCGAAGGCCGTTACGCGATTTTAGTTGGTCGTTTTAATAGCTTTGTGGTGGAACATTTGCTGGAAGGTGCCATCGACACATTGAAACGTCATGGTGTATCAGAGGATAATATCACTGTTGTTCATGCACCAGGGGCGTGGGAACTTCCGGTTGTTGCGAAAAAACTGGCAGCATCTGATCGTTTCGATGCCATTATTGCACTGGGCGCGGTGATTCGTGGCAGTACGCCTCACTTCGACTTTGTTGCAGGCGAATGTGCCAAAGGTTTAGGCGTGGTTGGCCTGGACACTGGCTTACCGGTCATTAACGGTGTATTGACTACGGATAGTATCGAACAAGCGATTGAACGCTCGGGTACAAAAGCAGGTAATAAAGGTAGCGAAGCTGCTTTAACTGCAATTGAAATGGTTAACTTGTTAAAGGCTATTTAACGCTATGTCGCAAACACTTCAAGCAACTTATGCAGCAAAACGTAAAGCACGTCGTTTTGCTGTACAAGGAATTTATGAATGGCAGATGAGCCACAATCCGGTGCACGAGATTGAAGCACGCACGCGTGTCGAAAATGCCATGCACAAAGTGGATCTCGGCTATTATCATGAATTGTTGACTCAAGTGGTTGCCAATCATGAAGCATTGGATGCGCTCTTAATCCCTGTGCTTGACCGCGAAATTGATGCCCTTGACGGCGTTGAACTCGCAACCCTTCGTCTGGGCGCCTATGAATTGAAAGAACATCTGGAAATTCCATATCGCGTGGTTTTAGACGAAGCCATTGAGCTGGCAAAACATTTTGGCGGTGCAGACAGCCATAAATACATTAACGGTGTTCTTGACCGTTTGGCCAGCTCATTACGTGCAGCAGAAAAACAGCAATCTAAATAATTGACAGATTGATGCGATGGCTGAGTTTTCCATTATTGACACCTATTTCAATCGGCAGCACGGCAGTTCTGTCGACTTAGGTGTTGGTGATGACTCAGCCGTGCTGACTCCTCCCCCACAGCAACAGCTGGTGATTTGCGCCGACACGCTGGTTGCTGGACGACACTTCCCACTAGAGACTGATCCACATGCCATTGGCTGGAAATCTGTTGCAGTCAATCTCTCCGATATTGCTGCCATGGGTGCCACGCCGCACAGTATTCTACTAGCCTTGAGCCTACCCCAAATTGATCACGACTGGCTGAAAGCCTTTAGCCAAGGTCTGTATGATTGCTGCGATCAATTTGGGGTGCGCTTAATTGGTGGAGATACCACCCAAAGTCCGCATTTAACCTTATCCGTGACCGCCTTGGGCTGGATAGATACCGGTCAGGCGATTACCCGCGCCGGTGCCCAGCCGGGCGATTATATCTGTGTCAGCGGCACCGTCGGTGATGCCGCCTTTGGCCTGAAGCATCCAGGTCATGCACTGCAGCAGCGTCTGGATTATCCAACCCCGCGCTGCGAACTGGGCCAGCAACTGAAAGGTCTGGCCTCGAGCATGATTGATGTTTCGGATGGCTTGGCCCAAGACTTGGGACATATTCTTAAAGCCTCAAAGGTTGGCGCCACGCTGGATCTGGATCTGTTACCGCTTAGCGACACTCTGCGTCATTTACCTGACACACAGCGCTGGCAATATGCGCTGGCTGGCGGCGATGACTATGAACTGTGCTTTAGCATCAGCCCACAGCATTTTGAACAACTTTTACAACAACCGCTGAATGTCCGCGTTACCAAGATTGGACAAATTCATGCAGCACCCGAACTTCATTTTGTGCAGAATGGCGTAGATCATTCGCTCCAATTCCAGGGATACCAACACTTTGCCTAAACCTGCCATTCATTTTAAAGCGATGAGCTGGCCCGACCGCCTGGTTGTCTTCTGTGGGGTAGGGTTTGGATCAGGCCTGTTACCCAAAGCTCCCGGCACCTTCGGCTCGGCTTTTGCGCTGCTATTTATTCCGCTGTGGCTGTGGCTTGGTTTTGCCTATTCGGTTGTGGCGATTCTGCTGATGTCACTGGTCGGGATTTATATCTGCGGGCAAACCGCACGGGTGATGGGCGTCCATGATGATGGCCGTATTGTCTGGGATGAATTTGCCGGACAGTCGATTACCTTTTTACCGCTGATCTATTTTGGCCAGATGAATACGCTATGGGTCATTGCAGGCTTTGCCCTGTTCCGGCTGTTTGATGTCTGGAAACCCTGGCCCATCCGGGTGATTGACCGTCAGGTCGATGGCGGCTTTGGCATTATGCTGGATGATCTGATTGCCGGACTCTGGGCAGCAATCTGTATTTTAATTTATCTTTATTTTATTTTGGTTTAGCAATAACTAGGATTATACATGTCTACCACCGTGATTATTCTTGCCGCAGGGAAAGGAACGCGTATGCGCTCCAGCCTTCCGAAAGTGCTTCAACCCCTTGCAGGACGCCCGCTTCTGGGTCACGTGATTGAAACGGCACAACAATTACAAGCAGATAATATTATTACCATTTATGGCCATGGCGGCGAACAGGTACAACAGGCCTTTGCCCATGAAACGGTTCAATGGGTGGAACAGGCCGAGCAGCTCGGGACCGGACATGCGGTCCAAATGGCGCTGCCGGTACTGGGTCAGGATGGTGTTTCAATTATTTTATCCGGTGATGTGCCGTGCATTAGCCAGGCCACCTTAGAGCAACTGGTCGAGGCCAGTCAGGCTACCGGTATTGGTCTGGTCACGCTGACCCTACCAAATGCGACCGGTTACGGCCGTATTGTACGTGACAATGGCCAGATTCAGGCCATTGTTGAACATAAAGATGCTTCTGAGGCCCAGCGCCAGATTCAGGAAATCAATACCGGCATTTACTGCGTTAGCAATGCCAAACTGCATCAGTGGTTACCAAAGCTGTCCAATAACAATGCGCAGGGCGAATACTACCTGACCGATATTGTGGCCATGGCCATTGCCGATGGCATGCAGGTGGCTTCGGTTCAGCCGGAACGTGCCTTTGAAGTCGAAGGTGTCAATGACCGGGTGCAACTGGCCGCCTTGGAACGTGAATTCCAGAACTTCCAGGCCAAACAGTTAATGCAGCAAGGCGTGCATCTGATTGATCCAAGTCGCTTCGACTTACGTGGTTCACTCAAAGTAGGTCAAGACGTACGTATTGACATCAATGTGATTATTGAAGGTGAAGTTGAGCTCGGCGATCGCGTTGAAATTGGCGCAGGCTGTGTGATTAAAAACAGTAAAATTGCGGCCGGCACCAAAGTTCAGCCGTATAGCGTCTTTGAAAATGCTATTGTCGGTGAAGATGTACAGATTGGTCCATTTGCCCGCCTGCGGCCGGGTGCAGTGCTGGCCAATGAGGTGCATATTGGCAACTTTGTTGAAGTCAAAAACACCCAGATTGGTGTTGGCTCCAAAGCCAATCACTTTACCTATTTAGGCGATGCAGAAGTCGGTGCCGGTTCCAATATTGGCGCAGGCACCATTACCTGTAACTATGACGGCGCCAACAAATTCAAAACCATCATTGGTGATGCAGCCTTTATTGGCTCAAACAGCTCGCTGGTGGCACCGGTAACCATTGGCAACGGCGCAACGGTGGGTGCCGGCTCGGTAATTACCCGTGATGTGGCTGACCATAGCCTAGCCTTTGAACGCTCAAAACAGTTGAGTAAAGATAATTATCAACGTCCCCAAAAACTGAAAAAATAAGAGGAAAATATTATGTGTGGTATCGTCGGTGGCGTTGCAGAACGTAATGTTAGCAATATCCTGATTGAAGGCTTAAAGCGTCTGGAATACCGTGGCTATGATTCTGCCGGTCTGGCGCTAATCAATGGCGGTCATGTATTACGTGAACGTCGTGTCGGGAAAGTGGCCAATCTGGAACAGGCGGTTATTGAAGCCGAATTAACCGGTTCGTTGGGGATCGCACACACACGCTGGGCGACTCATGGCAAGCCAACTGAAAACAATGCCCATCCGCATATTTCAGGCAATGTGGCAGTGGTGCATAACGGGATTATTGAAAACTTCCAGGAACTCAAAGATGATCTGGAAGCGCTTGGCTATGTGTTTACCTCGCAAACCGATACCGAAGTGGTTGCGCATCTGGTCAATGATGCCCTGAAATCCACCCCAAGTTTACTGGAAGCGGTGAAACAGGTAGTGCCACAGCTCAAAGGTGCCTATGCACTCGGTATTATCCATACCGATCATCCGGATGAACTGATCACGGTTCGTGAAGGTTCACCACTGGTGATTGGTGTCGGGATTGGCGAGAACTTTATCAGCTCGGATCAGCTGGCCTTGTTGCCAATCACCAATCGCTTTATTTATCTGGAAGAAGGTGATATTGCCCGTTTAACCCGTGAAACCATTGAAGTTTTTGTTGATGGTCAGCTGGTGAATCGTCCGGTGAAAGAGCTGGATGCGACGGTCAGCAATGCCTCTAAAGGTGAATACAAGCACTACATGCTCAAAGAGATTTATGAGCAGCCAGAAGCGATTCAGCAAACCATTTCTCAGGCCTTAAATGGCAATGCGCTGCGTGAAGACTTTCTGGCCCAGGCCGAGCAGGACTTCGCCAGCATCCAGCAAGTGCAGATTATTGCCTGCGGTACCAGTTACCATGCCGGCATGATTGCCAAGTACTGGTTTGAACAGCTGATTGATGTACCATGTCAGGTCGAAATTGCCAGCGAATACCGCTATCGTACGCCAGTGATTGTTAACAACACCCTGTATATCTGTATTTCCCAATCGGGTGAAACGGCCGATACCTTGGCTGCACTACGCGATACCCAAAAACGTGCTGCAGTCAAAGCGCTAAACATCTGCACCATGGCAATTTGTAACGTAGCCACCTCATCAATGGTACGCGAAACCCATCACAGCCTGTTAACTTTGGCTGGACCGGAAATTGGCGTAGCATCAACCAAAGCCTTTACCACGCAACTGGCTGCGCTGATGCTGCTGATTCTGAAGATCGGTCAGGTCAAACAGAGCATTGCTGAAAAAACCGTTACCGAGATTATCGCGGAATTGTGGCACACGCCAAAAGTGATTCTGGATACTCTGCAGCATAACCCGGCGATTCTGCACTTATCCGAGCTGTTTGTGGAAAAGAACCACTGCCTGTTCCTCGGCCGTGGCACCCAGTTCCCGATTGCGCTTGAAGGTGCCCTGAAGCTGAAGGAAATTTCCTATATTCATGCCGAAGGTTATGCCGCCGGTGAGCTGAAACATGGTCCGCTAGCTCTGGTCGATAATGAAATGCCGGTGGTGATTCTGGCACCAAAAGATGACATGCTGGATAAACTGAAATCCAATATGGAAGAAGTACAGGCCCGTGGTGGTGAGCTGTTTGTCTTTGCCGATGAGCACAGCGGCATTAAAACCAAAGAGCGTCAGCATGTGGTACATATTCCATCAATCAGTGCGGTGCTGGCACCAATTGTCTACAGCATTCCGGTCCAGCTGCTGTCCTATCATGTTGCGGTACTGCGCGGTACCGATGTGGATCAGCCACGTAACCTGGCCAAATCGGTGACGGTAGAATAAGCAAAACAGAAAAAGGCTGGTTCACCTGTGCTTAGACAATATAGTTTTAAACTAAACATTAAAGTTCTAAACTGTAACAATATAGTTCTAAACTAGACATTAAAGTTGTAAACCTGATAAACCCAGCTATACTGATTAAAAAGTGGCTGGGTTTTTCTATGAGTAGAGCACCGAGATTTTTCACACAAGAACAAATTAGCAAAAGAATAACAAGTGGTCATGGACAAGGTATGGGAAAAGATTACCAACCATGGCTGACTATTCAGGACGTACCTTCTCATGGGGTATCTCATCGTATTTACTCTCATAAAACGCAGAGAGTTCATCATTTACTTTCAAATTTGGAACTGTACGTTTTTTTGATTTTAGATTGGTCTAGCTCTGTTCAGGATATACGGGAACAATTCCCTTTGAATCTAGATGACACAAAAGAAATCTGTTTAGAGCAGGGTTTGAGACATCCAAGCATACAAGGCTCAGATCAAGTCATGAGTTCCGATTTTCTGATTGATACGAATAATAAGAACAAGCCTCAATTTGTAATTCAGGTAAAGCCTTTAAAAGAGCTATTAAAAGAAAGGACTATTGAAAAACTAGAAATTGAACGTCGATACTGGGCACTCAAAGAAATTCCGTGGAGTATTGTGACTGAACAAAATATTCCTACAACTGCCCGAAAAAATCTCGAATGGTTAAGCCCCTTTGTTACAGAACATATAGATCCTGATATCTGGGACAAACTACATTTAATTTCTTATTATTTTTCAAAGAAACCAAGTGTTTCCATCATTAAACTTTGTAAAGAGGTTGATGTTCAGGAAGGAACTACAGCTGGAACAACCCTACAATATCTAAGAATACTCATAGCAAATCGTTTGATCAAATTTGATATCCAACAACCATTCCAAAAGTTAAAAGGTTCTGACCTAGAATTTGATTTAGAGGTATCTTATGTGGCGAACCAATGAAGTCGTTAAATTTGATGAAAGCCACTACCGGATTTTATTCTTTCAATCTGGAGAAATCATATGGATTAATATGGAGGAAACCAAAGGTGTTCCCTCTTTAGTTCTTGAAGAGCAACTTTCACAATGGATTGATGAAAAACGTTTATTTAGAAGTTCAGACCCTTTTGAGTATCTAAAGTCTATAGAACCACCCATAAATTCAGTCGCTTTTGAAAAACGTGCTCAGGCTTATCAAATTATTGAACCAATTATATATGACAAAGGCTGTTTTAATGAAGAAATTAGAGCTAAACGGGTTCGTTTAGTAGAACAAAAAAATATCGCAACTAAAGCTACAATATACAAATATCTCCGCCGCTATTGGCAAAGAGGTCAAATTCCAAATGCTTTACTACCAGATTATAGAAATGCTGGAGCACCAGGCAAGCCAAGAACCTTGGCAGGCACTAAAAAATCAGGAGCAAAGCGTAAATTTGGCGACGGGACTGGTATTAAAGTCACGCCAGAAATAGAAAGGCTCTTTCGGTTAATAGCTGAGTCTGAATTATTAAATGATAAAAAAATTAATATCACATCTGCTCATCGAAAATTTGAAGAACTTTTTGTCCAACATTACCCACATATAAAACAGGCAGATATTCCGACACGTAGACAGTTTGACTATTTCTACAAACGTGAATACCAACTTCCACAAAGAATAGAGGCTAGAACACCTGTATTAAGTTTCCAAAAAGATATACGACCATTAAGCGGGACTGCTACAGCAAATACGCTTGGGCCTGGTAGTCGTTATGAAATTGATGCAACTATTGCTGATATTTATTTAGTTGCTGATGATGACCGAAGTAAGATTTTAGGTCGTCCCACACTTTATGTCGTGGTTGATGTTTTTAGTAGAATGGTGGTTGGTTTCTATATTGGCTTTCACAACCCATCATATGTTGTTGCTATGCAAGCTATTGTAAATGCTTGCAGTGATAAAGTTGATCTATGCAAGATGTTTGGGATTGATATTCAACCAGAACAATGGCCAACGATAGGTTTGCCGGATGCCATTCTTGCTGACCGTGGCGAAATGATGAGCCATCAAGTCGAACGTTTAATCTATGGTTATAATGTTCGTATTGAAAATGCACCTGCTTATCGAGGGGATGCTAAAGGAATTGTTGAGCGCTACTTTGGAACGTTACAGGCAGAATTCAAACCCTATGCCCCTGGCGTAGTAAAAGGAAACCGTATTAAAAAACATGGCGAAAGTGATTACCGCCTTGAGGCAGCTCTGCCCATTACAGCATTTACCAAGATGATCATAAAGACAATACTTTATCGTAATCAGCATCATGTATTGGATACTTATGACAGAGAGGCCGATTTCCCTCCAGATTTACCTTCTATCCCATTACATATATGGAATTGGGGTATTCAAAACCGCACAGGTCATCTTCGCATCGTAGAACCAACACCTTTTCGGATCATGATACTACCTCGTAAGAAAGTTTCCATTTCTACTTCTGGCGTCAATTTATGGGGACTGTATTACATTGGATCAGAGATACTTAGAGAGGGTTGGCTACATCGTAGTAAAGAAGTCTCTCGCCCACAGGATCTTCAAGCTGCCTATGATCCAAGTAATGTAGATAAGATATATTTATTTCCGAAACATGATAGTACGATCTATTGGGAATGCTCTTTATCAACTAAAAGTCGTCAATTTTCGGGTAAATCATTTTGGCAAGTCTGGGAAATACAAGATCAAGAAAAAAATCTACATGCAATTGGAAAAGATAATAGCAAAGCTGCTCGTAGAGAGCTGGATCAATTTATTCGTGACACCATTGCTGAAGCAAAAAAAATGGCGACCAACTCTGGTGTGTCAAATCGTCAGCGTTTATCTGAAATTAAATCAAATAAAAAATCTGCTCGTGAAAATGAAAAATTATCAGATAATTACTCGAAGACTGATAAACACCCTAAAGATAAAGGAACGATTATTTCATTTAAGCCAAAGCAAGATGAATCAAGTTATCCACAATTCGTTCCAGGTTTTTTTGATGACGAGGATGACCAATCATGAATAATCTAATAACAGATGCTGAGTATCATGACACTGGTGTGCATGCTTACAAAGGTAATCCTTTCATCGAAGCTTTACCTCCCATTCAAGAGCCTTTTGAAGATACAAAAATTCTCATCTCTAAAGTAACACCTACCCTTGACGATCTAAAGCAAAAAAGAGTTATTCGTGCTCATAATATTCATCAGATCACTGGCTCATTTTTCCAACCTTTAGCAATGCATATGCTATTGAGTGAGCGTATTTCTCTCATGATTCGTGGAGGATATGTCGGTCGGAATCCAAACACAGGAAAATTGCAACAACATCTACAAAATGGCTATGAACGTTTGCAAAAAGGTGACTTGGATGCAAAACGCTTTGATGGAGCTGAATCAACTGCCCATAGCATGGCTATCATTGGGTGTTCAGGTAGTGGTAAAACAACATCCTTACGAAGAATACTAAACACATATCCTCAAGTCATTTTTCACCCAACATTAAATCGTCATCAGATCGTCTACTTAAAAATAGATTGCTCTCACGATGGTTCACTTAAAGAGCTTTGTCTCAATTTTTTTCGAGCAATTGATAAAGTCATCGGCTCAAATTATGAGAAAAAGTATGGTATGAAAAGACATGGCGTAGAAACCATGCTTGCTCTCATGGCTCAAACAGCCAATATGTTTGCGTTAGGCCTCTTAGTCATTGACGAAATTCAACATTTAAGTCGAGCAAAGTCTGGTGGTTCAGAGAAAATGCTCAACTTTTTTGTCACGATGAGCAATACCATTGGAATTCCTGTACTTTTTGTTGGGACGCCTAAAGCAAGAGACATCTTTGATCTTGATCTACGTTCCAGTCGACGTGCAGCTGGTCTAGGTTCTATCTTTTGGAACCCAATTTCACAATACCTACCTGATCAGAAGAGTCAAAACCCTGAGTGGATAGCATTTACCAATACACTTTGGAAATTGCAGTACTTGCAGAAAAGAGACCCTATTTTAAGTGATGAGATTCGAGACACTTGGTTTGATTTGAGTCAAGGTATTCTCGATATTGTAGTGAAACTTTTTATTTTGGCTCAATTACGTGCCCTCGCAACGGGAGCAGAAAAGATTACCGTAGAGCTGCTGAAACGTGTTTATGAGGATGAACTAAAACTTGTCCATCCTATGCTTAGTGCATTACGTTCAGGTATACCTGAACGAATCGCTCAATTCTCAGATCTTGCTGTACCCGATATGGACAAGAAAATCATCCTTCTTATTCAGAAAATCTCTGCATCTACTGTTGAGTCCGAAGAAGACCGAGCCTTAAAACAGTTGAGTAATGATGATCAGCGACGTATCTATTTAATGCTAAAAGATGAATTTCCATCAGACTCCATCATCTTTGCTATTCAAAAAATTGTAGAGTTAAAACCCCAAATATCTAGACAACAGCTCTTGGCTTCTATTATTCAGGCAATGGAGACAGATAATACAACTTCTCAAGTTACAGTAACCAAAAAGAAAAACCAACGGATCGGCTTAAAGCAATGGAATGAACTGGAGGATACCGATCTTCGTCATATTTTTTCGATGAACTCAACTAGCCCAGAAAGTATCTATACCCAATTAAACCATCACGGTTTAATTCTACAAATGTCAGACCTGTTGTCATAGTATGGGGTAAGAATCATGTGGAATTTTCCAACACCGCTTCCCGATGAACTAATTTACAGCACCGTCGCTCGTGCTGGATTACACCATGGTATTCAAAGTCCCAAACAGCTACTTGATGAGGTTTTTCAAGATCGGAAAGTCGTTGCTACAGTAGACTTACCTAGCCACTTAAATGCTATTGTACATTTATTACAGCGAACTGATCGTTTTGTTTTAATAGACCTGATTTACAAACATACCATGTTTGGCTTATATGCACCCTTTGTTCAGGAATCCCATCGACTAAAAGCAATCACTTTAATGACTGAGCAGGCATCTGGTTCTGTTCATCTTATGTTTGGTCTAAATGCTTCCAGAGTCCCCAACAAAAATAAGTTTCATTACTGCCCAATCTGCATACAACAGCAACGAGAAACGTATGGAGAATATTTCTGGAACAGGGCTTGGTTTGTACCTAACCTTCCAATATGCCTGAAACATAATTGTTCACTTCTGTCTCAAGATTATATTCAACAACAGCATCGACACCTTTTCTTACCGTTGTTGCCAAACCAAACTCAGGACCTACCTGAACCCTACTTTAAGGAAGATTTTATATTAGGACAAATGTCCGTAGAGTTATTACAACTTGATCCTCAGCCATCCCCAAGCCATGAACAATGGACTAAGTTTTATCTAGAAATTGCTGATGCAAAGAATTGCCGTAGGGGCAGTCAGGTTCGCCATGAACAAACTTATGAGCAAGTGATTAACAAATTTAAATATGTATATCTCAACTCTAAGAATTTAGGGATTAATCCTGATCAAGATACTTCATGGCTCAAAACTATTTTTAGAAAGCATCGCAAAGCCTTTAGTTTTTTAGAGCATTGTATTGTCTGGTCTTCATTTATACCTGAAATGACACCTAAAGACATTCTGCAATATGTCAGCTCTATTTCAGCAAACCAATATTTTGTAAAACGACCTACTTCTACGGACAATATTCCCCCTGTAAAAATAGAGGAGATGAGACAGAAATGGCAAGATATCGTGCTACTTCATGGTGTAACGTCTGGTCGTAAAATTAAATCAGGCCAAGCAACTTATATATGGCTATATAGAAATGATCAAAATTGGCTCCTAACCTTTAATTCAAAACATTTGTCAAAACCCCAAGTCCGAAAAAATAAAGTAAATTGGCCTATACGTGATTTTTCAATAACCAAAGAATTATTCAAAATTTTATATCGTTCAAATGATGACTTAGCTTGTCCAAGAATGTCAAAAAGTTGGTTTCTCAATCAATTATCCAAAGGAAATTCCATTTCCAAAAATTTGCACCAACTGCCTTTAAGCTCCAAATTTCTTTCAACTTATTCTGAAGATACAATAGCTTATCAAATACGGAGAATTACCCATGCCATGATCAGGCTTGGGTATACAGAGTACAGTACTAAAGATAGATGGCGGATATTGCGACTTGCAGGATTAAGTAAAGAAAGAATTACTCAAGAAGCCCAAATTTTCCTAAATATGATTTGTGAGAAGATTTATGCATATTAAAAGCCTCCCTTTAGATACATTAATTACAGGTATAGGACGACTATTTAAATATGAAAATAAACCATGGTTTATTAATTTGTGGGGAGAATCCGAAGAAACTAAAAAGGGATATTACACCTCTTTTTCCCATATGCATTTATTGACTAAACGTCGAATTATCAACTCTACCAAAAATGAGCATCGAAAGTCTGGATTTCACCTAAAATTTACATGCCCCCCTCCAGCAGAATGGATATCTTTTGCTCAATCTAAATCACAATTTCACTTTTTTGGGTTTGATGCTTTGGCAACGTTTTCAAATGAAGCACAAACCGTTAAAAATATTCATATTGAATTACCACAGCTTGAGTTAGCAAGAGCTTTCTTCTTCCAAAACGCTTACCTAACTCGATCAGCGCTTGAGTTGAATGTACTGGCAGAAGATTTTGATATTCAGAACAGGGCTGATCATTACCTGATTAATGTTCTTCCTTCATGTGAAGGCTCCCTTGCACTTACTCATTTCAATAAACCTGGATTTCGTCGATTTCTTGCATATTTACTCCTAAATGAAAATATAAGAGCTTCATATGAAAGTATCGCTCAACAGTGTCAGGCTTTTGAAAGAATTAATAATACGCAAAGAACATGGGACTTTAGTTTCATCCCTCCCAATTTAACAGACGTAAACATTGAAGCATACGGTTATTACGACAAGCTAACCAATACATTCAAAATTAATGAAATTATTGGCTTTTCTGGGCTCTACGCCCATATTGATAAGCCTGTTTATTTTCATCATGATAAATTTTCTGGAGCATCAAAAAAATCGGGTAATACCAGTACCATACCACCAAAGCCGAATCATGCAGAACCCAAACTGAATGATGAGGAGGAAGCAACACCCAGCAATAAGCCCACAATTATAGATAGCCCAACTACTTTACTTGATTTTGATGATCCATTTGAAACTAAGAAAGTCGCAGATAAAACTGGTTCAAAAAATGATGTTATCGTGGATGATGCCCGAGAGTATATTGAGGAATTAATTGGTGATGTGAATACTGATGAACCAGGAATTAGCGGTACAGTTAAAGCTGGTGATTTTGAGGGTGCAAAAGATCAAACTAATGATGCACATTTATATCTAGACCGTTTCTCAGCCTTTATACAGATGCTTTATAAACTTGAGGAAAATTATGGAATACAGTATTCATTAACTTTAAAAACTCTGCCTGAAGTAGAAGGATTTACCAAACATCTAAAAACCGATAATAATCCACGCTGTATTGCTGAAGTGCATTTCCTATATCAGGGTCAGCATTTCATTTTATTGGAAGTTGATACATCCGATAATGCAACACGCCTTTCGACACAATTATTGACGATAAAAAATATGAATTGCTGGGAAGAAGATTATGAAAAACTTCGTAAGTTTGTGGTTCAAAAAACTCTTAACTGGCCAAATAGCTTTATCAAAAAAATAGCAATTCAACACATTAGATTTAATCATCCACGTATTGATGATAGCCAAAAAGTCTCTATTGAAGACTTGGAGGGTTGGGCCACTCGAATTTATATAGGATTAAATAAATAGACATCTAAGGGTTTATTATAGATATATAACTGCTAGTCTAAAGCCTGTTTATAATACAAGATTAACAGCGTAAATCTGAATAGATATATTTTTCTAGGAGAGTGATAGCTGTGCAATATAGTCTTTTATTGGGTCTCCAAAGATTAAAGTTACATTATCAAAGACGCGCTTTCTATTATTTTGGCTAGGAGCCCTTGTCACCCCTAGCAAAAATTCGCCCCCCCTTCATTCCTTGTTTAATTATATATCAGCGTAATAGTAGCCTGTGCTTGAACCAGCGTTGCAGATACAGTGTTAGGCTGAATGACTGTAAATTGACGCTCCAACAGATTTGGTGCTGTAGGCAAACGATGGTTTGAATCTGTCGTATGCTTGTATTTACGTGCAATCCTGCTACGTAAACCAAGCTTTTTAAGCATTCTTCCAACGGTTCGTTCGCTCATGCTGTAACCTAAATCATGCATGTCATGTACCAATGAAGGTGCACCCAATCGTGCATGATGCTGCCAATATACGGCTTTTAAATCATTATATTTTTGCGCTGTATTGGCCTGGCGTTTTCGCCAGGCATAATAGCCTGAAGTACTGACACCCAGGCATTTACAGACAGAAGATACAGTGACTCCATTCACAGCTAGATCTTGAATTACCGTGTACTTTTCTTGGAATGATCTGTCAGAAAGTACACATGCGCTTTTTTAAGATGTCATTGGCTTCCCTGAGCTGTTTGACTTCTTTCTCTAATTCCAAGATCCGCTGTTGTTCTGGTGAAAGTTGACGTTTGCTTGAACCTGCCGGATTGGTTTCACGAATCCATTTATCTAATGTTGAATAACCCACACCTAATTTCTGGGCGATTGCAGCTACAGACTCGTGTGAGTTTGAAAGTGCATAATCAATTGCTTGCTGTTTAAATTCAGGACTTGAGCAGCATTGCTGCGCAAGATAGCCATTTCTTGTATCTCCAAAGTTAACGTTACGTTATCTTTAGAGGGAAGTACTGTCCATTATTTTGGCTAGGATCAATTTGCCTGAAGGCGAAGGTATAGACTGGAATGTGGTGATCGTAGATGCCACAGAAATTCCGATACAACGGCCTAAAAAACCAGAAGAAAAGCTATAGTGGCAAGAAGGAAGGCTCACACCTTCAAAGTTAAAGCTATCATTCATTATAAAACTCAGAAAATTTTGAGTTTATGTACCAGTCGCGGTGCTGTACATGATTTTGAACTCTTTAAACGTAACTTGAATCAGATTCATGTGGGTGTCTTTATCCTTGCAGATAAAGGTTATCAAAGGATTTACACAGTATATCCGAATAGCCTATTACCATTAAAAGCAAAAAAGCATTGTAAGCTATATCCCGAACTAAAAATCTATAATCAAGAAATCAATAAAAGAAGAATAGGCATTGAGCATGTATTTGGTAGCTTAAAAACCTTCGAAATCCTTGCTGAGCGATATCGTAACAGAGGAAAAAGACTCAGTTTGAGATTCAATTTAATTGCTGGAATCTATAACTTGGAGCTGACTAAAAAATGATTTATGAAAGAAGTCTATTATTGACATGGATAATATGCTGAATGATAATGATTATAAAAATTATTTATCTTATCTTGAGGGGGAACTACAATCTTTTATAACAGAATTAAAAATGAATAAGTTTTTGATTCATATATTAATTGTATTTTTTATAATCTATTGGGTATTTGTATGCGTGAATTAACACTAAAAGAATTGGATTTAATTTCTGGAGCGGCTGCTCAAGTTCCAGTAATGGTTGGTGGAGCTGTTATTGGAGCCGTCGGGTATGCTGGTGCCGTTATTGGCGGACAAGAGTTTTCTTGGGCAGAATTAGGACTAGCAGTTACAGGGGGAGCTATTGCTCCAATGGCTGGCGGTGCAAAAGTTGCTACCATGGTCACAAAAGAACTACTTCATTCTATGAATTCGGCATTCGCAGCGGGTGTTCTGAGTGGTGCTTTGGGCAATCAGCCAGACAAAGAAAAAGAAGATGGGAATGGGTATTGTGAGGATGGTGGCAATTATTAAAAATTGAGGAGTAGTTTTTATGTCGTGGATTCATTATTTCTTATTAGCGATAGTTTTGTTATTTGTATTTCAAGGAATTTATTATCTATTTAACAAAAAAATATATACTTTCAGAAATCCTCTATTGCCCGCAGTTATTGCTGTTTTTTTTGCAAGTATAGTGACTTGTATTGAATCATACTTTATTTAATATAAGCTTATTTGTAATAGCTGTTTTTTTATGTACTTTATTGGCTGATAAACTCAGCCAATTTTATTTATAGCTGGGTTGTTATGCTACTAAATTTCTCTCTTGATAAAGATATTTTTAAAAATGATTTTTTATATAAAAAACCTTATTTATTTAAAAGTGCAATTGATTCATCTGGTATTTCTTGGAACGACGTAAATGAGCTTTATAGTCGTGGTGATATTTCACATCGCGACTTTAAATTGATGAATGGTTATGAGGTACCCAAGAAAGAATATATAGAATCATATGAGTGTTTGGGAGTGATAGAATATCGTTGTATTACTTCTGTACTTTATAAATACCTTAGAAATGGAGCAACTTTAGTCCGTAATCGAATTAGCAATGAACCATTTGTTGATCAAATTAGTAAGCAGATTGCTACTTTTGCAGAAGCTCGTACTCTAGTTGGAGGGTATGCGGCATTTAGTTCTAAATCTTCCTATAAAAGCCATTGGGATACTAGGGATGTTTATGCTGTTCAATTATTAGGACGGAAACGTTGGATATTAAGAAAGCCTAATTTTGAATTTCCTTTGTACATGCAACAAACAAAGAATTTTCCAGATATAAAAGAACCAGAAGAAATCTACATGGACGTGATTTTAGAAGCTGGAGATATTTTATATATACCTCGTGGTTGGTGGCATGATCCATTACCTTTAGATGAAGAAACCTTTCATTTAGCTGTTGCAACCTTTGCACCGACAGGTTTTGAATATATGCGCTGGTTGCAGAATATCATGCCTGGTATTCTAGACTGTCGTAAAAATTTTACTAACTTTGAAAATGATGTTGAGATGATCGACAGTTTTAGTCATCAAGTTGCTGAAATTATCAAAGATAAAAATTATTATCAAAGTTTTATGGTGCACCATCTGGCAGAGCAATCTGTACCCTCCATGTTATCATTAGACATATTAGGGAATGGTAAAATTAATCATTTAAATCATAACCAAAAGCTATATTTGAATGCAAGTATATTATATTATTTTGATGAAGGTTTTGTGATCATTAATGGCAATAAAATTAATATCGATGGTATTAGTTTGAGTTTAATTCAATACTTATTTGAGAATCCCTATTCAACTGTAAAAGATGTCTTAGATCAATTTAATGAATATTCTCTAGAAAAAATTAATAAGTTGTTATTTCAATTATCAATTGAAAATGTGATTGAGCTGGTAATGTAAAGTTATAAATGAGCTCTAATTTATTTCGAAAAGAAGCCCTAGATGCCAAACAGGCTAAATGGACGGGAACTATCATTCTATCCCGTCCATTTAGTTTTACCTATTTGACAATCTGTGCCTTATGCATTGCTTTAGTGATTATCGCTTTTGCAATATGGGGGAGCTATACCAAACGTAGTACAGTCCAAGGACAATTGATTCCGCAATCAGGGCTGATACAGGTTTATACAACACAATCAGGTACGATTCTTAAAAAGAATGTGCACGAAGGACAAACAGTTAAAAAAGGCGATATTCTTTTTACAATTTCAACCGCCAGTTATGGTGAACAAGGTAGTATAGCCGATGCTTTAGCGAAACAAACGCAATTAAAAGAGCAATCCATACGAAATGAAATCACTCGAATGCGCTTTATTCACCAAGATGAGAAGCGAACAATCAATAATCAGATTGGTTTGCTGAATGGGACTTTGGTTAAGGTTGAAAATTTAATTGCTAATCAGCGGGAACGTGTCAATCTAGCTAAAAAAAATCAACAGCGGTATGGCAATATACTTCATGAAAATGCAATTTCTCATGAAGAGTTTGAAGCAAGAAAAATAGATTATCTGGATCAGTTGGCTCAATATGAGTCATTACAACGTGAAAAAGTATCATTAGAAAAACAGCTAACGGAGCAGCAAATTAGCTTGTCAGGATTAGAAAATAGACAAAATAATCAAATTGAGCAGTTGGAGCGGTTGTTATCGAGTAATACGCAAGAATTAATCGAAATGCAATCTAGGCAGCATATTGCCATACAGGCGAATTCATCTGGCGTTATAGGTACCATTAATGCTGAAGTTGGACAGTTTGTTGATTTATCTAAGCCTTTATTGACGGTTCTTCCTGAAAATACAGCATTGATTGCACAGCTTTATGTGCCTAGTCGGGCCATTGGGTTTGTCAAAGAGGGCGATCAGGTTTTACTACGTTATCAAGCATACCCCTATCAAAAATTTGGTCATGCAAAAGCACAGGTTTTATCTGTAGCAAAAACGGCATTGGCAAGTCAGGATCTACAAACAATCGGAATTATCTCACCACAAGAACAGCTTAATAATGAACCTGTGTATTTGGTAAGAGCAAAGCTCGATAAACAGATGGTGAAAGCTTATGGCAACGATATGCCTTTACAGGTGGGTATGACCCTTGAAGGCGATATCATGCATGAACAGCGTAAATTGTATGAGTGGGTTTTAGAACCATTATTTAGTATTACAGGAAAACTATAGTCCATGCGTTATCTTGATCGTTTATCTTTAGGTCTTGGTCGAAAAGTTCCTGTAATATTACAAACAGAGTCATCAGAATGCGGACTAGCTTGCCTCGCAATGATTGCAGGCTATTATGGTTATGAATCAGATCTTTTAACCTTAAGGCAGAAGTATCCTATATCCCAAAAAGGAGCAACGCTTACAACTTTGGTTAAGATTGCCAATAAGTTGCACCTCACGACCCGACCTCTAAAACTTGAATTGGATGAATTAAATCAATTAAGACTACCATGTATTTTACATTGGGATTTGAACCACTTTGTAGTTCTCAAGAGTGTATCGACAACAAAAATAACAATTGTTGATCCCGCTTTTGGGGAAAAAGTATTCACCTATGATCAGGCTTCCTCACATTTTACAGGGATTGCTTTAGAATTATGGCCTGATTCTAATTTTGAAGAAAAAAAAGATAAAACAAGTATTCGTATTTTTAAATTATTTGGTGAAATTAGAGGCTTATGGAAATCTTTAGGGCAAATTCTTATTCTTGCTTTAGTCCTAGAAGTCTTTTCCCTAGTAAGCCCATTCTTTATGCAGTGGGTAATTGACCATGCTATTGTTTCAGCTGATCTAAATTTGCTCACGACCTTAGCAATCGGTTTTGGCCTGTTAATGATATTGAGTAGCCTAATTAGCTTGTTGCAAGCATGGGTGGTCATGCATATGGCAACTACATTGAATGTACAATGGAAAGCCAATATTTTTCATCATCTGGTTAACTTACCGACCATTTTTTTTCAGAAACGACATCTAGGCGATATTATCTCTAGATTTGGCTCGATTGATGCAATTCAAAGAACGCTGACAACATCATTTATTACAGCCATTCTAGATGGTCTAATGACGATTTTCACATTAATTTTAATGTTCTTATATAGTACAAAATTGGCATGGATCGCTGTGATCACTATGCTGTTGTACGCGGTTATTCGTTGGATCTGGTATTACCCTTTAAGACGAGCGACAGAAGATCAAATTGTCCATGCTGCAAAACAAAATACTCATTTTATGGAAACCATGCGTGGCATAAAAACTATCAAACAGTTTGAAAAACAGGACTATCGACAAGCAACGTGGTTAAGCTTATTTGTAGACCAAATTAATGCAGGATTGACGACACAAAAACTTAACCTCATGTTTGGGTTTGTCAATACATTACTGTTTGGATTGCAGAATATTATCATTGTATGGTTGGGCGCAACTCTAGTCATTGAAGGTGAGTTTACCGTTGGTATATTAATGGCCTTTCTTGCCTATAAAAATCAGTTTGGTGGACGAGTGAGTTCTTTGATTGATAAGTATGTTGAAGTCAAAATGCTTAGTCTACATGGTGAACGTTTAGCGGACATCGTTCTTACTGATCAAGAAAAAACCGATAGCTATTCATTCGTTCCAGAATTATCAGAACAACAAAAAACAGGAATTGATGTTAAATCTCTCAGATTCAGGTATTCAGAAGATGAATCTTGGATCATTCATGGCATTAACTTTAATATTCCAGAAGGACAATCTGTAGCAATTGTAGGTCCTACTGGTTGTGGTAAAACTACACTAATGAATTTGCTTTTAGGTAATTTAACACCAGAGCATGGTGAAATCAAAATTGGCGGGCAAAGTATAAAAAATATTGGTTCTAATAAACTCAGAAATTTTATCGCCTATGTTGCCCAAGATGATGTGTTGTTTGCAGGTTCCATTTTAGAAAATATTAGTTTCTTTGATGATGGTGCTCAGCAAGATTGGGTCGAACAATGTGCAAAAATGGCATCTGTACACGATGAAATAATGGCGATGCCGATGGGTTATCAAACACTAGTAGGCGATATGGGCAATATTCTGTCTGGAGGACAGAAGCAAAGAATATTATTGGCAAGAGCATTGTATAGAAAACCTAAGATCTTATTTTTGGATGAGGCAACGAGTCATTTGGATATTATAAAAGAAAAAGAGATCAACAATATGATTAAGTCACTCAATATCACCCGAATCATTATTGCTCATCGTCCAGAGACGATTTCATCGGTTGATCGTATTATTGCTTTAAATAATGGTCAAATTGTGAGTGATCAAATGCTTTAGTCTTTTTAATAACTTAGATTAGCATTTGAAGTACAACACCATGTTGTTGCCCCATACCCAAGTTACGTCTTAAATTTGGTGGTCTGGAAGAAATTCAACCTTTGAATGTTTATGTGACAAAGTCTCATTCAGATTAAAAAAAGCAGATGCTTTCACATCTGCTATAGTGCTAACGACCAATCTTTTTTGTTTTAACAACTGAATCAGGTTGAAATGGTCTCACCAACTGGTAATTCACCCTTCTTTAAATAGCGATAACTTTGAATCACCAATAATATTGCTGCCAAACTGATTCCACAGGTCAGCACCAGCCAGATTACGTCTACATTGGCACGTTCCTGAAGCCATCCACGAACCCCCATTAAATAACTCAATGGAATAATCACCAGCCAATAACAAAACAGAATCACAAAGAGTGGTTGCATAAATTGCTGCAAACCGCGAAGCACACCAGATGCCACTGTTTGGATCGCATCAAAAATCAGGAAAACTGCTATAAAAGACATTAAGCCAGCGGCAATGTTTAATACTTCAGCATCATTACTAAATAAGCCTGTCAGTGGCTCTGCAAATGCAACCAATAGTCCTGCAATCACAACACCATAAATCAGGGTAATCACTGCTACAGCAGCGCTGGTGGCAAGCTTAGATTGATGATCATGCGTTGCAGAAAAATACGCCACGCGAATAGTGGTTGCACTACTGATGGCAATCGGAATCATGATAATTAACATCGCAATATTAATCACAATCTGATGTGCCGCAATGGCCTTTGCTCCAAGTTGTGACGCAAAAAATGCTAATGTTGCCAAAGCTAGAATTTGTAGAACTAAAGTGATACCAATCGGTAGACCTTGCTTTAATAATTGCAAGCTTTGTTGAATATTGACCTTTGCTTTGTTTGTTTTAAGTTCTGGAACAGCTTTTGCCACCAATTGATACATACAAAAGCAGGCAATATAGGCACTGATCGCAGTGGCAAGTCCTGTTCCTGCACCACCTATTTCAGAAATAAAACCAATGCCCTTGACCAATACCACACAAAGCAAAGCATCACAAAATAACAAGATGAGATATGTCAGTATAATCGGTTTCAGCAAACTATGACCTTCACTGATAAATCTGAATAAAGTCATATACACCAGTCCAGGCACACCAAAAGCCACAAAATGCAAATACTGTTTGGCAATACTCGCCACTTGTGGGTTTTCAATAAGCCAAGGACATAAAAGTGCCAACAGTTGAATCAATATAAAGCCAAAAATTGACAATAAAAATGCCATTTTTTTACCTTGTTGTATGAGCGTCGCGATCTCAGCTTTGTGAGCTTGTTGCACGGCTGAAATTTTTGGAACCAATACATACAGAACACCTGTAAATAATATAAAAACAGGCGTCCACATATTGCTGCCCAGTCCAATACCAGCTAAATCAATATAATGGTAACGCCCCGCTACTATGGTATTGATCACACCCAAGGATGCCTGACAAATCTGAATTAAAATTAAGGGCAACGCCAGCTTTAATATCGGCAAGCTAATATCTTTGAGCATATTCATATATTTTCCATCTTGCCTTTAATGTGCCTTGCTTAAACGCCAATAGCCTTTAATATGGTTATTTTTTCCAGACAGTTTGCGTTCATTACGGAAATAATGTCGAATCTGTTTTGCTGCGTTATTTTCTAAAGCACCCCATACCTGATCGAGTTGATCGAATGTTTTTAACAGCTCAACAGTTTGACTGCCCTGCTCATGCACAGCTCCAGTAATTTTTTGAAGGTTGGTATTTTCAGGAAAGCTAAAATCATCAAAATAAGTGAAATCCACAGCATCAGCACTGAGTAAAATCACAATCGGTGGAATTGGGTTTTTCCAAAAATCTAAGATACCTGCCAATGCTGGAAAAGCGGTTTCATCCGCAATCAGTACTGCTTGCCCCTCATGCAAATGCTCGTGCTTATCATCGGTTTCGGTACGGCTGGAAATTAAGGATCCTGTATTGAGTTGTTGTACCCACTGGCTTCCTGGACTAGCCCCATGGGTAAACACATCGACATAGCCGAAATGTAAATCTTCCCCATTTGAGCCATGCGCAAACGCTTTTCTTAAGGTATAAAGACGCACATCTTTATTCATGCTTTCCATCAATTTTTGGCGTTTAGGCGCAGATAAATGCTTCATCAGCCATAAGAAACCACGATCGAACAGATTCTTTAAGGTGTCACTTTTATTGGAAGTACTCTGCTGTACCACAGGTACTTTTTCTACGACTTTTAAAATAAAGCCATAGGCATAACCAGCATAATAATTTGGTAAAGGTATTTGGCTTTTAATGGTGAGACGAGTGATATTTGGAGTGACTTGCGACTTCGCCACCACTTCAAAAAACTGTTTGGCATTGTTGCTAAATTCAATTTTTTGTTTGGCAAATGAGTTATACGCTAAATAGAGAATTTGCTCTTCTAAATCACCTTTTAACTCAAAGTGAATAAACAAATCTTGTTTAATCGATGAAGATGGAACTTGTGTATTGAGCAAAATACCTTCTTCATAAATGTCAGCAATAACAGCATCATGTATGTCATTATTTTTGCCATAGGTCTGCGCAATAATCAGCAGTTCTTTACGATGATCCTGATTCACATGATCCATAATATCAAGTTTACGATCTTGATCTTTAATTGTGGTGAAATGTGCCATGATGCCGCCTAAATCCTAAATAAAAATATAAAATGGGATAAATCTTGAGCATTAATGTGCTAAATGTTCTGCATCAGCAGGCAATATTTTCCATGCCAATATTGCAACAGCTAAAGCACAGAAAAAGGTCAACATCACCACAGCCGTATAACCGATACGTTGTGCCAATGCGAGACCCAATGCTGAATAGGCGAAACCCATAAAGACTACTAAGCTGAGTTGTAAACTAAAGAATGTCGCCTTTGCTGGCATACTGGAAGCACGATCCATAATCATAGTAGATAACGTAGCCATCACTCCGGGGTTAGCAATGAAATAACCAAATATCGCCAAATAAACTAAAGGTTTTGAGGTATAGCCAAGCGTCAGAGGAATAAATAGCAACAAGGTTAAACCTTGTATAATCGTGAGAGTAATCAATGCCTTATTACGCTGTAATCGATTGATCAATAGCGTTGCTAAAAAAGCAGAAAAAACACCCACGATTGAGCCAAAGATTTTGATGGCAAAACCAATGTCCACCAATGACCATTTCGCATCTACCAGCATCGGATTTAAAATGCCAAAAACAGCCGTAAAGCCGATAGGATAAATAAACAACAATAAAAACCAGCGTCGGTATTTATAAATAAAAACTTTGAGCTGTTGGCCTAAACTTTTAAATTGAGCAGTGATCGTACGATGTGGATTAGCATAGATATCATCTGGCTCACGGTAAAACAGCAACTGAATACACGTAATGGCGGTCAATACGGCAAGCACTGTCAAAGCCCCTTTCCATTGCAACCACGGATAAAGGATTAACAGCAAACCACCGCCAATAATATTGCCCAATAAATTGCTGGCATATTGAATGCTATTGGCAAACTGACGTTCAGACGCCTGAAAAATCTTACTGGCCAAACCATCAATTGCGACATCTTGTATGCTCATAAACAAAGTATAGACAATGAACAAAATCAACACGATGGAAAATTGACGTTGAATATCGAGCCAGCCACAAATCACGAGTAAAATCATCATGCAGAATTGAGCAAAAATAAGCCAGCTTCGATATTGCCCTTGAAAAAATAATCTAAAGCTATCAACAAATGGTGCATACAAAATTTTACCGAGCATCGGAATCGCAATTAAATTCAGCATAGCCAATTGATCTAATGCAATACCACTTTGTCTTAAAATGGCAAAAGCAGCTGACATAATAAATGCCACACCAATGTATTGCGTAGTGTAAGTGCTGATCAATAAAACCCATGGCTTCGATATATTCTTCATAATGCGATATACTCATACCCTTTTGCAGTTGTGTAGATTTCAGATTAAAAATCAATTTGCATTGATAATTTATAACTACGTGGATCACCACCTACACCCACATAGCCATTCCAAACCCCTGCCCAATGTTTTTTATCAAATACATTGTCGACACCACCACGGAACACCACGTTATGCTTGGCGATATTGGTGGCATAACGTCCGCCTAAATCGAGCACAAACCAATCTGGAATTTTTTGCGTATTGGTATCATTGGCATATAAGCTACCTGTATAGGTGGTATTGGCAGTTAAAGTTAAACCTTCAACAGGTTGAACATCCCATTCCAGCCCAAGATTGGATTGCCAATGTGGAATACCTTTGACATCATTGCCATCCATTAAACCACCAGCTGTTTTTTTCCATTCAGCTTCGAGATAGGACACACCACCCAATAGACGTATGTCTTTAACAATTTCACCTGCAGTGGTCCATTCAATACCGCGGTTACGTTGTTCACTTTCGCTATAATTGCGATTGGCATCTTGCGCTAAATCATTTTTAGTAATTTGGTAGATACTGAGGGTATTTTTAAATTTACCCATATCCCATTTTGTGCCGACTTCATATTGTTTCGACTTATACGGTTTAAAGGTTTTTTCAGCGACTAATGGATTGCTTGGATCAGTAATGGTGCCCCCTTGCGATAAACCTTCAATGTAGTTTGCATACAGTGATAATGTGTTGTCCCAAGGTTTAACCACGAAGCCGACCATTGGCGTTACAGCACTTTCATCATAGTATGGGCTACTTGGCAGGCCTGTTAAAATACTATAACTTTGCGATTTTACATTTTGATGCCGCACCCCTAAAATCAACTGATACTTGTCATCTAATGTAGACAGCGTATCGGCAAAGGCAAAGCTGGTTAGCGTAGTGTCTAGTGTTTTAGGCGTATACGTTGGAGGTGAAGCAATCAGTGCTGGTCGTGTTGGTCGGTAGATATTTGATGCCCAAGGTGTCCCCATCACCAAGCCCATATGCGTATCTTGATCAAGTGAATTGGCACTAATCACGACATTATGTTTGATTGCCCCTGTATTAAACTTACCTCGGACCCCTAATTCCCCTGCATCAACATTAGTGTTGTTGGCATTCATACGCGATACAGCCATATAATCGCCATTGGGCTGTACTGCATTGCCTAAAGCATTATTGGCAATTACACCTACACCGTTTTGACGTTTCGTCCCCGCAGATGCAAATGCAGTCCACTCTGGTGCAAAGTCATATTCAACATGGGCAATTGCCCCACGTGTTTTGGTATGCGAATACGACCCAGGTTGATGATTCAATTTTGAATCTGGCGCTTTAGGTACAACTGATGTTGCAAACGACACCATCAGTGGTTGTCCACCATCGAGTTTTTCGTTGATGTCATATAAATCTAAACTGGCACGGAATTTTTCGCCTTTATAATCAAATGCCGCAGAACCCAAATAACGGTTTTCTTCTTGACCGTCTAATGCTTTATCACCTAAGGACTTTAAGGCATTGACACGGACACCAAACTGATCCTCTTGTCCGAAACGGCGTCCAACATCGATATGTGCGCCAAAAGTCGAATCCGATTTATAGGTCGTGGTTAATCGTGTAATGTCTTCAGAAGTTGCTCGCTTGGGTACGACATTAATCACGCCACCCACTGCCCCACCAATGGACATACCATTGAGTAATGCACTGGTCCCTTTAAAGACATCGACACGTTCTAAAAATTCGGTTGGCACACGGTTATGTGGTAAAAGCCCAAATAGACCATTCCAAGCCAATTCATGACTTTGCGTGTATAGACCACGAATATTGAAATATTCACCAATCCCCCCTTTAGAGAAAACACTTCGAACTGAAGGTTCACTTCTTAAAGCATCTGCCACTGAGGTTGCTTGCTGGTCAGCAATATATTTTGAGGTATAGCTAGTAATACTAAATGGGATATCTAGATCCTGCTTATCCCCCAACATACCGACTTGACTGGTTTTACTAATTTGCCCTGCCGATAAAGTTTGATCTTGGTCTGCTGAGACAACAATTGTGGGGAGTTGTTGTTCTGAGGGACTTTGCTCAACTGAATGGTTTTGTTTTGAATTTTCAGTTGCATCCAATGTTTGGATATTTAAATCAGTCAAATTATCCCCAGCCAACACATATTGTGAAGACAATAAAACCAAACTTAAAAATAAAGCGGATCTTTTTAGTTGATATGTGGAACTCATTGTGCACCTTGGAGAGAGAAGGTTCTATATAAAGTGCATGGAATGTTATCAAGAATCATTCTCAAGTAATAAAATAATCCGAAATTAATTCATGAAATAGGGAAAGCTATTGTTTTTAAATCATTTTTCAAAAGATATTGAGACTGAAGATTTTCGATAGATTGACACAGAAGCTTAGGGTGTTATTTTAATAAATACGCAAATGATTCTCATTTTAATTTTATGACTTCTATAAATATCTCTACGCCGATTCATCTATTTTGTGTTCCCTCTGCAGGTAGCAGTGCGTCAATCTACAGTACGTGGAATCAAGCTTTCGATGAAAATATTCGTGTGATTGCACTTGAATACCCTGGTCATGGACGAAAGATTCAGCAGCCACTCAGTAACAATCCTGATGAGTTAGCAAAACAATTTACACAAGAGATTTTGAGCTATGGAGATGTCCCTTTCGTACTTTTTGGGCATAGTGTCGGTGCATCACTCATTTGGAAAATTGAGGAAAAATTACAACAAGCAAACGCAGATCAAAACTTAATTTTAAAAATAGTCAGTGCACGACCGTCGCCACGTTTTCAAAGCATCATTCATCGCTATAGTGAGATTTCAGATGAGCAGATTGTTCAGGAACTCAAACTGTATAACAACTTTCCAGATGAAATTTTAAATCATCCTAGTGCCTTAGAATTCTTCCTCAAAATTATTAAAAATGATTTTATTTTAAGTGACAATTTACTCAAAAAATCAATTCAAAAATCCATAATTCCACTCATGGCGATTTTTGGTGAAGAAGACCCATACATTAATAATCATGACATTATGCAGAGTTGGCAAGACCTAACTGAAGAATGGTTTGGTGCATATTCAGTTCGTGGGGATCATTTTTATTTTCTAAACCCTGAAATTTTGCAAGAGGTCGCTGAACTGATTCAAAATAAAATTGAATATATCGCAAAAAAATCTCTTGCAAAGCCTGTGGCTTAAATCGACAGCTCACAATGTGCAATACAAACACTTTAAGACATGCCGATGTAAACATCGCGAAACAATATGCTCAGCATAAAAAACTGATGTTTAAAGATGAATGTTTAGAATACAGCATTTTGGACATTGAACCACAAAGTATTCATCAAATTCGAATACTTAATATGAATGAACAACGTCTTCATTGCTTGTATTCACAATATAAAATATTCATGCCCTTTCACGTGACTAGAGCAAGTTTAAAACGTAAAAGTGAATTTTTTATTGGCCGCTTAGCTGCTCAATTTGCCTTAGCAACACTCGGAGATTACACAAACTTTATTATAAAAAAAGGTGAACGTGGTGAACCTTTATGGCCACGATATATTCGTGGAAGCATTAGCCACAGTATGTCAAATTGTACACATGGTATTGCCATTGCAACTGCTGCAAAACATCCTACCCAGTTTACTGACGGTATTACTCAATCAAATTCACAATATGAAACTCAAATTTTAGGTGTGGATGTTGAGATCAAACAAAATATTGAAATATTTAAAGAAAATCCAAACATTCTAAATAGTTTGATGAGCGCTCAAGAACACAAACAATTAATCCCTTTTCTTCCCCAACTCAATTGCCTTCATTTAATTGTATTTTCAGCTAAAGAAAGCCTTATAAAAGCAGTCTACAACAAATATCAGACGCTTATTTTCTTTGAAGCCATTCATTGCATTGGCATTCAGCCATCAACAAATACTTTAAGTTTTTATATTCCCCAAATCTCATCTGAACTCAGCACTGGGCAAATAATTGAAGTGAATTACCTCGAGTCCGAGCATGAAATCATCACCTATTGCTGCTTACCCATTTCCTCAAACCAAAGAGTACACAACGATGCATAAAAATACTTTGATTGAAACCATTTTCATTATTTTGGTCTCTTCAATCGTTGCGTTTATTGTTTCGAGTATTTTTATTTATTAATACATACGGAACTTTGAAAACATTTAAGGGCACAGATATTAGATCAATAAAAATCAAAATAATGCTTAGGGCGTGTCCTCATTTGGCTTTGCACCAAATAAATATGCAAGCTATACGGATCATAGATTTATAATTGCGTGCTAGTTTATCAAATCGAGTTGCAATAGCACGGAAATGTTTTAATCTCGCAAAAGCATTTTCAACTAAATGTCTTAATTTATATAGATATTTATCAAATTCCTTATTCGATCTCTTACTGTTTGATCTCAATGGAATAATGGAAATCATATTCTTGTTCTTGGCACATATTCTAATGTGCTCAGCATCATACCCCTTGTCAGCAATGAGATAAGTTGCCTCGCCTACAATATCAATCAGTTGTTTTGCAACTTGACTGTCGTGGACGTCACCCCCCAGTGATTTTAAAATCAATCGGTAATCCATTCGCGTCGGTTGCAAGATGTATTTTTGTTATTCGTCCACCGCGTGATTGTCCAATTGCTCTTTCGAAACCATGCCGAGCTCCACTTGCATATTGATGCACGCGTATGTAGCTTCCATCAATGAATACCCATTCCTGATCCATAATGCCTCGTAATCTAAAAAAAATTTATCCCATAATCCCTTACTTGCCCAGCGATTAAAGAGATTGTAAGCAGTTTGCCAAGGGCAAAGTTCTTGAGGAATATCACGCCATGTCGCACCCGTACGTAGTTTCCATAAGATGGCTTCCATGATATTTCTACTGTTTTTTGAACAGTAACAACCGTGTAATCGCATCGTATCTTGAATTTGCTGCCAAATATCATCGGTGAGGAGAGTACGTGCCATTGAAAAAATATAGAAATGAAAAGAGCTTAAAGGAGGATTTTAAGTATTTAAAACCAATTCTTCAAATGAAGACACGCCCTAGCATCATTTTGATTTTGTGATGTATTGACAATCTACTAATCAATTTTCAACGAGACATTTATCAGCTTTTTTTCGCTTAAACGTTTTATAATAATGACCGCACTGCTGATAAAATTTTTCTCGATAACAGTGATACAACATCGCTGTTTTTTCCTGAAGCTGAATTGTGCCTTGGGGTTCTAGTGCAATGTCAGCTCGAATCTTTTCATAAACAGACATGGTTTGATCTGGTTCACCCACCACTTTTTCGGCATTGGAATGTTCAAAAATGAGAAAACTCAGCATACGCATCACAGCCCGAAAATGTCCTTGACCCACTGCATCTTCACTGAGTAATACATGCCAGCCCAAATCATCTTTTTTAGCATCATAATAAAGCGCTAAACGGTCGCGTTTGGCTTCATAAATTTCTAAATAACCGACATCTTTTCCATCTATTTGCACGATATATAAATGCTGATGATCATCACAAAGCATACGTTCAAAATACACGGCAAGTTCTAACTCAGGTTTATTGAGTTGCCACTGCGGTATAATATGCGGTTGATGCATCCATTTGACCAATAAAGATAAATCTTTAGGTAAAATAACATCACGCAAGGCATAAGATGTCTGATGTTCTGCATATTCAAAAAAATTCGGTAATGCTTTTGATATTGTCATCATGACGAATATCCTCTTTTCAAATGACAGCAAAATTTAAAAAATGAGTGGGATGCTTTATGTGAAAAGCATCCTAAAATTGAATCAGTTCAATGCATAATATTGCAGTGGCGGAAAACCATTAAATTCGATAGAGCTATAACTGGTAGTATATGCTCCTGTCGATAACCAGTACAAATGGTCGCCAATTTCTAAAGACAGTGGCAATTCATATTTTTTGTTCTGATACATAATGTCCATACTGTCGCATGTTGGACCTGCCAAAATAATGTCATCACTCTGTCCTGTTTTTTTACACACGATGGGGTATTGAATCGCCTCACCCAACGTTTCAATCAAGCCGTTAAAAACGCCGACATCAGTATAGACCCAACGCTTAGTCCCTGATTGTGGACGCTGTGAAATCAGCACAATTTCTGAGACTAAAATGCCAGCATTACCTACCAAAGAGCGTCCAGGTTCTAAAATAATTTGCTCCAATTGATATGGTTTAAACATTTCAAGTGCTGCATTAATTTGCTTCGAATAGCTCGCAAAAGCTTCGGTTTGTTGTACATATTGCGCAGGTAAACCACCGCCTAAATTGAGCATTTTTAAATGAATCTGATGGTCATTCACCAACACATCAAAAATCGCTTTTGTTTCTGCTAAAGCGCTGTCCCACAAATCAATTTTTCGTTGTTGCGAACCTACGTGAAATGAAATTCCATAAGGAATTAAACCCAATTCCTTCGCTTTTACTGCCAGTCGGATTACACATTCTGCATTACAACCAAACTTGCCAGAAAGTGGCCAATCGGCTGTTTCAGAACCATCAATCGACAGTCTAAAAAACACTTTCGAACCCGGTGCATATTGCGCAATATTATTTAAGTCGGCATCAGAATCGGTCACATATAGACGAATCCCTTGTTCATAAAAATATTGGATATCCGCACGCTTTTTAATGGTATTGCCAAAGGCCAAGCGTGATGCATCTACACCAAAAGCCTGAACTTTTTTCAGCTCGTTGACCGAAGCCAAATCGAAACTGGAACCTATACGACATAGACGCTCAATCACTTCATTGGCTGGATTGGCTTTCAGCGCATAATAAATATCGGCATTGGGAAAGCCCTGTTTCAGTTCCAAATAATGTTTTTCAATAACGCTTAAATCTAAAACCAAAAATGGTGTGGCTTTGGTTTTCAATAAATCATCCAAATACTCTTGAATATTGCTTTGAAAATAGTGTGGGAAATTCATTTTAAAATCCTAAAAAGAGAGTTCAGTACTGTGTGACTTTGCTGTTGTTTTTACAGGTGTCACGATTTCTTCAGTTGTAGGTGCAAACTCCTGATAGGCAATACGTTTTTCCACAGGATAAACTTCACGACCTAAAATGGTGTTAATGATGATGGCATTGCGATAACACCCCATGCCCAAGTCTGGGACGGTAAAACCATGCGAATAAATACCAATGTTCTGCGCAAAAATCGTGTTGTCATCGTTAATGCTGTAGTTCCAGTTCAGCGCAATACGACCTTTGCTGTCCCAATTGATTAGCGTGCGAATTGGTGTCAGACATTCAGGGATTTTGTATTCATAACCAAGTGCCAGGATCAGCACTTCACTTTCCAATTTAAAGCGCTTATTAATGTCTGAATTTTTAAAGGTCAGATTTAAATGATTGCTCTGTTGTTCAACAGCATCTAAAGCACAATTTGGCATCATGCGAGTTGGAATGGGTTGGTGTAACGACTTTTGATAGAGCAGATCGTAAATACGATTCACAAAACTCAGCTCAATACCTTTGTATAAGGCATTCTGAGAACCAATCACTTGATCACGTTTATCTTCATCCAATGAATAAAAATGCGAGGTGTAATCGGGTGACGTGTATTCCAGTGTCAATTTACCCAAATCCATCGAAAAGAAATGCGGTGCTTTAGTCAGCCAATTGAGTTGATAGCCATGCTGATCAATTTCCGACAACAAGTCATAATAAATTTCGGCACCGCTTTGTCCGCCACCCACAATGGTGATCGACTTTTTAGTTAAATAATCTTTTTTATGACGTAAATAATCTGCACTGGACTGAATCTGTTCAGGATAACCCTGACAGAATTTAGGTGTAATTGGGGTGGTTCCTGTGCCCAAGACTAGATTTTTAGTCACCACCTTCATTTCACCTTGAGGCTGTTTTACACGTACGGTGTAGAGCTGTCGAGATTCATCATAATCAATCCGCTCGACAAAGCTTTTGAAATGCACATTTTCCAGTTGCTCAGCCGCCCATTTGCAATACAAGTTGTATTCGGCACGCAAAATAAAGAAACTTTCTCGAATAAAGAACTGATACAATCGATTGTGTAACTTTAAATAATTTAAAAACGAATAGTTATTTTTCGGATCGGCAAAACTGACCAAATCGGCAATAAATGGAATTTGCAAAGTACTGCCTTCAGGCATAATGCCCGAATGCCAATCAAATTCATCTTTACTATCAAAAAAAATTGTACTGAGTTCATTCAAGGGTTGAGTCAAACATGCCAGTCCTAAATTAAACGGACCAACGCCAATGCCAACGATGTCGTAAATATGTTGTGAATTCATTTTTTGCTCCGTCTTATCCCAGTTTTTGTCGATTGACTTTGCCCACGTGGGTATATTTAAAATCTGCCACGACTTCGATTTCATCAGGGATTTTGAAATGCGCAATATTTTTACTAATCAAAAATTTACGAATATTTTTTAAGTTGATTTCACTGTCATCTAACTTTGGAATGATGATGGCTTTAATACGTTCACCTAAATAATCGTCACTGACGCCAATCACACAAACATCTTTCACCGATGGATATTGCAAAATAAATTCTTCAATTTCACTTGGTGTGATTTTTTCACCAGAACGGTTGATCTGTTCCTTTTCACGCCCCGTAACCACAATATTCAGATTTTCATCTAAATAACCAATATCACCCGTTTTATAGAAGCCATCTTGCGTAAAGGCACGCTGGTTAATTTCAGGCAAGTTGTAATACCCATTGATGGTATAAGGACCACGGGTTTGAATATGCCCGATCGCATTGATTGGCAAAGCATTGCCATCCTGATCAGCAATACGGATTTCATCTAAATGCGACAGCTTTTTACCTTGGGTTTGAATGGTAATTTGGTCTGAATCATCCAAGTGTGTGAAATTCACCAAACCTTCAGCCATGCCATAGACTTGCTGCAATTTGACTTGCAGGGTGTCAATAATCTGCTCGGCAAGCGAAGGTAACAATTTGGCACCACCGACTTGCACCACTTGCAAGCTGGATAAATCATAATCTTTGAGACTTTCAGCATTGAGCCAAAGCGTGGCAATAGCAGGAACTAAAGAGACTTGCTGAATTTGGTATTTTTCAATCAATTCAAAACAAACACGAGGATGTGTCAACTGACTGAGTACCACTGTGCCACCTACATAAAACACCCCCAGAAACCCAGGTGAGCTCATGCAGAAATTATGCATCACAGGTAGTACGACCAACTGTTTGGTGTCCTGAGTTAGCCCAGCAACGTCGACGCTTTTTTCAATCGAGTAAATGTAGTCCGCATGAGTGCGAGGAATCAGTTTTGGTAAACCTGTGGTTCCACCTGAAAGTTGTAAAAATGCGATATCTTCAGATTCACTCTGTGCGCGTAAATTGAAGGCAGGCGCAACACCTTGTAACTGTGGCAATGACGCTTCAATGCTCGATCGACTCACAATACTTTCTCTAAACCACAACTTAAAATTGGGTTTAGAAAATTCTTCACAAACGTCGGTTGCAGTACTTTCATTGGCGGAACCACACAGTTTAATAAAACCTACTGCACGGCTTTGTCTTGCAATATTTTCAATTTCATATGAGCCATGACCATGCAAGCAAAATACAGGTCTTGCACCAATGGCATATAAACCAAAAATCACAATAAAAACTTCAATCACATTCGGCGACTGCAATAAAACAAAGTCGGTTTCACGAATACCCTGTTGTTTTAAGTAAGTGCCATAATGAATCGCATAGTCATATAACTGCTGATAGGTCAGTTGCTTATCATCTTGTATGACGGCTACACGCTGTGCAAAGCGGTCTTTTAAACTTGCCAACAATTGAAAATGGGTTTGAGATTTCCAGCAACCTTCATCTCGATACTGCTGAGCTCTCGATTTGGGAAATGGCACATAGCCCAGTTGAATATCTTGTTCTATAAACATGACTGAATCCTTTAAACGGCCATTTCTGGAAGTTGAATGCTACTCAATTGACGACGAATGTCTCGAACATCAATATTCATCGACTCATCAGATTGGGTATCAATATCGATAAATCGGCTTAAGACCTGATGTGCAACCTGTCGAATCAACTGAATCTGCGTGTCGTTATAACGATTAACACGGTAGTTAATTACAACTCTTAAGCGCTCGTGCTCAGAACTTGGTTCTTCGTAGATTTCATAATGCAGACCGAATTTGGCCGTATCTCGTTCAGGTTCAATCAGTTCAAAACCAATTTCATGACCTGAATTGAGTTGGAATGAACCTGTTAAAGCATTTTGAGCATGTAGTTGCACATAGACTTCGTATGGACTCTCCGTCCATTCTTCCCCTTCAGCGCGAATATTCTCTTCAACAATGGCAAATGGAATATCGGCATATTCTTGTGCTTTAAAAATGTTATTTTGAACCTGTTGTACCAAGTCTTTGATAGTTAAGTTTTCATCTAAATGGGTGTTATGCATCACTACATTGGTAAAATAGCCCATGGTGTCCTGATACAGCGGATCTTGACGACATGCGACCGAAGTCCCTGTTAAAATTTTACGTCCTGCACCTAAATAATGACTTGCCAACACCATTGCGGCATAGACCACATAGAACAGTGATGATCTATACTCACGTGCCAATGCGTACAATTGCTCAACTTGAAAAGCCGTAAACCCAAATTCAACGGCAGCCCCTGCCACATCTGTGTCTAATGTTTGATCTTGCTCATCATGTGCTGTTGCATACGCTGGCAATAACGGCGGCTGTTTCTTTATTTTTCCAATGGTATCGACCCAATACTGGATATGCGTTTGCAAGGTAGAATCATCTTGTGCCATCGCATATTCATGGAATTGACGTGGTGTTTGTTCCCAAACGGGTGCTTGTCCTGCGACTCGGCTGGTATAGGCTTGAATTAACTCTCGCATCAAAATACCCGACGACCATTCATCCACAGCAATGTGATATAGCAACATTGATAAAATATGCTGTCCTTGTTCATCTTTCATAAAACGAACACGAATGGGAAACTCATGCATCAAATCAAAAGAATGATTGGCTTCAGCACGTAAAATCTGCTGTGCACTTTGCGCTATCTGATGTTCAGAACCCCAGAACCAGGGATGCTGCTCCAGCTGCTGCATGGGAATAACTGTTTGGAATATATCGCCCTGATCTGCACGTACAAAAATACTGCGCAAGGCATGGTGACGTTTTAAAATATCCAAGAATGCTGCATAAAAAGCCTGTTCATCAACGTCTTCACTAAAGCGAAAAGCAAATGGAATGTTATACATCGCATCACGCCCCTGATCCGAAAAGCCCATAAAGGCTTTTTGCAACAAAGTCAGCGGTGCAACAATGTCACGGTCGTCAGCCACCACTTGATTATCTTCGCTGAGCGCATTCGACTGTTGCACATATTGCGCTAATTCACGTGCAGTCGGCGCATTAAAGAAATCGGCGATTTTGATCACTAAACCATGTTGGCTTTGTAATTTACCAATCACCCGAGTGGCTAAAATAGAATGTCCACCAAAATCAAAGAAGTTGTCGTCAACTTGTAAATTGCTGTTCATCAATACAGCTTGGAACTCTTGCAAAATCAATTGCATTGCTGATATATCAATTTTCTTACTTGATACTGAATTTTCAATATGTTGTGATGAACTTTGAGCTTGAGAATTGGTTTGTGGCTGAAGTTCTTGCTGTGTCGTTACTGCAAAAATCAGATCAGCTTCTGTCCATGTCGCAATATCTGCGTCTAAGAAATCAAGCCATTGTTCCAGTAATAATGGACTTATACTTTTCGATAGTTTTTCGCCTGTGGTCAGCTCAAAGTGAATTTCATCACCTTTGACTTGGAACGCCAAAGTCAGATCATAATCGGAATGAATCGGTGGTATAGCGATGGTTTCAACCGTCACACCTTCCAATTGAAGATACTGACTCGGTTCGACAAACTGGGTAATCAGTACATTCGGAATCGTATTGCGCTTGGTTTTGGTTGCCGACAAAATCTGCTCAATGGAAACATTATTCGACATCCCTTGCAGAATTTGATTACGGACATTTGCAATGACGTTATTGATCTTATCCTGCGCTGTTTGGGGGTGTTTTGATTGATCTGCACGCGCGATACGAATGGGTAAAATATTCGAACTGGATTGAATTTTATCCAAACTCGATGCATCGTACTGCTCAACAATCGGCACAAATAGATCCAGCGAATTTTGACCGAGTAACTGATTTAAATAGCTGCCAAACAATGCCACCACCGTGTGGAAAATGGATGCTTGTGCCTGCTGGCTCAACTGTTGAATTTTGCCAACATGGACATGACTATAACAACGTACCGCTTTTTGTACATAATCAAAATCACGATGCTTCCCATATTCGGTCACTGGGGCTTGCACTTGAGTTGCCAAACAGAATTTTGGCCAAGTCATAGTGGTTAAACCCGTCGGGAAAGTATTTTTCCAGTACTGCAATGCACTGGTGCTGTCTTTCATTTTGGGTTGCAACGGCATTTGATGGGATTGATTTACGACAACACCAGTTGAATCAATCTGTTCATAATATTGACTGAGCTGAGTAAAAATCGGTTGCCATGCCGCATCATCTAATAAAATGTGATGACCTAAAATACCGAGAATCACCTCATCATTACTTTGTGGCAACAGACTAAACTGAATTGCAGGTTGCTTTGCCAAATCAATCGGTTGCTGTAACCATGACAGTAAGTATTGAATTGCGTCTGTTTCCGACTGCACCACATGAATCTGAAGCGCTGTGGATGCTTCTTCTGCATGGAATTTAGTTAAAACGCCTTCGTCGTCCAAGTCATAACGTAAATTTAAATTCGACTGCCCGACATACAATTTTTCAATTGCCCGAGATAAACGTGCAATGTCGATTTTACCTGTCAGACGAAGCGCTAAAATAAATGGACCTGAAGATGCCAATGGATCTTGCTGATGCATCATCCATGCACGTTCTTCTGCAAATGAAACCTGCGGCTGTGCTTGAGTTTCTACAATGGCAGACTGTAATGAATCCTGAAGATTCGATGTTGTTGGTGTAGATGCAGCTTTCTGATCAGAAAGACCAATATCCTGTAATTTACTGGCAAATAAGTTAAACAACTCATCGCTCATGATACTTTGCTGATGACTCATAATTTGCCCTATTTATTTCTGATCAAGTTGCGATTCAATGTTATGCACGATCTCACCTACAGTTTTGCATTTGGCTAAATCAGACAATTGAATTGCAGTATTGAGTTGTTGTGAAAGATGCTTGGCCAAACGACTTAAATGCCCCGAGGTCATACCGAGTGCCAAAATTTCAGTGTCCAGCAATACGTCAGATGATTCTTGTTGACTCGGCAATGAACGCTGTAAATGCTCAATTACCTCTTGAGCAATGGAAGGTCTCGCCAAATCAGATTGTTTAGAATGACGATGATATTTTGGTGAATCTTTTTGTAGATTCATTTTTGAATCAAAAACTTGTGTATTTTTTGAGGATGCTGTTTGTGCATAGGTCTGATACAGAAAATCTTGCGCAGTTTGCTTTAATGCTTTGCGGTCAATTTTGCCATTCCGTGTAATCGGGAATTGCGCTAATGACACCCATCGAGATGGAATATGTGAATTTGGCACATAATCCTGTAAGAACTGACGCAGTTCAGATGGACGAATACTGTTTAAAGCAGCTTCTTGAGTGGTGTAAATTGCGACGAGTTCATTGCCTTCATAGACAGGATTGGTGCATGTGGTGACTACACAATCAGTAATTTGAGGATGTTTTAATAAAGCATTTTCTACTTCAGATGCGGCAATACGCACCCCACGAACCTTTAAATAACCTTCATCACGACCTGCAAAAATAATGTTGCCATCTTCACGCAAATAACCTTTATCACTCATACGAAAGACACGGTGTACTTCACCATTTGGAAGTGTTAAAAGTACAAAATCTTTCTGTGTGATTTTGCCATCCAGCAGGTAGCCATTAGCAAGGTTAATCCCCGACATATAGAGCTGCCCAACAACACCTGGCGGACAAAACTCACCCCATGGATTTAAAATGTAATATCGGTTATGCACCATCTCCTTGCCATAAGGAATTACATCGACATCTTCAGGGGTAATTTCATGCCAGATGCTCCAAATGGTGGTTTCGGTTGGACCACCAATCGAAATCAGACGCGTATTTGGTAAAATTTCACGTAATTTTTGCACCACAGACGGTTTGACATAATCACCGCCTTGGTTAATTAAGCGAATACTTTGTAATTGTTTCGGGTCGGCTGAAGTCAACAACATATCTGCCATCGCAGGGACTGTACACCAAATCGACACCTGATAACGTTCGATCAGATCAGCCCACGCCACTGCGCTCTTGGCTTCTTCCAATGTTGGCACAACTAAACTACCTCCCACTGAAAGTGGTGCCATCAGATCAAAAATTGACATGTCATGATGGAACGGCGTCGCAGCTAGATGAATATCATTCTGGTTAATACACCAAAAATCAATGGTTTCTTGCAACACATGAGCTGTGGCGCGGTTATTCAGTACCACACATTTTGGTGTACCCGTACTGCCTGATGTATATAAATAGTACGCGGGCGACGCATCATGACGATGTTGCCAGATAATTTCCGATTCAAACGCAGACTCCGCACTGCCCGAATGTAATTGACCGTGTGCTGAATCTTTTAAAATTTCATCAATATTTAATGTCAGCAAACCTTCAACGGGCGCAGTTGAAATGGCTAAATCTGCATGGCTGTTAGATAAAATATATTGTTGTCTGAGTGACGGCGAATCCATATCAACAGGCAACCAAATAATTCCAGATAACGCACAAGCCAAAACGGCATAAATATGCTCAGGGCTTTTACGTAAGCAAATCGCAACGACTTGATGTTGTCGGATTTGTGCCAAATCTAAAGCACGACGGACTTTGGCGACATTAGCACCCAATTCAGCATAAGAGATGGTTTGATCTGCATAAATGAGTGCAGTTTTATCGGGAATTTGTTCAAACAGATTGCGCTGAATATTGGCTAAATAATCCCCCACTTCAACATGGGCATAATCATCAGCAATAACGGCATCATCGTCTAATGTTGCGACATGAGAAAAACGTTTTGGTTGTTTTAATTCTGTCTCGAGCTGGTTTAAATCATGGAGTCGTTTTGATAAAGCCTCTGCCATATCTTGAACCATGGCAGGACTTAAAGCTTGTTCAATATAATCAAGGTCAATGACCAAATCTGAACCTGCCGAAAATGAGAGTCGAATATCTAAAGCCAATTGCGGGGTTTGTGTTTGACCACTCACATAGCGCATAGCACTAGATTCGCTCAGCTTCACCCAAGACAGACCATTGGTTACAGCCACAGGCAATACAATGGATTCTTGCAGGTGTTTAATCAAATACTTTGAAAGCTCTATCCCCGAATACGAGCTATGTGCCATAGCCTGCAAAATTTGTTTTTGCGTGTCTTTCACTTGATCGACAAAACCTAGATCTGGACAGTATGCATAGTCGACCACAATAAATGAGGAACTATTACCTACACGTTTATGCAAAGCAGAATGGGATACAGGCATTGAAACGAGTAATTTTTGTTCCTCCGTCCAGTGTGAAATCACATCTAAAACGAGCGTGGTTAAGAGTGCATTGGGAAAAACTTTATATTGCCCAGCCAGTTTAGATACAGCATCAAACTTGGCTTTTTCAATCACGACTGTTTGCCGTGCATAGACAGGTGTATCAATACTTTCCAAGGCATTTGCCCAAGGCAAAGGATGTAATTCTTCAACTTGAGACAGTGCGTTATGCCAAAAATCACGATCCTTTTCAGTCGCATCAAAAAAACTAGAATGATTTTGTTGAGCATCGAGATTTTGATCTTTATCTAAAAGATTTAAATCTTGGTTCACATCAAAAAGCGAATTTAAAATGACTGAAATTGAATAACCATCGATGATTAACCCATCAAAACTGGTCAATACCACCGTTTGCTCTTCAAAAGTTTCAGGTAATTGAATCCATGCGATTTGCCAAGGCGGAGTACTTAAATCATGCGAAAAATGGCGATATTCATCGCGTAAGATTTCCAGTTGAATGGTCGCTTCCATGCTGTTGAGATGCGAAAGATCATAGACTTTCAACTGTTGATTGAGATTTATTTCAGGCTCAATCACTTGCATCAATTGCATTTCATCGATGGTGGTACGTAATGCAGGATATAATGCAATCAATTGAGTCAAACGCTGAGTCAGTGTTTCAACATCCATTCGCCCATGAAATTCTTGAAAGTCATGCATGGAAGATTGGCTCAGTGGAAACATTTTACTTTTACCGAGTAGGTAAGCTCTTTGCATTGCAGTTAAGGGTGTTGAATTCATTGTTTATTTCCCCTCGATCACTTGCATAAAGACTTCAGCAATACGCTGTGCAGTGTCAGGCAGTTTTTGTTCTAAAAGTGCGGCGATATTTTTTGCATTACGCTGTGTAAAAATATCCACCACGCTGATATCGGCATTCTGAAAATATTGGTTTAAAGCTGCGACCAAGTGCGTCGCTAGCAAAGAATCTCCACCTTCATCAAAAAAATCCAAATGACTGTTGGCTTGCGATTGCGGGATTCCGATAATTTTCGCCATCATCAACGTCACGACTTTTTCAAGTACTGTGGTTTCTTCAAGCTGTGATGCATCCGATTGCTCTAATGGCTCATATTTTGTGAGTAAACCATTCAGCTGTTCAGACGATAACGTTGCAGTAAAACTTTGAATTTCATCGACCACATAGTTGTGATCAGGAATTAAATACGCTGGCAAAACTTCGGCATAGGCTTTGAGCAAATCTGCGGATGACTGCTTTTGATGAAGGTTTAATACAGCCACAATCGTGGTTTTTGATTGATCCTGAAGCGTATAAACTTTCACCTGTTTGATGAAGGAGAGCTGAGCAATTTGGTCTTCAATATTTTTAACTTCAATGCATTGACCATTTTTCAAGATCAACTGATGTGACTGCTCAAACAGATGCAACCGACCTTGATCATCGCTATACGCTTGAATACCTGTCTCGATCCATTCAGATTGATTGGATGGATCTGTTGTATGGGCATTTGAATGATCAAAACTCAGCACCAAGCGACCTAAAACCCAAGCTGGGCAATCCGTATCTAGACCATTTACGACACGATAAGGTGTATTTGCATTTGTTTGAGGAAACTTAGCAAAGAGCGGTGCAGGTAATTGTACTTTCACCTGTTTCGGTTGCTGGTTGTGCGGTGCAAGCTGTTGAGACAATGCATTTAAGGATTGAGTAAGTACAGAGCTACCCACCGTCAGGACATGCTGGATCGACTGAATATAATGATCAAACATGCCTTGAATGACATTCGGTTTAAACGCATGGCTCCGAATATCCCAATTTACAGCCAAACCTTGATTAAAATAGGCAATCTGTACATCTAAATCGACTTTTGGACCTTGGGAAATACACCATACAGGTTGCCCCAATGTACGCTGTAATTGCTCAGAGAATATCTCGCCTTCATCCAAAGCGGAGGTAAACACAATTGGAGAAATTTCCAGTTGTTGACGATGCTTGGATAAATCGCGCAGTACATGAATCCCACCATAGCGGTAATGTTCATGAATTTGATTGACATCATGCTCAATTCGTTTCGTCGTTTCTAGCAAAGTTTCAGCGGGGTTCAGCTTTAAACTGAGTAAGCTAATCTGAGTAAAATCTCCCACCACATGCTCGATATTTTGCCCATATGGCTCGCGAATAAACGCAGGTAAATTCAGGCGAAATTCAGGTTGAGATGCCCAATTTGCAATTGTTTGCGCAAAGAGACTTAAACATAAACTTCCTACAGATACACCTTGAGTCTGTGCCAAACTTTGTAAACGAGCACGTTCATCTGCATTAAAAATATGGATGAGACGTTCAAACTGATGTGGGTCTTGTCGTAACCCTTCAGCAATAACCGGTAATAGCGGTGCAGGTGCAATGGCATCGAGCTGAGATTGCCACCATTGTTGATCTTGCTGAATTTTTTCTTGTAAATTAACATCATGACGGCGTTGCGCTAGATAATTAAAATATCCGATACCATCCAAGTTTAAATCTGCACGTTCTTCACCCTGGTACAAAGCACTTAAGTCTTCAACCACCACTAAAAAACTTTGCGGATCAATTGCCGACATATCAGAGTCAATATGCAGAATATGACGATGCTCAGGTAAAAGCGTTAACTGCACATCCAACACTTGCCCTTTAGCAATGTCTAATTGCTGATGACTTAATCGTTTCCGTTTGGCTTTTAAATGCTCCTCTATTGCAGTTGAATCCAGTTGAGTTAAATCCTCTATCTGAATTTCTTGATGGTCAACTGATTGGATAATTTGCTGACCGTCACGAATGGATGCACTTAACATCGGATGGCGCTGAATTAACTGTTCAAATGCACATTGCAATTGTTCGAGATTTAAATCTGTTCCCTCAAATTCCATATACAAATGTGCCGACACGCCTTCGGTTTCTCGCCCTGCCCAATAGGCATATTGCATATCGGACAATGCAACGGTTTGAGTCGGTAGTGTGTCTAACCATGCAGGTAAAATTGAATTTTGCTTAGGCTGTTCGCTCTGCACAGCATCAACCGATTTTGTATTCTCCTGAATAAGGCTCTGCCAATCGTGTACAGTCGGTGACATGGCAAAATCTGCATAAGACAGCGCCGTGTTATATTTTTTCTCAAAATGATCGACTAACTGCATGATCGCCAATGAATGCAACCCATGTTCAATCAAATTATCTTCAGGTTGAATTTGAATGCTATCAATTTGCAGAACATGGTGAATGTCTGCGGTAATTTCTTGTTGTAATTGCATTGTCATCCTCCCTTTATTGACCTAAAGTTGCGCCACCATCAATCACCAAATCGTGCATGGTGATATGCGAGGCTTGATCACTGATGAGGAACATCACTGCATGGGCAATGTCTTCGGTTAAGGCAATTTTCTGTAGAGGAATCCCAACTTTGTACTGCGCTAAATTGCCGTGAATGGTCTGTTTTTCGCCGGAAGCATCTTTCCAAAGTTGGCGAAGCATAGGCGTTGCGGTTGAACCAGGTGAAACAATATTGACGCGGATGCCATATTCAGCGAGTTCCAACCCCACAGTTTTACTAAAACTGGTCAGCGCGGCTTTAGATGCACCATAGGCTGCCATCTTCATGCGAGGCACATGTGCAGAATTTGACGACACCATGACAATATTGCCGTTTCTCTTTTCACGAAAATATGGACTTAAATGCTTTAAGAAATAAAACGGAGCAAAGGTATTGACTTCAAAGGTTTGCAACCATGCATCTTCTGGCAATGTGTCGTGTTCATCCAAATGCAGTACTCCAGCTGTATTGATGAAATAATCTGGTGGAGAAGTTTTCAGAAGCTTTTGGCAGAGCGATGAAATCTGCACAGCATCACGAACATCACATTGATGAACTTCGTAACGATCACTTTCGACAATGTTATTCGTTGATAAATCAAAACCGACGACATATATATGTTGTGCAATCAGCCGTTGCATAATTTCTGCACCCATGCCCTGATTCACGCCAGTCACCCATGCAATTTTGGTATCAGCTGAATGAGTGAGGGTTGGTGATTTCTCTTGTGTTTCTGCTTCTTTCATGAAAATTCCTTATCTAATTTCGATTGATCTTGAAATTTATGAAGCAATCACACTTTGAGCATCTTCAACGACCCCCAAGTTACGATGGACATACTGCAATGCAAATAGATGATCCTGAAGACTAAAATCAGCTACAGAATCCCCGACCACAAAAGGCTGGATACCATTCATAAACGCCTCTGCAGCAGTTTGAAGCACACCAATATGGGCGTAGACACCACAAATAATCAGCTGATCTTTTCCCATTTCTTTTAATTGGTTTTGCAAATTTGAATGATAAAAAGCGCTATAGCGCCATTTGGTCAGTACAACATCGTGTTGTGTTGGCGCTAATTTCTGAACAATTTCAGCTTGCTCAGGATATGCGGTTAAACCAGGTCCCCACATATCATTCAATAAGGCACGATCTTCATCGTTTTGTTTTACGGGCTGTGCCGTGTAAAACACAGGAATATGATTTTCCACACACCATGCTTTCATTTGGGCGATATTGTTAATCACCTCCTGAATCAATGGAGAATCTTCACCATAAAAATTAATGAAATAATCCTGCATATCGTGGATCAATAAAGCCGCACGATTCTTTTCAATTTTCCATTTCACTTTTGCCGCTGGATAATCTTGTTTAAACGGAAGCGGATAGCTTTGAATTTTTGGAATTGCCATGGTGATGCCTATATATCGTGTATTAGTTATAAAGTGTGTGTCTTCAAGGATTAATCTGGCCGTGTATGCTGTAAAGCTGTATTGGGCTTAATCAAGTTTCACAAGTCGCATTCAAGGTTTTCAGTAAGGTTTGCATTTTTGCTTCTGTTTCATTCCATTCGAGTTCAGCTTCCGAACCCTTTACGATGCCTGCGCCTGCATATAATCTGAGGTTGCGTTCAGACAATAAGCCACAGCGAATGGTGACAGCCCATTCACCATTACCATCTGCATCCATCCACCCGACCAAACCTGCAAAGTAGTTTCGGTCGTAACCTTCGTGCTCCAATATGAAATGTTTAGATAACTGGGTTGGCGAACCACATATGGCAGGCGTAGGATGGAGAGACAATGCCAAGGCTAATGCGTTGGTTTGTTCGTTTTTCAACTGCCCTTCAAAAACGCTAGACAGATGCAGCATGGTGGTGGTTTTTAAAATTTCAGGTTGTTCTGAAACGCTTAACTTTTGACAAAAAGGTTTTAAGTTTTTAAATACACTGTCGACGACAATTTGATGTTCATGCAAATCCTTCGTTGATGCATATAAATCTTCAATGTTTTTTTGGTTGATCCGATCATCTTCACTTAAAGGCCGAGACCCTGCTAAAGGGTTACTTTTGACAATATGACCTTGTTTAGAAATGAGTAATTCTGGACTCGCCCCTAATAGATGAGCATTGTCTTCTACAGGTATAACAAAACTAAACGCATGTTGATTTTGAGCAGCCAGTGTATGAACTAAATCATAAGGACTTTGTTGATGCGAGAGTTCGAAGTCAACAGCTTGAGAAAGCACAATTTTCTCTAAATTGTTGTGATCAAACTGTATTAATGCTTGATCAATTGCATTTGCAAACTGCTGTTTAGACACCAGTCTTTTCTGACTGTTTAGTTTGAATGAACCAAACTGTTGTTGATGTTCAAACTGAGTGAATGATGCTGTATTTTGCTTTTGATGTTGTCGATAAAAGTGCAACATCGACGGCTGAGTTGTATCAAATGGTATTGCGCCAATGACAACTGGATTTGAGTCCTGATCTTGAGTAACATGCTTAAATGCAGCACCAATCGTATCCAAAAGTTGTTGCTGATTTTCAGCTGCTAATCTAATTGTTTCAACTCTTTCAGATGTATAAAGATGATAATTTTGGGTCAAGAAACAGGATGCTTCAATATCCTCTTGTGCCCGATGAGATGTACCATCAAACCCTAAACTCATATAATTCATAAAGCCTCCTTTGCTCAAACACGTGTCATGTTTTAGTTGAACCGTCACTAAAATTTTCTACACGAATCGGCTTATGTAGATGATATTGAGAATTATTATTATTTAAAACAAAGAATCCGATGTATTTTTTAAAGTGTTGGGAAAACTCATAATTTTTAAAATAATTTAGCGTTAAGCAGGTGATGTTTTTTTGAATCTAGATGGTCGTATTTCAATAAAGTTATTTAATAAAAGAGTACATAATTTCTTTAAATTTAAAGTGTTTAAGATTTAACTCATTGACAGAAATTTGCTGAGTTTCTTATGAAATGCTATTGACTTATACAAAATCATAAATGAAAATGATTCTCATTTAATATTCCAACGAGTGCTCACAATGTCTATTTATATTGATTCACATAAAGCTGTACTCAAACAAGTTGGTGATATATTTTTAGATATGTATTCACCTCTCCCCAACCATCATCTCAATCAATTCAATCCGTCTGACGGAGATGGTTATAGTGAAATTTATGATTTCGGTAAGCTCTGCGTGGGAAAGGGCAAATATTGGGTCGATCGGCCATTAAAGATGAGTGCTGAGTCGCCAAGCAATGCTTTTGGAATCACCATGTTATTGTCAGGGACACATCATATTAAGAATCACCGTAGTAATCATGAATACCAGATTCGCTCACCTATGATTATCCTAAGAAAAGGAAGCCTAGGTTTACAGACTATCTATCTTCAAGAACACAAAAAAATGGCTTTAATTACATTAGATTTTAATGAAACTTTTCTAGAAATTATGCAAACTAGTTTTCAGCATCATGATTTGGCAAAATTTTTCTTAGCGGATCCCAATCCTGCACTTAAAACCATCAATATTCCGAATAAAAATGTACTTCATCAGGCACATTATTTATTAAATCTTCCTCCTGCACAGTCATCTATTGATTTATTGCATTTAGAAGGGGCAGCTTTAGAGCTGATGAGTCTGTTATTGGATCAACATAGCAAGTCAAATCAAATTCCTGCCCCTATTCATAAGAGTATTATGATTTTAGAGTCAGAATTTGAACAAAAAATCACAATTCGAACTTTAGCTAAGCGTGTCGGTATAAACGAATGTGGTTTAAAACGCCTATTTAAAGAATATACAGGAAAAACAATTGGTCATTATTTACTGGAAACTCGCATGAAACATGCTCAAATATTATTGAAAGATGGTGTTTCAGTTGAAAATGTAGCTAATCAGGTTGGTTACAGTAGCGTACAATATTTTAAGCAAATTTTTGAACAGCATTTTGGTTATAGTTGCTAATTATGTTTCCATATTTAGCCGAGTACTTTTATGTATACACTTTATAGCGCTTAGGTTTTTACCCGATTAAATACACATTAGATATTTTTTAAATGTTTTTCATTTAATTTTTACTTGAAAATACAATCCATGATTCTATCGTTTTTCGCTTTACTAATTTTTAAAGGCTAAATAGATGATAACAAGAGGAATAATAAAATTGATCAGAAAAAGGGGAATTTCTTCCACAAAGTCATACCCTAAACTTATACTGTGATACATATTCCAACTGACTAAGCATACCTAAAGTGGCAGAAAAATCGGTAATCGCCCCTAAAAACAATAGTATCTAAAACCCAAAAAATAAAGTAAATTACTAAAAAATAAATGCTTTTGGTAAAACTTATGTGGTCGGATATTGAGTCAAATATAGACTTTTTAAACTATTCTGAAGCATCAGAAATTATTATCAATGTACTTCAGAATCCTCAGATGCTGCCTATCTCAATAGGCGTATTTGGGTCTTGGGGAACTGGTAAATCCACTATCTTAAATCTAATTAAAAACAATCTAGAACATATTGAAAACCATGATGATTATGTCATTATTAGATTTGATGCTTGGTTATATCAGGGGTTTGATGATGCTAGGGCTTCACTATTAGAGGTCATCAATACTGAAATTTCTAAATTAGTTAAACAAGATGAAAAATTATACGAAAAAGCATTAAGTATTGGAAAAAGAATTAATAAATTGCGAGCTCTAGGTTGGGCTGCTGAGGGCACAGCTTTAGCTTTTGGCGTTCCTACATTTGGTCTACTCTCAAAAGCCATTGATTCTATTGGCAATGGAATCAATGGCAGTGCTGGGGATAAAGATGCACAGCACGTCACTGAAGCTATTAATAAAGGAAAAGAAAGCTTAAAAGATATTCTTAACGAGGAAAAAAGTTCAGCACCAAAAGAGATTACTGCTTTAAAAAATGAATTTGAAGATTTATTGGAATCTTTAAACAAAAAAGTTATTGTTTTTGTTGAAAATTTAGATCGATGCCTTCCAAAGCAGACAATTGAGACTCTTGAATCATTAAGACTATTTCTATTCATGAAGAATACAGCTTTTGTTATAGCTGCTGATGAAGAAATGGTGAGATTTGCTGTCAAAGATCATTTTAATGGGATTGATGAAAGACATATAACCGACTATCTAGATAAACTTATTCAGTTTCCTGTAAAAGTACCTCGTATTAGTACAAGAGAAGTGCGAGCTTATTTATTCTTATTGTATGCATCTATCCATGAAAACTATGCAACAGAAACGGCTAAACTAGAAAATCTTCGAAATGGATTGGAATCGAATCTGAGGCTTTCTTGGAAAGATGATCCAATTAAGGTTAAAGATGCCCTTGCCTTATTAGATGAACAGGCAGTTGATACACTTAATCTCTCTAACAACTTTTATGTCTCTGATCGTATAGCACATCTTCTAGCTGAGAATAAATACATTGAGGGTAATCCACGAATTGTAAAAAGAATGCTTAATGTCATTAGTATGCGTCAAATGATTGCTAGCGCTAGAAAAATGCCTAACGATATTGGGTTAATCACAAAAATGGCTTTATTCGAAAGATGTTGTAATTCAAAAAGTGTCTCTCTTTTATACAATACAATTAACAGTTCATCAGATGGTAAACCTAAAATATTAGAAGAATTAGAAGAATTAACAAATGATATAGATACATTTAAAAGTAAATTACCGAAGGAATGGGAAGAACATCATGATTTCTTATTTAGTTGGTTTAGCCTAGAACCAAAGCTAAAAAGTGTAAACCTTAGACCTTTAGTATATTTGAGCAAAGAGACTGTACCTTTAAGAACTATAACAAAAGGCTTATCTAGTGATGGTGAAGCTGCATTAAAAACTTTATTGAAAGTTACGAATTCTTCTTCTAAAGCAGCAATTCAAGCTATTGGGAATATTCCTGTAGGTGAAGAGTCATTAGTTATGAACCTAATATTAGATGAATTAAATAAACATACTCATTGGGGTTCAAAACCAAATGGCTTCATAGGCGCATTTTTATTAGCTAGAGAACTAGAAGATACTAGACCTCAGTTTATACATTTCATGAACACGGTCATGGTGGAAAAAACTCCATGGTTTAGCTTATTGATAAGTAAAGAAAAATGGTTTCCAAAAAATTAAGGGGGATATAAATTATGGGAACATCTACCTCAAGTAAAGGGCCAGGTAGTAAATCACCATTAGTGCCTTCATGGGCTAATAATGATGGTCAAGGCCCAGGTAACAATCAATTAGAGCAACGTTTCAGAGGATTTCGAGCTACCTTAGGACAAGCCGCTTTAGCTAACGGGGGAAATACAAATACTCTAAAGAAAGCTCTTGGTCATTATGCAAAGAGCGCTACTGGTGGTAAATCTAATGGAGCTAGACGATTTAGCTCTATGGTGGGAGCCGGCGGTAGTTTATTTGATACCTTAAAGTCTTTGCAATCAGGTTCAGATACTAAGTTTCTAAATCTTTCTAATTTACAAGGGCAACCTGTAGATGTCGTAATTGATCAAATCATTGACTCTATTATCGACATTAACGGAGACTCAGAGCGTATTAGAGCTGCAATGAATGAAGCTCTAGCAGAGGCTTTAGATGGATTCTCGACTTTCGATTTTTCAAAAATTACCGATGATATTATTGTAGATATGATGATTAATTATCTCACCCAATGTATTTTTGAACAAATTATTCTAGATTCGAAAACAGCATTAGATAAAGCTGATACACCAGAAAAAGTAGAAATGATTGAATCAAGCCTATTGGAATTAATTAAAACGTCAGTTGATTTGAATTTTGGAATACATTTAGAAAACATCAATACACTTAACAAACAAGACATTGAAACAATACAAAAAAATGCGATCCAAGATATTTGGAGTGAATGGGAGGATAACTTAAATGATTGAGCTCTATTTTGATACAGATAACACTCAGTTACCGCCTTTATCAGATAGTTTGATTCCTGTTCATCTATATGGTTCCCCAGCACAAAATGGTCAATATGCAAGTATTGGTCGCCCTTTATTGAATGAAATAAAAAGGATCAAAGAGGATTTAGATGAAACAGCATTAGATTTTTTGACTATAGCTATGGCCATTACCGCAGCTGATACATTTGTTGAGAGAAACAAACAAGCTGAAGATGGATGGTGTCGAGAATTTAAGCTTTCAATTCCACTTATCAATCCAAATTTATGGCTTCCGCAAATTGAATTATTGAAAGAAATTATGCACTTTTTGAGTGGAGACTTGTGGCATTTTCAATTTAGGACAGGAAGTTTTGTTTGGCCAGATAAGATCAAACGTGGTCGTAAAATACCTCTAGCTGGGCATGACTCTGCATGTCTTTTTTCAGGTGGATTAGATAGTGCTATTGGCATTATTGATTTAACCTCGAAAAATATTAACCCTGTGTTGATCAGTCATGCTTATGCTAGAGATAAATCTAAACAAGATAATCTATATAATTTATTGGGTTTGAAAAATTCGAAATTTCAAGTTATTGCATATCCAAGAAAGGCTGGTGATATTCCAACTGACGTACAAATGAGGACAAGAAGTTTTAATTTTATAGCTTTCGGTGCATTAATCAGTACCGCAATCAGCCAACATCATCAAGCAGGTAAAGTAACGACCTTATATGTGCCAGAAAATGGTTTGATCTCTATTAATCCACCTCTTACTCCTCGCCGAATTGGTTCTTTAAGCACTAGAACAACTCATCCTCATTATATGAACCTCTTAAACGAATTGTTTAAGCGAGTTCATTTACCAGTGTTTTTAGAAAATCCTTACCAGTTTATGACTAAAGGTGAGATGATGCAAAACTGTTCAAATAAGATTATTTTGAAGCAGATTGCCAAAGATACGGTGTCTTGTGGTAAATGGAAAAGAACAGGAATTCAGTGCGGCAAGTGTGTTCCATGTATAATAAGAAGAGCCTCGTTCAATTCAGCAGCTATACCTGATCAAACAGTAGATTACGTTTATAAACACTTGGATTTAGTAATAAAGGATCCAGATAATCGTGATGATCTTATGTCAATGATTCTAGCTATTAGAAAATTGAAAAAGGTAAGAAATCCTAATATTTGGATCTCTAAGTCAGGAGCATTGCCTACTGATTTACATATCAGAAATCAAATTTTAGATACAGTGGTTCGAGGATTTAAAGAAGTCGAAGACTATTTAAAGTCACAATCTTTAGGTGTTAATATTTGATTTACCCTTACATTGATTTCCATTGCCATTTAGATTTATATGATGACCCACATGCTGTAGCTAAAGCATGTGGAGATTCAAAAAGCTATATATTATCTGTAACGACAACGCCTAAAGCGTGGTTTGGCACGGATAAACTAACTAGCCATAGTAAAAGAATCAAAACAGCATTGGGTTTGCACCCGCAACTAGCTCATGAACGCTATGAAGAACTTGAGCTATTTGATTCATTAGTTAATCAAACTAGATACATTGGTGAAATTGGACTAGATGGTTCACCCAGCTTTCGAAATCATGCGGAAATACAAAAAAAGATTTTCTCACATATATTAAAAAAAACTAATAGTGGATCAGCTAAAATTTTAACGATACACAGTCTTAGAGCAATAAATCCTGTTATAGAACTCTTAAATGAAAACTTTGATAACGGTATACCAGTGCTCCATTGGTTTACAGGTAATCTTTCCGAGTTAAGAGAGGCTTTGAAAGCTGGATGTTGGTTTTCAATAAATGAGCGAATGTTAAAAACAGAAAAAGGGCGACAATTAGTTAAGCACATTCCTAAAAATATGATACTAACTGAAACTGATGGACCGTTTATTGTGAAATCTGGTACTCCTTTATTACCAGGTCAGGTTCAAGCAGTTATTAATGAACTTGCAGATATATGGGGCGTCAATCCAAATGAAGCTACCGCTCAGATTTACGAAAATTTTAAGTATCTTCTAACGAATAAATAAAGTACTTACCAAAGGTTTATTTATTCTTTTTAATCTGTGTGATCATCAGCGAGTTACTGTAATCACTTCCTGCACTTCGTGTACGATTAACAAATCTTAGCGATTCTGATTGGAATCAAAAATTAGGTGAAAATGGTCAGGTCTATAGAAAAATCTGGCATATTCTAGAAGGAGTCTAAAAAGACCCTTTCATTTTTGCTCCATACTAAAAAACCTTTTGACATTTATATGTTTGATCATTAATTTAGTATGAAGCATCAATACTATGCTAGTCAGTCCACCGCTCAATTTTAGTTGAGTTGGCGAATATCCCCTTGTGATAATGTATATTCTCTTCTTGAGACCAATCTTACTATCCTTATTGTATGCCAAAGGGTGATGTGGGCTGCACAATGAAAATGGCGAGCTATAAGGTTAGCATTTATGCAAAACTTAGTTTTTCCATCAGGATTATCTGTCCAAAGAGCAAAAAAACGCGCTAAAGAACTTGTTAAAAGTAAGCAAAAAACCAAAATGATGCACTTGATGCAATTTCTTTAAAAGAAGTGAATAAGCCATGGGCTCTAGCAATGGCTCAGCTTAAACAAAATTCAGACTCATCAAATTATTTAATCACACGTATTGATATTGCAAGAGTCTTAGAGCAAGAACCTTTATTAACAGCTAATGGCTTTGGTCATGCTGATACTTACCATGAATCTTTTTATAAAAGACACACTTTTCATGATTCAAAAGCAGAATATATTCAGCATTTTCACGCAAGCCAAGAAATATTAAGAAACTCAATTGATGAATGCCAACGGTGCTGTATGTACTTACAACATTTAAAAAAGTTAAAGTCCGTCCGTTATAATTTGGGGAGTTACGGGTTAAAACATAGTGTCGAAAGATATCATCGTAAGTTAAATCAATTCAATGATGCGTATGTATCTAATGGTGCATTAATTTGTGCTGCGATTCATATGGGTTTTTCGATCATGCGAAAAGATCATTTAAGCCCTAATGTTTGGATTTTCGCTAGTGTACAATCAGACATAATAGTATGGGAAAGGCTGCTTGAAGAACAAAAGTCTTTCCTTAGTTTCACACAACAGAGACTTTTTGAGAAAGTGAGCAAGAATACTGATCAGATCAGTATTCTTTAGTTTAGAACTATATTGTTAAATTACAAATTAGAGTCTCAGACTCAGTTTAAGACTTTAATGTTAATCCAGCAATCTCAATTAACGTTAAATTATTGATTATGAATGAAGGCTAGTTTAGAACTATATTGTTCAAACACATCACCGGCCTTTTTTCTTCTGCATGGAGAACAAATAATGACCCAACTGACTTGCTTTAAAGCTTACGATATTCGCGGCAAACTTGGTACAGAACTCAATGAAGAGATTGCTTATAAAATTGGCCGTGCCTATGGACAAATTTATCAACCTAAAACAGTGGTTGTGGGCTGCGACATCCGCCTCAGCAGTGAAGATTTAAAACAAGCCACCATCAAAGGTCTGAATGATGCGGGTGTTGATGTATTAGATTTAGGTATGACGGGAACTGAAGAAGTCTATTTCGGTGCCTTTCATCTCGATGTTCAAGGTGGGATTGAAATCACTGCCAGTCACAACCCGATGGACTATAACGGCATGAAACTGGTGCGCGAAAATGCCCGTCCAATCAGTGCCGATACTGGCTTAAAAGAAATTCAGGCCTTAGCAGAAGCTGGTACATTTACCGAAGTTGCAGCCAAAGGAACCACCCAGTCCTACAATATTCTGCCGGAATTTGTAGATCATCTGATGACCTATATTGATCCGGCCAAGATTCGCCCCATGAAGCTGGTGGTGAATGCCGGTAATGGTGCTGCCGGTCATGTGATTGATGCGATTGAAGATAAATTCAAGGCCCTGAATGTTCCGGTGGAGTTTGTCAAAATTCACCATGAGGCCGATGGCACCTTCCCGAATGGGATTCCGAACCCGATTCTGGTAGAAAACCGCGACAGCACCCGCGAGGCGGTACTGGCGCATGGCGCAGATCTGGGCATTGCCTGGGATGGCGACTTTGACCGCTGCTTCCTGTTTGATGAAAAAGGCCAGTTTATTGAAGGTTATTACATCGTGGGGCTGTTAGCCCAAGCCTTCTTGTTGAAACAGTCCGGTGAAAAAATTGTGCATGATCCGCGACTGGTCTGGAACACCTTTGATGTGGTGGAGCAGTATCAGGGCGAAGCAATCCAGTCCAAATCTGGACATGCTTTTATTAAAGATGTGATGCGTGAGCACAACGCGGTTTATGGCGGAGAAATGAGTGCCCACCACTATTTCCGTGACTTTGCCTATTGTGATAGCGGCATGATTCCATGGTTATTGGCAATTTCAGTCTTGTCTGAAACCGGTCAATCCTTATCGAGTCTGGTTGAAGAGATGATTGCCAAGTTCCCATGTTCAGGTGAAATTAATTTTAAAGTGGCAGACACCCAAGCCACCATTCAAAAGATCTTTAAACACTATGCCGATCAGAACCCGGCCATTGACCAGACCGATGGCGTAAGTCTGGATTTTGGTGCCTGGCGTTTTAATGTGCGTGCCTCCAATACCGAGCCTTTGTTACGTTTGAATATTGAAAGCCGCCGTGACCAGCAACCCAAACCAATGCAAGACTATGTCGATGAATTGACCCGTTTGATTCAGGCTTAACATAAAAAATGGAGCATAAATGCTCCATTTTTTTTATTGCTCACTCTGTAATTATATTCCCTTGTCACTTTTCGCCTGGTCAAGCAAAATTTGAATTAAACCCTGTGTCGAAGCATCCAGTGCCGATACATCCTGCTGCTGGCCATTTAAAATCGGCAACAGCTGATTGGCAATTTCCTTACCCTTTTCCACGCCCCACTGATCAAAGGGGTTAATATTCCAGATCACCGACTGGACAAAGACCTTATGCTCATACAAGGCAATCAGTATCCCCAAGCTATACGGGTTCAGTTCCTGGATTAAAAAGGTTGAACTCGGCTGATTACCGGCATATTGCTTATACGGTGGCAGACTGGCTAGCTCGGCCTGATCTAGCGCCTGATTACCAAAAGCCAGTAAGCGTGATTGCGCCAGACAGTTAGACAGGGCCAGATGATGCTGCTCGACCAGCGCCTCTGCACTTTCGGCATAGGTAAACTGGTTGGCATTGTAGCGTTTGACTGGCGCAATAAAGTCACAGCTGACCGCCTGTGTACCCTGATGCAGCAGCTGATAAAACGCATGCTGGGCATTCGGTCCTACTTCTCCCCAGACAATTGGACAGGTATCCAGTTCGACTGCTTCGCCACTGCGCTGAATCGATTTACCATTCGATTCCATTTCCAGCTGCTGCAGATAAGAGGCAAAATATTTTAAGCGGCCATCATAGGGCAAAACTGCATGGGTCTGAATATCCAGAAAATTATTATTCCAGATCCCGAGTAGGCCCATCAACACCGGAATATTCTGTGCAAAGGGTGCGGTCTGGAAATGCTGATCCACCGCGTAGGCCCCGGCCAGAAAGGCTTTAAAACCTTCCACCCCGATAATCAGCGCAATTGGCAAGCCGATACAGGACCAGAGTGAATAACGGCCACCGACCCAATCCCACAGCAGGAACTGGTTTTCTGGCGCAATGCCCCATGCGGTCATTTTATCGGGCTTGGTCGATACCCCAACAAAATGATGCTGTAATACGCGTGCCTGTTTGCCCAAGGCTTTTTCCAGCCATAAACGGACGGTTTGTGCATTGGACAAGGTATCAATGGTGCCAAAAGATTTAGAGGAAATAATAAATAGCGTGGTTTCCGGACGCAGCTTATGCAGCAGATCCGACAGCTGGCTGCCATCCATGGTCGAAACGAAATGCACGCTCAGTGGCTTGGCACTTGGATGTTTAAAATCGGACAGTGCCTGAGTCGCCATCAAAGGACCCAAGTCCGAACCGCCGACGCCAATATTGACTACATCCTGAATTACTTCACCGGTGGCACCGCGGCATTGTCCGGCATGAATTTTTTCTACCAGCTGATACATACGCTGTAGCTGGGTTTGTACCTGCTGTGCCAGTTCCGGATGAGTACTGTCTTGCTCCGGCAAACGCAGCGCCCAATGCATGGCTGCACGCTGTTCGGTATAGTTAATCGCGTCGGTGGAAAACAGGGTGTTGATCCAGCCCGATAAGTCATGTGCTTCAGCAAAGCGAATCAGCTGAGCCAGCACCTCGGCATCAATACGCTGCTTGCTATAATCGAAAACCAGCGATTTTAAACCTACAGAAAAGTGTTCAAAACGCTGCGCATCCTGTGCAAATAAATCGGTTAAATGGCGCTGTTCAAACTGATTTTTTAAGCTTTGTAACTGTAATAACAGTGAATCACGCGTATGTACCGCTGCTGAACTGCTCATTAGCGTCCTACTCCCATATAGGCAAAGCCCTGCGCTTTGACAAATTGCGGATCATAGATATTACGTCCATCTAAAATTAGTGGATGCTGCATACTGTTGAGCAGGGTTTTATAGTCCGGACTCCAGTAATGTTTCCAGGCGGTTAACAGACACAGCGCATGGCTGTCTTTGACGGCTTCATACTGGTCCTGACACAAGATCAGATCATCGCGTTCGCCATACAATGCCTGAATTTCCGGCAAGGCCTGCGGATCGTGTAATTTAACCGTGAGTCCTTGCGCCCAGAGTGCCTTGAGCATGGCGTGAATCGGTGAATGGTGCACGCGTGAAGTATTTTCCTTAAACGCAGCGCCCCAGATGGCAATGGTTTTGCCTTTTAAATTGCCCTGATAATAGTTCCACAATTTGCGAAACAGCAGTTCTTTTTGCTGCTCGTTAATTTCCCAGACCTGGGCCAAAAGCTGGCTTTTCACCCCGGTGGTTGAAACGGTATTGGCCAAAGTCAGGACATCATGCGAGAAGTTTTCTCCGCCAAAACCGGCGCCCGGATACATATAGGACGCGCCAATCCGGCTATCGGCGGCCATGCCCTGACGCACATGCTCAATATCAATCCCCAGTTTTTCTGCCACCACAGCCAAGTCATTGATATAACTGATCCGGGTTGCCAGCATGCCGGAAATACTCAGCTTGGTAAATTCCGCATCCAGCACCGGCATAAACAGGTATTGCTGCTTACGCGGGAATAAAGGACGTAAAAATTCCTGCACTTTACTCTGTACCTGCGGATTCATACAGCCCACAGTCAACTGTTCCGCCTGGGTAATACTGGCTAGCGCATTGCCTTCCTGGCTCATATCCGGCAAATACACCCAGTCATCTTCAGGCAGCAGCTGTTTCAGTCGTGCCGTACCCTGCAAGCCAAGGGTTGAAGCATTGATCATCAGTTTCGGATGAATGATCGGGCGCTGCTGGAGCTGCTGCAACAATTCAATCAGTAGTGGCTCTTCAGCCGGATTCAGGCTAAACAGATAAACATCAATCTCCAAACCCAGCTCTTTCAGGCTACAGTAATGCAAGAAACCTTGCGCATGTTGCTGCTGCAGCAGGCGATTGACCGCCTCATCCTGAAAGTCAGGCGCTTCCGGGCTATCTTGCTGGAAAATGTCACACCAGTAGACCTTGTGCCCACATTCTGCCAATAGCGCCGCCATCACCCCGGCATAAAGCGTTCGACCAAAAACTGCAACCTTCATACTGCCCCCTGCCCCGTATTAGTCTTTAAGTTCTTGAATCAACTGTTTAAATGCTGCACCTAAACTTGGGTGATCCACCCCGTAATGCAAGACGGCCTTTAAATAGCCGAGTTTGCTGCCACAGTCAAAGGTCTGGCCTTTCATCCGGTAGGCTTCGACGGTTTCCAGCTGCTGTAATGCGGCAATGGCATCGGTCAGCTGGATTTCATTCCCGGCCCCTTTCGGTGTGGTGGCCAACAGCTGCATAATTTTGGCTGGCAATACATAACGCCCGATCACGGAAAGATTAGAAGGTGCAGTACCGACCGCCGGTTTCTCGACAATCCCCTGCATTGCCGCACTCTGGCCTTCTGCAGGGGCAGCGGCAACATCCACAATGCCATACTGATCGACCAGATGCTCCGGCACGGCCTCAACCATAATCTGTGCTGCCTGTGTGGTATTAAAACGTTCAATCATCAAGGCCAGATCATTTTTTTCTACCTGATCTTTAACCAGCACATCTGGCAGTAATACGGCAAAAGCCTCATCACCGACAATATCTTTGGCGCACAGCACCGCATGCCCCAGGCCCAGCGGCTGTGGCTGACGCACACTGACCACGCTGACCTGCGGTGGTAGAATTTCGGTAATTTCTTTTAGCAAATCCCACTTTTGCTTCTGCTCTAATGTGGTTTCCAGTTCAAAGTTACGGTCAAAGTAGTTTTCAATTGACGCTTTGGAAGAATGCGTGACCAGAATAATCTGTTCAATACCGGCAGCAACCGCTTCACGCACCACATATTCAATCGCTGGACGATCGACCACGGTCACCATTTCTTTGGGAATAGATTTACTGGCCGGTAAAAAACGGGTACCCAAACCTGCAACAGGTAAAATCGCCTTCTTAATCATATATTTTAACCTGATCTCGATATTTTAATTTACTTTGACTTCTTTACCACGTTGATAGCCATCAACATAGTGCTCCAGCTGGCTTAATGCCCAATCAATATCCGATTGCACTGCAGTTAAATCATTGAAGCGCTCAAAGACCTGCAATAACTCATCCAGAGGATACATTTTTTCATAAGAACGCAAAATCCGGCTGTGTTGTGTCACTTCGGTATTATCGGCATCAATCAGTAATTCTTCGTAAAGTTTTTCACCAGGACGTAAACCGGAGTACTGGATTTCAATATCGCCGTCCTGACTGTCGGCTTCACGGACTTTCAGACCACTCAGCGCAATCATCTGACGGGCCAGATCCTGAATCCGTACCGGCTCACCCATATCCAGCAGGAACACATCGCCACCATGACCCAAGGCACCAGCCTGAATCACCAGCTGTGAGGCTTCAGGAATGGTCATAAAGAAACGGGTCACATCCGGATGGGTCACGGTAATCGGGCCGCCCTTGGCAATCTGCTGTTTAAATAGTGGCACCACAGAACCCGATGAACCAAGCACGTTACCAAAACGTACAATACTGATCTGGGTCTGGTCCTGCGCTTCCGCCATGGCCTGACAGTACAGCTCAGCCATACGTTTTGATGCGCCCATGACATTGGTCGGACGCACCGCTTTGTCAGTCGAAATCAGCACAAAGGTTTCAACCCCATTTTTCACCGCAGCATTCAGGCTAAAAGCGGTACCAATTGCATTATTTTTCAGACCAGCAATTGGGTTACATTCTACCAGCGGCACATGCTTATAGGCCGCGGCATGATAGACTGTCTGCACCGCATATTGTTCAATAATCCGTTCCAGTTTGGCCTGATCCAGGACCGTACCCAGAATCGGAATAATTTCAACATTGGATGCCAGACGCAGTTCTTTATCAATACTGTACAGGGCAAATTCGGTCAGCTCATAAATCACCAGTTTCTGCGGCTGGTTTTTAATAATCTGGCGGCATAATTCGGAACCAATTGAACCACCAGCCCCTGTAACCATCACCACTTTGTCTTTAATATTTTTTTCCAGCAGCTCTGCCACCGGCGGCACCGGATCACGCCCTAGCAAGTCAATAATATCGACTTCCTGAATATCGGAGACGCGGATTTCACCATCCACCAGTTTGGTCAGGCCCGGAATTTCAGTAATTTTTAAATGGGCAGGTTCCAGAAATTTGACAATTTCACTTTTGCGGCTACGCCCTACAGATGGCAAGGCAATTAAAATTTCATCAATCCGCAATTTGGCAAAACATTTAAGTGCTGTTTCCGGCAGATAAACATCAATCCCGCCAATATTCTGTCCGCTTAAAGACGGATTATCATCAATAAATAAAATCGGTAAATGTTCATTGGAACGGGTTAAAGTCGCTGCGACCTGCTGGCCGGCATTGCCTGCCCCATAAATCGCGACACGTTTTTTCGGGATACCCGCCTGTACATAAGAACGGACAATAAAACGGATGATTCCTCGGCTAAACCACACCCAGGCGAACATCATAAAGCCGAACATCAGTGGAATTGAGGTTGGAATAAAAGCATCTGTTAAATAGGCCAAGGCATAGAGTCCCGCCACCGCCAGGAAAGTCGCCAGGCCCAGTTTGACCATAAATACTTCATTGTAGGTACGCACAATAAAGCGGTACACCCCAAACACAAACAGCAGGATAACCGCAATTGCACTGACCCACAGTGAACCAAACGGAATATTCGGCACCACCTCTGCACCAAGGTCAAACTGACGAATGGCATAACACAGCCAGATTAGGACTAGAAATACACAGAAATCCAGAATGACCAGAAAAGCTAGTTTGGCAGCACGGGGGGATTCGACGAGAGGAATAACGATGGATTTCATATAGTTTTCAATAAGTCGTATCTTAATTTAAAAGAATTTGTTATTAAGATTTATGTCCAATACGGGTCCCCACCTCTAAAAAAGAGCCAGACGGAATTCTCTGTCCACCTGCGATGTTTACGCCAACACTTAAATGACTAAAGTGTTCGATCACCACATCATGATCTAGCAAGGTCCCAATATTAAGAAGCACACCATCTTGAATAATCGTATTCGTGCCAATTATACACCCTGCCATAATACTTACCCCCTGACCAATTTGAGCAGAAGGTGAAATTACAGCCTGTGGATGTATGATAGTGGCGAGTGGTATTGATAAATCAAGCAGTAATTGTTGCCATTTTTGTCGTATTTGGTTATTTCCGACCGCAACAATTGCCTCCATATTCTCTTGCTGAAGCTGAGACAAGTTTTGAATATTTGAGATAATTGAATATTGGCCTACTTGTTTTTGCTCAGGCCAGCGGTCATCCACAAAGTAAATTTGCTGCCATTGTGCAGATAATGCTGCCACTTCAGCAATGGATTGACCAAAGCCCCCTGCCCCCAGAATCAGCAGATTTTTTTTAGGCATCTGGATGTCCTGCTTTTAATTTCATTGCAATTAATATAAGCGGTAAATAGGCCACCAATACCATAAATTCCGGATAAGCCAATGGCTGGGTAACGGTATAATAGGCTAATGGCAATAACCACAATAGGTTAATCGCTGCTACTGCCAATGTCACAGGTGTATGACTCCCCCATTTGCGCGACAGGATTTGATAACTATGGCTACGATGGGCATCATACATTTTATAACCACTCAGCACGCGCTTAATAAGGGTATAGGTGGCATCCACCACAAACACCCCTAAACAAATAATCCATGCACAAAACAGAGCTAAATTTTCTTTGAGGGCGATGAGCGCCAAAATTCCCAAAGTGAGACCGAGAAATCCGCTACAGGCATCGCCCATAAAAATTTTAGCCTTGGGAAAGTTCCACAGTAAAAACCCAAATACACAGGCCGCCAATAACCACAATATGTCTGAGTTCAATGTACTATTGAGTACATAATATAAAATTGCCATACTGACTGTGGTGGTGATGGCCTCAACACTGGCAATGCCGTTAATGCCATCCATAAAATTATATAAGTTTAATAACCACACCAAAAACAGTACAGCAATAATATTGGCAATAAAGCCCAGCTCTAAACTATTAAAAGCTACAACTTCACTAAAGCCTCCTAAGCTCATTACCACACCAATCGCCACTAAAAAATGTATGGCTAAGCGCAGCATGGAGTTGATATGGCCATGATCATCTAAAAAGCCCAGCAAAGCGATAACAAAACCTGCAACCATCAGGGTTAGACCAATATGTAGAGTCAATTGTTGGCTATAGATCAACACCGTCAGTGCCAATAAGTAGCTACATACGATCGCAACACCACCACCTCGCGGTGTGGGTACACTGTGAGAGCTACGTTCATTGGGGTTATCTATTATATTTTTCTTGAGGGCGTAAGCTCGCATAAAATAGGTCAGAGCAAATGCAAGTAAAAAGAAAATAAAAAGGGATAGCATGGACATATTTGTGACTAGGCTCAGTTTTGATGCGCTGTGTTAAACATTTTTTCTAGGCTTGTATCGACATTATACGGTGCTGTCCAACCTAAAAGTTGTGTATTTTTAGTGGTATCTACCACCAGTTCTGAACATAAACGTGAGGCAACCGCTTTTTTCCCAACCAAGCTTGCCAGAAAACTGATCAAGCTTTTCGGTATAGGTAACATTAATAATTGATTATTTTGATATTTCGCTAATTTTTCAAATAGTTGTTTGACCGAAATGTCATCCTGATCACTGGCTAAAAATACTTCACGGTTGGCATTTGGATGCGTCATACACGTATGAATCAGGTCAGCTAAGTTATAGACGCTCACCATACTGCGTTTATTGTCTAAGCAACCAATCGGTAAAGGGAGTTTTTTACTTGCCAAGTTCACCATACTTTTAAAGTTGGCTTTTACTTTCGGTCCATAAATGAGGACGGGACGAATAATAACCACTTCTAAACCTGTACGTTGAGAAAGCGCAAGTAAGGCTTGTTCTGCTTCATATTTGGATAAGCCATACGGGTCATCTGTGTGGACATCGTCATTAGGACAAAAGGCTTGCGTGGTGGTTTGTTCACCATTCACCTTAATACTACTTAAGTAAATGAAACGTTTTACCCCACTTTCTACTGCTTTTTGTGCAAGGTTTAATGTACCTTGTACATTGGTTTGGCGATATGCTTCAAGTGGTGATGCTGCCGTTTCATGCATGACATGTGCACGACCTGCACAGTGAATAATAACTTCAACTTGATTCAGATCGATATTGTCTAAACTATCATTTAGATCAAAATTGATATTACTAATATTTGGATGGTCAAATTTTTGAGCTTTACGGGTATGCGCTAAAACTGAATAGCCTTTTTCAGCCAAAAATTGCGATAAATATTGACCTAAGAAACCGTTACTGCCTGTAATTAACGTATGTGAAACAAAAGGCATAAATTTATTCCTGAAGTTATTTAATTAAGGCTATAACATCGTCAGCTAAGTTATTCATAATATTACTACGTGTATATAAATGAATAAACTTTTCACGAGGCTGAATATCATAGTCTATACTATTAAAAGCTTTTATGGCTTCATTGACGTTACAAGGTTTGAAGATATATGCTCCATGCATACTATCACCTATAAAATTAACAACATATCCAGACAATCCACCCCAAATTGGCTTATTATAACAAGCATATTCAAAAATTTTTGACGGGATTACTTTCTTAAAAGCATCATAGTCATTTAAATGTAAAAATAGAATATCAGCATTTTCATAAAATTTTAACAATTCAACCCTGGTAACAGGTGCAATAATTTCCACATTATTTACATTTAATTCATTTAATTGTTCTTCGAGTTCTTTTTTTCTCCCACCATTACCAATCAATTGAAAAACCACTTTATTTTCAAGCTGTTTTGCTAAGAGTGGTATAATTTTATGTAGACCTTGCCCATCACCAAAATTTCCAGCATATACAACAGATAAAGGTTTATCCTTATCTATATTAGGTGATTGTTTTTCTATTTTATTTAAAAATATTGAGTCAATTCCATTTGTATAAAAGCTATACGGTATATTTTTAAATTTACTTTCAAAATATGGTAAGAATCCTCTTGAAACCAGATTTACCTTATTCGCCTTAGTAATAGTAAATTTTTCAATTACTGAAAGTATCGGCAAAACTAAAACTGTCATTTTTTTTGGAAAAACATCTTCTACTGTATCAATAAAAATATCCCGTATATCTAAATATAAAGGAGCTCTTTTTATTGTCGCAACTAAAGCACCTAAAAAAGCAGTCATTAACCGTGAAGATGTTGCATAAACTAGATCATATTTTTTTCCAACAACTAATTTAAATGCGAATAAAAAAAATAGTATAAAGCTAATAATTTGACCTAATATTCCAGAAAATTTTGTACTAACATCTGCTCTGTAAATTGTCACATTTCCATTATACTCAATTCTTTTACAATCTTCAGAAAAGTCGTTATAACGGTTAGGTAAAGTTGAGATAATATCGATTTTAGCTGAGGGATATTTCTGTTCGATACTCTCTACCAATGCTGTAGTCCTAAATGAACCAGCTGATAAATCTGGTTTATAAAAAAAACTTATGATTAGTAAGTTCATTTACGACTCCATGAAATAGTTGTTACTAATGTACCATTTAAAATATTTACACTTATACATTGATTCTCTATTATTTTTCCGAATTCAGGTTGCCATGTAGTTTTTACAAAATTTAATACTGAGCCTTTACTAAATCTTATTTCACATTTGTATTTATCTAATTCAAATTGTAATGAATGATCATCTATAGATATAACTTTAACACTCGGATGTAAATGAAATCTTGCTTCGGCAGTCTCATACGACCCTATAATAAAATCAGATATAGTTAACTGCTGATCTTTAAATTCAAAACTCCGTTGATGGTAAACATTAAGCCCTAAATTACAATAACCATTATGTGAAGCTTTAAAAGTGATAATTTTATCATTATCATTAAATTCAAGTGTCTCTAATTTTGGATATGCTCTACGTGCTACTCTAAATCCCGCCCAGACCTCGCTAGAGTCGATATTATTTATAATTACAGTATTATGTGCAGAAGTACTACGTTGACGATTACGCTCTTTATCTAAACCATATTGAGAAATACCAGAATTCACAAATAATCTTTCTTTTCCAATACTTAACTCAAAGCTCAATGTATCTGCATGAGCATGACCTGGTTGATAATCGGGACCAACTTTTGCAACATCTACAATCATTTTATAATCATCACCACAGATTGAGATATAACCACTATCTTTTAAATAAGCATCACATGCTTCCACTATTTCAGAGTCATATAATATATTCAATGATATAGCGTAGCTCTTTAAACTTTTAAAAGTAGGAGCAATACCTAAAGTAGAATCATTAAAAAATGAAATATCGCCATCTGGATGACACATATGGCTTAGCCAAACTAACATCTTTTTTATAATAGAAGACAAATAAATAGTATCTAAAGTCTCATTAACAGTGTAAATGGACTGTAATTGATAAATATCCAATAAATCTTCAAGAAAAATAGAGTGATACATTGGTGTTAATTCAAAATTACCACCATCTGCTAATACTTGCTCCTGAATTTCTTTTTGATATAACCTTAGGCCTTTCTGTAACCATGTATTTGACTCATCAGAGTCAAAAAATAATCCTGCAAAAATTAATGCCTTCGCATTAGCAAAGAGGTGGTTTGCTAAAATATGCCATTCAATATTCTTATACAAATGCGCAGCTTGCAAAGCTAATGATTGTAATTGAATGGTATTTAATTTATTTCCAGATAATGCCCACTTAACCCAATTTACAATTCTTAAAGAGGTTGGATAAGGCTCCCAGGCATTTCCTAAAGCATATGGATTCTGTTCAATCCATTGATCAATTAAGTCATAATGCCAGACTTGACGCTCCAACGCTCCTTTTGCATTAAGATCATCAAAATAATGTAAATTATAAAGCCATAACTTATCTTGTTCTTTTGCATTCCAATCTAAAATAGAACTTAATTTTCCTTTTTTATTCAGAAAATAAAACTCTTTTTCACCAATCATGGAAATTGGTTTCTCTATAAAATTATTCCACTTTTTTTTAACTTCTCTTAAGTTAAGTGAAAACTCTTTTTTCTGTACTTTAGGTTTTAATAAAATATAGTGCAGTCGATAATACACCTGCACAAATTTTAAATACTTGATAGTATGAATAAGCTTTTTAATATCCATAACACTATTGTGCTCTCAAAATTTCAGCGGCTTGAATTGTCATACGTGCAACTTCAAAAATTTCATCTGCTGGAATAGGTGACTCTTTGCCTTGACGAATACTCTCAACGAAAGCAGCCGCACAAACATCTTGCCCTTTGTCCTGACGCCACAAATTCATTTTGTTGAAGCCAGACCAGCCAAAACCTTTAAGTTTACGGAAGTTATCAAGTTGTAATACACGGCCTGCAGCAAAGACTTCTACTCGCTCTTTAGGGAAACTTGATGCTCCATTCGCCAAATAGAAAATTGTCCCAAATGAACCATCTTCAAAACCTAAAGTAATGCTTGCTTTATCTTCTAGGACTTGTACAGCATCGGTTTCACCCATACGTCTCGCTTGAACAGACACAATTTTTGAACCTGCTAAAAAGCGCATTAAATCTATGAAGTGACATGCCTCACCAATAATACGCCCACCGCCTACCGCATTATCCTGTGTCCAGTGGTCTGCAGGAATCGCTCCTGCATTCATGGTCATAATAAAGCTTTTAGGTTCTTTCACTGTGTCGAGTAAGGCTTTCATTTTTTGTACTTGAGGTGCAAAACGACGGTTAAAGCCCACCATGACACGGGCATATTGTTTCTTTTCTATATTTTGATTATAAGCCTGTTCAACTTTTTCTATTTCTTCTACCGTCAACGCCAATGGCTTTTCTACAAAAACATTTTTACCCGCTAACAGCGCTTTTTCTACAAAATAGGCATGGCTATTATGTCGTGTTGCAATTGCTACAGTATTTACATCTTGATTGCTTAATAAGGCATCTATATCTGTCGATGCTTCTGCAAATCCTGCCTTTTCACCATGAATCACCCCATTGATACCACCAGAAGTTACAATGGTATGCAGTTGTGAAGCCGCTTTTTTAAATGCAGGAATTAAAATACGTGAAGCATAATTGCCTGCACCAATAAAACCAACGACAGCATTTTGTGCATCTATCTGAATTGGTTTTAAAATGACTTTCTTTTCAGTTCGTGTTTCTACGGCCGAATTGTATTTAAGTAAAATACCCAAACCTGATTTATCTTCCGTTAAAACATCATAAGCTTTTGGCGCATCTTCAAATTCAAAACGATGGGTAATTAAGGCATCTACATTTAATGTGCCTGCCGCCATCATATCCAACACTGCAACAAAGTTACGCTGTTCTGTCCAGCGAACAAATCCTACCGGGTAATCCTGCCCTTTTTCTTCATAAGCAGCATCGTAACGACCTGGTCCATAAGAACATGACACCTGAAAGCTCAGTTCTTTTTCATAGAAGTCTGCACGATTTAACTCTAAACCTGTTACACCGACTAAAATAATACGGCCACGTTTGCGACTCATACGTGCGGCTTGTGTAACGGGATCGCTCACTTTGGTTGATGCAGTAATAATGACACCATCTACCCCTGCACCACGGCTAAATGCCAAACCTGCAGCGACAGGGTCTTCTCCTTTGGCAGGGTTACAGACTTCTGCACCAAACTGTTTGGCAAGTTCGAGTTTGCTTTGGTCAAAGTCAATAGCCAAAACACGGCAGCCATTTGCTCTTAGCATTTGAATGGTGAGTAAGCCAATTAAGCCTGCACCTGTAACCACAAAGCTTTCACCTATGGTTGGTTGTGCCAAACGAATACCTTGTAAGCCAATACTGGCAACAACTGTAAAAGAAGCTGCTTCATCGCTTACATTGTCGGGTATTTTTGCACATAGGTTTTTCGGTACTTTGACCATGTCTGCATGCGGACCATTTGAAACGACACGATCACCGACTTTAAAGTCTTCTACACCTGCTCCAACCTCATGAACTAGACCTACATTACAATAACCAAGTGGTAAGGGTTGTGCCAGTTTGGACTTTACTGCGTCATAGGTAGTAAGCAGCCCATCTGTTTGGACTTTTTCAAGTACCATTTTTACTTTTTCTGGTTGTTGGCGAGCTTTGTCTAACATAGAAGCTTTACCAAAACCGACCAGCATACGCTCTGTACCTGCTGAAATAAGCGAAGTAGTAGTGGAAATAAGTAAATGCCCTTTAGAGCACTGTGGTACTGGTGCTTCTGTTACGGTTGTACCGCCTTTTGCCATGTCTTGAAGGATTTGTTTCATTAGAAAATCTCAAATGCGCCAATATATAAAGTTTTAAATAAAATAGGAGTTAATAAACACATTACTAATGATATAACCTTAATGCTTAAATAATGTTTATTAACATATAAAACATATGGAATTAAAAAACCCATACAAAAATAATCACTAAATCTTGATAAACGTCCGGCTACATGTGGTTCGCCAATAAAGGCAATATTAACGGCTATCCCAAAAAACACAACACCCACTAAACAAAACAAAAACTTTGTATTAATTGGATAGTTATGTAATTTAATAGTCCTTAAAAGATAAAATAAAATAGCAGGATAAATCAGAACTGATAACAAGGCTGTTAATCTGAATCCACCACTTCCCCCATCTTCATCAGACACATAATGTAATTTAGCCAATGCAACTGAAGCACTAGGAAGAAAAGAAAATACTGTAGCTACAATGTTCTCAAAAAAGGAAATAAAGTGAAGAAATAAAAACAGCAATAAAGCCAATACAAAATTCATTAATACAATATTATTTATATTTAACAAATCTTTTTTAGAACTTAAAAAATATAAGACTAAAATATACAACCCAATTAAAAAATATTGTGTATGAAAAGAGAAACCAATAAATAAAAATAAGATGCCTAAATTTTTCCTATCATGGCATAGTTTGAAAAAACCAATCAATATAAATGCAAATGATATAGATGAACGTGGAGAAAAGTAAAAAAGGGTAGGTATAATAATTGGTAGAATAAAAAGGAAAAAATACTTTTTCAGATCACTTGGAAACTTTGAAAGGGCAAAAGAAAATAAAAAAGTTGAAAAAATAAAGTTCAATGCCAAGAAAGCAGGAAATTCTAATTGAGAAATTACAGATATAGCAGAAGTGTACCATACATATAATGGCTCTGCTGTTAAAGATGACATACTTTCAAAAAAAGGAAACGTACCTATAAAAGTGGCGTTATCATACGATTCTTTATAATAATCATAATCTAGACCAGTAGTAGGAAGGTTTAATAAAAAAAGAGGCACACCTAAAAGCAATATATAATAGCCAGCCTTCCTACTAAAAAAATACATCCAACTAGCAACTAAAGTAAATATATAATAATAAAACATCTACTCTTTCTCCAATACATTTCTGCTTTTAAGAAAAAGAAACTCTTCAGTATTATACACTTGCACACCTGAATACCTTTTACATACATCTGAAGCAATTACAGGAACCCCAAACTCTATAGCATCAGCACAGGCTATTCCAAAACTATCCTCTAAAGTTGGTCGAACATACAAATCTGCTTTAGAAAGATAATAATTAAAGATATCTTCATCTTTATCGATAAACACTTTAATACGTGGATGATTTAAATTTAAAAGCTCATCCTTTAACTCACCGTCACCATAAAGAAAAAGAAATAAGTAAGCATTTTGATTTTTATTAATTAATTCAATCAATAGATGATGTTGATAAAGTGGTCGTGGAGACCCAGAACCAACAATGATCTTGAGATTCTGATCTCGCGCCTTATTGAGAGGCAATTTTTCTGAGTCAGAAATATCAACTAATACCGCTGGCACATAAGAACTTTCTTCCACTAATGGGTAGCAAGGCTTAATGCTTTTATAAAACTCTGCTTGGCGCTCATTTAAAGGATAGATTGTATCAAACTTATTTAAGATAAACCTCAATAAGAGCTTAGGTAATTTGCTTTCCAAATGTCCATGATGAAGCATTAAACTCCACTCATTATTAAATTTAGGAAGTAATAAAAAAAATACAAGACTATTGCCTGAAGAAAAATTAAAAAATATTTCTTTCTCTTTGTACTTAAATTGAATTAAAAGTATTTTAAAAATTGCCAAAAGCTTATTAGGTACAAGTGTATATTCGCCTTTATAGTTACTAGGAATACGCTTATCATCACTCATATATAAGTCTATGAATGCCAAAACAAATTGAGGATATGCCTTAACAAGCCTACTTAAAAAAGTAGTCACACCACCAATTGGGTTAGGCAGCCCGCCTACAATTATTGTTTCTCTTGAAAGCTTCATTAATCATTAAACCAATAAAATAATTAAATGTGATAAGATTGCAACGCCAAAAAAACGACCTAACAGTAATGAAAAAATCATATTTATCGCATCAGGGTTATCTTTATCAATCTGCCTAGCCAAGATCGGCTCAACAATAAAAGTTAAAAGTACCGTTGCCAAACCATTTACAACCCCAGATAGTTGGCTAATAGTTGCCCGGAATTCATAAAATGTTAATGCATAATAAAATGCTAAAAAAACCCCTAACGCATAACAACAAAAAACAATACTACTAAGTGTAATCAATTTTTTATTTATAAATACCCTCGATAATGCCACTGGATTAAATTCAGTGTCACTAGTTACGTTTCCATTCAATTTCTTTTTAACTATATAAATAATTTTTTTTCTTAATAAATAAGATATTATATATGCCAACCCAGCTAGAAACATACAAAAATGAAGCATTACCACATAAGTTTCAATAGATATTTTAGTATCGATAACAAAACCAATGAGGGGCATCAGTGCAATAAAAAAGAAACGAGTACCAACAAAAAACATTTGCTGGTACGAATAACTTAATACTTTTGCACCGGTTTCCAATCCTGCAACTCGACAATAATAACTACTGAACTCAAGAAAGTGAATTAAAGCAAATAGTATTGGGATGGAAAAAATTGCAATTTGACTAAGATTCAACACTAACAACCCATGTATTATTTTCTATTGAAATGTTTTTAAATTGCTTATGTGCTACTAATAAAATTGAAACATTCGCTAAACTAGCATCGTTCAAATCTACAAGCGAAATACTACTATTAATATTTTTTGGCAATTCAGAAATATTAGGCTCAACGGCAAGAATATTTAACCCTTGCTCTGCCAGTTTTTTTGTAATATTTAATGCAGGGCTTTCACGTAAGTCATCAATATCTGGTTTAAAAGCTAAGCCATAGCATGCAACCGTTACATCTTTAATGGTTTTTTCAGGGTTGGCTTGTAAAAATTCAGCAATCTTAATTTTCACCTGATCTATCACCCACTCAGGTTTACTATCATTCACTTCACGCGCAGTACGAATTAAACGTGCCTGCTCTGGTGTTTTAGACACAATAAACCATGGGTCAACTGCAATACAGTGCCCGCCTACTCCTGGACCTGGCTGCAAAATATTGACTCGTGGGTGACGATTCGCAAGTTGAATCAACTCCCACACATTAATATCTAATTTGTCGCAAATAATAGAAAGCTCATTGGCAAATGCAATATTTACATCACGGAATGAATTTTCAGTCAATTTACACATTTCTGCGGTACGTGCATTGGTTTCAATACAATCACCTTTTACAAAAACCTTGTATAAATCAATTGCCGCTTGCGAACAGCGCGGGGTCACTCCTCCCACAATACGGTCATTACTAATTAGCTCTTGCAAGACCTTGCCAGGTAATACACGCTCTGGACAGTGGGCAATTAGAATATCAGCTTGCTCACCATGGGTTTGAGGAAAGGTTAAATCTGAGCGTGCTTCACTCAGCCATGCTGCCATTTGCTCAGTTGCACCTACTGGCGAGGTAGACTCTAAAATTACCAAATTACCTGATTTTAAAAATGGTGCTAAAGCTTTGGCAGCCGCTTCAATATATTTTAGGTCAGGCTCATAATTATCTTTAAATGGCGTAGGTACTGCCACAATATAAGCATCAGCCTCGCATGGCTGAAGTTGAGCAGATAATTTCTGTTGTGCAACTACATCTCGCACCAAGGCATCTAGGTCGGGTTCTACAATATGAACCTTCCCCTGATTAATTAAGTCTACCGCGCGCGGATTAACATCTACACCTGTAACTTTTACACCATGTGCAGCAAAAGTTGCTGCTGTTGGTAAACCGATATAACCCAAGCCAATGACACAAATATGCTTAAACTGTTGCATTCTTTTTAACCTTCTTTATTACTTTAAAGCTTCAATAATCTGTTTACAGGCTGTTCCATCCCCATACGGGTTATGTGCTGCTGCCATTGTTTCATATAATTCAGTATTTTCTAGCAGCTCAACCACAGACTGTTGGATCAAGGCAGCATCCGTTCCCACCAGTTTTACTGTACCCGCCTCTACCGCTTCCGGGCGTTCCGTCGTATCTCGCATAACCAATACCGGCTTGCCTAATGAAGGTGCTTCTTCCTGAATACCGCCAGAGTCGGTTAAAATTAAATAACTTCGGTTCATTAAATATACAAAAGGCAAGTAATCTTGTGGGGAAATTAAATAAATATTTGAAATATCTGATAATAACTTATTGACCGGCTGTTGTACATTTGGGTTTAAATGTACCGGATATACAATTTGCACATCAGGATAGTGTTTTGCAATATTTGCCAATGCTGTACAAATATTTAAAAAGCCCTGACCAAAATTTTCACGGCGATGACCGGTGACCAAAATTAATTTTTTATTCGGGTCTAAAAAGTCAAACTGCTGTTCAAATTGAGTAATAATCGCCTGATCTGTTTCAACCTTTTCTTTGACAGTAAGCAAAGCATCAATAACCGTATTGCCTGTAATGGTAATATTTTTCGGGTCTATATTTTCTTTAATTAAATTATTATAAGAAGATTGCGTCGGTGCAAAATGATACGTGGTTAACGCACCCGTAAGTTTACGGTTGGCTTCTTCTGGCCATGGTGAATAAATATCGCCTGTACGCAAACCTGCTTCTACATGACCCACTGCAATTTTATGATAATAGGCAGCTAAAGAGGCAGCAAATGTGGTAGCTGTATCACCATGCACCAACACGACCTCAGGTGTCCACTCAGCAAAAACCTGCTCTAAGCCTTTAAGTACGCCAGAGGTAATATCTGATAAGGTCTGTCCTGGTTTCATCAAGTTTAAGTCATAATCTGGGGTTAGATTAAAAAGTTCCAGTACCTGGTCTAGCATTTGTCTATGCTGCCCCGTCACACACACCTTTGTTTCAAAATTATGGTTATGTTGTTTTAACTGTATAGCTAAAGGCGCCATTTTAATTGCTTCTGGTCGTGTACCAAAGACTAGCAATACTTTTTTCACCTTCTGTTTCCTTATAAATAATGAATGACTTAAGTTGTTGAATAAATGTTCTACCAACCTGGTTTAACCAAACCTTTATATATCTGAGTATATCTCTTGGAGTTTTTCCAGTTTACAAAGAAGGAATGATCCTGAATTCAAAAAAGAGAGATGATGTAGCATTTTAACGCCTTATTTATCTACGTATATTTATGAAGAGTAAATCTTTCGGCGGGAATGTTAGCAGAAAATCATGAATGTTCTGTTATGATTTTTAGCCAAAAAATCTAAAATGCTTCCTTTTGTGTCAGTTTTTTGCAAATCATCTTTCTATAATTTTGCAGTTCCTCACAATTTAGATACTTTTTGCCTCATTTTTCTGGCTATGCTTGCGTATACTTTCGCAATCTACTTACAATTTGTTATATACCCTTAAAATAACTTCGGTAAACTATTTTTTATTTTTTATGATTTTAGAAAAATCGAGAACGGGAATACGTGTGAGACAATTTAAATCTATAATTCTACTGTCTTTTTTGGTGACAGCAAGCGGGTGTGCGGTCACCTCCGGCTTACAGACCTATGACTTACCTTCTGAGGGTGTCTATCAAACAGACTTGGGGACTTCGGTGAATGTGGTCCGACTTACTCAAGATACTGTACTCGGTTTGCAACCGGCCGTACAAAATATTCAGCAAGATTATGCTCACCTGTTTACCCAGTCACATCGCAACTATAGCCTCAGTCCAGGCGACATTCTATCGATCTATTTATGGGCCTACCCAGAAATTACCCCACCTACCAATACTATTAATAATGAACAGGCCATTCAGGCCAATGGTTATCAAATTGACCAAAGTGGCTATATTCAATTCCCGATTATTGGTCGCTATAAAGCCGCAGGCAAGTCTTTAAGTCAGGTAAACCGTGAGCTGCGCAGTCAGTTATCGCGTTATTTAAAAACGCCTGATGTAGTCGCACGCGTTCTGTCTTATCAGGGCCAGCGTTACTCGGTGCAAGGTAATGTAATGAAAGGTGGCCAATTCTATTTAAGTGATCAGCCGACCAGTGTATATACTGCTTTAGGTCTGGCGGGTGGGGTCAATGCCCAGCAAGGCAATAATGCCTCTATTACCTTGGTACGTCAGGGGCAGACCTATCATTTAAACAGTATTGAGCTGGAACAAGCCGGTTTCTCTTTACATAATCTGCTGATTCAACCGAATGACACCCTCTATGTAAACAGCCGCGAAAACCAGAAAATCTATGTGATGGGGGAATCGGGCAAAAATCAGTCCTTGCCAATGCGTGATCAGGGCATGAGTCTGAGTGATGTACTTGGTGAAAGTCTGGGCTTAAATCCATTGTCGGCCAGCCGTAGTAAAATCTATGTGTTACGCAGTCAGCCAAGTGGCGCACAAACCGAAGTCTATCATCTGGACTTAACCAGTATTGCCGACTTTGGTCTGGCTAATCAGTTTAAAATGCGCAGTAATGATATTGTCTATGTCGATGCATCTGGCCTTGCGCGCTGGCAACGTGTGGTGAATCAGATTATTCCATTCTCAAATGCTTTATATAATTTAGACCGTTTGGGGAACTAATGAAAATTAACAATATTCTGGTGGTCTGTATTGGCAATATTTGCCGTAGCCCGATGGCGGAATACTTTTTAAAACAGGAATTTCCGCATTTACAGATTGAGTCTGCCGGTATTTCCGGGCTGGTTGGTCATGCAGCCGATGACAAAGCCAGCCTATGCATGCAGCGTTTAGGGATTGATATGAGCCCGCATGTGGCCCGCAAGCTGAATGCCGAGCTGGTCAAGAAAGCCGACCTGATTTTAGTGATGAGTCAGAACCAGCAAAAACATGTGGAACAGACCTGGCCCTTTGCCAAAGGAAAAACCTTTAGACTCGGCCACTGGCAAAGTAAAAATGTGGCCGATCCTTACCAGCATGATCAGGCAGTATTTGATGACACCTGCCAGCTGATTCAGGCCTGCATTGCAGACTGGAAAAAATATATTTAACTTTCGAACAAAAGACTATGAGCCAAAATACCAATACAGAAGATACCATTGACCTGAAGGAATTGTTTTTCTCCTTAATTGCCCAGTGGAAACTGATTGCTCTCTGTGTCATTTTAAGTTTGGTCTGTGCCTTACTTTATTTAAGAACCACACCAGATACCTATCAGGTCGATGCACTGGTTCAGGTCGAAGAAAATAAAGGGGCATCTGCCGCCTTATTGGGCGATTTGTCCGATATGATTGAGCAGAAATCACCGGCTCAGGCCGAAATTGAGATTCTGAAATCGCGTCTGGTACTCGGTACAGTGATTGATCGCCTAAATTTAAATATTCGCATTCATGGTACAGAAGACAGTTTCTGGAGCCGCTTACTGAATAAGCACGAGTATGACAGTGAATATTCAGGCAAATCCGTGCTGTTTAAAGACAACCAGAAAAGCTTTGATGTACGCAGCTTTGAGATTCCAGATGATTATCGTGATAAAAATCTGCTGCTTCGTTTCTCACAAGGTAAATTTAGTTTAACCGATGAAGAAACTGAACAAGTAGTCTTTTCTGCCCCACTGAACCAGACCAGCCAGTTACAGTCTGAGTATGGCCTATGGAAAGTCGGTATTTATAGTCAGGACAGCTTTGATAGCACGTATCTGATCCAAAAGCAAAGCCTGCCTGCAGCCGTTCGCAGCTTGCTCGCTGACTATTCTGTGGCCGAAAAAGGCAAACTGACCGGTGTACTCGGTCTCAACTACCAGGGTACCGACAAGCAGCATATTACCCAGGTGCTCAATGCCATTTTAGCGGCCTATAGTCAACAGAATATTGAACGTCGCTCGGCTGAAACCGCACAAACCTTAAAGTTCCTGGAAGATCAGCTGCCTGAACTGAAACAGCAACTCGATGTCGCTGAACGTGAATTTAACCGTTTCCGCCAGCAGTACAATACGGTCGATGTCACCAAAGAATCAGAGCTGTATCTGACCCAAAGCGTGACCCTGGAAACCCAAAAAGCCGAATTGGAACAAAAAGTGGCTGAAGCCTCAGCCAAATATACGGCTGAACACCCAATCATGCAGCAAATGAATGCGCAATTATCAGCCATTAATAAAAAGATTAATGAGCTAGATGGAACTTTAAGACGCTTACCAGAATTACAACGTCAGTACCTGCAACTGTTCCGCGAAGTAGAAGTCAAACAGCAGCTGTATACCGGCCTGCTTAATTCTTATCAGCAGTTGCGTATTGCCAAAGCCGGTGAAATTGGTAATGTGCGTATTGTCGATACCGCGGTAGAACCGATTGAACCAATTAAGCCAAAGAAATTACAGATTCTCATTTTATCAGTTTTTCTGGGTGGTTTCCTCGGCACACTGCTGGCCTTATTACGTAATATGCTGCGTAGTGGTGTTAAAGATTCTACCCAAATTGAAAATGAGCTGGACTTGCCGGTGTATGCCACTGTGCCGCGTTCGCCTGTACAGGAAAGCCGGATTAAACTGCTGAAGAAGAAAAAGAATATTCCAATTCTGGCCGTCAAGCATAGCGATGATATTGCCATTGAAAGCTTACGCAGTATGCGTACTGCCATTCATTTTGCCTTAAGCAGCGCCAAGAACAATATTATTATGGTTTCTGGTCCTGCACCGGAAGTCGGTAAATCCTTTATTTCAACCAACCTAGCCACCATTCTGGCACAAAGCCAGAAACGGGTAGTGATTATTGATGCTGACTTGCGCCGCGGTTATTTGCATAAGTACTTTAATCATGCAAACCAACCGGGTCTGGCAGAATACTTAAATGGTCAGACTGAGTTAAGCCAAGTCATTAAAGCTACGGAAGTATCCGGTCTGGATGTGATTGCGCGTGGTAAGAGTCCGGCCAACCCGTCTGAACTGCTCAGCACCACACAATTTAGTGTCATGTTGAATCAGCTGTCAGAACAGTATGATCATATTCTGATTGATACTCCACCAATTCTGGCCGTCACAGACGGGATTATTATTTCCCAGCATGCCGGAGTCAATCTGGTGATTGCACGCTATGCCAAGACACAAATGAAAGAGCTGGAATTGACCATCAACCGTTTTGAACAGGCGGGCGTGAAAGTCAATGGTATTATCCTGAATGATATTCAGCGCTCCAGTGCAGGCTATGGTTATGGCTATAACTATTCCTATGCCTATAAAGCCAACAAGGATAATGACTAATTTTGCAGTGACCAATTACTTTAAAAATCTCGCTACGGCGGGATTTTTAATCTTTCCAGATTACAACTCTACTCAACAGTTTGCATTGAAAAAATAAACTCGTCCGCCTATGGTGTGGAGAGCAAAAAACTCCTGAGAATCAAAAATGCGTCTATCAAAAATATTGCTTGCGACCCTTGCCCTCAGCTCATCCCTGACTTTTGCCCAAGGGATTGTGCTGAATGACCAGAACCTGCGTACCGACCTGAATTGGCTGAATCAACAAGGGGTGATTCAGATCAGTACTTCCACCTGGCCCATGAGTGGCGATGAAATTCAGCGTGCCCTGTCTCAGGCGAAAATCAGTAATTCTGTCCAGCAAAAAGTGGTGGATGCTGTCCTCACCCATTTAAATGCCGATAATCAGCGCTCAAAAGCTGCGCTATTTGCAGAAACTGATCATAAGTATCTGCCTCAAGCCTTTGGTGATCAGGAAAAATCACAATATCAGGCTGGTCTGGAACTGAATGCTGGCGGTAGCCAATGGGATGCCCGATTGCAGGTCAATGCTGAAAAAGACCCGCAGATTGATCATGATCAGGATGTGAATGTTGAAGGCTCTTATATTGCCGGAAAACTCTGGAATCAATGGCTGATTGCCGGACAGATTCCGACCTATTGGGGACCAGGTCATGAGGGGAGTCTGATTCGTGGCGATGCCAGCCGCCCAGTCTATGGCATTACGGCACAGCGGGCAGAACAGACTGCTTTTAGCAGTAAATGGCTGTCCTGGATTGGGCCATGGCAATATCAGGCCTTTGCCGGTCAACTGGACAATTATGATGCGGTCCCGGATGCCAAACTGATTGGCCTGCGTGTTACTGCTCAACCGCTTCCCTATCTGGAACTGGGGGCTTCACGCGCCATTCAGTGGGGGGGTGAAGGACGTCCGGAAAGCTTGAGCTCACTCTGGGATGCGTTTGTTGGCAACAAAGACAATGGTGGCACAGGTGAACCAGATCCATCGAACCAGATTGCCGGTTTTGATGCCCGTTTAAACCTGCAACCTTTAGTGCAAATGCCGCTAGGGGTCTATGCCCAGTATGTCGGTGAAGATGAAGCCGGTGGCCTGCCCGCGAAAAAAATGTATCTGGCCGGGGTGGATTATTCATCCAGTTACCAGAATATGCCCTACCAGCTGTATAGCGAATGGGCCGACACCCGTACCAATGGCAAGGCACAAGGAATCTCCTATAATCACACCAATTATACGGATGGCTTCTATCAGCATGGTTATCCATTAGCGCATGCGATGGGCGGCGATGGCCAGATGATCTCAGTAGGCGGTGATATCCGTTTTGATCGCTTAAACCGTCTGCATGGCCGGGTGCTGTTTGCTAAACTGAATGGGTCGGGTCGGATCACCAATGCGGCTTTCCCCGAACAAGATGAGCTAACAGCTTTAGATATCACCTGGACACATTATCTACGTCCGGATATTCCACTTAAACTGAATGGCTGGCTGGGGGATTCAGACCTGCACGGTAAAGATGGCGGTGCCTCAATCGGCATTGAATTCCCGCTGGAAAAAGGACTATTTAGCTACTAAGGCAGTTAAATGTCGTTTTAAAGACTCAGATCAGCGGTATTTCAATACGCTGTCTGAGTCTGCTGATGCCTGACTCGTCTAAAACCAGACGGGTATTTTTTATCTTAAAATCGCCGGTAAGGGTCGCTCGCGGCCCAGCAAACTCAGCTCAAGTTTCATTTTTTGCAGCATCTGATAAGGCTGCTGCTGCACAAACATATTCACAAAACTGGTTGGAATCGAACCGGCTGGATCGGCATAGCCATAGGTAGACACCTTAACCCGGTTGGCCCCCAGTTTTTGAAAGGTCCAGTCGCCTTCATAATGGGTTAAACGCACATAGCTCGGGTTTAAGGGATAGCCCTGACTGACGGCCTTGTTCTGAATATGAATCACGCCTTGGGCATCTTTAAACATTCTGCCTTTGACCACCAGATCGCGGTCTTTTAACGGAAAAGGAAAATCCAGCACCATATACAGCAGGAACTCGCCTTTCTGGTCATCACGCGACAGTACCTTAACGCTGCCCATATACGGCACCCAGCTGATGGCATGCTCGACATCCAGAATCAGGCCGGCGGCTTTTTCAATCGAGACCGGAAAAGTGGTTTCTGCCTTGTACAGGAACACCGGGTTTTGCGGATGCTGATAGGTCCAGACCTTAATATTATTTTTATGAATATTGAGTTTGGCATTCTGCAAATTCTGGGCAGGTACACTCGCCGCCATGGCGAGCGCACCGGCCAATACAATCCATTTTTTCATTCCATTGTTCATCTTATTTTAGTTTTAGTGTTGTTATAACGGATTTTACAGCGGTTTTAAACTTGAATATCGTTAAAACCCAAGACATCTTTCATGTCATATTTACGCGCATCACGACCGACCACCCAGGCAGCAGCACGCACGGCACCGGCAGCAAAGTTCATCCGGTTGGTGGCTTTGTGGGTAATTTCTACGCGCTCGCCTTCACCAATAAACATGGCGGTGTGTTCACCGACAATATCGCCGCCACGAATGGTCTGGAAGCCAATGCTTTGACGCTCACGCGGACCGGTATGTCCTTCACGATGATAGACCGCATCTTTTTTCAGGTCACGGCCCAGGGTTTCTGCAATTGCTTCACCCATCATTAAAGCAGTACCTGATGGCGCATCGACTTTATGACGATGGTGCGCTTCAATCACTTCAATATCTACCGTATCGCCAAATACTTTAGAAGCAAGTTCTAAAAGCTTAATTGAAACATTCACACCCACTGAATAGTTCGCGGCATACACCACCGGAGTTTGTATTGCCGATTCATCCAGATAGGCTTTTTGTTCATCATTCATGCCGGTGGTGCCAATCACAATTGCCACACCTGCTTCACGACAAATTTTCAGATGGTTTACAGTAGCTGCCGGTGCAGTAAAGTCGATGACCACGTCACACTGCTTTACCACCTCTTCCAGACTGCCGACCACTTTTACACCCAGGCTGCCAATGCCCGCAAGCTCGCCTGCATCTGCACCGATTAAGCTACTTTCCGGACGTTCCACCGCAGCTGCAAGTTGATAACCGGCCTGCTCAACGGCTTGAATAAGGATGCGTCCCATACGGCCACCGGCACCTAATACACCAATGCGTGGAGTTGCTGACATAACATATTCCTGATGTTGATTCGAAATTGTCCTTACTATATCAAAACTCCCTGCCCAGACTAAGCCGGCAGTCTAAAAAAGCCGAAAAAAACTGAAATGGCTCAACCGTAACTTGTAAACCCGATAATTTAAAAATAGAAATTGAAAAGAAAGTTCTGATTTCTCGCGTTTTTTCACAAAAGTGCAAAATTGCTGCAGCAGACTAGCCGTCACGAATGAATAGAATAGAGATTATAAGGAGATCAAGCATGCATTCGAAACAACTGGGGATGGCAGTATGTATGGGGCTACTGATGAGCTCGGCTTGGGCAGAACCGCCATTACAACCGGGCGATACCTTAGAAAGCCTGTCTCAGGTCCGCATTACCACCACTTTACAGCCAGCAGTATCGGCAGAAGAAGCAGCACAAGTGGCGTTAATTGATACAATTGAAGAAGAGCAAAGCGAGCAGACCACTGAGATGGCTGTATCTCAGGACGATGCGCTGGTGGCAGAAATTGACCCTGTGGAAGGGGTTTAATTTTTTACTCGCCATAAAAAAGGGAGATGATGTTCATCTCCCTTTGTGTTTGAGCGCGCTGTTTCAACTGGCTTAGTCAAACAGACGGTCAAAGAATGACTTTTTCTTTGGTGACGAATTGTTGTTATCGCCATCCAGCGTCGCTTGCAGTTCTTTCAGCAGTTCACGCTGACGAGAGGTCAGGTTCACCGGGGTTTCTACCACAATACGGCACAGCAGATCACCGACCATGCTGGTACGTACCGGTTTCACGCCTTTACCGCGCAGGCGGAACAGTTTACCGGTTTGGGTACCTTCCGGAATTTTCAGGCTCACCCGGCCATCCAGCGTCGGAATTTCAATTTCTTTACCGAGGGCAGCATCGGCAATCGAAACCGGCACATCCATATACAGATCGGCACCATCACGCTGGAAGATTTCATGCTCGCGCACCACCACTTCTACGTACAGGTCGCCCGCCTGGCCATCACGGATCGCTTCACCTTTACCGGTTAAACGTACCCGGTCGCCATTGTCGACACCGGCTGGAATGGTAACTTCCAGGGTTTGCTGACGGTCAGACACACCTGAACCATGACATTTGTTACATGGGTTCTTGATGATTTTACCCTGGCCACGACAAGTGCTACAGGTCTGCTGCACCGAGAAGAAACCTTGCTGCATACGTACCTGACCGGCACCATGACAGGTTTTACAGGTTTCAACATCATTCGGATTTTGCGAACCTTTACCATCACAGGCATCACACGGTGCAGGTGCGGTAAAGCTGATGGTTTTTTTCACCCCTTTAACCGCTTCTTCCAGGGTCAGTTCCATCACATAGCGCAGGTCCGAACCACGGCGCGCACGTTGCTGACGGCCACCGCCCCCAAAGGCCCCCCCAAAAATATCGCCGAACTGGCTAAAGATATCTTCAGCACTAAAGCCGCCGCCGAAGCCGCCACCGCCCATGCCGCCTTCAAAGGCCTGATGGCCCATACGGTCGTACATGCTGCGTTTTTCGCTGTCCGACAGCACTTCATAGGCTTCTGAAGCTTCTTTAAATTTTTCTTCAGCTTCCAGGTTATCTGGGTTACGGTCCGGATGATATTTCATCGCCAACTTACGGTAGGCTTTTTTAATTTCATCATCACTAGCGGTTTTAGCAACACCCAAAACCTCATAATAATCACGTTTAGCCATGTCTGGCGATGCTCCTCACGGAATTTTATTTAAGACTCAACTGAGGTCTGAAATTGGGGTTTATCCCAGATTTACAAGGGCAGGCAGCGAAAAAAATTTAGGCTGCTTAAAACACCGCCTTGTTTTTCATGAATTTACTTAAGCCTTTGATCCAGGCATTGAGTAAATATAAGAAGGCAATGGCGCTAAACACCACACCAGCAATGGTGGTCGCAGTGACCCAAGTGGCATCATTCCAGGCATAGAAAAATAGCGGAATAAACCACAGGGCAGCAAATACCGCCAAAATGGAGTAGATCATGACATTGCGCATAACCCAGAGTGCCTGGGCCTGTAACCAGACTTCAGTCTGATCGACCATCACCACTTTACGGGCCAGCCAGTAAGCAAAAATGGCGCTAATTAAGGTAAACAGGGCGAAAAACATGAAGACGTAAGAAAGAGCAATCGAACGACGTAACTTGGCTAAGCTATCTTGCTGCATGTGTGCTTCAACCCCATTTACTGCATGTTTGGTTTTATAATATGCAGTAAATTTACCTATTGAAAATTGTAAAAATGAAGGTGCTACTATATTGAAATTTTCAAGCTTTCGCACCTTATATTGACACAAAATCAGGCCATATTCTGATTTTTTTTCACTTTAAACCACTGCGCATACAGGGCCGGCAAAAAGAATAAAGTGAGCAGCGTCGCAATAATCAATCCGCCCATGATGGCCACCGCCATCGGGCCAAAGAAAATACTGCGCGACAGCGGAATCATGGCCAGCACGGCGGCCAGTGCCGTCAGCACAATTGGACGGCAGCGGCGCACCGTGGCATTGATAATTGCATCCCATGGCGCTTCACCGGCCTGAATATCCTGCTCGATCTGGTCAATCAGAATCAGCGAGTTACGCATGATCATCCCCGACAGCGCAATGGTGCCGAGCATGGCCACAAAACCAAAAGGCTTATTGAACAGTAGCAGGAACAGTACTACCCCAATAATGCCAAGCGGTGCGGTTAAAAACACGATACAGGCCCGTGACATACTTTTTAACTGCAGCATCAACAGGGTAAACACCACCGCCAAAAATAGCGGCATACCGGCATTGACCGAGCTTTGCCCTCGCGCCGATTCTTCCACCGTCCCGCCGACTTCCAGCAGGTAGCCGTTTGGCAACTGGCTGCGAATCTGCTGTAAGGGTTCGCTTAGCTCCCCTACCACCGTGGCTGGCTGTAAACCGCTGCTGATGTCAGCCCGTACGGTAATGGTCGGTAAACGGTTACGGTGCCAGATCAGGCCTTCTTCAAAGCGGTATTCAATCTGGGCAATCTGGGCCAATGGCACACTACTGCCCTGTGCGGTTGGCACTGCCAGGCTGCTGAGCGAACCGACATCGACCCGCTCGGCTGCATCACCGCGCAGGCGAATTTCAATCAGCTCACGTTTTTCCCGGTACTGGTCAATCGCGCTGCCAAGAATGGAGCTGTTGAGGAAATTAGCCAAATCAACACTGCTAACGCCCATTTGTCGCGCCCGGTCCTGATCAATCTGTAGATGAATCACCTTGCTTGGCTCACCCCAATCCAGATGCACATTGGTGGTGTTTGGATTGTCATCGACCTGAGCTGCGACCTGCTGTGCCCATTGCCGCACCTGAGCCAGATCTTCACCGGAAACCCTGAACTGGAGTGGATAGCCAACCGGCGGACCATTTTCCAGCAGCGACACCCGGGTACGCGCTTCCGGTAATAATTTACGAATCTGCTCATCCAGCGAACGGCGAATTTCATCCCGGTCTTCTAGCGATGAGGCCAGCACCACAAACTGGGCAAAACTGGTTTGCGGTAACTGCTGATCGAGCGGTAAATAAAAACGCGGCGAGCCAGTGCCCACATAGGCCACATAGTTATCAATCCCCTCCTGCTTGGCCAGGAACTGCTCGACCTTTTGTACTGCGGCTTCGGTGGCTGTTAACGAAGCGCCTTCTTCGAGTTTCAGATCGACCAGAATTTCGGCCCGGTTCGATGGCGGGAAAAACTGCTGCGGCACCAGCTTGAACATCAAAATCGACAGCACAAAAATGCCTACCGTAGCGGCAATCACGGTTTTGCGATAGGTCACACAAGTATCGACCCAGCGGCGAAAGCCCTGATAAAAACGGGTCTGATACGGATCATGCTGCTCACCGACATGATGCACCACAGGCGCTGGAGCGGGCTGCTTGCGTAAGCGTGCCCAAAGGCGCTGATACCAGCTGGCCTGTTGTGGCGACTGATTAAAATCGGGCAGCAGTTTATCACCCAGATACGGCACAAACAGCACCGCGGCAAACCAGGACACCACCAAGGCAATCGTCACCACCTGGAAGATGGAGCGGGTATATTCGCCGGTACTAGACGCCGCCGTAGCAATCGGTAAAAAGCCGGCGGCAGTAATCAGAGTACCGGTCAGCATTGGAAAAGCGGTGGTTTTCCAGGTAAAACCAGCCGCCTGAAGCCGGCTATAGCCCTGCTCCATTTTAATGGCCATCATCTCTACCGCAATAATGGCATCATCCACCAGCAGGCCCAGCGCCAGAATCAGGGCACCGAGGGAAATCTTGTGCAGGCCAACATCAAACAGGTTCATGCCGGCAAAGGTCATCGCCAGCACCAGCGGAATTGAAAAAGCCACCACCAGACCGGTACGAAACCCGAGCGAGAAAAAGCTGACCAGGAGCACGATAATCACCGCCTCGGCCAGTACCTTCATAAATTCATTGACACTGTGCTTGACCGCCACCGGCTGATCCGAGACTTTTTGCAGCTGCATGCCCAGTGGCAAGGTCTGTTGTAGCCGCTGGAATTCGCTGGCCAGATTTTCCCCCAGCGCCAGAATGTCACCGCCTTTACGCATGGATACGGCAATGCCAATCCCGTTTTCGCCCATAAAACGCATCCGTGGCTGGGCCGGATCGCTAAAACCGCGGTAAATCTCCGCGACATCACCCAGCTGAATGGTGGTGCCATTGACCAGTAGCGGCATCTGCTGCAAGGCTTCAACACTGTTTAGCTGGCCACTAACCCGGACCTGAATCCGGTCAGTTTCGGTTTCAAAAAAGCCGGCACTGGCCATGCTGTTCTGCTGCTGCAACGCCTGCTGAATGGCGGTAACTGGAATACCGAGCTGGGCCGCTTTGGTATTGGACAGTTCAATCCAGATTTTCTGGTCTTGCAAGCCAATCAGTTCGACCTTGCTGACATCCTTGACCCGCTGCAATTGTAGCTGCAGGCGATCGGCATATTCTTTTAAGGTGGCATAGTCAAAATCTTCGCCGGTTAGTACATAAATATTGCCGAAGGTATCGCCAAATTCATCGTTAAAAAACGGCCCCTGCACGCCTTGGGGCAATTCATGCCGGATATCATTGATTTTCTTGCGTACCGTATACCAGATATCCGGAATTTGCCCGGAACGCAGCGAATCTTTGGCAATAAAGGTCACCATCGACTCTCCCGGACGCGAATAGGCCAGAATCCGCTCGTACTGCCCGGTGGTCATCAGCTCTTTTTCAATCCGGTCGGTGACCTGCAAGGACACTTCCTTGGCGGTTGCGCCCGGCCAGTAGGTCTGCACCACCATCACCTTAAAGGTAAACGGCGGGTCTTCACTCTGCGACAATTTGGAATAGGAATACATGCCAATAATGCCGAGCAGCAGCATGAAATACAGAATCAGGCCCTTGTTTTTTAAGGCCCATTCCGACAGGTTAAAGTTTAGCGGTGCGCTCATGCTTAACCCCCTGCCTGAAGCTTGACGGCACGGTTTTCCCGGTCAATCGGATGAATTTTTTGCTGGTCGCGCAGCAGATGTACCCCACCCACCACCACATAGTCCGTTGGCTTCAGCCCGCTAAGTACCGGTACGCTGTCACGGCCATAAGCGCCCAGCTGCACATCTACTTTACGTAGTTGATGATTGGCACCCACCACCAGGACATAGGCCTGCTGGCCATTGGCCGAGACGCTGGACAGCGGTACGGTCAGCTGCTGCTGTGCATTGCCATTTAAAAACACCCGCGCACTTTGTCCCAGCTGGATGGCCGGATTGGCAGCACGCAGCGCCACCTTGACACTAAAAGTACGTGACTGGTCAGCTGCCGGTGAAATCTCCCGCACATAAGCTTCAAAGCGCTGATCCGGCTGTGACCACAAGGTGACTGTGGCCGGCTGACCGACTTTAATCTGGCTCATGGCCTGCTCCGGCACGCCAATCACCACTTCACGTTCACCGGAAATTGCCAGCTGATACGCCGCCTGACCGGCCGCAACCACTTGCCCCACTTCAATATTGCGTGCGGTAATCACCCCGTTTTTATTGGCCACCAGCCGGTTATAGACGGTCTGGTTCTGCGCCACCGCATAATTGGACTGCGCCTGTTTCAGCGCCGCCACGGCAGATTTGTACTGATTGTCGATCGCATCGTATTGCGAGCGGCTAACCGCATTCATTGGCAACAGCTGCTGAAAACGTTGCAATTCATCTTGGGCAATTTTGGCGGCCGACTGGGCACTGTCGAGCTGGGCGCGCGCTGCATTCAGCTGTAACTGGGCATCTTTAACATCTAAACGTGCCAGCGCCTGCCCGACCTTGACCTGATCGCCCACATCGACATAGCGTTCCACCACCTGACCGCCCACCCGAAAGGCCAACGCGGTCTGCTGACGCGCCTGCACCTCTCCGGCATAGCTTTTTTGTGCCTGATGACTGGAGGTGGGCTGGGCCACCATCACATAGGGAATATTCTGTTCAGTGCTGGCGCTGTCCTTGCTGCAACCGACCAGGGTGCTACACACCAGGATCAGGCTGAGAACTACCGTGTTAATCGTGCTCATGCGGTTGACTCTTATTTGTCAGATGTTTTTCAGGCAAAATAGCAATATATTAAAAATGATCAATTTTTAATTAATATACCGATGAGTACATTAATTGCAAGAAACAGCAAAACACAATGACTGTTTTTATTTTATTTAGGATATTTTCAGCAAATGAACGTCGGACGTCCCAAAGATCTCGAAAAACGCCAGCGCATTCTGGAATCGGCTAAATCCTTGTTTTTAAAGCAGGGCTATCATGGTTCGAGCATGAATGAAATTGCCCGCGATGCCGGCGTGACCAAACTGACGGTCTATAATCATTTTCAGGACAAGGCCACCTTGTTTACCTGTGCCATTGAAGATACCTGTGAAGCCCTGATTATGGCGCGTCCGCCGCAGCTCAGTACCGACAGCAATTTCCAGCAGGCGCTGGCACAGCTATGTGCGCTGTCTCTGGAAATTGTCTATTTACCCGAAGCCATCAAGCTGGAATATCTGCTGCTCGATTTGGCCTCACAGCAAAGTCCACTGTTACAGCAGTTTTATCAGGCCTCGCATCAGAAGCTGAACCAGGTCTGGCAGCATTTTTTCCAACAGGCCATTGCGTTAGGTTTCATTCCCAACAGGCCGCTAGAACAGTTAATCCAGTTGATGCTGTCGTTGTTACTCGGTCAGCGCCATCATGAAATTTTGCTCGGCATCCGTCCGATTCCGGCCGCCGATGAACAGCAGCAGCTGATCCAGTCCAGTATCCAGCTGTTCCTGCAAGCCATCTCCGAGTGACTGGCTGCCTAAGCCTTGAACAAAACCGGCTTTTTTGCAGCGCTTCCGGATAAAAATTATCCGACTTTCGCCTTATCTTGGCTTGGATTGTCACGAATTCCGGGTATAGTCAAAACAGGAACTCTGGAGAGGGAAAAAAATGATTCAACAAATTGCTGCTCCATTACGCGAAGATGTGCGTCTGCTGGGAAATTTACTGGGCGATACCCTGAAACAGCACGCCGGACAAGATTTGTTTAATCAGGTCGAACAGATTCGTGCGCTGGCCAAAGGCGCCCGTGATGGCCAGATTGAAGCAGAAAAACAACTCGAACAACTGCTGTCCAGTCTGGAAGATGAAGAAATTCTGCCGCTGACCCGTGCCTTTACCCACTTTTTAAATTTTGCCAATATTGCCGAGCAGTATCATGTGGTGCGTAGCCGCCGCCAGAGCGAATTTGATGACAGCGCACCCTCCCCGAATCCACTCGATCATCTGTTTCAGAAGTTCCAGCAGCACGATATTTCTGCCGAGACCTTGTTCCAGCAGATCTGCGAGCTGAATATTGAACTGGTCTTAACCGCACATCCGACCGAAGTTAGCCGCCGCACCCTCATTCAGAAATATGATGGCATCAATGCCTGCCTGTCGGCTTTTGACCAGCAGAAACTGACGCCGCGTGAACGTCAAGCCGTACTGGAAGAACTGAAACAGCTGATCAGCTCGGCCTGGCAGACCGATGAAATTCGTCAGCATCGCCCGACCCCGATTGATGAAGCCAAATGGGGCTTTACCACCATTGAACAGACGCTGTGGAATGCAGTGCCTAAATTTATCCGGGAACTGGACAACATGGTGCAGGCCCAGTGTGGCCAGCAGTTGCCACTGGAAATTGCACCGCTGCGCTTTGCCTCCTGGATGGGCGGTGACCGCGATGGCAACCCGAATGTGACCCATCAGGTGACCCAGGAAGTGCTGTGGCTCTCGCGCTGGAAAGCCGCCGATTTGTACCTGCGCGATATTGAAGATTTGCGCTGGGAACTGTCGATCCAGCAATGCAGCCCGGAGCTGCTGGCTGCAATTGGCACCCCGCATCCTGAACCGTATCGTGAATATTTACGTGAGACGCGCCAGCGTTTAACGGCCACCCGTGACTGGCTGGCGCAAAAGCTGCAAGGACTGGATGCCGATGACAGCCAGGTGATTAAAAGCAAACAGGAACTGCTGACCCCGTTATTGTTATGTCACCGCTCGTTAATGGCCTGCAACATGCCAGAAATTGCCAATGGCAAGCTGCTGGATTTCATTCGCCGGGTCAACTGTTTCGGAATTGAACTGCTCAAACTGGATATCCGTCAGGAATCTGGTCGTCATCGTCAGGCCATTTCGGCAATTACCGAATATCTTGGGCTGGGCAATTTTGAAACCTGGACCGAACAGGCGCGGCAGAATTTCCTGCTGCAGGAACTGCAAAGCAAACGTCCGCTGTTGCCTAAATACCTGCAGGAACCGAAACAGAGCCTGATTGAACATCCGGATGTGCAGGAAGTGTTTGCCACCATGCGGACTCTGGCCGAACAGCCATCAGAATCGCTGGGTGCCTATATTATTTCCATGGCCGAATATCCAAGTGATGTGCTAGCGGTGTTATTGCTGCAAAAAGAAGCCGGTATTCAAACGCCGCTACGCGTGGTGCCGCTGTTTGAAACCCTGAAAGATCTGGACGGCGCAGCCGACACCATGCACACCCTGTTTAGTATGCACTGGTACAAGCAGCATATTCAGGGCAAACATGAGGTGATGATTGGCTACTCCGACTCGGCCAAAGATGCTGGCTTTATGTCGGCCAACTGGGCCCAGTATCGTGCCCAGGAAGAACTGACCGCTGTGGCGCAGCAGCACGGGGTTCAGCTGACCCTGTTCCATGGTCGTGGTGGTTCTATCAGCCGTGGCGGCGCACCGACCCAGCAGGCCCTGTTCTCACAACCACCGGGTTCTATTTCCGGGGCGATTCGCGTCACCGAACAGGGCGAAATGATTCGCTTCAAGTTTGGTCTGGAAGAAATTGCCTTACAGAATCTGGAAATCTATACCGCTGCAACACTGGAGGCGACCTTGCTGCCACCGCCTGTTCCTAAACAGGAATGGCGCCAGTTAATGCACAGCATGACCGACCTGTCGGTGCAGGTCTATCGCCAGACCGTGCGGGAAAATCCGCATTTTGTGAAATACCTGCGTACCGTGACCCCGGAACTGGAGCTGCAAATGCTGCCGCTTGGTTCACGTCCGGCCAAGCGTAAAGTCAGCGGCGGCATTGAATCGCTACGTGCCATTCCCTGGGTGTTTGCCTGGACCCAGATTCGTCTGATGCTACCAGCCTGGCTGGGCACCGGTGCGGCTATTAACCAGGTGATTGCCCAGGACCAGCAGGCGCTGCTGGAAGAAATGCTGCGCGAATGGCCGTATTTTCAGACCTTGGTGGATATGCTGGAGATGGTTCTGTCCAAGGCCGATGGGCATATTGCGCTCTACTATGAGGCGCATCTGACTGAAGATGAAGAACTGAAAGCGCTGGGTGCCGAGCTGCGTCAACGCCTGAAAGATGCAGTCCAGACCTTGCTGGCGCTGAAAGGTGAGTCACAGCTACTCAGCAGCAATGATGTACTGGATCAGTCGATGAAAGTGCGTAAACCATATTTGCTGCCGCTACATCTGCTGCAGGCCGAACTGATGAAACGCCGCCGCCAGTATCTCAACAGCCAGCAGGCCGAGCATAGTCCGGTAGATCATGCCTTAATGGTCACCATTGCCGGTATTGCCGCCGGATTACGCAACACCGGCTAAGTCAAATTGGCAAAAACATACAGCACATGTTCTGCATGTGCTGTATTTTTAAGCAGTCATAAAGCTGTCATTTCTTTTTTTTATGAATAAAATAATTATTATTTATACATTCCCTCCAGCCAAAGTCGATGAATTAATCTACTGATTTCATACTGTTTTTATATTGAAAAATTTTTACCCTGCGGTAAAAAATAAAGCAAAGTCATAGAATTAATTTGAACAAAAATTTTGTATCTCCGATTAAATCTTTTAAAAAACAGGAGTATGATTGGCACAATTTGTCTTTAGAGTGCTCAAAATATGTCCAATTGGTTTCCCAAATGGCGCCCGTATCAAGGCAGTATCGATGCACGTCCTGTAGGTACCAATGAGTATCTTCCACCTGCGCAAACTGTGGTCCTGGGGGTTCAGCACGCGTTTGCCATGTTTGGTGCGACGGTACTTGCGCCTTTCCTGATGGGCTTTGACCCGAACCTGGCCATTCTGATGTCCGGGATCTGTACCATCCTGTTCTTTATTATGACCGGTGGTCGTGTTCCAAGTTATTTAGGTTCCAGCTTTGCCTTTATTGGGGTGGTAATTGCTGCGACCGGTTATGCAGCATCCGGCACGGGCGGACCCAACCCAAATATTGCGGTGGCAGCCGGCGGGATTATTGCCTGCGGTATTTTATATGCCCTGCTCGGCTTTCTGGTCATGGCCACCGGTACTCGCTGGATTGAAAAATTAATGCCACCTGTGGTCACTGGTGCAGTGGTGATGATCATTGGCCTGAACTTGGCGCCGGTCACGGTCAAAGGCGTAGCCGGTAATCCATTTAATATGTGGATGGCGCTAGTGACCGTCCTATGTATGGGTTCGATTGCGGTATTTACCAAAGGACTGTTACAGCGCCTGTTGCTCCTGGTGGGTCTGCTGCTGGCCTATCTGGTTTACTTTATTGTCAGTAATGTCATGGGTTATGGCACCCCGATTAACTTTGCCCCAATCCAGCAGGCGGCATGGTTTGGCCTGCCAACCTTCCATGGTCCGGAATTTGAAGTCAATGCCATGCTGATCATTGCCCCGGTAGCGCTGATTCTGGTGGCAGAAAACCTGGGCCATATTAAAGCGGTGAGTGCCATGACCGGTGAAAACCTGGACCCGCATATTGGTAAAGCCTTTGTTGCCGATGGTGTAGCCACCACTTTAGCCGGTGGTGTCGGTGCGCCAGGCATGACCACCTATGGTGAAAATATCGGCGTGATGGCAGTGACGCGTGTCTACTCGACCATTATTTTTGCGGTTGCCGGTGTGTTTGCCATTTTCCTCGGTTTATCGCCTAAGTTTGGTGCCATTATTCATACCATTCCAAGCGCGATTTTAACCGGTGCCTCAATTGTGGTGTTTGGTCTGATTACCATTGCTGGAGCGAAAATCTGGATTGAAAACAAAGTCGACTTCTCGAAAAACAAAAACCTGATGGTGGCGGCAGTGACCATTATTTTAGGTACCGGTGACTTTGCCCTGCAATTCGGCAGCTTTAACCTGGGGGGTATTGGGACAGCAACCTTTGCCGCACTGTTACTGAACCTGTTCTTTAGCCTGGGCGAAAAATCAGAAAAAGTATAACTGCCCTGACTAATATACAAAAAAACCGAAGCCGGTATGATCAGTACCGGCTTCGGTTTTTTATCTGAAACCTAAACGCTAGCAGTCAGGTTTCAAGGCAAAATTAAATTATTTTTGCTTTTTCAGGGCTTTTTGCAGCTGTTTCAATTTGCCCTGATGTTTTGAAATCTTTTTCAAACGTGCTTTGATTTTTTGCTTTAACGATTTAACTTGCTTCGCCATGGTATTACTCCCTAGTAAGGCTATTCGCGCTTGTGCTGTTTCACAAAGCTACGAATAAATTTTCTTAATTCACGAGCAGCACTAGTATCCAGTTCTTCACACAAATGAATAAATTCATCGCGTTCAGCACTATTAATACGAATTAAAAGTTGTCCATCTTTTTTGCCTGTCTTTATTTTTTTGATTTGCTCGCTCATTGCTTCACTCCAAAATAAAGACGCTTTAACAAAAAGATGTATATACAATATATATACATTTTCAATTAAGTCAAATCTATCGTGTTAAAATATGTAATAAAATCAATAGATTTAGTTTACCAAAAAACTATAGACGCGCGCAAAGCCTGCCGGGCTCTAGCTTTGCGCAAAATACCGCCATCGGTTTATTTTTAAATTAAAGTTAGATGATTCGCTTGTTTTTCAACCAACCTTGATCTTGAAGCGAAATAACCTCCCAGATTCATCTCACCTGCCGAGTGCTGATGTCTACGGTTCTGGCTAAAGATTAAAGACGAACAAAAATAATCCGCGCCGCCGGAATCAGGAAGATTATCCCGGCCTGCTGTGATGAAAACAGAGTGCCAGCGCGTTTTTAATTGTTATCGGTTTTAAGGTCTAAACTGTTTCAGCTCACGCTGAATAAAATGCTGGAACATGGTCTGGTACAGCTGTTCAATCAGCTGGGCATCGAGCCCCAAGCTGGTGGCCTGGTTACGCAAACGCTCCAGAATCTGGGCCTGGCGTTCCGGGGTCTGCATATCGGTTTCTGATTTTTTAAAACGGGTGGTCTGATCGACATAATATTGACGCGCTGCAATCAGCTCCACCAAAGCACTATCAATCACATCAATCTGTGCGCGAGCCTGTTCCAGCGACTCAACTTTCTCTTTTTTCATGTTGTAAGATGTCATTTTCAGCTTCGTTTTCACTTTTGTACTTTTCTTCTAACACATTACTGAAAATACTTTCAATCATCCAGACGCGATAAAGGCTATTAAACACATAACTTTGCCCGTCAATCCGCAGCTCCAGCACCGGTAAATTCGGCTGGGACTTCATTTCACAGAGCATGTCATTGTCTTTCAGATACTGTTCAATATCGGCACTGCTCAGTTCAACAATGTTCAACTCACGGCGTAACTGCTCGAAATGGGCTTTAAAAGACAGGTCTTTGCCCTGGGTCCACACCGCCTGCAAAATTCGGTGAATGGCCTGCATACGCTGTTCTTCCGGCACGCTATAAAACAGTCGCGCCATCTGATAGGTGGCATCCTGGGTCGGCCGGCAAAACGGGGTAAAGGCCACTTCGGTGCGTTTGGATAAACGGGTCGCCAGACTCCAGTCAAACAGGTCACGGCCCTGATAACTGAGCGGATAGACATTCAAATGAATATTATAATAATTGGCCAGCTCTTCCTGAATATAGGCCAGCAGCAGCCAGGAAATCGGATCTTCCAGCGCGATATATAAATCCAGCTCCGGGTCCATACGCTGAATTTCATTTAAAGCTTCGGCATCATTAATTAAATGCTCACGCCATTCAATATGATTGATCAGGAAAATCGGATTACCGGTCAGCAGCTTCTGCTGTTTTAGGCGCCGGGTCAGGCGTAACAAATCATCTACCGCATGATACTGACGGCCACCAAATTCGAAATAGCTGGCAAGAATGGCATCCTGATTAAAAATCCGTTCCGGAAAATGCTGTTCCTGATGATGGCGGCTGGCCATGGCATACAGGGTGCGTAATTTGCCATACTGCTTTTGCCAGAGCATATGAAATACATCTTCCAGCAAATACAGAAAATCCTGACCACGCAAAGGCGTATGCCGCAAGATGGTTTCAGCTTGCGCCAAGGCTTCCGGGGTCGGTTGCTCCGGGGTGTCATGAAAACTGAAACGGTGCTGCTTGGACAGGATCTGTGCATCATTCAGGCAATAGTTCTGCCATTCCAGCGCCGACATCTGGTTCGGCGGCTCTGCACTGCCACTGGAAATAATTACCTTTAACGGCTTTAAGGCATCGGAGAGAATTTCTTCAAGCTGTGGCAGTTCCTGCACCGCCAGATAGCTATACACATCATCTAAACGCAGATGAATACTGAGGCCCTGCTCAATCGGTAACACCGCTTGACGAGACGGTTTTTGATAAAACCAACTCGATCGGATTGGATCAAACCAACGGCGTAACAGTGACATGAGCTGAGCCTCTAAAGGATTAAACGGCGGAATAAAAGATACTACACCGGTTTATAACAATTTGATCTTAAATGATCAATTACACATCCAAATTTAAATCGGTCACGGCGCCAGTCTCTGCCCCTGAGGTCAGTCGGGCAAATTTGGCCAGTGCACCATGCGTATAATTTGGTTTTGGCTTGACCCAGGCCGCCTGACGCGCGGCAATTTCCTGTTCAGACACATGCCAGGTCATTTCACGGGTTTCGGCATTGATGGAGATTTTATCGCCATTTTTCACCAAACCAATTGGCCCACCTTCATAGGCTTCCGGGGTCACATGGCCAATCACAAAGCCATGACTGCCGCCGGAGAAACGGCCATCGGTAATCAGGGCCACAGCATCGCCCAGGCCTTTACCAATAATCGCCGAAGTCGGTTTTAGCATTTCAGGCATGCCCGGTCCGCCTTTTGGTCCAACACCGCGAATTACCACCACTTCGCCCGGCTGCACCTGACCGTCAAGAATACCGCGCATGGCACCAATTTCACCTTCAAACACCCGTGCCGGGCCTTCAAAATACAGCCCTTCTTTACCGGTAATTTTTGCCACCGCACCGGTTGGCGACAGGTTGCCTTTTAAAATCACCAGATGTGAATCTTTTTTCACCGGCGCATCAAATGGCAGGATAATCTGCTGGCCTTCCGGATAGTCTTCAACATCCGCCAGATTTTCGGCCAGTGTTTTACCGGTCACGGTCAGGCAGGAACCATCGAGCATGCCGGCATCCAGCATCCGTTTCATCAGCGGCTGAATCCCGCCAATCGCAATCAGTTCAGACATCAGGTATTGACCGGATGGACGTACATCGGCCACCACCGGAATATCCTGACCAATGCGGACAAAATCATCTAGGCTCAGCTCGACCCCGGCCGTATGCGCCATCGCCAGTAAATGCAGCACGCCATTGGTGGAACCGCCCAGGGCAATCAGCACTTTAATGGCATTTTCAAACGCGGCTTTGGTCATAATGTCGCGCGGTTTAATGTCCAGACGCAGCAGGTTCATTACCGCTTCACCAGCACGCTGACAGTCAATTTTCTTGTCTTCAGACACCGCTTCCTGCGCCGATGAACCCGGTAAACTCATGCCCAAGGCTTCAATCGCCGAGGCCATCGAGTTGGCGGTGTACATGCCGCCACAGGAACCCGGTCCCGGCAAGGCCACTTCTTCAATCTGTTTGACCTGAATTTCATTAATTTCGCCCTTGGCATGCTGCCCGACCGCTTCAAATACCGAAATCATGTCGGTATGGCCTGCGCCCGGCTTGATGGTGCCACCATAGACAAACAGCCCCGGACGGTTGAGGCGTGCCAGCCCCATAATACAGCCTGGCATATTTTTATCGCAGCCGCCAATTGCAATCACCCCATCATAGGCCTGACAGCCAACCACGGCTTCAATCGAATCGGCAATAATCTCGCGGGTTAGCAGCGAATATTTCATGCCCTCGGTGCCGTTTGAAATCCCGTCCGAAATGGTGATGGTGTTAAAGATAATCCCCTTACCGCCAGCGGCATTGACCCCGGCTTCGGCTTCACGCGCCAGCCCATCAATATGCATATTACACGGCGTGACATTGGCCCAGGTTGAGGCAATCCCGATAAATGGACGCGTAAAATCCTCATCCTGAAAGCCGGTGGCGCGCATCATGGAACGTGCCGGTGCATTTTCAATGCCCTCATAGACCGGGGCGGAATGTTCGCGGATATTATCTTTACTCATTGGTTTCTTCCTTGGCGATCACTGGATTGAAGCCACAGTGTTTGGCAATTTATTCTACGATTATTGTATAGAATTAAATCCGTACAATATAGCTTTCAGCGGTTTCTCGAACATTTGATCTATACCCAAGTCATCTGCAACGGTCCGAGGCAGAACTACAATTCATATTAAATGGTTTTGCGATATCAGTGAAACCTGCAGGTATTGAACGAGTTTTGCAGATGAAAATGGTTTTGCCTCCTTTTTCCCAATGAGCAATATATTTCGCAAGGTCGGTCGAACCAAAGCTAATCAACCATTATCAAATCCTTCTCTTTAAGACAGTGTCATGCTGAAGCTATCCATTTCAAACTTAGCTTCTCACATAAAAAAGCACCCCATCAGGAGTGCTTTTTTAGCTCTAAAAACTTAGCGCTTAGATTTCACGTACCGCACCTTTGGCCGCACTGGTGGTATGCATGGCATAGGCTTTCAGCGCTTTAGAAATCTTGCGTGGACGTTCCTCAGCCGGCTGCCAGCCTTTGGCTTCCTGTGCTTCACGGCGCGCTGCCATGGTTGCATCATCAACCGCCAAGTGAATGCTACGGTTTGGAATATCAATTTCAATACGGTCGCCATCTTCGACCAGACCAATCGCGCCACCTTCTGCCGCTTCCGGAGAGACGTGACCAATCGACAAGCCAGATGAACCGCCCGAGAAACGGCCATCGGTCAGCAAGGCACAGTCTTTACCCAGACCTTTGGATTTCAGGTAGCTGGTTGGGTACAGCATTTCCTGCATGCCCGGACCACCACGTGGACCTTCATAACGAATCACCACCACATCACCGGCGCTGATTTTACCGCCCAGAATCGCCTCCACCGCGGCATCCTGGCTTTCAAATACGCGAGCTGTACCATTAAATTTCAGGATGGATTCATCTACACCCGCAGTTTTTACGATACAGCCATCCAGCGCGATGTTGCCGTACAGCACGGCCAGACCACCATCTTTAGAGAAGGCATGTTCAGCATTACGGATCACACCATTTTCACGGTCGCCATCAAGACGTGAATAATAACGGTCTTGTGAGAATGCAGTCTGGGTCGGAACGCCACCTGGCGCCGATTTGAAGAAAGTGTACACCTCTTCGTTTTCAGTACGGATGATGTCCCATTTATCTAAGGCATCTTTTAAAGTGGCTTCATGTACGGTCGGTACAGAAGTATCCAGCAAACCGGCACGATCCAGCTCGCCTAGAATACCCATGATCCCGCCGGCACGGTGAACATCTTCCATATGTACATCATTTTTCGCTGGAGCCACTTTACACAGGACCGGCACTTTACGCGATAAACGGTCGATGTCATCCATGGTGAAATCAACACCGGCTTCATTGGCCGCAGCCAACAGGTGCAATACAGTATTGGTTGAACCGCCCATGGCAATGTCCAGCGTCATGGCATTTTCATACGAGGCTTTGGTGGCAATTGAACGTGGCAGAACGCTGTAATCATCCTGTTCATAGTGACGTTTGGCCAGTTCCACAATTAAAGAACCAGCACGTTCGAACAGTTTTTTACGGTTGGCGTGGGTGGCCAGTGTAGAACCATTGCCTGGCAACGACAGACCGAGCGCTTCGGTCAAGCAGTTCATTGAGTTGGCAGTGAACATGCCTGAACATGAACCACAGGTTGGACAGGCCGAACGTTCGTATTCCGCCACTTCTTCATCGGTGAAGTTGTCATCTGCAGCGACAATCATGGCATCAATCAGGTCGATGGCTTTTTCGTTGCCACGGATTTTGACTTTACCTGCTTCCATTGGACCGCCCGACACGAACACCACCGGAATATTCAGACGCATCGCGGCCATTAACATGCCCGGGGTGATTTTGTCACAGTTTGAAATACAAACCATGGCATCGGCACAGTGCGCGCTGACCATATATTCGACCGAGTCGGCAATCAGATCACGTGATGGCAAGGAATACAGCATACCGTCATGACCCATGGCGATACCATCATCGACCGCAATGGTATTGAATTCTTTGGCTACACCACCTGACGCTTCAATTTGACGTGCCACCAGCTGACCCAGGTCTTTTAAATGCACGTGACCCGGTACAAACTGGGTAAAAGAGTTGACCACCGCAATAATCGGCTTGCCAAAATCTTCATCTTTCATCCCGGTCGCACGCCATAAGCCACGTGCGCCCGCCATATTTCTTCCGTGTGTCGATGTTTTTGAACGATAGTCAGGCATGTGTATTTCCAAAGAGTTGTGCTTGAGAGGGTGAATCCCCATCTCTGGCTAAAATGTACTGATCTTCAGGTTATCAGTTGAAATTTCGTCACATCATACTACAGCTCAATCTGTCAGCGTGCTGGGTGATCGGGTCTTTTGAACCTTTTATTCTGCGATCTTTCAACTGATGAAAACTGGGGAGACTCGCCTACGGAGCCGATATGATTTGATCATAAAGCATTAGCTCCGGCATTTTCATGAATAATTTTTACCTTTTATATAAACAAAATTTATTGATATTAATTTTTTAAATAAAATTTTGTTTGCAAATAACAGCACCCAGCCAAACTCATGAAGATGCAATCTCTATTTACATGACAATTTAGGCTTAAAAAGGCTTTTCGCATATAATGTGGGGCAAGTTTATATGGAATCTCATGTGTGAAAATTATCTTTGCGGGAACACCAGAATTTGCAGCTGTAGCGCTCGATGCCTTATTAAAAACCGAGCATGAAATTGTGGCGGTCTATACTCAACCTGACCGCAAAGCAGGCCGCGGACAAAAACTTACGGCCTCTGCCGTAAAACAACTGGCGCTGGCGCATGATCTTCCGGTGTATCAACCGTTACATTTTAAATCATCCACAGAAGAAGGTCTGGCTGCGCAGGCAGAACTGAAAGCCCTAAATGCCGATGTAATGGTGGTGGCAGCCTATGGCCTGATTTTGCCGCAAGTGGTGCTGGATACACCCAAATATGGCTGCCTGAATATTCATGGTTCGCTGCTGCCACGCTGGCGAGGAGCGGCGCCCATTCAACGCGCCATTGCCACCGGTGATGCTGAAACCGGCGTGACCATTATGAAGATGGCGGCCGGGCTGGATACCGGCGATATGATGTATAAAACCCTGTGCCCGATTACAGCTGAAGATACCTCTGCCAGCCTGCATGACAAACTGGCCATTCAGGGTGCGGAGGCGATTGTGGCGGTACTGGCTTCGGAGCAGACTTTACAACAGTATCTGGAACAGCGCGAAGTACAGGATGAAGCTTTAACGGTATATGCCCACAAGCTGTCTAAAGCCGAAGCGAAAATTGACTGGTCTCAGGATGCTGTGACAATTGACCGCAATATTCGCGCCTTTAACCCGTGGCCGGTGGCGTTTATTCCGCTGGATGAGCAAAGTAGTTTACGGGTCTGGGGATCTGTGCTGTCGAATGAAGCGGTCAATGGCCAGTCGGCGGGGACCATTCTGGCACTAGATAAACAGGGCGTGCATGTGGCCTGTGGCGATGGCAAAGCCATCTGTCTGACCAGCCTGCAATGGCCGGGTGGTAAAGCGCTGAATCCGGTCCAGATTGCACAAACCCAGAAATTAAGTATTGGGCAGGTGCTGGCATGAATCAACATCCATCCGGTCAGTCACATCTGAACTTACGCGCCCAAGTCATTCGTACTTTATTGGCCGTCCAGCAGGGCCAATCTCTGGCCAGTATTTTACCGCTGCATCTGACCAAGGTCGCCGAGCGTGACCGGGCGTTGTATCACGAACTGGTCTTGGGCACCTTGCGTCAATGGTATGGCCTGAAAAGCATTACCCTGCCTTTGCTGGTCAAACCACTGAACAATGAAACCGTCGAAACCTGTCTCTATGTCGGGCTGTATCAGATTTTATGTACCCGTATTGCCGACCATGCGGCTATTTCAGAAACCGTGACTGCCACCAAGCAGTTAGGCTTTCAGGCGCTCAGTGGTGTGGTCAATGCCATCCTGCGTCGTGTTTCACGTGAAACATCGGTCTTTGAGCAGACGCTGCAAGCGGCGCATGGTTTACCCAGCTGGCTGTTTAAACGTCTGAAAAAAGACTGGCCGGAACAGCTGGAGCAACTGACCCAGGACCTGAAACAGACAGCACCACTGACTTTAAGGGTCAATCAGCGCAAGATCAGCCGTGAAGCCTATCTGAATAAACTGCTGGGCGCCGGTATTCAGGCACGTCCGGGCGAGCGTTCCGATGTGGCGATTATTCTGGAACAGGCGGTGCAGATTCCGGAGCTGCCGGGCTTTGATGCCGGCTGGTTCTCGGTACAGGATGAACATGCCCAGCTTTGTGCGCAGTTACTGCCAGATTTAAATGGCAAAGTGGTGATTGATGCCTGTGCAGCCCCGGGCGGAAAAACCGCACATATTCTGGAAAAATTTAGTCCGGCCACTCTGGTGGCACTGGATCAGGACCCGAAACGGCTGTTACGGGTCAGGGAAAATCTGGAGCGCCTGCAACTGACCGATACGCAGCAGGTCGAAATTCTGGCGGCAGATGCTACGCGCTGGACCGCAACCGAACCGGTCGATTGTATTGTGCTGGATGCACCCTGCTCTGCCATTGGGGTGATGCGCCGTCATCCGGATATTCGCCTGTTACGCCAGTCCGCTGACATTCAGCAAACTGTCGAGCTGCAGCAGCAGATTCTGGAACAGATGTGGTCCCAGCTAAAAGTCGGCGGCACCTTGCTGTATATCACCTGTTCCATTTTAAAAGCAGAAAATGAACAGCAGATGCAGCAGTTCTTTGCCCAGCATGCCGATGCCAAAGAAATTAAAATTGTCACAGACTATGGTGTCGAACAGCAGTATGGCCGCCAGCTGTTACCGGAAGCCGGACGCGGCGATGGCTTCTATTATTGCCGGATCGAAAAAATCTAGACGATAAAAAAAGGAACCCTCAGGTGGTTCCTTTTTTTACAGCAGCTTAGTCTGCACATGCATGTACCACAGACTTAATCCTCTGGTTCATCTGGATGTTTGCTCAGATGAATCATGGCCAGGATTAAACCGCCCCAGAGCAGGACAGTCGAGATGATCATCATGATAATCGCTTCAGTATTCATCTTAGTTCTCCTCTTCCGGTACTTTGTCTTTCAGACAGCTTAGTACAATGGCACCCACAATAAACAGGGCCAGCGTACCGCCACCCACCAGCCATAAGATTTCAGCCGGATAACCGCCATAACCTTCTGCAACAATCGACTTGATAGTTAAGCCTAAAGCCACCAGTAATGATAATGGAGTAATCACGGTTAACAGGAAGTTCCAGCCGGCACCCAGTTTAATACTAGAGTACTGGTTGATATGCGCCTGTAACTGCGACAATAACGGACGACGGAACCACGACACCAGAATAATCGACAGTAAACCACCGCCAACAATACCAATATTATTGGCAAAGTAGTCAATGATGTCGACAAAGGTAATCGCACTATGGGTCGAGAAAATCAGGGTCGAAACAATGGCAGAACCACCGGCAATAATGCTGACCGATTTTTTACGTGACCAGCCTAACTTGTCCTGGAAAGCTGAAATCGGCACTTCCAGAATACTGACCATGGAAGTAATCCCGGCAACGGTCAACGAGGCAAAGAACAGGAAGCCAAATAAGTCGCCGCCTGCGCCCATGCTGGAAATAATTTTCGGGAAGGCAATAAAAGCCAGACCAATACCGCCAGATACCACTTCTTCCACGGTTGAGCCTGAACTTAACGCCATAAAGCCCAAAGCCGCAAATACCCCGATACCGGCCAGAATTTCAAAAGATGAGTTGGCCAGCGCAACCACCGCACCGGAACCAGTCATATTGGTTTTACGCTTTAAATACGAGGCATAGGTCAGCATGATCCCGAAGCCGACAGACAGCGAGAAGAAGATATGACCAAATGCGGCCAGCCAGACTTTATAGTTGCCCATCGCTTCCCAGTTCGGGGTAAAGAAGGCATTTAAACCTGCGGTTGCGCCCGGTAAACGGATCGCCTGAATCACCAGAATTGTGAACAGTACCACCAGTAACGGCATAAAGATTTTATTGGCCAGTTCCACACCACGACGTACGCCACCGTAAAGAATGAACATCACCACTGCCCAGACAATCACCAGACCAAAGAATAAGGTCGGTACAAAGCCCAAGGCCAGCCCTTCGCCATTTTGCAAATAGGAATTAAAGAAGAAAGCCTGGGTATCTGCCCCCCATTTCTGGCCAATTGCGTAGTACATATAACTACCGGCCCAGGACAGAACGCTGGCATAGTAAATCCCGATGACCAAAGTCACCATCACCTGCCACCAGCCCAAGGACTCGCTGTTCATGAGCTTTTTATACGCCAGTGGCGGCGCTTTACGGAACTTATGTCCGACCGCGTAATCTAAATATAATAACGGCAAACCAGCAGCAAAAATTGCCACCAGATACGGCACCAGGAAGGCACCACCACCATTTTCGTAAGCCACATAGGGAAAACGCCAAATATTCCCCAAGCCTACAGCTGAACCAATCGCTGCAATAATAAAGCCTGATCGCGCGGACCAGTTTTCACGATTTCCTGACATAAAACACCTAAACCTAGATGCTTTTTTCACTGCTTTTTATGTGGTTTTCTCGCAAGCAAAAAAGCACCATGCAATATTAATCTTGAGTGTTTGATTTAGCCTTGACCTTTTGGGTACTAGTTTCTAAATGACAAACAGGGAGTGAATGACGAAAACTTGCTTAAAGTGCATCGTGAAGACTCCCTTTTATATGGTTCAACAATACTCACTTTTAAAAAATTATTCTGTAATTTCTGCTCCAAATCTTGGGTTTTTATAATCTATCCTGATTCAACCGCTCAATTAATCAGCTTATTTATTGTACAATTTTGGTTATGAATTACCAAACTTTTTGGAATATATTATGAAGTAAAACTGAAAACTCAATTGCGTTCCTTTAAACGGTCATTTATACCCGATGATATAAAATGCCTATCGCCGCCCCTCAATGCTTTCTTCAGATGCTGTATTTAAATAGATTGCCGTGATCTATAGATGAGAATGCATCAAGTTCAAGCTTGCCCTTGATGCACCCCAAGCCGTCAACCCGGTTGATGGATCACCAGCAAACGTTCTTCCTGCATATCACGAATTGCCGATTGAATTCCCTCACGTCCCAGCCCCGAATCCTTGACCCCGCCATACGGCATGTTATCGACCCGGAACGATGGAATATCGTTAATAATCACCCCGCCAACATGCAGCTGGTCCCAGGCATATAGCATCTGCTGCAGATTCTGGGTATAGACCCCGGCCTGCAAACCAAAGCGGCTCTGGTTAATCCGTTCAATACCCTGCTCAAACTGTTCATACGGCTCCAGAATAGCCACCGGACCAAAAGCTTCATTCTGGTAAATTTCTGACTGAGGCGAAACCTGCTCCAGCAATGTCGGCTCGAACATCACTCCCTGCTGTTCACCGCCCACCAGTATCGTCGCGCCTTCTGCTACGGCCTGATCCAGCCATTTTTTCAGGCGCACGGCTTCGTTCTCTTTAATCATCGGCCCAACCAAAGCGCTGTCCAGCCGCGGATCAGCCGCCCGTAATGACTGCAAACGGCTGACCAGTTTATCTTTAAGCTGTGTGTAAATCGCGCGATGTACCAGAATACGCTGCACACTAATACACACCTGCCCGGCATGGTTATAGGCACCGCCAATCAGCCGGTCAACCAGTGCATCATTGACTTCGGTATCGGCCTCAATCATCACGGCAGCATTGCCGCCCAGCTCCAGCGTGACCTTTTTACGTCCGGCACGCGCTTTCATGTCCCAGCCCACCACATCAGAACCGGTAAAGCTCAGCAGTTTAAAGCGGTCATCGGTGACCAGCACATCGGCCTGCTCACGCGGACAGGGCAATACCGAAAAGGCACCAGCCGGTAAATCGGTTTCCGCCAGAATCTCGGCAATTTTTAAGGCAGAAATCGGGGTTAGGCTGGCCGGTTTTAAAACAAAGGGACAGCCTGCAGCAATCGCGGGTGCAATTTTATGGGCAGTTAAATTCAGAGGAAAATTAAATGGACTGATCAGCGATACCGCGCCAATCGGTACCTGTTTACTGATGCCCTGATAACTGCAAGCCGCGGCAGTTACTGCCAATGGCATCATCCGGCCCTGATCCATCTGGGTTACTGCATCCGCAGCCAGTTGAAAGGTATTGATTAACCGCTCCACTTCAGCAGCGGCAGCCCTTTTCGGTTTACCGCCTTCAATAATCAGCAGTTCGGTGAGCTCGGCCCGGCATTCCTGAAAACGCTGCACACAATGCAGCAGGATTTTCTGTTTCTGAAACGGTTTTAATGCCGCCATCGCCGCTTCCGCCTGGACTGCGGCCTGAATCGCCTGCTCCAGCGTCTCTGCATCGGCCAGCGCCACACGTGCATAACAGCGTTGCAGATACTTATCTTCGACCTCTAGCCACTGGCCGGTCACATGCGGCTGTCCAGCCAGATATAAAGGATAATCGTGCGGATGATCAGTGTGCGTAGCCATGTGCAGGTCCTCTATTTTTTGCATGATGCGTCAATGCAATTTATACCAATTCCCGATATGATGCGCCGAGATGTTTCCCGGCTCCATCCTCCACAATAAATTTATTCTGAGAATATACAAGCTCTACAGGGATTTTTATGCGTACACGTCCAGCATTGTGTTTCATCCTCGGTCTTGGCTGTTTTAGCGCCGCGCAGGCCGATATTATTGGTGTTAAAGGTAGCGTCGATTACTGGCATTATGACAGTGACTTATCGAGTGCCTTGGGCCAGCCCGAGATGAAAGATGACTCCAGTTTGTCTTTTGCCTTGGCGGTTGAACATCCAGTACCGTTATTGCCGAATGTCAAAATCAAGCACAGCACACTTGAGGCAGAATCAGAACGTGAAGTTCTGAATGAAAAGATGGAGCGGATCGACCTCGATTATTCCGACTTCATTGTCTATTACGAAATTCTGGACAATATTGTCAGTGCCGATATTGGTGTGGGTGCCAAGGTGCTGGACGGTACCGTGCAGCAGAATTTAACCGAAGTGGAACAGGTCAGTGAAACCTTGCCAATGCTGTATGCCGAAGCCGGGGTGAAACTACCTTTTACCGGTTTAAGTGCCAAAGCCGAAGCCAGCTATGCCAAGTTTGATGATACTGTCATTAGCGATGCGCAGGCAGAACTGAAATATAATTTTATTGATAATTTACTGATCGATGTCGGCCTGAAAGCCGGTTACCGCATTCTAGATGTGGAGCTAAACGAAGGTGATGAACATAATCTCCAGCTGGATTTTAAAGGTCCTTATCTTGGGCTGGAAGCACATTTCTAAGCCAGGCAAATCATCTTTTTCCCTTTAAACAAAAAGCCTCTACTGAGGCTTTTTGTTGGTTTAGATGAATTACATCGGTTTAGCTATAAGAGCGACTGGCCTTGGACACCACCGGTGGCGTTTCGGTAACCGGCTCAGAGGCTTTCTGGATACGAATCAGGGCAACTGCAATTGCACCAATCACCGCTGGAATCGCCACCGCCAAGAAATTCAGTTTATGCGGTAATTCCATGCCCAATAGCACCCCAATAATAATCGGGCCGACAATTGCACCCACGCGACCAACCGCAGAGGCACAACCAATCCCGGTTGAACGTACCGCTAGTGGATAATACTGCGCCACAAAGCTGTATAGCAGAATACTACTGCCAATTGCGGAAGCCCCAGCCAGCGCCACCAGTAGGTAAATCACCGGTTGTGGCGAGTTAAAGCCTAATCCAACCAGCGCTACAGCCCCCATCAGGAACATGCCAATAATCACCGGTTTTAAATGGAAACGGTCTGCCAGAATCCCGCCGCCAATGGTACCAATTACTGCACCAATATTCATCGACATCAGGAACATCAGGCTGCTACCCAGCGAGTAACCGGCGGCCATCATCAGTTTTGGTAACCAGCTGCCCAGTGCATAGACCATCAATAAACACATAAAGAAACAGCACCAGAACAATAAGGTACTCATGCCACGGTTTTGCTTAAATAAGGCGGCAATAGAGGCATCCGGCACCTGTACTTCATTTAAGACCAGTTGAGTCTGCGCACTGACTTTTTCTTCTGGCGTGATTTTCTGGATAATCTGGCGCGCTTTTTCATCCTGCTGTTTTTTCACTAAAAAGGTCAATGATTCAGGTAAAAACTTCCACAAGATCGGTAACAGTAACAGTGGAATACCCGCGATATAAAACATCACTTCCCAGCCAAAACTTGGAGTTAACCAGGCACCCAGTAATGCAGCCATAATACCGCCGACCGCATAACCACTAAACATGGTCGTCACCAAGGTACTGCGCAGTTTTTGTGGTGCATATTCAGAGGTTAAGGCCACTAGATTCGGTAATACTCCGCCAATTCCTAAACCTGCAATAAAGCGCAAAATTCCGAATTCAGTCGGGTTAGATGCGAAACCGCCCCAGAAGGTAAAACCGCTAAATAAGGTCACACAAATTAAAATGACATTTTTACGGCCAATCTTATCGGCCAGCATGCCAAAAAACATGGCACCGAACATCATTCCGGCCAGGGCAGTACTGGCCAACATGCCTGCTTGCACAGCAGTCATATTCCATTCTTGCATCAGTAGTGGTAGGGCTACGCCATTAATCGCCAGGTCATAACCGTCAAAGATGACTACAAATAAACACCAGAGTACGACGTTTAAATGAAAAGGTTTGAACTTTGCCTTGTCCACTACAGCATTCACATTCATTGTTGTTGCTGTCATTAATCCTCACCTCCAATTGTGAGATTTTATTCTTAATATGAAAAAATGAACAATCATTCACTTTTGTCTACAAAATGAATGATTATTCATTTTTTGTCTATGGATAAAAGGTCTAAATGATAAATTTTTCTTAAAAATCAGATTTGATTTAGCAATAAAGCTCAATTTCAGAGCAGAAAATTTAGTTATAAATTTTACAATTAGTGGAAACTTATTCTATTTTTTAAAATTTTTATATTACAAAACAGTGAAATAAAAGCTTCATCATTGCAATTTTTAAGACAGGCTTAAATGACAACTTCTACCACACAAATTTGCAAATAAATGTAAAAATTGTGTCATAAAGCCAGAAAAATACTATCCAAGTCGTAGATGTAGAAACTAGAAATTACGCCCATAAAAAAATCCCCCTCGCTTTTGCTTGGGGGATTTTGAATAATGAGCTGGCGATGACTTACTCTCACATGGGTAACCCCACACTACCATCAGCGCTAAGAGGTTTCACTTCTGAGTTCGGGAAGGGATCAGGTGGTTCACTCTTGCTATTGTCGCCAGCACAACTGTTATGGACTTGTTCGGGTCTTAGTTACTTTGCTTAAGCTTGATGCTTTTGCATGTAATGCCTTACTTTGT
>NZ_KB850046.1:1324822-1383961 GCF_000369465.1 Acinetobacter sp. CIP 53.82 | reverse complement strand
TCCTAGGGAAATCTTATCTTGAGGTAGGCTTCCCGCTTAGATGCTTTCAGCGGTTATCCCTTCCGAACATAGCTACCCGGCGATGCGACTGGCGTCACAACCGGTACACCAGAGGTTCGTCCACTCTGGTCCTCTCGTACTAGGAGCAGATCCTCTCAAATTTCCAGCGCCCACGGTAGATAGGGACCGAACTGTCTCACGACGTTCTAAACCCAGCTCGCGTACCTCTTTAAATGGCGAACAGCCATACCCTTGGGACCTGCTTCAGCCCCAGGATGAGATGAGCCGACATCGAGGTGCCAAACACCGCCGTCGATATGAACTCTTGGGCGGTATCAGCCTGTTATCCCCAGAGTACCTTTTATCCGTTGAGCGATGGCCCTTCCATACAGAACCACCGGATCACTAAGACCTACTTTCGTACCTGCTCGACTTGTGGGTCTCGCAGTTAAGCGCGCTTTTGCCTTTATACTCTACGCGTGATTTCCGACCACGCTGAGCGCACCTTCGTACTCCTCCGTTACTCTTTAGGAGGAGACCGCCCCAGTCAAACTACCCACCAGACATGGTCCTCGTCCCGGATCACGGGACAGAGTTAGAACCTCAACATTACCAGGGTGGTATTTCAAGGACGGCTCCATTGGAACTGGCGTTCCAACTTCAAAGCCTCCCACCTATCCTACACAAGTAAGGTCAAAGTTCAATGTCAAGCTGCAGTAAAGGTTCACGGGGTCTTTCCGTCTAGCCGCGGGTACACTGCATCTTCACAGCGATTTCGATTTCACTGAGCCTCTGCTGGAGACAGCGCCGCCATCATTATGCCATTCGTGCAGGTCGGAACTTACCCGACAAGGAATTTCGCTACCTTAGGACCGTTATAGTTACGGCCGCCGTTTACTGGGGCTTCGATCAAGAGCTTCGCTTACGCTAACCCCATCAATTAACCTTCCAGCACCGGGCAGGCATCACACCCTATACGTCCACTTTCGTGTTTGCAGAGTGCTATGTTTTTAATAAACAGTTGCAGCGGCCTGGTTTCTGCGGCTGTCAACCGCTCAGGGAGCAAGTCCCATCACCGTCAACAGCGTACCTTCTCCCGAAGTTACGGTACCATTTTGCCTAGTTCCTTCAGCAGAGTTCTCTCAAGCGCTTTGGTCTACTCGACCTGACCACCTGTGTCGGTTTCGGGTACGATTCCAGTGTAACTGAAGCTTAGAGACTTTTCCTGGAAGCATGGTATCAGCCACTTCGCTAGTAAACTAGCTTGCTATCAGCTCTCAGCATAGAGCACCCCGGATTTGCCTAAGATGCATGCCTACAGCCTTCCACCTGGACAACCAACGCCAGGCTGACTTAACCTTCTCCGTCCTCTCATCGCATTACACTGAAGTATTGGAATATTAACCAATTTCCCATCGACTACGCCTCTCGGCCTCGCCTTAGGGGTCGACTCACCCAGCCCCGATTAACGTTGGACTGGAACCCTTGGTCTTTCAGCGAACGGGTTTTTCACCCGTTTTGTCGTTACTCACGTCAGCATTCGCACTTCTGATACCTCCAGCAGACTTCTCAATCCACCTTCATCGGCTTACAGAACGCTCCCCTACCACGTATACAATGTATACATCCGCAGCTTCGGCACATAGTTTTAGCCCCGTTACATCTTCCGCGCAGGCCGACTCGACTAGTGAGCTATTACGCTTTCTTTAAAGGGTGGCTGCTTCTAAGCCAACCTCCTAGCTGTCTATGCCTTCCCACATCGTTTCCCACTTAACTATGATTTTGGGGCCTTAGCTGGCGGTCTGGATTGTTTTCCTCTTGACTACGGACGTTAGCACCCGCAGTCTGTCTCCCGGATAGTACTCATCGGTATTCGGAGTTTGCATCGGTTTGGTAAGTCGGGATGACCCCCTAGCCGAAACAGTGCTCTACCCCCAATGGTATTCGTCCGAGGCGCTACCTAAATAGCTTTCGGGGAGAACCAGCTATCACCAGGCTTGATTAGCCTTTCACCCCTATCCACAAGTCATCCCCTGGCTTTTCAACGACAGTGGGTTCGGTCCTCCAGTTAGTGTTACCCAACCTTCAACCTGCTCATGGATAGATCGCCTGGTTTCGGGTCTACACCCAGCAACTATACGCCCTATTAAGACTCGGTTTCCCTACGGCTCCCCTATGCGGTTAACCTTGCTACTGAATGTAAGTCGCTGACCCATTATACAAAAGGTACGCAGTCACATCACAAAGTGGCTCCCACTGCTTGTATGCATGCGGTTTCAGGATCTATTTCACTCCCCTCACAGGGGTTCTTTTCGCCTTTCCCTCACGGTACTGGTTCACTATCGGTCAGTCAGGAGTATTTAGCCTTGGAGGATGGTCCCCCCATATTCAGACAAGGTTTCACGTGCCTCGCCCTACTCGTCATCATTATGTGTGCCCTTTCGTGTACAGGACTATCACCCACTATGGTTGCACTTCCCAGAGCATTCCACTAAAACACACATAACTTAATGGGCTGTTCCCCTTTCGCTCGCCGCTACTGAGGGAATCTCAATTGATTTCTTTTCCTAAGGGTACTGAGATGTTTCACTTCCCCTCGTTCGCCTCAATACACTATGTATTCATGTATTGATACCTACCTTATGGTAAGTGGGTTTCCCCATTCAGACATCTCCGGATCAAAGGATATTTGCCGCCTCCCCGGAGCTTTTCGCAGGCTATCACGTCTTTCTTCGCCTCTGACTGCCAAGGCATCCACCACATGCACTTAATTACTTGACTATACAACCCCAAACAGTCGTTAATCCCTACAAGTAGGATTAAGACAATTAAATAAATAATCAATTATCTATTTAATCTACAGTTCGAAGTCTCGTGCACTTAAGCACCGTACAGCTTCAATCTAAATTCATATACCAAAACGCTTGATTCAGTTAATTTGCTAGTTCTCAATTCAATCTACGTTCATCAACCCGTCATAACAACGCGTTAACGTATATTGATTGAGTGAACAATTTATTTCAGACTCAATTTTGCCAATCTGTTAATGATTCACTGCATCCTCGTCGGACTGCAGTCAACTGTGATAAATCACAGAGATTAATAAGAGTTGCGCATTCTACACAATCTTCTCACTAAGCTCTATAAGCTATCTGTTCGTTTGCTTGTTTCTTAGCTATTTAGCTATCTACACATTGCGTAGCAATGTGTGGTGGAGACTAGGAGAGTCGAACTCCTGACCTCCTGCGTGCAAAGCAGGCGCTCTACCAACTAAGCTAAGTCCCCAGCTTATCAATAAGTCAATGTTCTGATTTCTATTCGCTCTGCAATTGCTTGCTTGTCGTTAGTGGTGGGTCTGACAAGACTTGAACTTGTGACCCCACGCTTATCAAGCGTGTGCTCTAACCAACTGAGCTACAGACCCTCAGATACATCGTCATGAAGAACAACTTGTTGTGGATTCTTACTAATCGTCAATCTTTCGTTAAGGAGGTGATCCAGCCGCAGGTTCCCCTACGGCTACCTTGTTACGACTTCACCCCAGTCATCGGCCACACCGTGGTAAGCGTCCTCCCTAAGGTTAGACTACCTACTTCTGGTGCAACAAACTCCCATGGTGTGACGGGCGGTGTGTACAAGGCCCGGGAACGTATTCACCGCGGCATTCTGATCCGCGATTACTAGCGATTCCGACTTCATGGAGTCGAGTTGCAGACTCCAATCCGGACTACGATCGGCTTTTTGAGATTAGCATCACATCGCTGTGTAGCAACCCTTTGTACCGACCATTGTAGCACGTGTGTAGCCCTGGCCGTAAGGGCCATGATGACTTGACGTCGTCCCCGCCTTCCTCCAGTTTGTCACTGGCAGTATCCTTAAAGTTCCCATCCGAAATGCTGGCAAGTAAGGAAAAGGGTTGCGCTCGTTGCGGGACTTAACCCAACATCTCACGACACGAGCTGACGACAGCCATGCAGCACCTGTATCAGAGTTCCCGAAGGCACCAATCCATCTCTGGAAAGTTCTCTGTATGTCAAGGCCAGGTAAGGTTCTTCGCGTTGCATCGAATTAAACCACATGCTCCACCGCTTGTGCGGGCCCCCGTCAATTCATTTGAGTTTTAGTCTTGCGACCGTACTCCCCAGGCGGTCTACTTATCGCGTTAGCTGCGCCACTAAAGCCTCAAAGGCCCCAACGGCTAGTAGACATCGTTTACGGCATGGACTACCAGGGTATCTAATCCTGTTTGCTCCCCATGCTTTCGCACCTCAGTGTCAGTATTAGGCCAGATGGCTGCCTTCGCCATCGGTATTCCTCCAGATCTCTACGCATTTCACCGCTACACCTGGAATTCTACCATCCTCTCCCATACTCTAGCTAACCAGTATCGAATGCAATTCCCAAGTTAAGCTCGGGGATTTCACATTTGACTTAATTAGCCACCTACGCGCGCTTTACGCCCAGTAAATCCGATTAACGCTCGCACCCTCTGTATTACCGCGGCTGCTGGCACAGAGTTAGCCGGTGCTTATTCTGCGAGTAACGTCCACGCATCTAGGGTATTATCCTAGAGCGCCTCCTCCTCGCTTAAAGTGCTTTACAACCAAAAGGCCTTCTTCACACACGCGGCATGGCTGGATCAGGGTTCCCCCCATTGTCCAATATTCCCCACTGCTGCCTCCCGTAGGAGTCTGGGCCGTGTCTCAGTCCCAGTGTGGCGGATCATCCTCTCAGACCCGCTACAGATCGTCGCCTTGGTAGGCCTTTACCCCACCAACTAGCTAATCCGACTTAGGCTCATCTATTAGCGCAAGGTCCGAAGATCCCCTGCTTTCCCCCGTAGGGCGTATGCGGTATTAGCATCCCTTTCGGAATGTTGTCCCCCACTAATAGGCAGATTCCTAAGCATTACTCACCCGTCCGCCGCTAAGCTAAGGTGCAAGCACCCTCGCTCCGCTCGACTTGCATGTGTTAAGCCTGCCGCCAGCGTTCAATCTGAGCCATGATCAAACTCTTCAGTTAAAATCATTTTGTCACTTTATTCGAAGTGACCAAATCTGGCTCATCAATTTTCTGACTTAAATTTCGCTCAAATAAACTTCGAGTAATTTAAACCAATCAATTAATGAAAATAATTTCGATTAATCAACCAGTAAAAATCCACACAAGTTGTTCTTCATAATCTCTTAATGATCTTTCCAACACCTCGTCAGTGCCAGAAGCTGGACTCAAAACACTTGACAACTCAGCGATCCGCTTCGTTCATCTCCGTGTATCTCGTCGGTATGGGGTGCATTCTAGAGGATTTCAGAATCATTGCAAGCCCCAATTCACTTTATTTTTCACGTATGTATCTTTTTTCTACGAAACGGCTAAAAAAACCGGTTTTTCACTTATTTTTTGCACAATTCAAAAGAAAAAATCCCACGAACGGGATTTTTTGCTGGCTTTCTTTTTATCTTATTCAGTAAATTTCTGCGTGCTGTAATCCGCTGTTGGCAATTTACCGAGCGATTTTTGTCCGGTTGTTCCCGGTAAACGCTCGGCATACTGTAAAAACGCTTCGGCATAATCGAGGCCCACATCCATACGGCGCTCGCCTGTCACCTCTTTCATGCTGCTATAGTAGTCCTGTCCATTGGCCAGGAAGTCGATAGTCACCACTTTATAGGTTCGATCCAAGACCAGTGCTTCATAACTACCGCTTGCATTACGCACTTCCAGCTGGCTAATACGCTGCCCTTTGGCCTGGGTTAAATCTACCTGCCAACGTAAACCACCAGTATATGGATAACTGCCGGTATTTCTCTGCTCAACCACACCGCTAATCGCATCTTCCAGCGTGGCTTTAATTTCTGCACCGGTCATATCCAGACGGACCAGTGTATTTTTAAATGGCAGTACCTGATAGATTTTCTCAACCGTAACTGGACCTGCTGCGACATCTACACGCACCCCGCCACCATTCTGGAATGACAGATCGGCATCAAAGTACACTTTACCTTGTTGCAAGAAGGCTTCGGCAATCATCTGCTGAATATCGCCGCCATGAGCAATGACATGCGGATTCTGGTTACAGATATCGCCCAGACTAGAACGGCTGGTATCGCGCTGCGTCCCCGGTACACGGCGTAAACACAGGTTATCGGTTGCCTGAGCCACCACCGTGCTGGCAAAATTCTGTTTCTGTTGTTGATATGGCAGCAGCACATTTAAGGTCGCGGTATATGGGCTGACCACCTGCATCGGAATATTCGCCGCTTTAAAACGCTCCAGCAGCGCCGCCTGTTCGGTTGCATTTAAGGCTTCAAACTGTTTGCTCTCGGTATTTTCACGCTTAAAGTCATCGCCCACTAAAATGTGCGGTGTACCACTACACTGTTCCACCTGACCTTGCGGATTGAACCTGACCTTTAAATCACCCACTACATAGCTGTACTGCCAGGCCTGGGCAATACAGACCAGATCACCATCTTTATTTCGCGCTTGGGTCGGATATGCACCACTCGGACTCAGGCCGACCGCCTCTAAACTGTCCGGACCTAATAAGGTATGTGAATCACCGCCAACAATTACATCAACATCAGTTAAAGCCGCAGCCAGTTGCTGATCCAGGGCAAAACCGGTATGGGTTTGCAGGATAATCTTGTGAATACCCTGAGCTTTCAGGCGATCAATTTCCTGTTGAGCCGCTTCAATTTCATTGGCAAACGTAGTGTCACTGTTCGGCTGAGAGGCATTTTTGGTTTTGTCGGCAATGGTCAGACCAATAATGGCAAACTTTTCACCGTCACGTTCAAATATAAAAGACTTTTCAATGCGCTGAGTCTGATACAGCGGCGAAGATGAGCCGAAATTCACATTGGCCGACACAATACGGGTTGGTGTGGCACAGTTACCGGCATCCAGATAGTTAATAAATTTCTGTAGGCCTGTATCTTTGGCATCAAATTCATGGTTACCCAGCACAAAACTGTCAAAGCAGACCGTATTCATGGCATCTGCATCGGCCTTACCTTCAGAAAGGTTAAAGTATAGATCGCCAGTAATCGCATCCCCACTGTGTAGTTTGATCACATTCGGATATTCCTCTGCCAGACGGTTGATTAAACCGGCGACACGGGCAAAACCACCCCGGCTGACGCTATAATTTTCTTCCTCAGCCCCTTGTGCCAGGCTAAAGTTCCAGTGCTCTTCATCTAAATGGGAGTGATGGTCATTGATATGCAGAATATTCAGTTCAACGGCTTTGCCCTCGACTACTGGCGTCGGTGCAGCAGTATGACGGTCATTATCCCCGCAGGCTGTCATAAAAACAGAAAGACAGGCTATTGATAATATGGTTTTTTTATTCAATATATTCATCTGGCAATTACCCTGAGACTCAGTGTTTTAATTGGAATTGTCTGATTGAGTCTGTGGCCTGAACATGTAAGGAAGATGAAAAAACGATCAAGATTTCATGACAATAGTTAAACCCGTTCGCGAATATGCTGCATGACCTCTAAGACCAGTGCCTGTTTACCGCGATAATCTTCGGCCGCAAACAGTAGTCTGGCTTTGCGCGGCAGTTGCTCGTGAATCAGGGCAAATAGCTGATACATGGCCGACAGCTCTAATTGCTCAAACAGCGTCTTGACCGGTTGATAGGCAAACTGCTTTTCACTTTGCGGCTGATATTCAAACAGGAAACGTAAAATGGCATCCAGCTGCTGATCATGAGTATCGGTATTATAGGAATACATGCGCTCCCTCTGGCTCGAGTTTATTTTTTATATGGAAATGATGATCCGGATTTATTTATACGCCGGATTTTTGCAGCGGGCAACCATGGGCAGACACCGCTCCAGCTGCTCAAAAAACCGCTTTTTTCAGGTCAAAGGCTAAATTTTGGATAAAAAAAAGAAAGAGATCTCTCCCAAAATCTCTCCCTCGGAGTTGAATCTTTTACGGATCCATATGTTATTGTCATTATTATTTTCGGCTATTTCCGCGCTTCTTGGGGATGAAACGTCATCAAATAGCAATTTACCCTCTAGATATGTAGACACCACATATTTAGACGGATAAATCTTAAACATAAAATATGACAAAATCAAGACAATCGGAAAAATTTAATTCTTGTTTTTATAAGGTTTTTTTTAAATTTAAATATTTAAATATCTTATAAGCAATATCATAAAAAAAGCAGACCGAAGCCCACTGCTGTCCCATAGTTTGCTTTAAATAAAAAACCTGAGTCCTAACAGTTAAAATATGAGTGCAAACAAACACTTTAACGACCAGGATTCAGGTTTTGTCACATCAGAATACCGTATTTCATGAGCTAATTAAACCTGTTGTGCGACAGGATTTTGAACAACTTACTAAAGTACACCATGTTGGACAGAAATTTAGAGCGGCTTCCCGGTGGGATCAGTTTATTGCCATATTGATGTCTCAATTCTCTTGTAGGCAAAGTCTGAGAGATATTCAATCCAATTTGGAGTGCCAACAGGAAAAGCTGAGTCATCTCGGAGCAAAGTCTATTCCCCGAAGCACGCTGGCACGAATCAATGAGCAGCAGCCTGCTGCCTTGTATCAACAGCTATTTTACAAGTTGCTTAAATACTATGAACACTCAAAAGTAGCTCATAAATTTCGCTTTAAGAATCCCTTGTATTCCTTGGATGCCAGTCATATTGACCTGTCGCTTTCCTTATGTGAATGGGCCAAAGTTCACGACTCAAAAGCCAGCATGAAACTCAGTATAGGATTGAATCACAGCAATGATATTCCTGAGTTTGTTGCAGTTGAAAATGGCAAAGAAAATGACATGGTACAAGGCCGCAAATTCCAGTTTCCTGCTGGCAGCATTGTAGTTTTTGATAAAGGCTATGTCGATTACCAATGGTATGCAAATCTGACTGCTCAAAACATTGGATTTGTCACACGTTTTAGGCCTAAATCTGTGTATCAGGTGATCCAGCAACATCCAGTGCTTGAATCCAAAGGTATTCTAAAAGATGAAACCATTCAGCTGAATAGCGCACATGCCCTAAAAAGAAAAGCCCCAGTGTTAAGAAGAATTGAATATAGAGATCAGCAAAGTGGCAAGCACTTTAGCTTTCTCAGCAATAACTTTCATTTAGCCGCCTCCACCATTGCGGCGATTTATAAAGATCGTTGGAAAGTTGAGCTGTTCTTTAAGGCGATTAAGCAGAATCTCAAATTAAAAGCGTTTCTAGGCCGCAGCAGGAACGCAATTCAGACACAAATCTGGATTGCGATGATCGCCTATTTATTGGTGAGTTTCGCTCAACATTTAGGGAAAACAGGTTGGACAGTTCAACGTTTACTCAGAATAATTCAAGTGAATTTGTTTGAAAGAAGAACTTTAAAAGCTTTATTTTCACCCGATAAAATACCCATAAAACAAGAGGAAGCTCAAATGAGCTTCCTCTTGTGAAAAATTGTGGGACAGCAATGGACCGAAGCCTGCTTTTTAATTCAACTACTTAACTGCATTTTTAGTCGGTAAAGGTGACTTTGGCAATGGCCTTTTTACTGGCCTGCACAATCAAGGTCACGTTTTCTTTTACCGAGAATGAGGCATCGACTGGTTGCCAATCAACTTTCACTGCACCACGACCGACAGCATCTTTAGCCTGTGCCGCGTTTTTGGTTAAACCTGCTGCACGTAAAATAGAAGCAATGAAAATCTCGCCGCCATATTCGCCACGTGAAATGGTCACTTCTGGTGTACCTTCTGGCAATTCACCTTCGGTAATCAGGTTACCGGCACCTTTATGCGCATTGGCTGCAGCTTCCGCACCGTGGAAACGCTCGACCAGTTCCAGCGCCAGAATCTTTTTCACATCCTGCGGGTTACGGCCTTCAGCCACTTCTTTCAGTAACTGCTGGATTTCTGCCACAGACTTGAAGCTGAGCAGGTCAAAATAACGCTCAATCAGTGAATCCGGCATAGACAGCACTTTTTGATACATCGCGCCTGGGGCATCAAATACACCAATATAGTTGCCTAATGATTTCGACATCTTGTTGACGCCATCTAAACCTTCCAGAATTGGCACGGTAATACACACCTGTGCTTCCTGGTTATAACGGCCCTGTAAGGTACGGCCCATTAGCAGGTTAAAGGTCTGGTCGGTGCCACCCAACTCTACGTCAGCTTCTAAAGCCACCGAGTCATAGCCTTGTACCAGCGGATACAGGAATTCGTGAATCGCAATTGGTTGCTGATTGTTATAACGCTTGGTGAAGTCATCACGCTCCAGCATACGCGCCACGGTTTGCTGTGAGGCCAGTTGAATTAAATCGGCCGCTGTTTTACTAGCAAACCATTCCGAGTTAAACACCACTTTGGTTTTGTTTGGATCGAGAATCTTGAACACCTGTTCCTGATAGGTTTTGGCATTTTCCAGTACCTGCTCGCGTGACAACGGCGGACGGGTCGCGCTCTTACCGGTCGGGTCACCAATCATGGCAGTATAGTCACCAATCAGGAAGAAGACCTCGTGCCCCAAATCCTGGAACACTTTCAGCTTGTTAATTAAAACCGTATGACCCAAATGCAGGTCAGGTGCAGTCGGGTCAAAGCCCGCTTTAATTTTTAAAGGACGGTTCTCTTTTAATTTCTTTAGAAGATCTTCTTCAGAAATAATTTCATGCGTACCTCGTTGGATGAGGGCAAGTTGTTCTTCAGCTGGCAAGAAATTTGACATCACAAAACCCAAACACATCAGTTATTCAATTTGTGCGATATACTAACACTTTTTCAGCACATTGCAGGCTTAAGAATAACCATGACAGCGATCTATATTGGAGTAATGACCGGCACAAGTATGGATGGTGTCGATATTGTTGCTGCTTCTTTTGATCCTTTACAGCTTCATGCCACCCTGACCCTGAGCTTCGATCCCGATTTACGCGATGAACTGATGGCCCTGACCCTGCCGGATGACAATGAAATTGACCGGATGGGCAAGGCCGATGTGGCGCTGGCGCAAATGATTGGACATGGCATTAACCGCCTGATTGAAGAACACCAGCTTGATCGCAGCCAGATTCGTGCCATTGGTTCACATGGCCAGACCATCCGCCACCGGCCTGAACATGGCTTTACCCTGCAAATTGGTGATCCAAATATTATTACCGAAATAACCCAGCTGCCGGTGGTCTCGGATTTCCGCCGGCGTGATATGGCTGCCGGTGGACAAGGTGCCCCTTTGGTACCAGCTTTTCATCAGGATGTGTTCCAGCATGACAGCATCCACCGGGTGATTCTGAATTTGGGCGGGATTGCCAATGTCAGCATGTTGCCTGCCGGACAGCCGGAAAAAGTCTATGGTTTTGATACCGGCCCGGCCAATATCCTGATGGATGCCTGGTGTGAACGCTACACCGGCCAGCCTTATGATGAAAACGGCAACTGGGCGGCTTATGGCCAGCCAATTCGCAGCCTGCTGGACCGTCTGCAGGCACATGAATATTTTTCCAAAGAGCCGCCAAAAAGTACTGGCCGTGAAGATTTCAACCTGGAATGGCTGGATGAACAGATTGCCGACTGGCGCAATGACCTAGCCTATCAGGAACTGGAAGATACCCCGGAAAATGTGCAGGCCACCTTGTTAAAGCTGACTACTCGGGCGATTAAAAAAGCCATTTACCGCTCGGGCATGGACACCGGTGAAGTCTATGTTTGTGGGGGCGGTGCCTATAATTCCTATTTACTGGAACAGCTGCGCTGGCGCTTACGCAAACATGAGTGGAGTGTACAGACCACGGCGGATTTAGGTATTAACCCGACCTGGGTGGAAGCCACTGCTTTTGCCTGGTTGGCGATGCGTTTTCTGAACCAGCAAAGTGGCAATTTCCCGGCTGTGACTGGGGCCAAAGGCTACCGGATTTTAGGAACATTGACCGCAGTCTAGGCCAATCTCTTTGTATTAAAAAAGATATTCAAAAAGCCCTCAAAATAGAGGGCTGAGTATTTTAAAATTCTGCTTAAATCGAGAAAGAAGAACCACAGCCACACGTAGTCGTGGCATTCGGATTTTGAACCACAAAACGTGAACCTTCCAGACCTTCTAAATAGTCCACCACTGAACCGACCAGATATTGATAGCTAAGTGAATCGACCAGCATTTTTACGTCACCATTCACGAATTCAGCATCATCTTCATTCATGCTTTCAGCAAAGTTAAAGCCGTAAGAGAAGCCCGAACAACCACCACCGGTCACATAAACGCGTAACATTAAATCTTGGTTGCCTTCACTGTCACGCAATTGGCGTACTTTGTTCGCAGCATTGTCAGTCAGCACAAGGGCTTGGGCATTCATGTCGGATTCCTCGTTCGATTCAAATGTCTTTTAACAGAAAAGACCACATATCAAGTATAACATACCCAATATATGGTCAGTCATGTTCAATTCAAAGTCAATTCAGACTAATTTTATCAGGATTATTTGTAATTCTCATCCTGCAGGCCGCATTCGAAGTTTTTCGGGTCCTGCTTACAGCGGAATTGCCACAGCAGCTTCATCATGCGTTTGTCATAAATACCTCGTTTGGTCAAGTCAATCCGTGCCTCACGCATCATCTTCTGATAGCCCGGTTTGTCGGCTGCCGGAATATTCATCCAGTATTTTTGTGGAATATCGGCTTTCATTTTACCCAAGATGTTAAAGGCACGTGGCAATTGACCTTTGACCCATTCCCGTGATTTCTGGCCAAAACCGGCCGGGAACTTGTTCGGGCGAATAATAATATTGCCAGTTACCTGTAAAATCGGATAATTCACAATCGCGCCTTTACTGCCCAGGCCCTTATGCAGCTCTAGCGGCTTAAACACGGCGGCCGGTGCACCAATAATATCGACCTGACCATTATTAAACTTGCTGCCGAAGTTGGTGACATCGGAACTGACCGCCTGCGCACCAATCTGCTGCACCATAATTTTTTGTGCCTGGTCATAATCCAGGACCGCAATTTTTTTACCGGCAGCTTTGGCCACAGTATTAATGCTGCGGTCATTGACCATTAAAAAGGCATCACCAACAGGCACTACACCTGCCACTTCATACTGGCCCTGAGTCATGAAACGGGAAAATTTCGGGCTGGCCAGCCCCTGCATGACTTTGACCGCCAGATTTAAGTCGGGAATTGCACCAATTGCATCCAGAGAACCGGTAAAGCTGTTAAATTGACGCCCGCGCATACCGGTGACACTAATCCCGTCACATTTACCGGCTTTAAAATCTTCGGCAATTACCGCTTCATTCTGCCCGACGCGCAGTTCAATATCGGCGCCCCAGGCTTTGGCCGCCAGCTGATAGTCCAGCATCAGCGCATACACATCACCACTTTTTCCCACCAAATCAAAGACACACACTGTCTGCTTGGCCTGTGCTGCAGTCGCACCGAGTCCCATCACTGCAGCCAGTGCGATGCCTTGAGCATAATATTTCATTGATCTTTCCTTTATCGCTGTTCTTGTTGTTTTCAGTTGTACTGAATCGTGTTTAATGTTTTAAAAAGCTATTTTAGCGCATCCATCCTTGTTCTTTTTACCCTTGGAGATCACGCTCTCCTGCTCCTCCTGTCTGTATGCCTTTGATGAAACAACTCATCTCTATTTTTTTAGGCTTGGACAAAGATGAAGCTATTATTTTTGATTAGCTTACGTGATTTGACCTGAACTGCAATGGCCCAAGTGACAAGGTTCCAGATGCAACAACCCGGCACAGATGCCGGGTTGTTTTTCCTTAAAAATGAAGCTTATTCACCGCCCAGTGAACACTCGAAGTTGGCTTTATCGACAGAACAGCGGGCACGTTTGAGTACGTTCATCATCGACGCATCATAAATACCGCGCTTGGTCATATCCATCCGCCCTTCACGTAACAGTTTCTGGTATTTGGTTTTCTCTTCCGCGCTCAGGTTCATTTTGTATTTGGCTGGAATGCCTGCTTCCAGACGTTTAATCATGCCCAAACTTTTTGGCAGGTTTTTCGAGAACCAGTCACGCGATTTCTGGCCAAAACCAGCCGGGAATTTCTCCGGACTAATTACTAAATCAGCCGTGACATGCAGTACCGGGAAATTAAACATGGCGCCTTTGCTGCCCAAGCCTTTATAGATTTCCAGCGGCTTATAGGCATAGGCTGGCGCACCAACCATATCGACCTGGCCATTATTAAATTTCGCCACAAAGTTAGAGACATCGGAGATTACCGCCTGAGCACCGACACGTTGCACCATAATTTTTTGTGCATCGTCATAGCCCAGTACCGCAAATTTCTTGCCGGCAGCTTTTTCAATTGAATCAATATTCTTGTCACGGACAAAAATAAAGGCTGAACCTAAAGGTGCAATTCCCGCCACCTCATATTTTTTCCCCCCCAGATTGGTGACCATTTTGCCGGCATTACGTTTGTCCAGTGCAAAGGTAATTGCACGTTGGGCAATGGCATTGCTTGGCACACCGCCCAGCGCATCAATTGAACCGGCAAATTTATTGTACTGACGGGCACGCATCGCAGTCAGGAAAACCGCATCACATTTGCCAGCTTTAAAGTCATTATCGGCCACGGCTTCATCCTGACGGGGAATCAGGTTAATGTCTGCGCCCCAGCCTTTTGCAGCCAGCGCCCATTCCTGGGCCATTTGATAAGATTCACCAGATTTGCCGAGTAAATCGAAGATACATACATCGACCTTGGCTGCCTGAGCATTGCTGGCCATACCCAAAGTAGCCAGTGCAGAAAGCGCGAGAATTGTTTTTTTCATTGTATTTGTCCTTACAGAATCGTCTTTCATCAAGAGTGTCCATACACTTGCTGAATATTAAGCAACTTGTTTTTAAAAAAATAGAGCTTTTACTCCAAATATTTTTAAATCGTGACCAATTCAATTTATACAGCTGCTGATCTCAAACCCACAAATTGCAGAGATCAGCAGTATTTTCAATGGCTTAAAAATTTCAGGCAGCGCGGTGAAAATTTACACATCACGGCCACTTTTTTACAAACTTATAACCATTTTCTCTATTCGCCACCAAGTGAACATTCAAAATTGGTACGTTCTACCGTGCAACGTGCCCGTTTCAGGACCCGCATCATTGAGCCATCATAAATGCCTTTTTCGGTCAGTTCGATGCGGCCATCACGTAGCAGTTTCTGGTATTTGTCCTGATCTTCCTTGCTGAGTCGGGTGCGGTATTTATTTGGAATTTCCGCTTCCAGACGTTTCACCATGGCAAAGTTTTTCGGAATCTGCTGGACAAACCAGCGCCGGGACTGCACTGCAAAACCATCTGCGAATTTTTCTGGCCGGATAATCAGGTCCGCCGTGACATTGACCACCGGAAAATCAATCATGGCACCGCGTGTGCCCAAACCTTTTTCAATTTCCAGCGGTTTAAAGGCATAGGCCGGTGCGGCCACAATATCAACCTCGCCCTGATTAAACTTGCGTACAAAATTGGAAATATCGGAATCGACTGCAATACCACCGACCCGCTCCACCATCATTTTTTGTGCCGGATCATAATGCAGAATCGCAAATTTCCGGTTTTTGATGTGCTCAACCGAGTTCATGGCCCGATCTTTAACAAAAATATAGGCCGAGCCAATCTGGCCGATGCCAGCCACTTCAAAGGTTTCCTGGCCAATCCGGGTCACCAGACGGCGGTTATTGCGCCGGTCCAGCACATAACTAATGGCTTTCTGGGCAATGCTATTACTTGGCACACCGCCCAGTGCATCAATCGAACCGGCAAATTTATTGTATTGCCGCGCCCGCATTGAGGTCATATAGGCACCATCACACTTGCCCGCCTTAAAATCGCGCTCGACCTGGGCTTCATCCTGATAGGCTTTCAGACTGACATTGCTGCCCCAGCGCTTGCTGGCCAAGGCCCATTCTTCCAGCAATTTATAGGATTCTCCGGCCCGTCCCAACAGATCAAAAACACAGACCTGCGGATTGGCCTGAGCCAGGCCACTGACGCCACACAAGGCCAGTGTCGACAACAACAAAACTCCGTTTTTCATTTTTGTCACCGTACATTTGTTTTTGTTTTTTATCAGAAATTTTAATATATCGGGCTTGGTTTTATAAAAAAACCCTGCATAGCCGCTTTCCGATAGATGACACGGCGCCCGCTTTTTCATTATTTTTTTCGATGTGTTGCTGTAGCACCTGAAATAAACTGCGCCAGCTTTTTGTTTTCCAGAGCGCATCCTTTAGAATAGGCGCATTCTGTTCCTGAGTTTAGTGAGTCCAATGATTCAATTTGACCAAGTCTCTTTACGCCGTGGTGGTCGTGTCTTATTTCAAAAAGCGTCCATGCAGATCCATCCGGGTTGGAAAGTTGGCCTCACCGGAGTCAATGGCGCCGGCAAATCGACCTTATTTGCCGCCTTATTGGGAGAACTGGGGGCAGATGAAGGCAGCCTGACCCGTCCATCGGGCTGGACCGTTGCGCACATGGCCCAGGAAGTCAAAGCCCTAGATATGCCGGCGCTGGATTTTGTGTTATCGGGCGATGAAGAATACTGGCAGATTCAGAAACAGCTGGCACAACCTGAACAGCTCAGTAACAGCGAACTGGCACAATTACATGGCCGTTTTGATGAAATTCATGGCTATTCTGCCCCATCTAAAGCCGCCCAGTTAATGGCCGGTCTCGGTTTTATGGAACATCAGCTACGTCTGGATGTCTCCAGTTTCTCCGGTGGATGGCGCATGCGTTTAAATCTGGCACGCACCCTGATGAGCCGCTCCGACTTACTACTTCTGGATGAGCCAACCAACCACTTGGATCTGGATGCCATTTTATGGCTTGAAGACTGGCTCAATGCCTATGAAGGCACTTTAATCCTGATTTCACATGACCGCGATTTTCTCGATGCAGTGACCGATCATATCCTGCATATTGAAAATCAGGAACTGACCTTATATACCGGCAATTACTCGACCTTTGAAGTGACCCGCAGCGAACGTCTGGCCCAGCAGCAACAGGCCTTTGAAAAGCAGGTTGAAGCCCGCGCACATCTGCAAAAATTTATTGACCGTTTTAAAGCCAAAGCCACCAAGGCGCGTCAGGCGCAAAGCCGGATTAAACAGCTGGAAAAAATGCAGTTGCTGGCACCGGCGCATGTCGATACCCCGTTTACCTTCAGTTTCCGTGAACCCACCAAAATGAGTTCACCCTTACTGACTCTGGATCAGGCAGAAATTGGCTATCCGGGCAAAAGTATTGCCAGCAAAATCAGTCTGCAGATTACCCCAAGCTCGCGTATTGGCCTGCTGGGCATGAACGGCGCCGGTAAATCTACTCTAATTAAATCACTGGTTGGTGATTTAGCGCTTTTAAATGGCCAGCGCAAAGCCTCTGAACTGCTGAATATTGGTTACTTTGCCCAGCATCAGATGGATGCACTGGATGCGCAGGCCAGCCCGATGCTGCAATTGTCACGTCTGGCCGACAAACAGATCAGTGAAGCCACCCTACGTTCGTTCCTCGGCAGTTTTGGTTTTAGCGGCGAACGTATGGATACGCCGTGCGAAAGCTTCTCCGGCGGTGAACGCGCCCGTCTGGCCTTGGCCCTGATTGTCTGGCAGCGCCCGAATGTACTGATTCTGGATGAACCGACCAACCATCTGGATTTAGACATGCGTCATGCCCTGAGCATGGCCTTACAGGACTTTGAAGGCGCAGTGGTACTGGTATCGCACGAACGTCAGCTAATCGCCAGTGTCTGTGATGACCTGCTGTTGGTGCATGCCGGACGCTGTACTGAATTTTCCGGTGATTTGCAGGATTATGCCAAATGGTTACGTGAGGCCCGTCAGCAGCAGATCAATGCCCAAACCGCATTGGCACAGGCCAGCGCAAGTACCAACAAGACTGCCGCACCGGCCAAAGTTGATAAAGAAGCACAGCGCAAACTGGCGGCGCAGCGCCGTGAAGAAACCCGTCCGCTGCGGAAAAAAATTGAACAATGTGAAAGCCAGATTGAAAAAATCCAGCCCCGTCTGGCCAGTATTGAAGAACAGCTGGCTGACAGCAGCCTGTATGAAGCTTCGCGTAAAGAAGATCTGCTCAAGCTGATGAATGAACAGACCAGCTTAAAAGCCACGCTGGAACAGGTCGAAGAAACCATGCTGGAACTGATGATGGAACTGGAAACCCTGGAACAATCATTCCAGAACAGTTAATCCCGTTTCTTCCGAAACCTTCCCCTCAAGATAGCCCCAGTGGCTATCTTTTTTATTTCCACTTTATGATCACTCCTCTTTTTAGCCCGTCTGTTTTCTTTAAAAAGATCAAGGAGGATGCTCACCAATAGCTGTTTTCCTCTCCGTTTTAGCTCTGATTGCACTTACTGAACTGCAATATAAAGCCCTCTTGCACACAGCTTGGCCGGTTTTTTTATACATAAATTTACAGCCGCGCATCTCATCATGAAGAAATGTGGCCGGCTCAATGCGCGGGTCTGGCCTTCTGCTAGCCAAGAGAGGAAATTCTATGCGTGCCTTAACCTATCATGGAACCCGAGATGTAAGAGTTGAATCGGTGCCTGACCCAATTATTCAGGAACCGGATGATGTCATCCTTCGCGTCACCGCCACTGCCATTTGTGGCTCAGATCTGCATTTATATCGCGGTAAAATTCCGGCCACAGAACACGGCGATATTTTTGGACATGAATTTATGGGCGTGGTCGAAGAAGTCGGCCCCGAGGTCACAGCGGTAAAAAAAGGCGACCGGGTAATTATTCCCTTTGTAATTGCCTGCGGTCACTGCTTTTTCTGTGAACATGAGCTGACCGCTTCCTGTGAAAATACCAATACGGGCCGCGGCGCCATTCTGAACAAAAAACAGATTCCACCGGGTGCAGCGCTGTTTGGCTACAGTCATCTTTATGGCGGCGTGCCGGGTGGACAGGCCGATTATGTGCGAATCCCCAAAGGCAATATCGGTCCTTTTAAAGTTCCCGGTTCACTGCCAGATGAAAAAGTGCTATTCCTGACCGATATTCTGCCAACCGCATGGCAGGCGGTGACCAATGCACAAATTGGCAAAGGCTCCAGTGTAGCCATTTATGGTGCCGGACCAGTGGGATTACTGTCAGCGGCCTGTGCACGGATGCTTGGCGCTGAACAGATTTTTATGGTCGATCATCACCATTACCGGCTGCAGTTTGCCCATGAAACCTATGGCGCGATTCCAGTCAATTTTGATGAAATGGATGCGGCCGAGTTTATTATTGACAATACTCCCGGCCATCGGGGTGTCGATGCGGTCATTGATGCAATTGGTTTTGAAGCCAAAGGCAGCATGATTGAAACCGTGATGACCAACCTGAAACTGGAAGGCTCCAGCGGCTTTGCCCTGCGCCAGTGTATTGCCGCAGTGCGCCGTGGCGGCGTGGTCAGTGTGCCGGGCGTCTATGCCGGTCCAATTCACGGTTTCCTGTTCGGTGATGCCTTTGATAAAGGCCTGACCTTCAAGATGGGCCAGACCCATGTGCATCGTTACCTGCCCGAATTACTGGAACGGATTGAAAATGGCGACCTGTCCCCCGAAGTGATTATTACCCACCGTATGAAACTGGCCGATGCTGCCGAGGGCTATCGTATTTTTGATCAACGCGAACAGGATTGCCGCAAAATTATTCTCACGCCCTAATCCATCGCGCCAACAAAAAAGCGCCCGCAGGCGCTTTTTTTAAATCATGCCCTTAGGCATCAATATCGGCATTCAGGGCGTTCTCTTCAATAAAAGCACGACGTGGTTCCACATCATCGCCCATTAAACATGAGAACATCCGATCTGCTTCAATCGCATCTTCAATGGTCACCTGCAGCATATGACGGTTTTCCGGGTCCATGGTGGTTTCCCAAAGCTGCTCGGCATTCATTTCACCCAGACCTTTATAACGCTGGATCATCATGCCGCGGCGTGAGTCCTGCAGAATATGCTGCCAGACCTGATGGAAGCTGTTGACCTGAATCTTGCGCTCGCCTTTTTGCAAGTACGCGCCTTCTTCAATCAGGCTAAACCAGCTCTTCGAGTTCTTCAGCAAACGTGCGTACTCACCCGAACCGAGTAAACCGGCATCCAGCAAATAGGCATGTGGCAGGTTATGCACATAAATGGTAATACGTGGCCAGTAAATCGCAGACTTCTGTCCTTCCGCATCTTCTTTGTCAAAGGTTTCGATGCTGAGTTCAGGACGTAAACTGCTTTGAGTGGCCGCGATATAGGCACACAGCTGCTCACCCCAAGCCTGTACATAATCCAGATCATGCGCCTGATCCAGCTTGAACGCCTCTTGTGCCAGCAAACCATCTAACAGGCTGGCTGGATAACGCAAGGTTAAACGGCTCAGGCTCTTTTGCGAGGTCTGATAATCGGCAATCACCGAAGCCAGTGCTTCACCACGAATCGCCGGTGCATCTGCGCTGACATGCAGGGCCAGTTCATCAATGGCATTGGAAATCAGATAGGTTTCCAGTGCTTCATTGTCTTTAATGTACTGTTCCTGCTTACCTTTTTTCAGCTTGTACAGCGGTGGCTGGGCAATATAGATATGACCACGTTCCACCAGCTCCGGCATTTGACGAAAGAAGAACGTCAGCAGCAAGGTACGGATGTGCGAACCATCGACGTCGGCATCGGTCATGATAATGATTTTGTGATAACGCAGCTTGTCCGGGTTATATTCTTCACGGCCAATTCCGCAGCCCAGTGCAGTAATCAAGGTGCCGACTTCTGCCGATGAAATCATCTTGTCAAAACGGGCACGTTCCACGTTCAGGATTTTACCTTTTAGCGGTAAAATCGCCTGCATTTTACGGTTACGGCCTTGCTTGGCTGAACCACCCGCAGAGTCACCCTCGACCAGATACAGTTCAGATAAAGCTGGATCTTTTTCCTGACAATCGGCCAGTTTACCCGGTAAACCGGCAATATCCAGCGCGCTCTTACGACGGGTCATTTCACGTGCTTTACGCGCTGCATCACGGGCACGCGCTGCATCAATAATCTTGCCGGCAATCGATTTGGCCGCTTGCGGGTTTTCCAGTAAATATTCCGAGAAGGATTTATTCATGGCCTGCTCGACCGCAGGTTTTACCTCACTCGACACCAGTTTTTCTTTGGTCTGTGAAGAGAATTTTGGATCAGGCACTTTCACCGAAATAATTGCGGTCAAACCTTCACGTGCGTCATCCCCGGAAACCACCACTTTCTCTTTTTTGAGCAGGTTTTCGTTTTCCATGTAGCTGTTTAAACCACGGGTCAACGCGGCACGGAAACCGGCTAAATGGGTACCGCCATCTTTTTGCGGAATATTGTTGGTAAAGCAGCGTACATTTTCCTGATAAGAATCATTCCATTGCAACGCAACTTCAACTTCAACTCCAATGCCATTTTCTGCCTGCACGGTAAAATGGAAAATATCATTCAGATGGTTTTTGCCTTCGTTAATATATTTCACGAACTCAGACAGACCACCTTCATAGTCATAGATATGTTCCAGGTTAATACGCTCATCTTTCAGGACAATACGTACACCGGCATTCAGGAACGACAGCTCACGTAAACGGCGCGCCAGAATATCAACATTATAAATGGTCTGGCTAAAGGTTTCAGCACTTGGCCAGAAACGAACCATGGTTCCGGTCTCTTCTGTTTCACCAACCACGGTTAATGGATATTGCGGATCACCATGACGGTATTCCTGCTGATGAATCTGACCGGCACGTTTAATGGTCAGTTCCAGTTTGCTCGACAGGGCGTTTACCACCGATACCCCGACCCCGTGCAGACCGCCCGACACTTTATAACTGTTGTCGTCGAACTTACCGCCGGCGTGCAGGATGGTCAGAATCACCTCAGCAGCCGATACGCCTTCTTCCGGATGAATGTCGGTTGGAATACCACGACCATTATCGGCCACAGATACCGATTCATCTTCGTGAATAGTAACTAGAATCTCGTCACAGTGGCCGGCCAGCGCTTCGTCAATCGCGTTATCGACCACCTCGAACACCATGTGGTGTAAACCGGTACCATCATCTGTATCACCGATATACATGCCCGGGCGTTTACGAACAGCATCTAGGCCACGTAATACTTTGATACTAGAGGAATCATAAGCCTTTTCATTGGTTTGTTCTGTTTGAGTGGCAGATTGATCTTCTGAACTCATGGTTTCTCCCTAGTAAAAACTGGTCTATCCAAAGATAAAAAACTATTGCACAACAACTTGAACAGTACCGTTTTCAACATTGAATAATTGATAGGAAATAGACAAATCATGTAAGTGATTCTGCACTGATTCATGGTCTAAGGTGGTAATAAAAACTTGACTACCAAGTTGGCTCAATCGCTCAATTAAACGTCGTTGTGCGGTTAAATCTAATTCTGCTGTCAGATCATCTAATAATACCACAGTTTCCTTATTGCACGCATGCAGCATTGCAATCTGTGACAGTTTTAAAGCCATGATCAATAACTTTTTTTGTCCGCGTGACAGCACCACATCGGCATCGCCCGTCGCTGTTTTTAAACGTAAATCTGCGCGATGCGGTCCATATTCGGTATAGCGGCGTTCCACATCTTTCTGATGATGATTGACCAAATCGCTCATTAAACCCGGTTCCGGATGAAATCCCGGATGGTATTCCAGGCGAATGTTTAAATCAGGCAACAACTGCTGTAAATCCTGCTGAAAATAGTGCTGCCACTGCTCGATAATACTGTAGCGTTGCAGATGCAGCATTTCACCATACTGGCTCAGCATCTGGTTCCACGGTTCTAGTTCTGCCAGGCTTAAATGACGCCGGGTTTTTAGTAAGCTGTTACGCTGTTTTAAGGCCCGCGAATAGTATTGCCAGGCATGATAAAATTCTGGTTCCACGTGGAACATCATCCAGTCCAGCAACTGCCGGCGCGGTTTGGCGCCGTGGTCGATAATATCAGTACTTTGCGGATCAATCAGTTGTAGCGGCAGCAGTTTGGCCAGCTGCCCCTGGGTGGCAATATGATCACCATTGACCTTAATCAGTTGTTCCCCAGACAGCAGTTTTTGCATGCCGATTTTTTCGGTGGGCGACTGGGCAAATACAATCGCATCTTGGGCATCATGCTGAATATAGTTTTTGGGGATATGGGTACGGAAGGAACGACCGGTGGCTAGTAAATGAATGGCTTCCAGAATCGAGGTTTTACCGGAGCCATTGGCACCATAAAAGACATTAAACGGCTGCAACCCGACGAGTGCAACCGCTTTTAAGTTTCGAACACGTTCTATATTTAAACGCGTAATATGCATAATCGTGTCAGATCACATACAAGCTTAGACACGCATCGGCATCACAACATAGGTTTGATCTTGCTGCGCTGGGTCTTGCACCAGTACCGACTGGTTGGCTTCGGTCATGGTCATCGCCACATCATCACCATCCAGTGCACCTAATACATCCAGCAGATATTGAGCATTGAACGACATTTCCAGCGGTGCATTGTTGTATTGCACGGCCAGGTCTTCAATCGCTTCATCCTGCTCCGGGTTGTTGGCGCGTAATTGCAGTGAATCTGCATTAAAGTTCAGGAATACGCCGCGTAATTTTTCATTACTTAAAATCGCCACACGCTGTAACGACTGCTTGAACACGTCATGTGCAATCATCACCACTTTATCACCACCACGTGGAATCACACGGCGGTAATCCGGGAATTTACCGTCAATTAACTTGGTGGTGAAACGTACGGTAATATCGCCCTGCTCTTTGTCACGGCTCGGCACGGAAATGGTTACATTTAACAGTTCACGGCCAATTAACAAAGACAATTGCTCATCTTCAATACTCAGCAAACGCTGTAATTCACCCACAGCTTTACGTGGCACAATCGCCTGAATCGGTTGTGTCGCATTTGAAGAGGCACCGGTTTCACATAATGCCAAACGGTGGCCATCGGTAGTCACAGCGCGCAGCTGTTTTTCATCAATTTCCAGCAAGGTGCCGGTCAAATAGAAACGTACATCCTGCACCGCCATGGCAAAGGCAGTTTTTTCAAATAAACGTTTTAATTCACGCTGAGTCACCGCTACCTGTGTGCCTTGAGTATTTTCAGTGGCCAATAACGGATAATCTTCGGCTGGTAAAGTCCCCAACACGAAACGGCTGTTGCCCGATTTTAAAATACAGCGCTGATCTTCAGTAATCTGCAGGTCAATTAAAGCCGCAGTCGGCAAAGATTTACAGATATCCATCAGTTTACGTGCCGGCACCGTGGTCTCACCCGCCTGTAAACATGCACCTTCAGCCAGAACCGTACTGGCCACCAGCTCCACTTCCAGATCGGAACCGGTAATGGTCAGTGCCTGTTCGGTCACCTGAACTTTCACGTTAGATAAAATGTTTAACGTATGGCGACGTTCAACCGCTCCTACAACATGTGATAGAACATTGAGTAAGCTTTCTTTGGCGATTTTTAAACGCACGGTACATTCCTCTAACAACTGAAGATGATGAAGATAAAAATTAATTTTTTAGCAGTGTACTATGCGGCAGAATATGCCGCATTGCAAGAACAGAATTTGACCAAACCGGCCTAACTTTGCAACAGGCGTTGCAGGTTTTTATAGTCCTCGTTGAAGATTGGATCTTCTTCGCGCAGGCTTTGTACTTTCTCGCAGGCATGCATCACGGTACTGTGGTCACGACCACCAAAAGCCATGCCAATTTCGGGGAAACTGTCACCGGTCAGTTCACGGGCCAGCCCCATCGCCAGCTGCCGTGGACGGGCATAAATCCGGGTACGTTTTGGCCCGACCAGCTCTTTGAGTGGAATACGGAAATATTCACTGACCACACGCTGGATATTTTCGGTACTGATGGTACGCGCACGAATCGCCAGCACATCTTTTAGAGATTCACGCACCACATCCAGATCAATCGCGGTGCCTTTAAAACGGGAAATCGCGACCACCTTGTTTAAGGCGCCTTCCAGTTCACGCACGTTGGCGACCACCTGCTGGGCAATAAACAAGGCACAGTTGCGCGGTAAATCGACGCCACTGCTTTCGGCTTTCTTTAATAGAATTTCAATCCGGGTTTCAATATCGGGCGGTTCTACCCCAACTGACAAGCCCCAGGAAAAACGTGACACCAGACGCGGGTCCAGTTCGGTCAGTTCTTTTGGATAACGGTCCGACGTCAGAATAATCTGCTTGGATTCATCCAATAAGGCATTAAAGGTATAGAAAAACTCCACCAGACTGGCTTCTTTACCGGCCAGCAAATGAATGTCATCCACCAAGAGCAGATCAAGTGAACGGCAATTTTTCTTGAATTCTTCAACCTTGCCCTGCTGTAGCGAGCTAACAAAGTCATGTACAAAGCTTTCAGCAGTCATATACATGACCCGGGCATTCGGCTTGGCCTGCAACAAGGCATTCCCCACCGCTTGCATCAAGTGGGTTTTACCCAGACCGGTCGGGCCATATAAAAATAGCGGGTTATGTTGTGAAGCGCCCAGATGGGTCAATACTTTACGGCAGGTTTCTGCCGCCATCTGGTTAGAACGGCCTTCTACAAATAAAGAAAAGGTAAATAAAGGGTTTAACTGACGCTTGCGGCTGTTTTTGCTGCCACTCTCTTCTTTGTCCTTTTTTGGACGGCTGACCGGTGCCGGTGCTGACTCTAAAGCAGCGGTGGTGGTCGCTGGCTGTTCACTGGCCGATAAAATGGCGCCCGGACGGGAATCGACCAGGATTTCAACTTTACGTACCCGTCCTTCAGACAGTTGTTCGGCCAGAATCGTGATCAGCTCAAGATGATGTTCCTGAATATAGCGGGTCCAATACGGGTTCGGTGCATATAAACGTAAAGTATCTTCTGATTCTTCTGCAACTAATGGGCGAATCCACATCGTAAAGACATTCCCAGAGAGCTCTTGTCGCAAGCGATTTAAGCAGTCCGTCCAAAGCATGTGAAAACCCCTATTTATTCCATTTTAAATTTAAAACGCATTCGTCCGCTGCAAGCGGGTCGCCATTCTAACCAAGTTATCCACATCTGTCATGAGAAATTGAGCGAATTTAGCCAAAAAACAAACATCAAGATCTAAATTTAAATTTAAAAGCTGGTGTGGATAAGTTTATCCGCAAGCTGTGGATAAAATATAGCATAAAGTTATCCACAATGTATTAAAAATATAAAAACACAGTTATCCACATGCAAAGTATATGTTTTTAAAATTTAAAAATTGCTTTTCCACATAAAAAAGCCACCCTAATAAGAATAAATTTAAATTTATAAATTTGAATTTATATATTAGAGCGTGCTCGGATGTGGATAAACTGAAAATAAATTTAAATTCGAATTTAAACCTGCAGAGAATAAATTTATTCACATGGTCTTGTGGATAATTATGTGAATAATATTGTTTATAACTTATTTTATATGTTTTAACAATAGGATAGCTTGTGAATAAGCCAGAATATGTACAATTGCCTATTCCTGGATAAACTTAAGGCCTTTTATAAAAATTAGGCTTATTTAAAGGAAAACCGTGTTTTTGATTGACAGCTCAAGCAATGAGCACTAAAATCGCGGACCTTTATAGAAAGATCATTTTTGGAGTTTCGACATGAAACGTACATTCCAACCATCTGAATTAAAGCGTAAACGCGTTCATGGTTTCCGTGCTCGTATGGCTACTAAAGCTGGTCGTCAAGTATTAGCTCGCCGTCGTGCAAAAGGTCGTCACAGCTTAACTGTTTAATCAGTCACGCTGCATCGACTTGGGTGTTATGACATCACTTTATGGCTTCAGCACAGAGCTTCGTATACGCTGTGCTGCCGATTATAAAGATGTGTTTGATGGTGCGCTTTTTAAAGTGCATCAACCCCATTTCTTATTTCTGGCAAAACCGTCCGAACTGCTGAACAGCCGTTTGGGTATTGTTGTTGCCAAGAAAAAAGTGCGTCGTGCACACGAAAGAAATCGAGTAAAACGACTTGCTCGCGAAAGTTTTCGCCTGCATCAACAGCAATTGGCTGTACTGGATATTGTGGTGATGCCCAAAATGGGGATTGAAACAGTGCCAAATGCAGAGTTACATCAGCAATTACAATTTGCTTGGCAGAAATTGCACCGCCTTGCCAAAAAGCATTCTAAAATAGCTCCCTCCCCACATCAGTAGAGATGACCAATGGTACGTTTACTGCATTGGTTGATTCGTTTCTATCAGATTGCGATTAGTCCGCTTCTTGGACCACGTTGTCGCTATATTCCAACCTGTTCTCAATATGCCCTGGAAGCAGTTCAGATCCATGGGGCCGGACGTGGTGTGTGGCTGGCGACCAGACGTATCTGTCGTTGTCATCCGTGGAGTGGTTCGGGCTATGACCCTGTACCGGCCAAAGCAATTCGTTTTATTTCATTTCAGCAAATAGATTCTCAAACGGGTCACATTGCTGTACCCTTTCGTGAACGTTTATTGAACCAAAATCACTCTAACCACTTGGGGTAATAGATATGCAACAATGGGCCAGGATTGCAATTCTCGGGGCCATGTTTGTTGTCGCTTATTTGCTCATTTTGGCTTGGCAAAAAGATTATGGAAATGCTGAAACCCAACCACAGCAACAGGCTGCGGTGGTTTCACATGAAGTATCTGCAGATTTGCCAAATGGCCAAACCGCTACAGCAGCTTCTGATGTACCGCAGGCAAATATTTCAGCGCAGCAGACTCAAACCACAGATGCCACTGCACCTGTAAGTCAGCAGCTTATTTCAGTACAAACTGACCTTTATCATCTTTGGATCAATCCAAAAGGTGGTGATATTGTTCGTGTTGAATTACTCAATCATGACAAAAATAAAGACAGTGATGCACCGTTTGTAATGCTTGAAAGCGATGACAAACGTACCTATGTCGCTCAGTCAGGCCTGATTGGTCTGAATGGACCAGACAGCAGCCGTAATGGTCGTCCAAGCTATGAAGTTGAAAAATTAAGCTATAGCCTGGAAGATGCCAAAGCCGTTCAGAATCAGGACGGTGAAGCGGTGAAAGTGTTAAATGTACCAATGGTGTACAAAACTGCTGACGGTGTAGAAATTATCAAGACCTTCAGCTTCAAGCAAGGCGAATATCCGATTGTGGTCAACCACAAAGTGGTAAACCGCAGTGGCCAGAACTGGCAAGGTCAAATGTTTGGTCAGATCAAACGTGATAACTCGGATGATCCGGGTAAATCGGACCAGGGCATTTTCACTTTGGGTACCTTCCTGGGCGGCGCCTGGGGGACACCGGATGAACACTACAACAAGCTGAAATTCGACAACTTCACTGAAGAAAAGCTAAATGTTGAAGCGACTGGCGGCTGGGTTGCGGTGGTACAGCACTACTTCGTGAGTGCATGGGTGCCGGGTAACCTGAAACTGACCCAGGCCGATGGCCAACCGTATAGCGCCAAGCTGGAATCGCGTAAATCAGGCGATAATATGAATATTATCGGCTTTACTTCGCCAACCATTAATGTACCGGCAGGTACAGTGGCAGAAGTCGATGCGACCTTCTATAGCGGTCCAAAAATCCAGTCAGAGCTGAAAGATCTGGCCACTGGTCTGAATCAGACTGTGGATTATGGCTGGTTATGGCCAATTGCCAAACTGCTGTTTGTAGGCTTGGAATTCTTCCACGGCTTAGTGGGGAACTGGGGCTGGGCAATTATTCTGTTGACCATTCTGGTGAAGCTGATTCTGTGGCCATTATCGTCGAAGAGCTACCGTTCTATGGCGAAAATGCGTGTGATTGCACCTGAAATGCAGCGCATGAAAGAAGAGTTCGGTGAAGACCGGATGCGCTTCTCGCAAGAGATGATGGCGCTATACAAACGTGAACAGGTTAATCCGTTGGCCGGCTGTTTACCGCTGTTACTGCAAATGCCAATCTTCCTGGCCCTGTACTGGGTACTGATGGAATCTGTAGAGCTGCGTCATGCGCCATGGTTACTCTGGATTCAGGATTTATCGGCAATGGACCCTTGGTTTATCTTGCCGCTGATCATGGGTGCGACCATGTATATTCAGCAAATGCTGAACCCGCAGCCGACCGATCCTATGCAGGCTAAAGTCTTCCGCATTATGCCGGTCATCTTTACCGTATTCCTGCTGTTCTTCCCGGCGGGTCTGGTGTTGTACTGGATTGTCAACAACCTGATCACCATCTTGCAGCAAGGCCTGATCAACAAATCTGTTGAGAAAGACCGTGCCAAACGTGATGAAGCGACCCCAGTCAACTAAGTTGTACTGACGAGCTGAATAAATCCGCTTAAGATGATACTCTTAGGCGGATTTTTTTTGGCCCGACTTTAAGCATTGCGACAGGTGAATTTATGCTGACCCAAACCACAACAATTGCTGCGATTGCCACTCCACCCGGGCGTGGCGGTGTGGGGGTAATTCGCCTGTCTGGTCCCAAATCCTATGCTATTGCTGAAGCCTTAACCCAAAAGCAGCTGCCGAAAGCCCGTTTTGCCGGCTTCCGTCAGTTTTATGAGGCTAGCGGTGAGGTGATGGATGAAGGTTTGGTGATTTGTTTCCCCAATCCAAACTCCTTTACCGGTGAAGATGTGGTGGAACTGCAAGGTCATGGTGGCCCGGTCATTCAAAATGCCCTGCTGGCACGTTTACTGGAACTCGGCGCGACCGCAGCCAAAGCGGGTGAATTTTCCATGCGCGCCTTTGAAAATGGTAAGCTGGATCTGGTACAGGCTGAAGCGATTGCCGACCTGATTGACGCCACTTCGCAGGCCGCAGCACGTTCAGCGGTACGTTCTTTACAAGGTGCATTTTCAACCAAGGTCAATACGGTTTTAGAAAAACTGATTCATCTGCGTTTGCATGTGGAAGCAGCGATTGATTTTCCGGAAGAAGAAATTGATTTTCTGGCCGATGGTAAAATTCTGGCCCTGCTGGATGATGTTGCCAGCTCAGTCACCGCGGTACAGCAATCGGCACGTCAGGGACAATTATTACGTGAAGGCTTGCAGGTGGTGATTGCCGGTAAACCGAATGCCGGAAAATCATCTTTACTGAATGCTTTAGCCGGGATTGAACGGGCGATTGTGACCGATATTGCTGGTACCACCCGTGATGTGCTGCATGAAAAAATCACCTTAAATGGCTTGCCGATTACCCTGACCGATACCGCCGGTTTACGGGAAACCGGTGATGTGGTGGAAAAAGAAGGCATCCGCCGCGCGATTAAAGAAATTGAACAGGCCGATTTATTGCTGCTGGTGTATGACCTGAGTCAGGGTGAAGATCCGCTGCAATTGGCCCAGGAATATTTTGCCGATCATCTGGAACCCAAACGTCTGATGCTGATTGGTAATAAAGCAGATTTGACTGGTGCTGAAGCCGTTATTGGTGATTATCAGGGTTTTCGTCATATTACCGTGTCGGCCAAGCAGGAAACCGGTGTTCAATCGCTCATAAATGCGATTACAGCCCATGCAGGCTTCCAGCCGGAAGAAGATACCTTCATTGCCCGAACTCGTCATTTAGACGCAATGAAGCGCACCCAGTACTATCTGGCCGAAGCGCGCGAGCAGCTGGTAGATTATCATGCCGGTGAGCTAGTGGCTGAATCCCTGCGTCTGGCGCAAAATGCCCTAGGTGAAATTACCGGAGATTTTAGTGCCGATGATCTGTTGGGTAAAATTTTCGGTTCTTTCTGTATTGGAAAATAAGCGCAGCACGCTCTGAGCTTGCTAAGCATTTAAAAGCATCAGGTGTTAGCCACCTGGTGCTTTTTTATTGCTTTTTATCAGGCAATCTCGTCATTTCAGCCTAAAGGGTTTCGTATACTCTAAGGGAACAGCCTGTCACATCGTATGCGGCAGTTTACATCTTGCCATCCGCCCTTCTATTGCCCGATATTCAGGCTATGATGAGTGAATAACCTACAAGTTGTTCCAATAAAATCCTGAATGCAGTTCAACAAAAACACTGCCGGAGGTGTGGCATGCTGGAGGTGGTTGATTTACGTGAGTCACTGGTTGCTTTAGTGAGTGTGCTGCAGCTGTTGCTCGAGTTTATCTCGGTGGTCTGTGTGGTGATTGGTCTGGTCAAAACCTTAATGGTGCTGGTTCAGCTAAAATCCGGCCGCAGTGCGCGCTATTGTTTTGGCAATTGGCTGGCCACTGCGCTGGAGTTTCAGCTGGCCGCGGATATTCTGGCCACCACGGTCGATCCGGATATGGACAGCCTGATCAAACTGGCGATTATTGCGGTCATTCGGACCTTTTTAAACTACTTTTTAATGAAAGAGCTGGAACATCAACCCGGTACAGAGAAATAAAACTATTCAATCATCTGGTGGATGTTGATATGGTCAGCATCTGATTGGCAGCGCAGTCTGTCCGCACCCAGGATCAGGCCGAGGGTGCCTGATCATCCCCGACTCAACAGCATTAATTTAAAAGGTTAGCACTTTACGCTGCTGCCAGATCAGGCTGAGGCAAAGCAGCCCAATCAGCATGCAGAAGCTGATAATACCCACACTTAAGCCAAAATGGTCTGATAAATAGCCCACCGCAATAATCGGTACAATGGTGCCCAGATAGGCAATAAACAGATAACTGGACATAATTGCAGCGCGGTTGTGCGGCTGACTCATCTGGTGAATCAGGCCAAAGGCGCCCAATAAGCTCAAGCCATGCCCAATTCCGACCAGCACATCACTGACAAAGAACAGCGGGCTCCATTGCAGCGACATACATAAACCCAGCAGAAGCAGACTGCCGAGCAGCGCATAGAGCCCCCAGCGCAAGGCCGTGGCAGGCAGCACGCTACGGGCAAAAAACTGGACGATGGCTGAAATAATTAAAATCGCAGAAATTGCTACACCACTGACCAGTGGTCCATGCCAAGGCAAAATATCCTGCACAAACGACGGCGACAGCGAAGCAAACAGACTAAAGCCGGCAAAGGCACAAAACGCAGCGAAACTGACCAGAAAAAAAGCAGCCTGATACGGCGCATCCGGGGTTTGTAATTTGGGATAAACCGAAAAGGGCTGCTGTTCAAAGGCAGGCTGTTTTAGCTTGAACAGGCCCAGCCCACAGAAAATGGCACTGACAATCACCGGAAGATAAGGCGTGACCAGCGGTTGCTCGGCAAACTGGGCAATCACACCGCCCAGAAATGGCCCTAAACCAAAGCCAATTGCGGTAATAATCGAGCTGAGCTGTGGCGCCAGCAGTTTATGGCTATCGGGCACTACATTCATCAGCCCCAGCATGGCAGAGGTGGTAATCAGTCCCGAAGCAATCCCAATAATAAAGCGGCCGAGGCCCAAATACAGTGCTGTCGGCGCCCAGGCTGACAGTATCAGTCCAATCGTGACCAGGGCAATACCGACCTGCAAGCTGCGAACAAAACCAAAGCGGTTACTGGTTCGCCCCAGAAACAGTAAAGTGGCCAGACAACCGAACATATAGGCCACAAACAGATAGGTAATATGACTCGGCAGCAGCTGCCACAGCTCCTGATATAGGGGATATAAAGGGCTGGCCAGTGCGGTTCCAACGGTACCAATACACAGCGCCAGGCTGACCATTAAAAACGGCTGCCACGATTGAGCGTTTGACATGAGAGAATAAAAAAATACCTCAGCTTTTTGGCTCAGGTATCATGATATGAGAAAAGATCGTTTCAGTGTAAAGGCAGGAATTTCGTGGGTCAATCGAAAGATGGGCTTAGGTATAGCGTTTTAACAATTTTAAAAATTCATCCAGTTCGACTTCATTGACCTCGACCTCATCGCCAATGACATGATGGCGCAAATGCGATTCAATCAGCTCATTCATCAGCCCGTTAACCGCGCCTTTAATCGCAGCCACCTGCTGTAATACTTCGATACAGCTTTTTTCCGGATCATGGATGGACTGTTCCACCGCACTGATCTGACCTTGTAAACGCTTGATGCGATTTAAAACTTTTTTATCTGTATGTAAATGGCCCACACTTCACCTTAATTTCAAATATACTATGGGGGAGTATATTGGACGATTCTCCCCATGCAAAATCATGTTTCTCACCGTACCCATCACCATCAGTTTGATGAAGGCAATCCACTGGCCCAGAAGCGTATATTATATGCTGCGATATTAACCGGTGTCATGATGCTTTTAGAGATTATTGGCGGCTGGATTTTTAACTCGATGGCACTTCTGGCCGATGGCTGGCATATGAGCTCGCATATGCTGGCTTTGGGGCTGGCCTATGTGGCTTATCGGGCGGCGCGTCATTATGCCCAGGATGCCCGTTTTAGCTTTGGTACCTGGAAAATTGAGATTCTGGCCGGTTATAGCAGTGCAATTTTATTGCTGGTGGTGGCCGGTTTTATGGCGTTTCATTCGGTAGAACGCTTATTTTTCCCGGTTAATATTCATTATAACGAAGCCATTCCCATTGCGATTTTAGGCCTATTGGTCAACTTGATTTGTGCCTGGTTACTGCATGATGATGGTCACCATCACCATCACCATCACCATCACCATCACCATCACCATCACCATCACCATCACCATGAGTCGGGGCATGGACATGCGCATGCACATACAGCTGGAGCACATGATTTAAACCAGAAAGCTGCGTTTATGCATGTGGTGGCCGATGCTGTGACCTCCATTTTTGCCATTGTGGCCTTAATTGCCGGCAAGTTCTGGGGCTGGGATTTTCTTGATGCGGTACTGGGTATTGTGGGTTCGATTCTGGTGGCGCGCTGGGCCTGGGGCCTGATTCAGGAAACTGGACGCACCTTGCTGGATGCCGAAATGGATCATCCAGTGGTGGAAGAAATTCGCGAGGTGATTGCCGAGCTGCCAGGAATGGTCAATATCACCGATCTGCATGTCTGGAAAGTCGGTCGTGACAAGTTTTCCTGTATTCTGGCTGTAGAAACTGAAGATGAGCTAAATGCCGATCAAATCCGCATGGCCCTGTCAGTGCATGAGGAAATTGTGCATGTCTCAATTGAAATTAACTCGATTCATCCGGTTTATGTTCCACGTGAAACGTCGTTGTCGATGCTGTAGTGATTCGGTAAATTTCTCTGATAAAAGTGGAATCTTTGTCCCGATTTAAGATTAGAATCGGGCAAGGATTGATAAAGACAAGATTTCACTATGTTTAAACATGCATTCTTGCTGGCCGCGCTCGCGATGAGCTCAATGCTGGCACTGGCCAATGTCGACACGGTCAAAGCCAATTTAAAGCAGCAACATCCAAACCTGGACATCCAGAATATTCAGGCCACCGAAATGCGCGGGATTTATAGTGGTTCAATGCAGGGTCAAGTGGTCTATCTGAATGAAGATGCCAAGCATATTTTGGCCGGTTCCATGATCCGTTTAAGCGACCAGCAGAATTTGACCAAAGCGCTGCTGGTGCAACAAAACAGCATCGACTGGAAAAAACTGCCGCTGCAAGATGCCTTAAAAACGGTTCGAGGGACGGGTAAACGTCAGCTAGCCATCTTTTCTGACCCAAATTGCCCGTATTGCAAACAGCTGGAAGTAGAGCTGAAAAAACTCAATGATGTCACCATTTACACCTTTATTTTACCGTTAAAGGCACAATCGGTACGCCCTTCGCAGCAGGTGTATTGTGAAGCCAATCCGGCCCAGGCCTGGGAAGACCTGATTGCCAAAGGTCTTAGCCCGCGCACGAGCCAGTCCTGTGCCAATCCGATTCAGCGTAATCTGAAACTGGCGCAAAGCCTGGGATTAAACGGCACACCGGCCATTATTTTCTCGAATGGTTTTAAGGTGATGGGCGCCTACCCTGCTGCGCAGATCGAGCAGATTTTCAAGGAATTTGGACTCTAAGCTCAGATTGTTAAAAGTCAGATTTTAGACCATAAAAAAGCACCGGCGAATGAACGGTGCTTTTTTATTGATTTAAACGCGATGTGAGCGTTTGGAAATCATGTTATAGATAAACAGAATAATCAGCGCACCAATCACCGAGGCAATAAAGCCGGCAGCTGAGTTTTCATCATACAGACCGAGGAAGCGACCGCCGTAAGTGGCCAACAGTGAACCGGCGATCCCGAGTAAGGTGGTCATAATAAAGCCTGCTTTATCATCACCTGGATGGATGGCACGGGCGATAAGACCTGCAATAAAACCAATCACGATAGCCACAATAAGTGTCCACATCTCCTGTCTCCTTCTTGTTATGGTTTATCAAGTTGAGTTGTTGCTATTTGATTTATTTTTCAGGATTTTTGAGAGGACAAACAGTAGAGTCCTGCTACAGATTGTAGTTTTTTTGTCCGCTTTGTCGTAAAAAAAGTGGCTGAACGCCACTTTCTTTTGCGGTTGCTTACAGACCGATTTCACCAATAAACGGGATATGGCGATATTTCTGGTCATAGTCGAGGCCATAACCGACAATAAATTTGTCTTCTACTTCAAAGCCCAGGAATTTAACTTCCAGTTCAATTTCACGGCGTGACGGTTTGCTGACCAAGGTACACAGCTCAATCGAATTTGGTTCACGGGTTTGTAGAATTTCCAGTACTTTGCTCAGGGTATTGCCAGAGTCGATAATATCTTCTACCACCAGCACATCTTTGCCACGAATTTCGCCGTCGAGGTCTTTCAGGATTTTTACATCACGCGAAGACACAGTACTGCCGCCATAACTTGAAACGGTCATAAAGTCCAGTTCATGCGGTTTTTCAATGGTCCGGCATAAATCGGCCATAAACAGCACAGAACCACGCAGTAAACCGATTAACACCAGTTCCTTGTCACTGTTGGCGTAGTGCGCATTAATCTGTTTACCAAGTTCTTGAACTTTCGCATGAATTTCTTCAGCAGAAATCAATACTTTCATATCAACGGTCATGGGTAGATCCCTAAAAGAGCAAAAAATAAAAAAGGTGTTGACCTGCAACACCCCAAAATATGCCTTAATTTTAATACATCTTGCGGTCAGATGCATCCTCTTTGCTGTCTAAAAAAACAGCATTTTTGACTGGGTGGTCTCTTTTCAGCAATAAGGCCAGACCAATCAGCGTGAGCGCCACCCGCCATTTCGGTTGCGCCCGGCGTATAGGTTTAGTCGCGGACATAGGCACATTGTCCATAAATATAGGTGGCCTGAATATTACGTTCATCGCCCATGGTCATTAGCGCAAACAGGCTGTCTTCCAGGCCTTTGCTGTGCTGCTGGCGCAGGGTCTGCAAGGCGGTGGCGTTTAAATCCAGCACAATAAAATCCGCTTCTTTACCGATATTGAAATTGCCGAGCTTGTCATCCAGATCCAGTGCTTTGGCACCGCCTAAAGTGGCATGATACAGCGCTTCATAGGCCGACAGGTTTTGCTTAAGCAACTGCTGGACTTTATAGGCTTCGCTAATGGTACGCAGCTGGCTAAATGAGGTCCCTGCCCCGATGTCGGTACCTAGACCCATTTTGACCTGTTTCTGCCAGGTCTGATGGATCGGGAACAGGCCACTGCCCAGGAACAGGTTGGAGGTCGGACAAAAGGCAATCGCGGAATCGGTCTGGTGCATACAGTCCCACTCCTGCTCTTCCAGATGCACACAATGCGCAAATACCGAACGTGAACCGGTCAGCCCATAATGATGATAGACATCTAGATAGCCCTGCTGCTCCGGGAACAGGCTTTTGACCCAGGCAATTTCATTTTTGTTTTCACTTAAATGGGTATGTAAATACACATCCGGATATTCAGCTTTTAGCTGCTGCGCTTTTTCCAGTTGTGCCGGCGTTGAGGTCGGTACAAAACGCGGGGTAATCGCATATAAATTACGGCCTTTGCCATGCCACTTTTCAATCAGTGCTTTAGATTCCTGATAGGCGCGTTCTGGTGTGTCACAAAGTTCCTCGGGTGCATGACGGTCCATCAGCACTTTACCGGCAATCAGGCGCATCTGGTGCTGTTCTGCGGCTTCAAACAGGGCATCGACAGATTCAGGATGCACGGTACAGAACACCAGTGCCGTGGTGGTGCCATTTTTCAGTAGTTCCTGCACAAAAAATGCGGCTATCTTGTCGGCGTAGCTTTTATCGGCAAACTGCATTTCGGTTGGAAAGGTATAGGTATTCAGCCATTCCAGCAGCTGGGTGCCATAGGCGCCCACCATTTCGGTTTGCGGGAAATGAATATGGGTATCAATGAAGCCGGGTATAATCAGCTGATCGGGATAATGTTGCACTGAAACACCAGCCGGAATATGCATCTGCCCCTCTTCCCAAGGACCAAACCAGTGAATTTTCCCGTATTGGGTAATTAATAAACCATCTTCTACATAGCGCACTTGGTCGTGAATATCACGCGCTTGGGCAACTGTATTCTGAATATCGAGGAAGCGGCCGCGGATGGCTGTCGTCGCAATGTGAGAAGACATTGAAAACCTGCACTTGTTTAATTTTTTCGGTTGATTGTAGCTGAAAAGTGCTGCCCTGTATGGAAAATCCAACATTCAGTCACAGACATCGGGTGTCATGCAAAACTGTTGCCAGTTTTGGGGAAACACAAGATGTCCACTGGGTCAATTCTAGAATATTCAGTTAAATCGCGTTCTTATACGCTGATATTCAAGAGTAAGTCCTGAATGTAGAAAATAAAAAAAGCCCGTATGCAACGGGCTTTTTGATCAATCAGTCCACTTTAGAGCGTGGTTTCATGATGCTTGCGGCTATGACGAATCGACAAGATCGCAGTCACTGTCAAGACAATCACAATAAAGCTCAGTGAAATCCAGATCGGCATATGGAATACATCCAGCATCAGCATCTTAAAGCCGATAAAGACCAGAATTAAACCTAGGCCATAAGGCAGATAATGCATTTTTGAGGCGGCACCTGAGAGCAGGAAGAACATTGCACGCAGGCCTAAAATTGCCATCAGGTTGGCAGTAAGCACAATGAAGGGGTCGGTGGTGACAGCAAAAATAGCAGGAATAGAATCGACTGCGAAGATCACATCAGAGGCTTCGACCAGAATCAGCACCAAGAATAACGGCGTTGCCCAAAGCAAACCATTTTGACGGACAAAGAATTTATCGCCCTGAAGTTGCGGGGTGATACGCATATGTTTACGTAGCCATTTCAGAATGGCCATATCTTCAATATTGCTGTCTTCTTCATGCTGACCACGCAGGAATTTGAAGCCGGTATACACCAGGAACGCACCGAACAGATACAGAATCCAAGAGAATTCCTGTACAAACCAGGCACCAATAAAAATAAAGATGGTTCTGAGCACAATTGCACCCAGTACGCCATACAACAGCAATTTACGTTGTAACGCTGGTGGAATGGCAAAGGCGGCAAAGATCATCAGCCAGACAAAGACATTATCAATTGCCAAGGATTTTTCCAGCAGATAACCAGCAAAGTATTCCATGACCTTGGTATTGGCAATTGCCGCACCTGCAGTCTGCTCCAGATACAGCCATAATCCACCACCAAATAAAGTCGCGACACTGACCCAGGCAATACTCCAGTAGGCAGCAGTACGGACTTTGACTTCCTGATGTTTAAAGCCGACAAAATCGATCACCAGCATGACGGCGACAATTGCGAAAAAGACAAGATACAGCCAGAGCGTACCAATTGTTTCCATGTGAATTCTCCACATCGGACGACTGGCCATAAAAAAACCTTGACCAGCTGCCAGATGAAAAACATCTATAACAACATGATCAAGGTCTTGCCTACATCTTAGTGTTTCACTTTTTTATATCAAGTGTGACCTAAAGATGCTCAGATACCGACTTTTTGCAAAGTGTAATGACGATATTCTGACACGTTCAAAAACTGAAATTTCATTCTTAAACGTTTGGAGGAGGCTACTCCCCTTGTTCAACAATTCTGTGTTGGGGTAAGACCCCCAAAGTCGACATAGAATTGCATATTTTTAAGTAAAGTGCAAATGGCCGAATGTAAATGAGTGCATGCTGCAGCGTATTCCTCTTCAAGAAAAAAAGCGACTGTAGGCAATTGTTTCAACATGCAGTGAAAATGTTAGATTACAGATCAGATGCTATATTTTTTTCTGCAGAAAGCAGATACTCAAAATTCAGATGCGAGGATATGATAAAAATGATGGTGCAACACGAAAACAATGACAGCAAAGGGGCCTTTTTTGTTGAAGCCAATGGCGAGCGTCTGGCAGAGATGACTTATTCACGCGCCGGCGAAGATAAAATCATTATTGACCATACCACGGTCAGTGAACAGTTACGTGGTCAGGGTGTGGGACGTCACTTAGTTGAAGCTGCGGTCAATTATGCCCGCGAACAGCAGATCAAGATTATACCGCTCTGCCCTTATGCCAAAGCGGCTTTTGAAAAAGACCCGTCGATTCAGGATGTACTTCAACCCTAATTCATCAGATGACACATAAACTTTAAGGCAGGACAGCAATGGATATTCAACATCAAGAGGCAAAACGTGGCGGCGCATTTTTTATTGAACGGGATGGACAGCGGATTGCTGAAATCACCTATCAATGGCAGGACGCACATAAAATTGTCGCCGACCATACCTGGGTAGATGATTCATTGCGTGGCCAAGGCATTGCTCGTCAATTACTGGATGTACTGGTCGAGTTTGCCCGGGAAAAACAGCTCAAGATTGTACCGGTCTGTTCTTATGTTGAAGTCATGTTTCGACGTGAGCCCAGCCTGGCCGATGTCGCCGCTTAAATCTGGCACTTGAACCTGCAGCTGACTTTGTAATGCCAGCTGAAATATAAAAACCACGAGCATGGACTCGTGGTTTTTGATTGCCGATAAAGACCTTAGCTGTAATCAATGATCACTTTCAGGGCTTTTTCATCTGAAGCGTGTTTAAATACCTCATAAGCCTTTTCAAACTGGTCAAATGTAAAATGATGGGTGGCCAGACGTTCCATCGGCAGTTTGCCGGCACAGCAGCTTTTGAGCAGCATGCCGGTGGTATTGGCATTGACCAGACCGGTGGTAATGGTCAGGTTTTTAATCCACAGTTTATTTAACTCAAAATTCACCGATTTACCGTGTACCCCGACGTTGGCCAGATGACCGCCCTCTTTGACGATATGCTGGCAAATATTCCAGGTGGCTTCTACCCCCACGGCTTCCATGGCGCAATCGACCCCGCGGCCATCGGTAATTTCCAGAATACGCTGAATGGCATCTTCTTTGGCCGAGTTAATGGTGTGGGTCGCGCCAAGTTCCTTGGCCATGGCCAGCCGGTTATCATCCATATCTACCGCAATAATTTGCGCCGGTGAATAGAATTGTGCAGTCAGCAGACAGCCCATCCCAATCGGGCCGGTACCAATAATGGCAATGGTATCGCCGGGTTTGACATTGCCATATTGCACGCCAATTTCATGCGAAGTCGGCAATACATCTGATAAAAATACCGCGACCTCTTCATTCAGTCCTTCTGGCAGCGGATACAGCGAGGTATCAGCAAATGGGGTGCGTACATATTCGGCATGGGTGCCGTCAATCATATAACCCATGATCCAGCCGCCTTCATTGCGGCAGTGTGCATAGAGCTGTTTCTGGCAGTTTTCACAGGTACCGCAGCGGCTGACGCAGGAAATAATCACCCGGTCGCCCGGTTTGAAATTTTTGACTGCCGTACCGACCTCTTCAACAATCCCGATGCCTTCATGGCCGAGAATACGGCCATCAAACTGGCCGGTTTTTTCGATTGCGGTGCTTTCAATTTCCGGGTTTTTGCCTTTCCAGATACCAAGGTCGGTACCGCAAATCGTTGACTTGGTCACGCGGATGATGGCATCAGTGGGTTGCAGAATCTGGGGACGTGGACGCTGTTCAAAACGGATATCATTGGCGCCATGATAAACCATGGCTTGCATTGTTTGGGACATGGTGGTCATCCTCTTGTTGTGCTTATTGTGGGACAGCCTGCGCCTTTTCACCTCATCAGGAACCGTTATGGCACAGGATGTGATCGTTCTAACTTAACAGGAGTTGATGACAAGTTCATCTATAAAAAACCGTTTTTATTCAGATATTTGTATATTTATTTTAATCTATTGCATTGTATGATAATAAAACAGGGCTGCAGTATCTGGACTGTAGCCCCGTTGAATGATGTTTCAGGTCAATAAAACGTGTTTAAGCCGATTTTAATGCGCTTAATAATTTCTGGTGCAGGCCACCAAAACCGCCATTGGACATGATCACCACCGCATCGCCCTCACCTGCTTCCTGGCTGACGGTATGAATAATATCATCCAGCGTCCGGGCAATTTTGGCCTTGTTTGGTGCCGCAGCCACCACCGGTTGTAAATCCCAGTCCAGCCCTTCCGGTTGATACCAGATCACTTCATCGGCCAGACGCGCTGAATGTGCCAGTCCATCTTTATGGCTGCCCATACGCATGGTATTGGAACGAGGCTCAATAATCGCCCACAGTTTACGTTCACCTAGACGTTTACGCGCGCCTTCCAGAGTGGTGTCAATTGCCGTCGGATGATGGGCAAAGTCATCATAGACCTCAATGCCGCGTACGGTATCGAGCAGTTCCATACGGCGTTTTACCCCGCCGAAATTGGACAAGGCCGCACAGGCCGTTTCAATCGATACACCAACATGCGCTGCCGCGGCAATGGTTGCCAGGGCATTGGCCACTGAATGCTGGCCGGTCATGTTCCAGCAGACTTCGCCCTGAACCACACCATCTTGCAGCACTTTAAAATGTGAGCCATCGGCCTGTAACTGCTCGGCAGATAGCGCGGCCTGGGCATGTGCAGTCAGTGAGGTGCGGACCACCGGTGTCCAGCAGCCCATTTCCAGCACTTCATCAATATGGGTTTCGGTAACCGGTGCAATAATGCAGCCTTCACTTGGAATGGTACGCACCAGATGATGGAACTGTTTTTGAATCGCCGCCAGATCATCAAAGATATCGGCATGGTCAAATTCAAGGTTATTTAAAATGGCAGTTTTCGGATGGTAATGCACGAACTTGGAGCGCTTGTCGAAGAAAGCAGAATCGTATTCATCGGCTTCAACACAGAAGTATTTGCCACCACCTAAACGCGCGCTTTCTTTAAAGCCAAGCGGAACACCGCCAATCAAAAAGCCCGGTTCCAGACCGGCCTGATCCAGCACCCAGGCCAGCATGGTGGTGGTGGTGGTTTTACCATGGGTGCCGGCCACGCCCAGAACATGCTTGCCTTGCAGCACATGATCGGCCAGGAATTGTGGACCTGAAACATAAGGCAGACCGGCATTGAGCATATATTCCACCGCATCAATACCACGTTTCATGGCATTACCGACAATCACCAAGTCCGGATGCGGCTGTAAATGGCTGCGGTCATAGCCCTGCATTAAGGTAATGCCTGCATTTTCCAGTTGGGTCGACATCGGCGGATAAACATTCTGGTCGGAACCGGTCACGGTATGTCCCAGATCACGCGCCAACAAGGCCAGAGAGCCCATAAAAGTGCCACAAATACCCAAAATATGCAGATGCATCCGCTGTTACTCCACTGCGTGTAGGACCGTACCATTCTTGTTGATGGCCTGGTCATGATGTATTGAATTGTCAGCAACGATAGCAAGGCTGTTTCGGAAAAGATAGTCATTCTTGTAGGGATTCGTTGACTGGAATCCGAAAAAATCAGGCATTTTCCAGGCGGATGCTGACCGTGAAAAAAATCCGCACGGCTGCACTGCTTTTTTGGCCTGAAACCGTACAATAGGCTGACATTTTCTGGATACTGCCGCCTATGTCCTTCCCTTTACTGCTGTTAATTATTTCCAACTGTTTTATGACTTTGGCCTGGTATGGACATCTGAAATTTTTGCATGGCGCGCCGCTGTGGCAGGCCATTTTGTTTGGCTGGATGATTGCCCTGCTCGAATACGCCTTTATGATTCCGGCCACGCGCTTGCTGGCCCAGCATGGCTGGTCACTTGGGCAAATGAAAATTACCCAGGAAGTGGTGACCCTGCTGGTCTTTGTGCCGTTTATGCTGTATCTGTTCAAGCAGCCGTTTAAACTGGATTATCTCTGGGCCGGTTTATGCCTGCTCGGTTGTGTTTACTTCGTTTTTCGCAGCAGTTAAGTCTTATTCAGGCTGTGGCAGATGCGGAAAAAGCGCGGCGAAATCCGCTTGAATCAGCGCCCGTTCTGGTGCGAAATCAAAGTGATGTAAACAGCGTTGTAGCACCTGCATCGCCATCTGCGTGGCCGCCTGTCTGAGTTCCGGTTCCGGCACATTCTGCGCAATCATCGACAGGCATTTCAGCAGGCGCTGATTTAACTCCAGATTCTGGGCACAATCGCGGGCCAGCGGCATAAAGCTGCCATAAATCAGGTCTTGCAGATCAAAGCACTCAATACTGAGATGCGGATAATCACAGCGCGTCGCCTCCGGGTCAGGGCGACTGTCAATCAGAATCCGGGTCAGCGCATTCAGCGCGCTAATGCCGGACCCGACATCATTAATTGCACTCGACATGGCTTTTTGCCCGACCTCACTCATCACCAGCAGACAAAAACGCGGATCCTGTAGAAAACTGCGATTGGTTTCAATAATCAGATGCTGCAGAATCTGATCGCGGATCTGCTGTTGCTGTTCTTCGGACAGCGCCTGCGGGCTATAGACCTCGACCAGCGCAGTCATCGGATCTAAAAATTTGCCCGGCATAGATGGCAGATGTAAATGCAGTTGCTGCTGCGCGGCAATCTGCTCCAGTCCGGCCAGATCGACATGGTTAAAATAGCCGGTTGTGCTGCTATAGACGCAAAAGCTGGGCGCAAAGGCAGGCTTCTGCCCTGTTGCCCCCAAATCCGGTTGATGCCGGAACTGGCCCAAGGCCTTTTTGGCCGCAGTTTCAATCTTGTCGATGGTGGTGGTTAAATTGCCGAGTTTGGACAGGGTTTGTACCCAGTGAATCAGGGTATAAATCAGGTACATCAGCACCAGAATGGTACTGATAAACAGCACAAAACGTCCGGATGGACCGTAGTACTCCAGCCCCAGGGCAATTTTGGCAATCACTGCATAAATAAAAGCGGAAATAAAACTGGAAATGGCCAGCCGGGTGTTGTCATCGCTCATCATCAAGCTATAGGCACGTGGTGTGCCGCTGCTTGAAGCCGAAGCAAAAGCTGCCACCATAATCGACAATGAGAAGGTCGTCACTGCCAGCATGCTGGAGGCAATAATATCCAGCAAGCTGCCCAAGGTGTCGATGCTGATATTCGGTACCGTACTGGCCGGAATAAAATACTGGCTGGCGATGGCAAATAATGAAAAAAATGTCGCAAAGATGGCACCCAGCGCCGGCATCAGCCATAAGTTTTCTGAAGGGTTTTGTAGCCAGATTTTAAGTTTGAACCACATGGAAACTGCCCTGAAAATATCTTTAATCTAATCTTAAGTTATTCATTACAAAAAGCTTTATCTTGATAGTTATAGCGTTTTTTTCACCGCTGTATGCCCTCTTTTTGTATTTTTGGCCTATTGCCATCATTGTATTTTCTTCAGTTTTACAAACAGATAATTTTAATCTTTATTCTTGCGCCGAACTTTAGCCAGCCGGTTTTTCAGTCTATAATACGGAGCTTATTCATTAAAGCTTGGCTCTCGTCGAGATTTATCTTTTTTCACTTAGTCTCTGGAACATTAGCAATGAATGCGGCCGCAGCACAAGACGCTCCTCTCGTTGGAATTATTATGGGTTCTCAATCTGATTGGGCAACTCTCGAACACACTGCCAATATGCTCAAGCAGCTTGGTGTCCCATTTGAAGCGGAAGTGGTTTCTGCGCACCGTACCCCAGACCGTTTATTCGAATATGCCGAAACTGCGCGTGATCGTGGTATTCAGGTGATTATTGCCGGTGCGGGTGGCGCTGCCCATTTACCGGGCATGTGCGCAGCCAAGACTGATCTTCCAGTGCTGGGTGTGCCGGTTAAATCTTCTATTTTAAATGGCGTCGATTCACTGCTGTCGATTGTACAAATGCCGGCCGGAATTGCGGTAGGTACCTTGGCAATTGGTCCGGCCGGTGCCACCAATGCTGCCATTATGGCTGCCCAGATTCTGGGTTTAACGCGTCCAGAGATTGCGAAAAATGTCGCTGATTTCCGTGCAGCGCAAACCGATAAAGTGGCCAGCAACAATATTCCGGGTCAGGCTTAATACGGGACATTCCTTATGAATAAAACCATTGGTATTTTTGGTGGTGGGCAGCTTGGTCGTATGATGGCGCAAGCCGCGTTACCACTCAATATTCAATGTACTTTCTTTGAAGCCAGTGCAGATTGCCCTTCTGCAGCTTTAGGTACAGTCTATTCAAGCGCAGCTGAACACGGTTTGCAGAATTTTATCCAGAGTGCAGATGTATTTAGCCTGGAATTTGAAAATACCCCACTGGCCGATGTTGATGTCTTGACCCAAAGTAAAGCGTTGCATCCGCCGCGTCAGGCGCTGGCGATTGCGCAAAACCGTTTGCAGGAAAAAGCCCTATTTGATGCGCTGCAGATTCCGGTGGCGCCGTATAAGGCGGTTGATTCGCTGGACAGTTTACAGGCGGCGGTGGCTGAATTAGGTCTGCCGATTGTACTGAAAACCGCGACTGGCGGTTATGATGGTAAAGGCCAGTTTGTGCTGCGTAGCGCCGATCAGATTGATCAGGCCTGGGCAGAACTTGGCCCTGCCGGCTCACTGATTGCAGAAAGTTTTGTCACCTTCTCGCGTGAAGTATCAATTATTGCAGTACGTGGCCAAAATGGCGATGTCAAAACCTGGCCATTGGCTGAAAACCATCACCATCACGGGATTTTATCGCACTCGATTGTACCGGCACCGAACAGCACTGACTTGCAACCGGTGGCGCAAGACTACATCACGCGCCTGCTGAATCATCTGAACTATGTTGGTGTGTTGACACTAGAACTATTTGTCACTGAAAAAGGCCTGTATGCCAATGAAATGGCACCACGCGTGCATAATTCAGGGCACTGGTCGATTGAAGGCGCAGTCTGTTCACAGTTTGAAAACCATGTCCGTGCAGTGGCTGGTTTGCCGCTCGGTTCGACTGAGGTGGTGCGCCCAACGGTGATGGTGAATATTATTGGTCAGCATCCAAAGTCGGAAGATGTGTTGGCGTTAAATGGTGCACATCTGCATTTGTACAATAAAACTGAACGCGAAGGCCGTAAAATCGGGCATATTACCCTAATGCCAAACGACAGTCGCGAACTGACGTCACTCTGCCGTCAGCTGGCGAAAATTTTGCCAAATCCGCTGGCCTTGAGTGAAGATATGAGCATTTAAGTGCAGATTCGTTTATGAAAACAGCGGTCCCTCAGCGGGCCGCTTTTTTTATGCCAGAAATTCGGGCAAGATTGCGCTCTTTTTTCGCCAGCTGCCATTGGTCGGCTGGTTCAACAACAGGCTTGATTGCTTCAGTCCAGATCTTTTATAACTATAAATGGCTAAAAAACAAACATAAATACAGAGCATCTGAAAAATTAAAAATGAATTCAAACACAGATTTTATTTTAAATTTAAATCTGAATATGCAGTTTGAATTTAAAATATCCGCTGAACTTTAAATTCAAAAATATGAATTCAAATCCGGTTGTAGTTTTAAATTTAAAATTTGAATTTAAAACCTGCGAAATAAATTCAAAAACTGCAATTTAAATTTAAAAAGTACAGATTTACGGTCCGGTAGATGGGTTTTGTGGATAAGTTTTGCTGAAATAAATTTAAAAATGATGATTTAAATTTAAAACTCGTGTTGTTTTGTGGGTGTGGATAACTTTTACTGGTTGAAGTCTGAAAAAATGAATTTAAAAGAATGAATTTAAATTTAAAAAATAAGAAAACCTAGATTTGAATTTAAAAATACTCAAGATTAGATCTATGGATAAAATTTTTTAAATTCAAAACTGAAATATGAATTTAAAATGAAGCAAAATAAATTTAAATTTACGTTTTTACCCTGTCATTTTATGGCTCAGCTGTTATGGTAAAACCAGTTTTAAATTCAAATGACATAAGGGATAGTATGCATCGCTTTGCTTTTGTTTTCGGATCTTTGGCATTGGCTGCATCTCAGCTACATGCAGAACTGATTATTAATGGTCAGCCGGTCACCACTACGGCGCCGGTGCCAAGTACCATCCAGCCTCAAAATAATTTCCAGGTCTGTCTGGCCAATTTGCGCGGCCAGGCCATGGCCAAGGGCGTCAGTGGCAGTACTTATGATCGCTACACCCAAAATTTAACGCCAGATTATTCCGTGATTGAACGCCTGAATTATCAGCCGGAATTTTCGACGCCAATCTGGGATTATCTGTCTGGTCTGGTCGATGAAGAACGCGTACAATTGGGCCAGCAAAAACTGGCCGAGCACCGTGAGGTGCTGAACCGGGTTGCAGCAGCTTATGGTGTACCGCCAGAAACCGTGGTCGCGGTATGGGGTGTAGAAAGTAATTTTGGTGATATTTCTGGCCGTTATCCGTTATTGCAGGCTTTAGGTACTTTAAGCTGTGAAGGCCGTCGTCAGAGTTATTTCCGCGGCGAATTCTTTGCCGCCATGCGTATTTTACAACGCGGCGATGTGCGTGAAGATCAGCTCAGAGGCTCATGGGCCGGGGCATTTGGTCATACCCAGTTTATGCCATCGACCTATGAAGAACTGGCAGTGGATTTTGATGGTGATGGCCGCCGTGATCTGGTCTCAAGCACCACTGATGCCTTGGCATCAACCGCCAATTTCCTGAAAAAACGTGGCTGGCAAAGCGGACAACCGTGGGGCTTTGAAGTGAAATTGCCTGCAGGCATGTCGGTCAGTGGAGAAGGGCGCCGCAATAAAAAATCCTTAAGCAGCTGGGTCAATCGTGGGCTAGTACGAGCCGATGGCAGTGCCTTGATTCAGGGCAATCTTTCAGGCAGCAGTCAGGCCGGTTTGCTGACACCGGCAGGCGGCAATGGCCCGGCTTTCTTGGTGTTTAAAAACTTTGATGCCATTTACAGTTATAACGCCGCGGAAAGTTATGCCTTGGCCATTGCGCATTTATCCGACCGTTTACAGGGCAAAGGCCCGTTTGTGACGGCATGGCCTACCGATGATCCGGGCACTTCACGCACAGAACGTCGTGAAATCCAGCAGTTTTTATTAAATCGCGGCCATGATATTGGTGCGGTAGATGGCCTGATTGGTGATAAAACCCGTCAGGCCATTCGTCAGGAACAGATCCGCTTGGGCTTAAGTCCAACCGGGCGTGCCGGACAGCAGGTGTTACGCGCTTTTCGTAATGAAAATGCCAAACTGATGATGCTGCAATAAATAAATATGCAATAAAAAGGGCGCCTTATGGCGCCCTGATGTTTATTCAATATCTGAGGTATCAATCTTCACGGCTTCTAAAATATCAAAAATGACCGTGGTTACATCCTGACTCAAATCACGGTTGTTAAACACCTCATAGGCCGTAATGGTGACATCGGTGTCGCTTGGCAGCAGTTTTTGTTCTTCTTCAATCAGGTGATTAACCGGCAACAGGGTCTGTTTAATTTCTAAATGCAGGATATCTTCAAACTCGACATTTTCTTCTTCGAGTTCAATCATCTGCTCATTAAAATATGGCAATAGAATAGAGTAGAGATACGGCTGAATATCGACGATATCAAACAGTTCAATATCACGCGTTTGTTCAATCGTGCTGATGTGGTCATTTACTTCAATCAAAATATGGTAGTAACTCACATTAATCTCCACAAACATTCCTGTTGAAATTGCGGCTTTCACAATAACATGAAATAGTCAGAGAGGGCAGTGCTGTTGGCGATAAAGCCCCGGTTTTCTAGATTAACTTGTAATGAAAAGCATCAAATGTATTTAACGCTGCTGTAAAAGTGCCAAATCGGCGGCAGTTAGCTGAAAATGATCCAGATTTTGCTCTTGCATGAGAGGATGCATCAGGGCATGTGGATCATGGGTATGCCCCAAGCCCAAGGCATGACCGAATTCATGTGCCAAGGTTAAACGCAGGTCGGCAGCTGACTGAAACTCATAGATGCGAATACTTTTACCATCAAAACTGCCTTTATCAAATAAACGCGGCTGAAAGCGCTGGTTAAATTGCTGCACCGAAGCATCAATTGACTGATTTAGCTGGTTGAGGGCATCGACCTGTTGGTTCAAGCCTGCAATACGCACATTAAACTGTTGAATTTCAGCCTGTAAACTGGCGGTTTGCTGTTCAAGTTGCTGGCGCTGCTGGTTTAAAGAGCTGTGCTGTGTGGCCGATGCACCGCCTTGCTGGTTCAGCTGCTGCACCTGCTGGTTATAGGCATTCAGCTGTTGCTGTAACTGGGCATTTTTAAAAGCCAGCTGCTGGTTCAGTTGCTGAATCTGCTGTTTGACTGCCTGCACTTGGGCCTGCTGGCGTTCCCAATGTTGCTGCTGTTGCTCAATCTGGCCCATCTGCAGACGACGCTGTTCCGATTCATGTTGGCGTTCATCATAAATCAGGTGGATTGCCAGTCGCGCTTGTGGATCATAGACAAAATAGTCCTGACCAGTACCCTCTGTCCAGATTTGTGTGGCCTGTTGGGCGAGTTGCACTACTTCGGCATGGCTTAAACCAAAGCGCGGATCAACCTCGGCAATCCGGTAACGCAGCCGGGTATCCAAAGGTGCCTGAATCCGGGTCAGCAGGCTGTTGTGCTGCAACTGCGGATGCTGCTGCTTCTGATACCACAGCATGGCGGCAAACAGCAGTAACACAATCAGGATTAAGGGACGCATCACGCAGATTGGGCTTCCTGTAGAGAGGGGATAATTAACTGCACATCCGCATCTGTGATTGACCGATTTTCTTTCCTTCATATAACAGGGAAAACGGTCAAGCAGAGTAGGCCAGATGGGGGTGCCTAACTAGCTTAAAAAAGCCGCAGGGTGGAAACAAGTCTTTTTTTGCTTTCAATCAGATATAAAAAAACCGCGCTTACGCGCGGTCTTTTTGTTTAAAGCGACAAATTATTTTTTGTCATCTTTCACTTCAGTGAACTCAGCATCTACAACGCCATCGTCCGCTTTTTGCTGTTGACCTGCATCGCCACCGAAGGCATTCGGGTCAAAACCTTGCGCACCGCCTTGGCCTTGAGCTGCTTCATACGCACGCTGTGTAATTGGCATGATGATGTTTTGCAGCGCTTCAGTTTTCGCCTTGATCGCGTCAACATCATTTTCTTTGGTTGCTGCTTCAAGTTCTGAAACTGCTGTTTCTACCGCAGTTTTCTCATCAGCAGTCACTTGTTCGCCAAGATCTTTTACTGCTTTTTGAGCAGAAGAAACCAGGGCATCGGCTTCGTTACGTGCTTTTGCCAGTTCTTCAAACTTACGGTCTTCTTCAGCATTCGCTTCAGCGTCTTTGATCATCGCTTCGATTTCAGCATCAGACAAACCTGAGTTTGCTTTAATCTGGATCGATTGCTCTTTACCAGTACTCTTGTCTTTCGCAGAGACTTTCAAGATACCATCGGCGTTGATGTCGAACGATACTTCAATTTGTGGCACACCGCGTGGCGCAGGTGGGATGTCACCCAACTGGAAGTTACCCAACAATTTGTTTTGTTGAGCCATTTTACGCTCACCCTGGTAAACCGAAATGTCTACGGCAGGCTGGTTATCTGCCGCTGTAGAGAACACTTGTGATTTTTTCGCAGGGATGGTGGTGTTTTTCTCGATGATTGGAGTTAACACGCCACCCATTGTTTCAATACCAAGTGTAAGCGGTGTTACGTCAAGTAAAAGAACGTCGTTCTTGTCACCCGAAAGTACAGCACCTTGGATTGCAGCACCCATTGCCACAGCTTCGTCAGGGTTCACGTCTTTACGTGGCTCTTTACCGAAGAACTCTTGTACTTTTTGTTGTACAAGTGGCATACGAGACTGACCACCAACCAAGATTACGTCAGAGATGTCAGAAGTCGAAAGACCTGCATCTTTCAGTGCAATACGGCAAGGTTCGATGGTACGCGCAACCAGGTCTGCAACCAAACCTTCTAATTTCGCACGTGTTACGTTGATCACCAAGTGTTTAGGACCAGTCGCATCAGCTGTGATGTATGGCAGGTTGATTTCAGTTGCATTTGAAGAAGAAAGCTCGATTTTTGCTTTTTCAGCCGCTTCTTTCAAACGTTGTAACGCCAGTGGATCATTTTTCAGGTTGACATTTTGTTCTTTCTTGAACTCTTCAACCAGGTAATCGATCAATGCGTTATCGAAGTCTTCACCACCTAAGAAGGTATCACCGTTAGTCGACAATACTTCGATTTGCTGGTCGCCATCAAGATCCGCAATTTCAATGATGGATACGTCGAAAGTACCACCACCCAAGTCATAGACTGCAACTTTACGGTCGCCTTCTTTCTTGTCCATACCGAACGCTAACGCCGCAGCAGTAGGTTCGTTGATGATACGTTTAACGTCTAAACCAGCAATTTTACCGGCATCTTTAGTCGCTTGACGCTGTGCATCGTTGAAGTATGCAGGAACGGTTACAACGGCTTCAGTAACAGTTTCACCGAGGTAATCTTCCGCAGTTTTCTTCATTTTTTTCAGAACTTCTGCAGAGATTTGCTGTGGTGCTAATTTTTTGTCGTTAACTTCAACCCAAGCATCACCATTGTCTGCTTTGATGATTTTGTATGGCACCAGACCGATATCTTTTTGTACCGCTTGGTCTTCATAACGACGACCGATCAGACGTTTGATTGCGAACAATGTGTTTTTCGGGTTAGTTACTGCTTGACGTTTCGCAGACTGACCGACCAGGATTTCGCCATCTTTATACGCAATAATAGATGGAGTTGTACGCGCGCCTTCAGCGTTTTCAATTACTTTAACTTTATCGCCTTCAAGTACCGCAACACATGAGTTGGTTGTACCTAAGTCAATACCAATGATTTTAGCCATTTGGATGTTTCCTCAAAAATTTTATTGTGCTTTACACTTGTTATCCGATATGAGAGCCGTTCAATTTTTTTCAAGTTAAAAATATGAAAAAATTTCACCAACTCCCGAATTTATGAGGCTTAAGCGCCGACCATAACCATTGCAGGACGCAATAAACGGCCATTTAAGCTATAACCTTTTTGCAGTACGTTGCCAATTTCGTTGGCTTTGGCTGTTGGATCAATGCCCACCGCCTGATGTAAATCTGCATTGAAACCGTTCGCGGTATCTACCGCCACAATGCCGAATTTCTCTAAAGTCGTCAGCAATGATTTCAGCGTCAGTTCCACCCCTTCAGACAGCGGGGTTTTTTCTTCGCCAGCTGCGGCAATAGCACGTTCCAGGTTATCTACGCTATCGAGCAGTTCTTTGGCAAATTTCTCCAGCACTGCTTCTTTATGCTTTTCAGATTCACGCTGAATACGCTCGACACTCTTTTGCGCTTCATACACTGCATTGGCGGTACGCGCTTTTTCAAGTTTTAAATCGCCTTCGAGCTGCGCAATCTGTTCTTGTAAAGACTCAACGGAAACGTCTGCCTGCTCGGTTTCAGCTTGAGTTTGGGTAGTATCTTGTTCTACTTGCTCTTGTTGCAGATCTTGAGCGTCTTGGTTGTGCTCGGTTGCCATTGATTTACTCCGTTTAAATGGGTTCTTAAACATGTACAGTCCTTCTGGCATCAGTATTGACTGGTTCATTCTGAACTGCCATGAGTGATGAATTTCGTAATTATTAAAGAAGTCGGGGCAGGGGATAAAAATTCAAGCGGTGCCAGTCATTAAATCTGCAGAAATTTGCTGAAAAAACATACATTCTTTTAATTTTTGATCTTTTTAGCAGGGAGGGTGCAGGAAGATACTACGAGGCTGAAACCCCAATTTATGGGAAAATGATTTTAATTTTAAGTCCGGATAAATTCTGTAGATGCTGTTGAGTTGTCTATACAAAATTTTTAAGTTGATTATTCTTTATACATAAAAACGATCAGTATGAGTGAAAAATACTATTTTACAGGGCAAGGTCAACTTTGTATGATTGCGCCCAGATTCTATCGCTGTAGTTTCTTTTGATATTTTCTTGAAATGTGTTTTCTGGCTTATCCGCCCTCTGGATAAGCCTTTTTTTTGCCCTAAAGATTTAAAAGTGCCGCATTTACACTGTTATCTTTTCGCAAAACTAGCTGTATGTTGTGTAGAGCACGCTGTTTTCTCCCTCTAAAATAATTCTGCACTTTTGTCTTTTTTTATTGCTGTAATCTATAATAAAAACAGCAGATTAATCCTGCTGATTCCTTCCATTGGCTGTAAAAACAGCTGCATCTTCACGTTTATAAAAAACTGCATAACTCGTACCGGTGGATATAAAAATTTAACTTTTTATCTGCCGAGCCAGCACCAAAATTTTGAAAGTATAGCCAGCGCAAAGTTGGACTTTGTATTTTTCAATGAATGAGGATCGAATGATGAAAAAAATGGGTGTATTGGCTGTGGCCTTGTTTGCTGGACTGGCGGTGGTAGGCTGTAGCAGTCATGAAGCGGCACAGGCGCCAGAAGTGGCACAAAATCCGGAGCAACCTGAAGCGGTACAGGTGACTACCATGCCGGTAGAAGCGGGGGCTGAAGTGGGCGTAGCCGCAAAAATTACTGCACCGGCCGCTGCTGCACCAGCAGGGTCGGAAGCACCGGCAGTCGAGGCACAGCCACAGCCCTAAATTCAACGCTGTCTATTTCAAATGAAACAGGACCATCATTTAAATCAGGGAGGAAGATTTAATTTCTCAACAGGGATATTCAACGAAAACCGGCCAGGGAAGGCCATGCTATTTTCACTAGTATTATGGAAGGCTGTTATTTTTCTATTCCAGCGCTTTTAAATAAATGCATACGGCAAAATAAAAACCCGAAAGCTAGGTTTTCGGGTTTTTAAACTGTGCATCGCACGCACGCTGTCAAATACAGGATTAATCGCGACGGTCGCGTTGCCGTTTGCGATATTCTTCCATCCGTTTACGCTGTTCTTCGACCCGTTTTTTACGCTGCTCTTGCTGTTTGCGTTCGACTTGCTGGCGTTTACGGTTCAGTTCGGCGCGTCGTTCGCGTTCCCGTTGTAACTGCTGACGGCTTTGTTCGGCACGTTTACGTTCCAGTTCACGTTTTTGTCGATCCCACTGCGCTTCGCGTTGGCGTTGTTGCTGTAAGCGTTTCTGACGTTGTTCATATTCCCAACGCTGACGTTCTGTCATGCGGCGATAATCATAGTTACGGTCGTAATCCCGGTCATAACGATGATCATAGCGGCCATTGTAGTGGCCATCTTCAGGGAACGCGACACAACCGACCGCTAAAAATACGGTCGCACAGGAAACCAAGAGGAGTTTTCTAGACATGGTGAGCGTCCTTTTTCTATCCGGATTAGCAAAATCAATCCCTCTGTATCATCAAAATTGTCAATGACACCTTATAGAAATAAGATTAGCGTATATAAATTCTGAATATGTAGGTCGATGACTGGACTTCTATAACGAAATAGTCACTAAACTACTGATCATGTAGAAAATGTGAAGAATGAATAAAAAAGGAAGATGATAGATGAGTGCGTATCAACAGAAACTGCAAAAAATCATTGATAACAGTCAGGGTACGGTGGTGCGAACACTCGATCATTTACCGTGTGTGGCGCAGGAATCACTGGCGCGCGCCTTGGGCTATCCTTATCAGTATCCGCAACTTGATCCCCTCATTAAATGCATGATGGCGGCCCAAATCAAGCAGGGGCGTATCGGTTTTATTGGCGAAAATCCGGCGCAATCACGTCAGGCTTTTGATACTCAGATGAAGGCGATCCGTAAACAGCCGACCTATGTCAAACGGGTCGAAGATTTACGTTTAAGCCTGCAAAGTGGCACTATTTCAGCCCGTTATTATCATCCTGCACCGCATAAAAAACTGCCGTTGATTGTGTTTTATCATGGTGGTGGTTTTGTGGTGGGCAATCTTGATACCCATGATGAAGTTTGCCGGCTATTGGCGCATGCCGCTCAGGCGCAGGTGGTCAGTGTCGATTATCCACTGACCCCCGAGGTTTCACCGACACAGCTGATTCAGTGCTGTGAAGATGCTTTGGCTTGGGTGTATCAGCATCGCCGTCAATTTAATATTCTGAAAAACCGTATTGCCGTGGCGGGTGACAGTGCTGGTGCCAATATTGCTACCGTGGTGTCACAGCGTAGTAAAAATACCGCCTATGCACCGCATGCCCAGTTACTGATTTATCCAGTGGTGGATTTTAAAAGCCGTCATCCGTCGTTCTTTGCCTATAAAGATGGTCTGGTGCTGACTGAGCAGGATATTGATTTCGTCACCGAGTATTATGCGTTACAGCACAATATGGCACTGGATGATGCCCTGATTTCACCAACCTACGGCAATTTAAGAAAACTGCCGCCGACCTTTATTGTGACGGCCGGGCATGATGTGCTGCACGATGAAGCGGAAATTTATGCGCACAAGCTGCGTCAGCAAGGGGTCAAAGTCCAATATAAGGAATATACCGACCAGACCCATGGTTTTATTAATTTAACCCCGGTTTCGCGCCGTGCTAAAAAACTCACGCTCGAGCTGGGCAAGAATTTCAGAAAATTTTGGGATCGACCACGCTTCTTTTAAAAGGGGTAACTTAAAAAGGCCGACTCAGATTTTTTCTGGTTTCACGTGGAACAGCGGTTTTGGTTTTAATCTGCGCTTCGGGGAATAACAGATCAAACTCCGGTACATAAAAACTTTGTAATAGTCGGGCCTGGGAAAAATCAGGAAAAATATCCTGGGTATTTTGCCATTCCACCGTTTTGAGTTTAGATAAACGGCCGCGAAACTTCGGACTAAACTGGTAGCGCTGGCCTTGCCAGGCCTGCTGAATGGATAAAAATGAAGCCGGAATATGGTGGCTATTGATATAAAACGAGGTGCTGTTTTTCGGCCGCTCCAGACAAATTGACATCTCTTGCTGCTGATGACGCACAATACAATAGGCGCGACCTTCTTTTTCCAGCCATTCAAATTCGGCCAGCTCTTTCGGAATGCCCCATAACTGCTGGCCATGCACTAAAGAGGCCTGAGTCGAGACATAAATCTTGGGGATGGTCGACAAGCGATGTTTATACAATAAAGGATGATCCATAATTAACAGTTCATCATACGGACCCACTGGCGAATCCTGATAACGGATCAGCATCACATTGACCATGCGTCCTAAAGGAGACGGGGCCAGCCGAAAACGCTTGGCTGTTTTCAGGAAAAAAGGGTTCAGCCAATAATTCAAAATAAAAGCATCGCCCTGTAAGCGCCAAGGCGGATGCGCAAAAATCTGCTTCTGGATATTGTTATTCATCTTATTCTCAGGATTTGAAAGGAACAGCTAATGTTTTCTTCATACTGAACAATTAATATAAGTGAAGCAAAACATCAAACCACGGATTCGTAAAGAAATGTTAAAACGTAGCGTTCTTATGGCCGCCAGCCTTGCCTTTAGTGCCTCTGCATGGGCTGCCAATTCAATGATTGAAATGAAAACTTCCATGGGCAATATTGAAATTGAACTTTTTAACGACAAAGCGCCATTGTCAGCAGCCAATTTTGAAAAATATGTCAGCAGCAGTTTTTATACCGGTACCATTTTCCATCGCGTCATTCCGGGCTTTATGATTCAGGGCGGCGGTATGGATGCAGCCATGGTGGAACGTCCGAATACCCGTCCACCGGTCAGAAATGAATCCTATAATGGCCTGAGCAATCAGCGTGGTACTTTGGCGATGGCACGGACCAATCATCCTGATTCAGCCAAAAGCCAGTTTTTTATTAATCTGGTCGATAACGACTTCCTGAATAAAAGTCCACGCAATGCCGGTTATGCCGTGTTTGGCCGTGTTACCAAGGGGATGGATGTGGTCGATAAAATTGCCAAAGTACCGACCCGCAATGTTGGTGTGCACCAGAATGTTCCGGCTCAACCGGTGAAAATCCTGAGTGTGAAGATAAAACCGGCAACGGCAAAAAATTAACGAAAATAAAAAGCAGAAATATAAATTAAATATTTCTGCTTTAAAATTAGAAGTTTATTTCAAAGATCGGGTAAAAATGCTCCATATTGGTGCATAAAAAAGAAACACTCGATAAAACAAGATGCTAAAAGCACTTGCGTGTGTAAGAAATTGTCCTATAATGCACCCCATACCGACGAGATACACGGAGATGAACGAAGCGGATCGCTGAGTTGTTGAGTGTTTTGAGTCCAGCTTCTGGCACTGACGAGGTGTTGGAAAGATCATTAAGAGATTATGAAGAACAACTTGTGTGGATTTTTACTGGTTGATTAATCGAAATTATTTTCATTAATTGATTGGTTTAAATTACTCGAAGTTTATTTGAGCGAAATTTAAGTCAGAAAATTGATGAGCCAGATTTGGTCACTTCGAATAAAGTGACAAAATGATTTTAACTGAAGAGTTTGATCATGGCTCAGATTGAACGCTGGCGGCAGGCTTAACACATGCAAGTCGAGCGGAGCGAGGGTGCTTGCACCTTAGCTTAGCGGCGGACGGGTGAGTAATGCTTAGGAATCTGCCTATTAGTGGGGGACAACATTCCGAAAGGGATGCTAATACCGCATACGCCCTACGGGGGAAAGCAGGGGATCTTCGGACCTTGCGCTAATAGATGAGCCTAAGTCGGATTAGCTAGTTGGTGGGGTAAAGGCCTACCAAGGCGACGATCTGTAGCGGGTCTGAGAGGATGATCCGCCACACTGGGACTGAGACACGGCCCAGACTCCTACGGGAGGCAGCAGTGGGGAATATTGGACAATGGGGGGAACCCTGATCCAGCCATGCCGCGTGTGTGAAGAAGGCCTTTTGGTTGTAAAGCACTTTAAGCGAGGAGGAGGCGCTCTAGGATAATACCCTAGATGCGTGGACGTTACTCGCAGAATAAGCACCGGCTAACTCTGTGCCAGCAGCCGCGGTAATACAGAGGGTGCGAGCGTTAATCGGATTTACTGGGCGTAAAGCGCGCGTAGGTGGCTAATTAAGTCAAATGTGAAATCCCCGAGCTTAACTTGGGAATTGCATTCGATACTGGTTAGCTAGAGTATGGGAGAGGATGGTAGAATTCCAGGTGTAGCGGTGAAATGCGTAGAGATCTGGAGGAATACCGATGGCGAAGGCAGCCATCTGGCCTAATACTGACACTGAGGTGCGAAAGCATGGGGAGCAAACAGGATTAGATACCCTGGTAGTCCATGCCGTAAACGATGTCTACTAGCCGTTGGGGCCTTTGAGGCTTTAGTGGCGCAGCTAACGCGATAAGTAGACCGCCTGGGGAGTACGGTCGCAAGACTAAAACTCAAATGAATTGACGGGGGCCCGCACAAGCGGTGGAGCATGTGGTTTAATTCGATGCAACGCGAAGAACCTTACCTGGCCTTGACATACAGAGAACTTTCCAGAGATGGATTGGTGCCTTCGGGAACTCTGATACAGGTGCTGCATGGCTGTCGTCAGCTCGTGTCGTGAGATGTTGGGTTAAGTCCCGCAACGAGCGCAACCCTTTTCCTTACTTGCCAGCATTTCGGATGGGAACTTTAAGGATACTGCCAGTGACAAACTGGAGGAAGGCGGGGACGACGTCAAGTCATCATGGCCCTTACGGCCAGGGCTACACACGTGCTACAATGGTCGGTACAAAGGGTTGCTACACAGCGATGTGATGCTAATCTCAAAAAGCCGATCGTAGTCCGGATTGGAGTCTGCAACTCGACTCCATGAAGTCGGAATCGCTAGTAATCGCGGATCAGAATGCCGCGGTGAATACGTTCCCGGGCCTTGTACACACCGCCCGTCACACCATGGGAGTTTGTTGCACCAGAAGTAGGTAGTCTAACCTTAGGGAGGACGCTTACCACGGTGTGGCCGATGACTGGGGTGAAGTCGTAACAAGGTAGCCGTAGGGGAACCTGCGGCTGGATCACCTCCTTAACGAAAGATT
>NZ_KB850046.1:1165577-1321374 GCF_000369465.1 Acinetobacter sp. CIP 53.82 | reverse complement strand
GCAAAGTAACTAAGACCCGAACAAGTCCATAACAGTTGTGCTGGCGACAATAGCAAGAGTGAACCACCTGATCCCTTCCCGAACTCAGAAGTGAAACCTCTTAGCGCTGATGGTAGTGTGGGGTTACCCATGTGAGAGTAAGTCATCGCCAGCTCATTATTCAAAATCCCCCTAGCTAAAAGCTAGGGGGATTTTTTTATGCAGAAAATTTGTGTGCTTAATAAAGCAAAATAAAACTTATGTCTAATGAGAATAATATATAAAACTTTAATTATTAATAGGATTGTAGACTAATGTTCAATTCTTATTTTCTGTAAATTGTGTGAAAGTTGCACCATCTACTCCACTAGCAAAGTGTGGATGAAGAAGGCTCGAAATGAGGGTCTTCATTATGGGTTGCTATGGAAGTTCACTGAAACACAGACTCACAGGAGGTGAGGAATGACACATCAAACTATTAACGTAAATGATGTCATTGATCACGCAAAATTTAAACCATTTCATTTTAATGTAGTGGCATGGTGTCTACTGATCATTTTATTTGATGGTTATGATTTAGCCATTAATGGTGTGGTATTGCCTTTATTAATGGACGAGTGGGGCTTAAGTGCGGTGCAAGCCGGTATGCTGGCCAGTACTGCATTGGCAGGGATGATGTTCGGTGCCATGATTTTCGGCTCATTGGCCGACAAAATTGGCCGTAAAAAAGTCATCATGATCTGTATTGTGTTATTCAGTGGTCTGACCTTCGCTGGCGGTTTTGCTTCTAACCCAACAGAATTCGGTATTTTGCGCTTCCTGGCCGGTTTAGGGATTGGTGGGGTGATGCCTAACCTGGTGGCTTTAACCTCTGAATATGCGCCAAAGAACATGCGTAGTACGCTGGTAACCACCATGTTTAGTGGTTATGCAGTGGGTGGGGTGATAGCAGCATTATTGGGTGCCTGGTTAACCCCAAGCTTTGGCTGGGAAATCATGTTCTTCATTGCCGGTATTCCCCTGTTGCTATTACCGATTATCTGGAAATTCCTGCCTGAATCGCTGATGTTTATTGTGAAAGAGAACAAGCAGGAACAGGCGCGTCCAATCATGGCCCGCTTGGCCCCAGAAGTGCAGATCAGCAATGAAACCAAATTTGAACTGCATCAGGTTGATGTGCCGGAAGCAGCCAACGTGGTGAGCCTATTCAAACGTGGCCGTGCGTTAAACACCTTATTGTTCTGGTTAGCGTTCTTTACCTGCTTGCTGACCATGTACGCCTTAAGCAGCTGGTTGCCGAAACTGATGATGGCGGCAGGCTATTCAATGGACAACAGTCTGATGTTCATGATGGTGATGAACGTGGGTGCCGTGGTTGGTATTGTCGGCGGTGGTATTCTGGCTGACCGTTTCCACCTGAAACCGGTACTGATGTTCCTGGGGATTATGGGCGCGATTGTGATGAGTCTGATGGGCTTCCAGTCAAACCAGTTCTTGCTGTACATTCTGGTATTCCTGGCGGGTGCAGCGTCAATCGGTTCACAAATGTTGCTGTATAGTTATGTGGCGCAATACTATCCACTGGCAGTACGTTCAACCGGAATTGGCTGGTCATCTGCAATTGGCCGTATGGGTGCGATTGTTGGACCAATCCTGATTGGTGGCTTACTCGGTATGAACCTGCCAGCACACTTCAACTTTATTGCTGTCGGTTTACCGGTATTGATTACCGCAATTGCCGTGGCGCTGATCATGAGTGAAGATGAAGCAGAACAGATTAAAGCAGGCAAAGCGGCGATTGCCAAAGCCTAATTGGTATTAAATGAAAAAAGCCTCCATAGATTGGGGGCTTTTTTTATGGCATTAAGAAAACAAAAACCACAGATAAAAAGAAACCCCATCATCCTGACGGGGTTTCTTCGTATTTCGTGCTTTAGGTATAACTCCTGTCGTACCTCACGATCCTGGTGCGCAAACTAATTATTGTTGTTTTCCGTTTGGGAAACGTCCTGTTTCCTGATGAATTTAGAATACGAAAATTCTGGGTTTGCTCCTAGCCTCAATTGTCTTCATTCGGTGTAAGCCAAAACGGACAAAGTCCGGCAGGTTACGCAAGTGTTCTTGGTCAAAACTGGCTTTGGGCTACAATCAAAGTATTGTCTGTTCTGTTTTAGGAAATGTCATGGCAAAACTACAACAATATTTGACCTGGCCTGCGGCATTGCTCATCGCAGGATTAACCACCGGATGTAATGCCCAGACCGAGCCTGCCAATTCAGCGAAAGCCGCCCAAAGCAGTGAAACTAGCAAGACCAGCCAGTCTTATCAGCTGGAACGGGTGGCGCGCTTACAGGAACCGTGGGCGATGGCTGAGCTGCCCGATGGCCGCTTGTTAATTACTGAAAAGCGTGGACGACTCAAATTGTTTAACCCGAGCAATAAACTGCTGCTTGAGGTTAAAGGTGTCCCCAAAGTTGCCTATGGCGGGCAGGGCGGTTTGGGTGATGTCGCGCTGCATCCACAGTTTGCCCAGAATCGCTGGGTCTATTTAAGTTATGTGGAAGCCGGCACAGGCGGTTATGGCGCGGTGGTGGCGCGTGCCGAGCTGGATTTAAAAGATGCGGCTCAGCCACAATTGAAAAATGTACAGCAGATCTGGGTCCAAGTGCCGAAAGTTCCAGGGCAGGGGCATTATGCCCACCGGCTGTTATTTGATCAGGCCGGCTATTTGTGGGTCAGTTCGGGAGAGCGACAAAAGTTTGACCCGGCACAGGACCTGAATTCCAATTTAGGGAAAATCTTACGTTTAAATGCAGATGGTAGCGCTGCGCCAGATAATCCGTTCCGTGCTCAGGGCCAGATTGCGGCACAGGTATGGAGCCTGGGGCATCGGAATCCCTTAGGTATGGCATTTGACCCGGCGGGGCAGCTGTGGGTAATTGAGATGGGACCCAAAGGCGGAGATGAGCTGAACCGGATTGAAAAAGGCGCCAATTATGGCTATCCGATCGTGTCCAATGGCGATCATTATAGTGGTCAGCCAATTCCGGATCATGCGACCCGGCCAGAATTTAAAGCGCCAGAACTGGACTGGACCCCGGTTATTTCACCTTCGAGTTTAATCTTTTACCGTGGCGATCAGTTTCCACAGTGGAAAAATAAGGCCATTGCCGGAGGATTGTCGTCGCAGGCGATTATTGTGATTGATACCCAGGCTCAACCGGTACGTGAAGTACAACGGCTGGACATGAAACAGCGTATTCGCGGGGTGATTGAAGCGCGTGACGGTCATTTATGGGTCATTGAAGATGGCAAAGGCGCCAGCTTGCTGAAAATGACAGCCAAATAATGAATTCGTAGATAATAAAAAGCCCCGACGTCCTGTCGGGGCTTTTTAGATTCAGTTCTCAGATATCACTCCTGTTATATCTGTGCGTGCATCCTGCATGCGGCTTATGATTATTGTTTTATGCAACGAGACCTCCTGTCCCGGTATGGTTTTAATATACGTCAGGCGATCAGAACCAACCAGCCGCAAAACCCGACAAGTACTGTACGCTCAGGCGTACAACAGCGATTGATTTAAAATAGCGCATCATCTACAAGAACCAGAACATAAAGGACTGAAATAAAAGAAGCCCGAACATCCTGTCCGGGCTTCTCTGGATTCATTATTCCGGTATAACTCCTGTCGTACCGATCAGCATCCTGCTGTTGTTGCTTTTATTGTTATTGTTTTGATTTAAGAGACCTCCTGTCTCTGTATGTGGGTACTATAAAATGAAAGCGCTCTGCGCCCTAGTCGCAGTTCACCACAGCTGCTGTAAGAAAATGCTTACAGGGCTGCTGGCATTATGAGCTGACATATTGAATCAGCTTGTCGACTACCTGTTTCAGGGTCTTGTCATCAAATTCATTCGGTTCAAAGCTTTCGCTACGGTTACGGCTAAAAATATCGCGGATTTCCACCACTGCATTGCTGTCAATCAGTCCCAGCTGGGTGCCGACCTGACGGATCTGGTCAATCGAGCGTGATCCATTGGTGGCACCATAGCCGATATAAGCCGCCGGTTTGCCTTGCCACTCTTTGCCCAGATAATCCAGCGCATTTTTCAAGGCCGGGCTATAGCCATGGTTATATTCGGGGCTGATAAAAATAAAGGCATCGCCCTGGGCAATTTTGTCGGCCCATTCCTGTTGACGCGGCTGGTCATAAATACCGCTTAGCGGCGGATTTGGACCGGCAAACAGGGGTAAATTCCATTCTTTTAAATCGACCAGCTCGGTCTGCACGGTACTAAAGTTATAGCTTTTAATGGCCTGCTGTACCCAGTGTGCGACTTTAATAGCGGTACGTCCCTCGCGTACACTGCCGACAATAATCTGAATATTCATGTTTTATCCTGTGTTGTTTTTGCTGTAGGGATCAAATTAACGTGAATTGCGTTAGCCTGAATAGAGTTAGTTTGTATCTGCCTCATGAAAATGGCATAAAAAAAAAGCTCCCGAAGGAGCTTTTCAAAAATGTGGAACTTTTATTTCAGTTGAATGCCTTGCTGGCCCGCTGGGGTGACTTTAAAGATTTCCACTTCAAAGGTAATGTCTTTACCGGCCAGTGGATGGTTAAAGTCGACTTCAGTGATGTCATCATTGACCGATTTGACCACGCCATACAGGCTTTGTTTGGCCTTGTCTTCAAACTCGATCATGTGGCCTTCAACCGGACGCTGTTCAAACTTGACGGTGTCAAAGGTTTGGACATTTTCCGGGTTCCATGGACCAAAAGCTTCTTCGGGCGGCAGGCTGACGGTACGACGGTCGCCAGCACGCAAGCCAAACAGGGCTTTTTCAAAACCCGGTAACAGGCTGCCATCGCCCATCACCAGACTGACCGGTTCGGCACGGCTACGGGTATTGTCAATTTCCGGACCGCTTTCAATGGCCACAGAAAAGTGAAGTTCAACTTTAGAACCCGCTTCAATACGAGTGTCTTCGTTCGGATTGATAAATTCAGTCATGTTGCGCCTGCGCACGTTGAATACGGTGTTTTTCCAGGAAAAACGTATCAATAAGAAGCAAGATGGTGCCTAAGGTAATGGCACTATCTGCAATATTAAAGGCAGGGAAGTGGCTGTTGTTGTAGTAAACATGAATAAAGTCGACCACATAGCCCAAAGCGACCCGATCAATCAGGTTACCAATGGCCCCGCCCAGAATCAGGGCAATGGCCAGCGGTAATACCAGCATGTTCTTTGGCATACGCATCAGCCAGAACACAAAGATCACGGAGACCAAACCTGCCAGTGAGGTGAAGAAATAGCGTTGCCAGCCACCCGCATCGGACAAGAAACTAAAGGCTGCGCCATAGTTATGCAGTAATGTCCAATTTAAAAAGGGCAGCACAGGCACCGGATCTGCATAATTCAGATGGGTGACTGCAATCCATTTGGTCCATTGATCCAGAATAATCGCCACAATAGACAGTCCGATCCACCACAAATTGTGCGGATAGAACTGGAATAAGCCCTTTTTCGGTTGTGGATTAGGCATATTTTCTCTCTTCGCCTTGGCCTGTCGGGAGGTTAATAATACAACGACCACATAAACCTGGATGTGCAGGATGTGTATTCACATCTGGCAGGACGTGCCAGCAGCGTACACATTTCTCGCCATCTGCGGCAGAGACTTTCACGTTCAGACCGTCAAGATCAGAAGCTTCGCCTTGTGCGGCATCAAACTCATTCACAATCACCTGAGAAGTAATCAGGACAAAACGCAGTTCATCGCCCAGTTTATCCAGCACCGCTTTCAGCTCGGCATTGGCCCACAGCTCCACTTTGGCAGACAGGTTAGAACCGACAGTTTTTGCAGTACGCGCCGCTTCAATAAACTTGTTCACGGCAGATTTTACGGCAATTAAAGTCTGCCATTCGCTTTCAGCCAGCACGTTGGCTTCAGAGGCCACCGGCAGCTCATACCATTCAGCGGTGAATACATATTTCTCTGACTGCTCAGGAATCAGTGGCCACGCTTCTTGGGCAGTGAAGCTCAGGATTGGCGCCATCCAGCGTACAAAGGCCTGTACCAGGTGATACAGCGCAGTTTGTGCAGAATGACGCGCTTGCGAGTCCGCTTTGGTGGTGTACTGACGGTCTTTGATGATGTCGAGGTAGAAACCACCCAAGTCATTAATACAGAAGTTGGTCAAGGCGCTGGTGACGATATGGAAGTTCATATCTTCATAGGCTTTCTTGATGGTTTCTTGTACTTCAGACGCACGTTGCAGGATGTATTGATCCAGCGCAATCAGCTGATCCACCGGCAGGGCATCAGTCGATGGTTTAAAGCCGTTTAAATTGGCCAGCAAGAAACGCAGCGTGTTACGAATACGGCGGTAACCGTCTGAGGCACGGCTAAAGATTTCTTTACCGGCGGTCATTTCATAACGGTAATCCGCAGAGGCAATCCAGAAACGTAAGCCGTCTGCACCCATGTCTTTAATGATGTCTTGCGGGGTAATGATATTCCCGAGTGACTTCGACATTTTGCGGCCTTTTTCATCGACCACGAAACCATGCGTTAACAAGCCTTTGTATGGCGCACGTTCATTGATCGCAATCGAGGTCAGCAGTGAAGACTGGAACCAGCCACGGTGCTGATCCGAACCTTCAAGGTACAGATCGGCCGGATCTTGCAGCTCTTCACGTTCACGCAGCGCGGCATAGTGGGTTGTACCCGAGTCAAACCAGACGTCTAAGGTGTCACGTACGGCGTTGTAGTGTTCAGCATCATCACCAATGAAGTCTTTGGCTTCACGGTTATACCAGCCATCAATACCTTCCTGTTCGATCAGTTTAGCCACTTCTTCGATCAGTTCAGGGGTACGTGGATGCAGTTCGTTGGTGTCTTTATGCACGAAGAACGGGATTGGCACGCCCCAGGTACGCTGACGCGAAATACACCAGTCCGGACGGCCTTCGATCATTGCCTGAATCCGGTTTTTACCCCAATCTGGCACGAAGCTGATCTCGTTTTCAATTGCATTCAGGGCGCCTTGGCGTAAACCTTTGGCATCCATGCTGATAAACCATTGTGGTGTGGCACGGAAGATAATCGGGGTTTTATGACGCCAGCAGTGCGGATAGCTATGCTTGATTGGATGATGTGCCCACAATTTGTTGGCTTCGCCCAGCGCAGCAATAATTTGCGGATTGGCTTTATAAATATGTTCACCGGCAAAAATTGGCGCAGTCGGTAAATACACGCCATTGCCGCCCACCGGGTTGTCGACTTTCAGGTTGTATTGCAGGCCGACTTTATAGTCGTCTACACCGTGGCCCGGTGCAGTATGCACGGCACCTGTACCGCTGGCATCGGTGACGTGTTCACCCAGAATCACCGGCACTTGACGCTCAGTAATTAACGGATGTTGCAGCACCAGATTTTCCAGTTTGCTACCGGCAAACTCGGCCAGCACTTCAAATGAATTGAAGCCATAACGCTGGGTCGCAGATTCTACCAGTGTTTTTGCCAGAATAAAGTTTTGCTCGGCCTGTTCTTCACCGCGCGCCTTGACCAGTTGATATTCAAGTTCGGCATGTAATGCTACCGCCTGGTTGGCTGGCAGGGTCCATGGGGTGGTGGTCCAGATCACGATATCGGTTGAGTCTTTAACATCAACACCTAGACGTGCAGACAAATCAGCTAAGTCAACCACTGTAAAACCGACGTCAATTGCATCGGATTTTTTATCTTCATATTCAACTTCAGCTTCTGCCAGCGCTGAACCACAGTCCAGACACCAGTTCACTGGCTTCAGGCCTGGCTCGATATGACCGGCTTTGGCAATGGCACCCAGAGAACGGACAATATCTGCTTCCTGCTTGAAGTTCATGGTCAGGTATGGGTTGTTCCAGTCGCCGAACACGCCCATACGGATAAAGTCTTTCTTTTGTAGTTCGACCTGGGTGTAGGCATATTCACGGCAGGCTTTACGGAAGGTCGAAGCATCAACTTTGACGCCGACTTTGCCAACTTTTTCTTCAACTTTCAGTTCAATTGGAAGACCGTGACAGTCCCAGCCTGGCACATATGGCGCGTCAAAACCGTCCATGACACGACTTTTAATGATGATGTCTTTCAGGACCTTGTTGACCGCGTGACCAAGGTGGATTTGACCGTTTGCGTACGGAGGGCCGTCATGAAGCACATATTTTTTCTTGCCGATACGCGATGCACGAATCTGCTGATAAATGTCATCGGCATACCACTCTTCTAACCATTTCGCTTCACGTACTGCGAGGTTTGCTTTCATTGCAAAGTCAGTACCTGGGAGGTTCAGTGTGGCTTTATAGTCCACTGCATTTTCAGGAGTTTGCTTATCGCTCATGCAAGTTGTCTTCCAATTTAATCAGCCATTTGACTGACACGTTTTACAGTAAAAATGTGAGTTATTCAAAAGGGAATTTTGGGGTGCTGCGGCGAAACTCAAGCAGTTTCTCCACATCATCATCAATTCCAGCTTTTAAGGCTTCAAGCGAAGGATAGTCCTTTTCGCCATGTAAATAGTTTAAGAACGTCACCCGCATTAACAGGCCATACAGATTAGCAGAAACCTCGGGGAAATGTACTTCTAATCGCCATTCCGGATGGTCCTGTTTGATGGCTGGTCGGGTGCCGACATGACCGGCGCCAAACAGCGCGGTCGGGTCATAGCCGGCAATTCCCGGCTGGTTCGGATTCTCTGCCTGAACTTTGGCTTTTAAAGATTCAGTTTCACAGAGCACTTCCACGCCATAAATCCCGTTCAGGCAGGGTTTATGCCGGTTCAGACGGACATTAATGGTTGGAAAATCAATGGTCCGGCCAATCTGGTCGCCGTATTGTACCCGGCCAGTAATGCTATACGGGCGCCCCAGCAATTTGGCTGCCAGCGCTAAATTGCCGGCCTGCAAGGTCTGACGGATCCGGGTCGAGCTGACCCGTTCACCATCGGCCAGAATAGTGTTTAAGTTGGTGACCTGAAAGCCGTATTGCTGCAAAAACTCGCTATTGCCCTGACGGTTTTTGCCAAAATGGAAGTCATCACCCAGCACCAGACTGTGGGCATTGAGTTTATATTTGAGTATGTCGGCAAAGGCTTCGGCGCTTAAGCTGCGGAAATAATTATCAAATTTGGCGACTGCAATATAGTCTACACCCAGCTCGGTTAAGTATTCGACTTTTTCTCTTAAGGAGCTGATGCGTGGCGGCGCTTCATAGCCTTTAAAAAATTCCAGCGGCTGTGGCTCGAAAATCATCACCAGGGTTTTCAGCTGCTGGGCTGCTGCCAGCTGTTTTAGCTGGGCAATCATGGCCTGATGTCCCAAATGCACGCCGTCAAAATTACCGATGGTAACGGCAGTTTTTTCCAGTTGAAAATCAGGCGCTAAAGCATTCAGACGGAGGAGCTGCATGGGCAAAGAATGACGTTATACATTAAGAAAGGCTATATATTGCCATATTCTCACACATTCGTCTTGTTGTTCTGTTTTTATGCAAAATTTTTCTTGCTCATTTTTGACCGGTGCCACAGCACTGGCGGGTTTTTATCAGGAGCGAATGAAAATGGAAACGCGTAGCCAGTACTGAAAAGCTGCATAGATATGAAAAAAAGTGGAGTCGTTGGAAGACCTGTCATTTCAGGGATAGCTTTTATTTTTCTGCCTTTTGCTTTCTAATGTGGCTCCCAGCAACTGCGGTAGAGAAGCAATAATGTCGGATCTGGCCTTAATTATGGCATTGCCGAGTGAATCCAAAGGTCTGTTTGAACAGGCTGGCATCGAGGTGCATTATAGTGGTATTGGCAAGATTAATGCTGCCTTTAAAGCCTTTGAGGTAATTCAGAAAACTGGCTGTAAAACCCTGTTAAATTTAGGTACGGCCGGCAGCTCCTATTTTAATGCGCATGAGCTGGTGGAAGTGACCCAGTTTGTACAGCGTGATATGGATGTATCGCCGTTGGGTTTTCAGGTCGGAGTGACGCCCATGGATGACGATCATCCGGCGGAAATTCATTTGCCGCAGCATTTTTCCCATTTACCGGCTGGTATTTGTGGCACAGGTGACAGCTTTGAAACTGGTACACCGAAAGTGGCCTGTAATCTGGTGGATATGGAAGGCTATGCGCTGGCCAAAGTCTGTAAAAAACTGGATGTACGGCTGATTTCCGTCAAATATATTACCGATGGCGCCAACGATACGGCACATCTGGACTGGGAAGAAAATCTGTTGCTGGGGGCGAAAAAATTATTGTCGTTATATCAGCAGAGTGGTTTTTAGTTCGGCGACCATAGCAAACTATGGTCGTATGCCAAAATCATGCTCAATCGTCGATTGATTCTGAGGGAGGTGCGGTATTCAGTTCTGGACGCGGCACAATACCATAAAGCATCAGATGCACGGTATGCTGGATAATGCGCTGCTGCATGCTGCGGTTGCGCAGGGTTTTGCCGGTGACCATTTCCATTTGCGTCGCGAAGTCTGCATAGTTCTGGGTCAGGGCCCAAATATTCAGAATCAGCAGTTCAGGGTCAATATCTTTGGAGATTTTGCCTTGTTCCTGCCAGTTGCTGATGACTTTGGCTTTACGCTTGACCAGTTTTTTCAGCGGACCTTTCAGGATTTCCAGAATATGCGGGGCACCCTGAATCACTTCCAGCGCAAACAGGCGTGAAGCTTTTGGCTGGGTGCGAGACACTTCAATCTTTTGCAATAAGTAGTTGGTGATCGCTTCTTCAGGTTCAAGCTCGGCTTCCAGCATTTGCAGTGGCGCCAGCCATTTCTGTAATACAGTGGTCAGCACTTCTACATATAACGCTTCTTTATTTTCATAGTAATAGAAAATATTCGACTTATGCATTTCTGCAATCTGAGCGATTTCATCTAAGCTCGCCCCATTAAAACCGTATAAGGAAAATACGTCGAGTGCTGCGTTCAGCAACTGATGTCGTTTTTGAGTACTCTTTTTTTGTTCCATTAGCAATTAAAAAACAATGAAAAGGGGGAATCACGAATTGTACGTCAAATCATCAGTTTTGTGCATCCTCGTCTATTGCAAATTATGATAAATGCAGCAGAATTTTGTAGATTAACTAATAATTTCCCCAGGATTGTTAAATTTAAGCCCTATAAAGCACACTTTTTGAGTCTGGTAAAAAATATAACTGAAGGCTTGATTTCAAAGATTTTTTATTCTTTTATTTTAAATCAAAATATAAGACATAGTTTATAGAAATAATCCTGCATCTATTCGGGCCTATGTCACAAAAGTTTCATAAACCGAGATGAAGTTTTACCCTTAAATTGAGCCGGAATTTAAGGGTAAAGCTGCGGGGGCAGGCTCAGACCAAAATTAATCCTCATGTGGCCAAGACTGCATCTAGCACCTGCTGCTCCAGTTCGGCAAAGGCAATACTTTTTTGCCGCGGGCGCGGTAAATTGACCTGAAAGGTTTTGGCAATATGACCACGATCGAGCAGAATAATCCGGTCGGCCAGCTGTACCGCTTCACTGACATCATGGGTGACTAAAATGGCAGTAAAGCCCTGTTCGGTCCAGAGCCGTTCAATCAGCTTCTGCATTTCCAGACGGGTCAGGGCATCCAGTGCACCTAAAGGTTCATCCAGCAATAAAATCCGCGGTTGATGCGACAGGGCACGTACCAACGCGGTACGTTGTCGTTGACCGCCAGACAGTTGCGAGGGCCATAGCCCGGCTTTGTCTTTCAGACCGACTTTTTCCAGCAGGGCGCTGGCATGTGCGTACTGGTCTTTGCCCAGACCAAGCTGCACATTCTGCTCGATGCTGCGCCATGGCAGCAGACGCGGGTCCTGAAACATCACTCGGATATCATCCGAGGTAATGCCTTCGCGGATATGCTGTGCCGACTTAAATTTGATTTCGCCGTAGCTTGGCTTTTCCAGATCGGCAATTAAACGCAGCAGGGTGCTTTTGCCACAGCCACTACGTCCGACAATGGCCAGAAATTCGCCCGGCTGAATATGCAGATCCAGATCTTGCAGCACCTTCACCGAACCATAAAACTTGTGTAACTGTTCAATCAGGATTTCCGCACCTGCCACCGCCTGCGGCTGAATATCCGGATTGCTGCGCAGTTTCGAACTGCTGTGCTCGGTATGCAAGCCGGCAATTAAATTACTCATCTTCGCTTACTCCTTATTTCTGGTAGCCGGCATGCCAGCGCAGTAAATAGCGTTCCAAAGCCACGGCCAGTACGTCGGCCAGTTTACCCAGCAGGGCATACAGCAGGATGCCAACCAGCACGATATCGGTCTGTAAAAACTCACGCGCGTTCATAGTCATATAGCCAATCCCGGATTGGGCGGAGATGGTTTCGGCGACAATTAGCAGCACCCAGACCAGACCTAAAGAAAAGCGCAGACCGACCAGAATTGAAGGCATTGCACCCGGCAAGATAATTTCCTTATACAGTTGCCAGCGGCTCAGGCCGTAGCTTTTGCCCATTTCAATCAGCTGTGGATCGACCGAGCGAATGCCATGATAGGTATTAATGTAAATGGGAAAGAACACGCCAATCGCAACCAGAAATAATTTGGCTGTTTCATCAATCCCGAACCAGAGAATCACCAGCGGAATCAGCGCCAAAGCCGGAATATTACGAATCATCTGCAAGGTGGTATCCAGCAGGGTCGAGGCGGTTTTGGAGGAGCCATTTAACAGGCCAAGCAGCAGGCCCAAACCACCGCCAATCAACAAGCCGAGGAGGGCACGTCCGGCACTGACCTGAACGTGCTGCCACAGCTCGCCACTGACCAGTAAGCCCCAGAAGGCACTAACCACTGCCGTTGGTGCCGGTAAAATCCGGCTTTCCAGCAGGCCGGTACTTGAGGCCAGTTGCCAGAAAGCAATCAGTAATAATGGCACCAGCCAGGGCAGCATCCGCTGCCCAAATGATGTTCCACGTGAAACTTTGGCCTCTGCCAGCTGCTCCAGGGAAATGGTTTTACTCATCAGGCCGGCTCCTTCAGCTGTTTGCTCGCCCGGCTGTCTGCGGCGACATAGTTATTCGCAACAATTTCCCCAAAAGGACCGGTCAAATTCGGTTGTGCCAGTTTCTTGCGGGTTTCCAGCGGCAACAGCGGGAACACCAGTTCGGCAAAACGGATGGATTCTTCCAGATGCGGATAGCAGGAGAAAATAAAGGTGCTAATACCCAGGTCGGCATATTCCTGAATACGGGCCGCCACTGTTTCAGGGTCACCGACCAGTGCCGTACCGGCTCCACCACGTACCAGGCCTACGCCTGCCCAAAGATTTGGGGAGACTTCCAGTTTGCTGCGATCGCCATTGTGCAGTTCAGCCATACGGCGCTGACCGACGGAATCCATCGCTTTAAACTTGGCCTGTGCTGCGGCAATGGTGGCATCATCGACATACTGGATCAGCGCGTTGGCTGCTTGCCAGGCTTCTTCATTGGTTTCACGTACAATCACATGCAGACGGATGCCATAGTTTAGACTGCGGCCTTTGGCCGCGGCTTTGGCACGTACCGTTTCAATTTTTTCTTTTACTGCTGCCGGCGGTTCGCCCCAGGTTAAATAGGTGTCGACCTGATCGGTGGCCAGCTCAATGGCTGCATCGGAAGAGCCACCAAACCAGAGCGGTGGATATGGTTGCTGGACTGGTGGATAGAGCAGCTTGGCTTCATCGACCTGTAAGCGTTCGCCGTGGAAGCTGAACGATTCACCTGTATGCGAGCGGGTTAAAATTTCACGCCAGATGGTGGTGTATTCCGCAGCCGTTTGATAACGCGTGGCATGATCTTCATAGACACCATCACCTTTCAGTTCCTGTTCATCACCGCCCGTGACCAGATTCAGTAACACCCGGCCGCCAGATAAACGGTCAAACGTCGCCGCCATACGCGCTGCTAAGGCTGGTGTGGTCACGCCTGGACGCAAGGCCACCAGAAATTTCAGGTTCTGGGTCGCATCAATTAAACTGGCTGCAGTAATCCACGGATCTTCGCAAGAACGGCCGGTTGGAATCAGCACACCTTCATAACCTAAATTGTCCACTGCCACCGCAATCTGTTTCATATAGGCATGATCGACCTGACGGCCACCTTTGCTGGTACCTAAATAGCGGCTGTCACCATGGGTGGGAATAAACCAGAAAATTTTCATATTATCGTCCTTTATTTCAATGGGATTACTCGGTCATCAATCTGCAGTTGGAGCCGTCCAGACAATGGGCTGGACCTCAATCGGTTTTGGAATCAGCTTGAGCTGATAGAACTGGTCAGCAATTTTCTGCTGAGCCTGAATGACCGTCGGATTTAAGCTTTGAATCGGTGATGGTTTCAGGCGGCGGTCAAAGGCGTTTTTGGCGACCGCCGGGTCCAGGCCGGTATTTTTCTGATAAATTTCTAGGGCCTGAGACTGGTGTTTAACAATCCACTGATCCGCGGCATTCAGGGCCGCCAGAAAGCCGGTGGTGGCCTGTGGATGTGCGGCAATAAATTTGGGATTGGCCACATAAAACGAATAGGTCTGGTCAAACTCACCGGTCTTGATCAGCGGGCGGGCCTGTCCATGCAGTTCAGCCGCAGACAGGAACGGGTCCCAGATGGCCCAGGCATCAATCGACTGCTTGTCAAAGGCAGCACGTGCATCGGCCGGTGGCAGCCAGATTGGCTGAATATCTGACCAGTTCAAGTTGGCTTTGGCCAGCACTTTGGCCAGAAATTCATGGGCATTGGAGCCTTTTTGCAGGGCAATACGTTTGCCTTTTAAATCCTGCAGGGTCTGTATGGCACTTTGCTGCGGCACCACTAAGGCCAGTGAATGGTCGGCATAGACTTCATAGCCGACATAGTTCAGCTCCTTGCCAGCCGCCTGGGCAAAAATGGGCGGGGTATTCCCCACTGAACCATAATCGACTGCGCCAACGGCCAGGGCTTCCAGCATTTGGGGTCCGGCCGGAAATTCTTTCCATTCAATTTTGGCTCGTGGGAACTGCTGTTCCAGCAGTTTTTCATCACGTGCCACCAGTAAATTTAAGGAAGATTTCTGGTAGCCAATAGAAATGGTTTTCACCGCCTGTTCAGTTGAGTTGTTGTCTGTTACCGCCTTGTGGGCTTCCGGTTTCTGGCAGCCGCTGAGACCCAGTCCCAGCGTGGAAATGCCCAGCAGCGCCCAGGTTGTTAATTTACGCATCTTTTATTCCTCATTCTTGTTGTGTCGACTGCGTATTCAGCAGGGCCGCCTGAATCTGAATTTGCTGTGGAATCAGCTTTTGCTGATAAAAGGCATCAGCTACATATTGCTGTTCTTTGGCCACGTCACTAGAGATGGCCTGTACGCCAAAGCCCATACGGGAAATTGAAGTTTTTAAGACCTCGACATCCAGGCCGGTCGGTTTTTGCAGCAGTTGAGCCGCTTCATCCTGATGCTGGGCCACCCATTGCGTGGTGCTGTTCAAGCTTTGCACCACGGTGTCTAGAACCTGCGGATGCTGTTCGGCAAACTGACGATCCGCCAGATAGAACTGATGGTTGCTGACCAGATTTTCGCCGGTGGCAATGACCCGTGCGCCAATCTGGTGTTCGGCTGCGGCAAAGAACGGATCCCAGATCACCCAGGCATCCACCGAACCACGTTCAAAGGCTGCGCGGGCATCGGATGGGGGTAAATACACCACTTGAATATCGTGCAGGCTAAGCTGGTTGGCTGCTAACAGCTTCAGCAGCAGATAATGCACATTGGAGCCTTTGTTCAGAGCAATGCGTTTGCCTTTTAGATCCTGCACCGACTGAATGGCCGAATCTTTAGGCACAATTAAGGCCTCAGCTAGCGGCGCTTTAGGCTGGTTGGCCACATAGACCAGTTTGGAATTGGCTGCCTGCGCAAAAATGGGCGGTGCTTCGCCGGCTTCACCAAAGGCCACACTGCCGACATTTAAACCTTCCAATAATTGCGGACCGGCTGGAAATTCTACCCATTTCACCTGTACACCCTGGGCTTTTAGGGCCTGCTCCAGTTCACCGCGCTCTTTGACAATCGGTAAAATGCCGTATTTCTGGAAGCCGATATTCAGGGTAATGTTGTCGGCGTCTTTGGGGCTGCTACAGGCAGTCATGAACATGGCACCCGCCACCACGGCAGATAAAATAGCGCTTTGAGTTGAAAAAATACGGCGTAGGCTGCTCATGAAAATACCTGCTCTCGGAAATTAAAAAAATTCAAAAGTGGAGAATGAGAGCTACCTTAAAGATTTTTCTTTTTCGAAAAAAATAACAAATCAGGAATTTCTAATCAGGAAAAAAGATAAATAAAGATGTGCAAATCTTATACATAAATCTGATTTATAAAATGGATAATCTATTAAAATCTTAAGTGTTAAATTGTTGTATTTAAAATATTTTTATGGAATTGAAGGCGCAGGAATAAGCTTATGCCCATTCTTGCTAATGTAAGATGCAGCAGAATTGGGCCGGCTGCAGATAAGCATATGTCAAATTGAGCTAAAGCCGGCCTTGAACAGACTAGGTGAGTGACTTTTTACAGACCAGTGAATTACGCTGGTAGTTGTATAAGGCTTGGCGGGCATTGGGTAAGTCATCGACACTGGCCGGCTCAAAGCCCTGTTCCAGAAACCAGTGCGCAGTACGGGTGGTCAGAATAAACAGCTGCTGAATACCAAGGCTACGGGCTTTATCTTCCAGATAATGCAGAATCTGGCTGCCACGATTGGATTTACGATAGGCCGGATGTACCGCCACGCAGGCAATTTCCGCCGAGCGCAGTTCATTGTCGCTGACCGGTAGCGGATACAGCGCCGCACAGGCCAGAATGGTGCCATCACGTTCAATCACCGCAAACTGTTCAATTTCATTTTCCAGCCGTTCCCGCGAACGGTAGACCAGCACACCTTCTTCTTCCAGCGGGCGCAGCAGGCTGATGAGACCGCCGACATCCTGAATATTGGCGGTGCGCACTTCTTCATAATGGGCATCGGTAATCATGGTACCGGCACCATCGCGGGTAAACAGCTCTTCCAGTAGTGCGCCATCAGAGGCATAGGAAATCAGATGTACGCGATTGACGCCCTGAGTGGCAGCATCCTGTGCGCCGCGTAAATGCAGGGCCATTTCCGGCTGGCTGGCCTGATACAGACCAATATAATGATTGAGCTGGGATGGGCGGATTTCACGTTGCAGCTGACCCTGTTCATTCAGTAAACCCTGCTGTTTGCCCAAGAAAATCAGCTTGTCGGCTTGCAGGCGAATTGCGGTTTTGGTGGCGACTTCTTCAGCCAGTAAATTAAACACTTCGCCTGTTGTGGAATAGCCGGTCGGGCCGAGCACGACAATATTATGATTGTCCAGATGACGCTGAATGGCATCGGTATCGACACTGCGCACTTCGCCGGTCAGCTGGAAATCGACTCCATCGCGAATACCATAGGGTTTGGCGGTAATAAAATTACCTGAGACCACATCAATGCGGGCGCCGTACATCGGCGAGTTGGCCAGTCCCATCGACAGCAGGGCTTCAATCTGCAGGCGAATTGAACCGACCGCATTCATGACACAGCTTAACGATTCGCGGGTGGTAATGCGGCGCTGCTGATGAAACGGGGTGTCGATCTGGCTGGCCTGTAAATTCTGGTTAATCTGCGGGCGGGCACCATGCACCAGCACCAGCCGGATACCCAGCGAATGCAGCAGGGCAATATCGTGAATAATATGCTGGAAATTGTCATGCAGGACCGCTTCACCATCAAACATCAGCACAAAGGTTTTATTGCGATGGGCATTGATATAAGGCGCAGAATGTCGAAACCAGTGCACATATTGCAAAGTTGTGCTGTGTGATGTTTCGGTAGAATTCAGGTGCATGCCGGTCTCAATCAAGCAAAAGTCTTATAGCGGATTCTAATCAAAAAATACCGGGGCGTAAGCTGAAAAAATAAAAAAACACCTGAACGGGGTGGTTCAGGTGTAAAGAGGGAAGGGAAAATGAGACGAAACCCTTAGCCCATAATGCGAATAATCCGGTTGGTACGTTCGTTGATCATCACGTAATCGCCATTAATTTTGTACCACTGCTGATAACGGCCGGTGTTTGGTAAACGACGCGCTTCGCGGTCACTGACTTTATAACGGGACTGGTCATAGGCACGCGGTAAGGTCTGGCCCACACGCCAGTCACGGCTCGGATTTACACGCACAACCGGACGTTTATGATCACGGTCCCAACGGCTGTCCTGATGTTTGTAGTGGGTTGCCGCACGACGGTCATGATCACGATGATCAGGCGCAGCCATGGCTGTAGTAGCCATAAACGCACTTAAAGACAGGGCAATGGTGGTTAATACTTTTTTCATGACGCTCACCTTTGAGTCAAACTGTATATCTCTGGAATACCTTCAAATTAACCAGAAAGTTGAGATAAAGGATGAGAGCAATTGAGATGAATTGTGAAAATCATGAAGAAAAAGCGGAGAGCCTGAAAGCCGGCTAGCATCTGACCTACAGCGAAAATAGCAGTTTGAGGAAGTGCTGATATAAAAAAGCCCAAACCGATGTTTGGGCAACCGAGGAGTGGGACTGAAACTGTCGGAGTGCAGCTTAGAAAGACAGGATTTTAAGAATACTGTGGGTATCGGCATTGACCAGAATATAGTCATTATTGACCTTATACCATTGCTGCTTACGGTCCGGTTTAGGCAGGTTATGCTCTTTATATTCGACTTTGTAGCCATTGCCACGATAATGCTGCGGCATCACATAACCGGTTTGCCATTTATGCTGCTGTAAACGCTGATAGCCACGTTCTTCACGCTGGCGGCGTTTTTCATAAACCTCTTTCGATTCACGATATTCACGATGTTTTTTGCCCTGACCGTGCTGACGTGACTGTTCATAGCCGCGTCCCGGATTGTCAAACTGAGGTGCAGCCGCAGTGATCCCGCTGGCCAGCAACGCACTGAAAGAGATCGCCATAACTGTCACTATCTTTTTCATGTGAAAAAACCTCGTTTATCGTCTTTTATTTCACTGTGTCTTACTGTACGAAAAAAATGCAGAGAAACTGTGAAGAAAGATCGTTAATTCTTTATCGAAAGCAGAGATATTTTGGATATTATGCTGGAAAAGTAACAGATGATGAAAGACTTATCTGTTGTCACGTGAACTGGTTATACAACATTGGGCGCAAAAAGCCTAGCCCGTATTGCCGGGATTCTGCCCGCAGTCAGTTCCATTGCTGGCTTAAGTCCTGCAAGGAGTCGATGGCATGGGCCAGACATTCGGCCTGCTGGCCATCTTCAAGTACAGCCAATAAGCTGGCGGGCAGTTGTAAGTGTTCAATGGAACGGATAATGTCATTTTTACGTTGCTGGTCGGCCATGTGCTGCTCCTTTCATTGATTCATTGCGGTTGAGTAGCAGTATAGGCCGGATGTTTCAATTTGAAAAACCGAATAATTTTATAAAAATGATTTAAAAATACGATTTATGGTCTGGTAGTGTATAAAATTTAGCAGCGCATAAAAAAGGACCCGCAGGTCCTGGATTCAAGCATGTGCTTAGTAGGCATATTTCAGGTCGGTATAGTCGGTCAGTGACTTCTGGATATGCGCCTGAATAAATTCGCGTACATCTTCGGCGCTCATTGGCTGGCCCTGTTTGGTAATCACATGCTCGACCGGGGCTTGGCCATCGACCAGAATCCGGTAGACAAAGTTTTTATAGACGGCATAGTCCTCGGCCTGTTTATAAATACCGGTGATATAGCTGTAGTGATGTTCAAAGTTCAGATCGGTATGCGAAAAGATAAACTGGTCAAACAGTTTCAGGTTTTGCCCGGTCTCGAGTGCCTGTAGTTCATCGAGAATACTGGCTTCAAATTTCATGCCGTATTTTTCAGAAATGGCTTGACCATTAATCAATAAAGACACCATGCCATCTTCATGGGTCGTTACTGTGATATTGCTAAAGTCAGACATGGGCATCTCGGGATAATCAGAAACAGGGCTTTAGTATCGGCAAATTTTGCTGAAATTCAAGCCGACTTAAGCCCAAACCGGTATATTTACGCAAAGTGGGAGCAATTACAGCTTTATGGATGGGCATAAAAAAGGAAGCACAGGGCTTCCTTCATGGATACAGCAAGGGCATTAGTCCTGTGCATCAATGCTCTGGCCGTTCATGTGCAGGCTGTCATCGCCCATTAAATATAAATAGGCCGGCATGATTGATTCTGGTGTCGGCAAGGTTTTCGGATCTTCATCCGGATAGGCCTTGGCGCGCATGGCGGTGCGGGTCGCGCCCGGATTAATGCAGTTATAACGGATATTCGGATGCACATTTTCCTGGGCAAACAGTTTGCTGACCGCTTCAATGGCAATTTTAGACACCGAATAGGCGCCCCAACGCTCACGCACTTCACGACCGACGCCCGAGCTGGCAAACACCACCGAAGCATGTGCCGATTTTTCCAGTAAAGGCAGCAGTTCCTGGGTCATGACAAAGGGTGCCCGCAGGTTGACGGCCATCACATCATCCCAGACATCAGCCGGATAATGCACCAGTTCGGTCCGTTCACCCAGAATGCCGGCATTGTGCAAAATGCCATCCAGACGGCCAAACTGCTTGTCGAGCGTATCGACCAGCAATTCATAATCACGCGATGACGCACTGGACAGCTGGAGCGGAAGAATGGCTGGCTGCGGCGCGCCTAAACCTTCAATTTCATCATAGATGACTTCCAGTTTATTCAGGGTGCGACCATGCAGGACAACGGTTGCGCCGTGCAGTGCAAAGCTGATCGCGGCTGCACGTCCAATACCGTCGCCCGCACCTGTAATCAGGATCACGCGATCTTTGAGCAGATCAGGGCGAGGTTGATATTCTGAATATTTCATGATCGACCTCCGTTTTTTGCTGTAATTATGAAGTGATTGAATGTTGTTGTTGCTGTGACAGCATCTGGTGCAAGACCTGATGTAATTCTGTGACATTATTCACTATACAGTCTGCCTGCCAGGCTGTTAAGTCATCTTTGTGTTGTAAGGGTAAATAGCCATAAGCCGCCAGAATGGTGTACATGCTGGCATTGCGTCCGGCATCAATATCACGTGGATGATCGCCGACATAAATACACTGCTGCGGTTCCAGTCCCAGCTGTGCTGCGGCCACATACATCGGTTCCGGATCGGGTTTGGTCTTGCTGACATCTTCCGGGCAGACCAGTACCGCACAGCGTTCGGTCAGGTTCAGGGCTTTTAACAGCGCTTCACTGAGCCAGCGTGGCTTGTTGGTGACAATACCCCAGGGAATTTGCTGCTGTTCCAGCTGCTCTAGCAGTGGATACATGCCTTCAAACAGGTCGGTTTCTACCGCAATATCGGCGCCGTAAAGGTCTAAAAAGCGCTGGCGATGGCCTAAAAAGACCGGGTCTTCCACTTCCAGCTCCGGATATACCAGCTTGACCATGGCGCGTGCGCCTTCAGAGACCTGGGTGCGAATCTGCTCGGCGGCGACAATGTCACAGCCTTTATCGCGGCACATGTCTTGAATAATACGGATAAAGTCGGCCGCGGTATCAATTAAGGTGCCGTCGAGGTCAAATAAAACCGCTTTCATTGGCCACCTTCATTCAGGGTATGCACCATATAGTTGACATCAACATTGGGCGCCAGCCAGTAGCGTTTGGTCAGTGGGTTATAGTGCAAACCGGTCATATCTTTCAGTTTCAGGCCGGCATTGCGAATATCGTGTGCCAGTTCGGACGGCTTGATAAATTTATGATAATCATGCGTGCCTTTGGCCAGCATACGCAGCACATATTCCGCGCCAATAATCGCAAATAAATAGGCTTTCGGATTACGGTTAATGGTCGAGAAGAACACATGGCCGCCCGGTTTGACCAGCTTCTGGCAGGCCTGAATAATTGAGGCTGGATCGGGTACATGCTCCAGCATTTCCATACAGGTCACCACATCGTACTGGCCAGCCTGTTCTTCTGCCAGTTGCTCGACCGGAATCTGGCGATATTCAATATTTTCGACGCCTTCCTGCTGGGCATGTAAACGTGCCACATTCAGCGGCGCCTCGCCCATATCAATCCCGAGTACATCGGCACCACGGCGCGCCATGCTTTCCGAAAGAATGCCGCCGCCACAACCGACATCCAGCACTTTTTTGCCAGCCAGTCCGCCTGAATGTTCATCAATCCAGTTTAAACGGAGCGGGTTAATTTGATGCAAAGGGCGGAACTCAGAATGCTGATCCCACCATATAGCTGCGAATGCTTCAAATTTGGCAATTTCTTGCGGATCAACATTCAGTTGCGACATTGGTGTCACCTCAATCAAGTTATTATGATTTCAAAAAGTCTATGCTGTTTAGTGTAGCGTTTATTCTGGAAAAAGCGATAAAAGCCGTAAAAAAGTTCACAGAAGCAAAACGAAAACGGCATAATTGATTTATAGTGTTCGCATAAGCTAATCATAACGATTTATGAGGACAATAAGTTCAATGAAAAAGTTTCTTTTGGGTAGCCTTGCAACCGCAATGTTTGCAATTTCAAGTGGCGCATGGGCGGCCAATTTTATTGAAGGCCAAGACTATCGCGTACTGGCCAATCCGGGCAAAGTCGATGTGCCGGGTAAAATTGAAGTCCGTGAATTCTTCTGGTATGGCTGTGGCCACTGCTTTACCTTGGAGCCGCATATGCAAGCCTGGCTGCGTAAGCTGCCAAAAGATGTGAACTTTGTGCGTACTCCGGCCGCCATGAACCAGGTCTGGGAAATGAATGCGCGCGGCTATTATGTGTCGGAAGCACTGGGTGTCCGTAAACGTACCCACTTGCCGTTATTCCATGCCATTCATGACAAAGGCCAGCAGATTTTTGACCAGAAATCCCAGGCCAAATTCTTTGTCAAATACGGTATTCCTGAAGCCAAGTTCAACAGCATGTTTAACTCTTTTGCGATTACCTCTAAAGTGGCACAGGCCAATAAACTGGCGCGCCAATACCAGCTGACCGGTGTGCCGGCAGTGGTGGTCAATGGTAAATATGTGGTGTCGGGCGATAACGGCAAAGTGATTCAGGTGGTGAATTACCTGGTCGATAAAGAACGTAAAGCCAAATAAAAGCCCAACATGATGTTAAAAACCCGCTGTTTAAAGCGGGTTTTTTAGTGCTGCGTTTTCATGCATTGTGGTGCTTGGGCGTTCCCAATGGCTGATACCACGAAACAGTAATTGCACCTGGATAATGGTCTGCTCGGTAAACTGGTGCTGCTGCTGGCTTAAGGCCTCGCCTTCAAATTGGCGACTGAGGCCAATCCAGCTCATGGCCCAGTTAAAGGACAGGTTAATTAAAATATTGGCCAGTACTTTAAAATCTTCCGGATGTTCAAAATGCTGCACGCTTTCTACCCGTTTCAGATCATTGGCAAAATCATCAATTAAAAACTCGATTTCCCGGGCAATGGCCTGACGCACCGTGGCCGAGCCGCCCCAACGCTCGGCAATTAAAAAAATCCATTGCTGCGGATGCTGATCCACCGCCTGAAAAAACAGTTCGACGCTGGTCCGGGTTTTGGCATTGGGCAGATATAAATAGGCCTGACCCAGCTGATGCAGAATGCTTTTTAAATGCAGCGCCACCTGATCGACCAGTTCTGCGCCGAGTTCATCCATATCCTGAAAATGCCGGTAGAACGCCGTCGGCACCAGCCCGACATGGCGGGAAATTTCCCTTAAGCTAATGCTGCTAAAAGAGCGCTCGGCAGTGCTTAAGGTCAGGGCCGCATCTAAAATGGCCTGACGACTTTGCTGCTTACGTTCTTCCCGAATCGACATGTCACATCCCTGATACTGTTTAAAAATTCATCTCTGTGGCTATTATAGAGCAGAATCGGCCCGGGCAGCAGCCATGCTGTTGCATTGGCTGTGCAGGGCCCGCTTTTCTGTGGCGAGATTGTGTAAAAGCCGACCCGGGGACAAAACCTGTGCGCTTGCATCTGCTATACTGGCCGACAATTTATTTGAGTCAAAATAAGGACAACTTATGCGTATCGACCAACGTACCCTAGATCAATTGCGTGATGTCAAAATTACCCGTAATTACACACGTTATGCGGAAGGTTCTGTCTTGGTTGAATTTGGTCATACCAAAGTGCTGTGTACTGCCAGTATTGATAACTCGGTACCGCGCTTTTTAAAAGGCAAAGGCCAGGGCTGGGTAACTGCAGAATATGGCATGTTGCCACGTTCTACCCATACGCGTAGTGACCGTGAAGCAGCACGGGGTAAACAGAGCGGCCGGACCCAGGAAATCCAGCGCTTAATTGGCCGCAGTCTGCGTGCCATGGTCGACCTGAAAAAACTTGGTGAAAATACCATTACCATTGACTGTGATGTAATTCAGGCCGATGGCGGTACCCGTACTGCCGCGATTACCGGTGCAGCGGTGGCGCTGGTCGATGCCATGAATGTGCTGCTGGAAAGCAAAAAAATTAAACAGGATCCGTTAAAAGGTCTGGTCGCTGCTATTTCTGTCGGTATGTATCAGGACGAAGTATTGCTGGACCTGTGCTATGAAGAAGATTCAAACTGCCAGACTGACCTGAATGTAGTGATGACCCAGGCCGGTGAATTTATTGAAATTCAGGGCACTGCTGAAGATAAACCATTTACCCGTCTGCAATGTAATGCCATGCTGGAAATGGCCGAGCAGGGCATTCAGGAACTGATCAAAAAGCAGCAACAAGCCTTAGGCTGGTAAGCACTGCAAGATCAGAACCATATATTTATAAAACGCATCTCCGGATGCGTTTTTTGTGATTAAAGCAAACGTAACCAGCGCCTGTGCGCAGATTCATCTTCATAACAAAAACCAACATGCTGAAACCGAGCTTCATGGCTTACTAAAACTCGCAGTGATTTTTTAAAACAGCAAAAAAGAGGGATGTACCATGAAATACTTGATGATCTTACTGGCGATGGGCGCCTTTGGTTTAAGCGCGTGTGATACGGCCAATGACCGTGATGGTGATGGCACCATGCTGAATCAGGACCGTGATGGCGACGGCCGTGCAGATGATTAAAGTCTTGCGGCCATCGACTCACCCTAAATGAATAAAAAAGGTGCCTCATGAGGCACCTTTTTTCGTTATCGACAAATATCGAATTGCGATTAAGCATTAAAACGCATGGATAAATCGACCGCTTTGACATCTTTGGTCAGAGCGCCCATAGAAATATAATCGACACCAGTGCTGGCCACTTCACGCAGGTTGGCAATGGTGATATTGCCCGATGCTTCCAGTTTGCAGCGACCGGCCACATGCTTGACTGCATCAATCATCTGTTGCTGGCTAAAGTTATCCAGCATCACGATATCGGCCTGAGCGTCCAGAGCCTGATTCAGCTCATCCCAGGTTTCAACTTCTACTTCCACCGGTTTGCCCGGTGCAATTTGATGGGCTTTGGCAATGGCCTGGGCAATACCGCCAGCAGCCATAATATGGTTTTCTTTAATCAGGAAGGCATCAAACAGCCCCAGACGATGGTTTTGGCCGCCGCCTACAGTGACCGCATATTTTTGTGCAATCCGCAGACCCGGCAAGGTTTTACGGGTATCCAGCAGTTTGGTGTGCAGGCCATCGAGCTGTTTCACATATTCAGCGGTTTTGGTGGCCACGGCCGATAGAGTCTGGACAAAGTTAAGGGCAGGGCGTTCTACGGTCAATAAACTGCGCGCAGAACCGGCCAGCTTTAAAAAGGCTTCATTGGCCGCCACGCGATCACCATCCTGTTTCAGCCATTCAATCTGAACGCTTGGATCGTATTGCTGGATTAAGGCATTCACCCAAGGCTGACCAGCCAGCACCATGTCTTCACGGCTGATAATGATGGCGGTGGCCTGTTCATCTTCCGGGGTAAGTAAAGCGGTAATATCTGCCTCGCCAATATCTTCCTGCAGGGCCTGCTGAATATTGATCTGGATAGATTGCTCCAATAAAGATTGTGGTATGCTCATTGCCTGTCCTTATCTCTTTACCCATGAAAATTGCGCGATATATTAGCACTGTTCGGCTGGCCCGATGCGCTTTTTCGCGGCTTTTTTGTCTGATTTGAGATTTTCAGCTGAAAGTTTTAGGATGGGCTAAATTTTTATACTGAAAAAAATATCAGGATCATTCTATGCAGCAGGCGGCTTCTTTTCAGGTCATCCAGGGACAGTTAAAAGGTGCGCGGCAGGTGCCTTCACCGAATTTTAACCAGCGTCCGCAGCAGACCGAAATTCAGCTGGTGGTGATTCACAATATCAGTTTGCCGCCATCACAGTTTGGCGGCGGTTATATCGAACAGTTTTTTCAAAACCGGCTGGACTGGTCGGCGCATCCTTACTTTCAGACCATTGAAGGGATGCAGGTCTCGGCGCATCTGCTGATTTTGCGTAGCGGCGAAGTGCTGCAATGTGTCAATTTCAATGACCGCGCCTGGCATGCCGGACGTTCCAGTTATCTGGCCAAGCCGGAATGTAATGATTATTCCATTGGCATTGAACTGGAAGGCAGTGATGATCTGCCCTTTGAAGCGATCCAGTATCAGGTACTGGCGGAAGTGGTGTCGGCCTTGCAGCAGGCCTATCCGAAAATCCAGCGTCATCTGGCTGGACATTCCGATATTGCCCCGGGGCGCAAGACCGATCCGGGACCTTATTTTGACTGGAGCCGGTTCCGGTCTTTACTGCGTGACTGCAACAGCAGGATAGAAGCAGCATCTTCATCAATTTATAACGAAACTTGTGCTTAGGTTTCTTTACAATAGCGGCTAAATTTTTATTTGGGTGGTTCCGATGGCGCTTTGGCGATCGACCTTTATTGTCAGTGCGATGACCATGCTGTCCCGGGTGTTGGGACTGGTGCGGGATATTGTGTTATTAAATGTATTTGGTGCGGGAAAGGATTTCGATACCTTTGTGGTGGCCTTTCGTATCCCGAACTTTTTCAGGCGACTGTTTGCTGAAGGGGCATTTTCCCAGGCCTTTATTCCGGTTCTGACCGAATATAAAACCAGCCGCACCCATGCCGAAGTGCAGATTCTGATTAGCCGGGTGTTTGGCTGTCTGGCCTCGGTGATGAGCCTGCTGACACTGGCTGCTATGGTGGCGGCGCCGGCGGTGATGTACGTTTATGCGCCGGGTTTCCATAGTGATCCGGAAAAATTTGCGCTGGCCACGGACATGTTCCGCCTGACCATTCCCTATTTGCTGTTTATGTCGCTGACCGCTTTTGCCAGCAGCATCTTAAACAGTTATGGCTCCTTTACCACGCCGGCCTTTGCACCGGTGTTGCTGAATCTGGCCATGATTGCCGGAGCCCTGTGGCTAACGCCGTATATGGCCGAGCCGATTATGGCCTTGGGCTGGGCGGTGATTATTGCCGGAGCCTTGCAGCTGGCGATCCAGATTCCGGAATTGTGGCGTAAAAAGCTGCTGATTCCGCCAAAAATCGACTTCAAGCATGAAGGCGTCGAACGCATTATGAAGCTGATGCTGCCGGCCCTGTTTGGGGTGTCGGTGACCCAGATTAACCTGTTGCTGAACACCATCTGGGCGTCATTTATGCAGGATGGTTCGGTATCGTGGCTGTACAGTGCCGAACGGATGACCGAGTTGCCGCTGGGCCTGATTGGGGTGGCAATTGGTACGGTGATTTTACCATCCTTGTCGGCGCGCCATGCCGAGCAGAATCAGGAAAAATTCCGTAGCATGATGGACTGGGCGGCGAAAATTATTGTGCTGGCTGGTGTGCCTGCCAGTATTGCACTGTTTATGCTGTCGACCCCAATTATTCAGGCCCTGTTCCAGCGCGGCCAGTTCACCTGGGAAGATACCCAGATGACGGCCTTGGCCCTGCAATGTATGAGTGCCGGGGTCATTGCCTTTATGCTGATTAAAGTTTTTGCTCCGGGCTTTTATGCCCAGCAGGATACCCGCACCCCGGTTCGGGTCGGTTTAATGGCGGTGGCAGCCAATGCCATTTTAAACGTGGTGTTTATTGGGCTGTTTAAACTGATTGACTGGGAAGCCGAGCACATGGCGCTGGCACTGGCATCTTCAGGTTCCGCGCTGGTCAATGCCGGTATGCTGTATTTCTATTTGCATAAACGCGATATTTTCCGTTTTGGTGGGCACTGGAAAAAACTGCTGTTCCAGTTTGGCACGGCCAATGCGGTGATGGTGGCTGCCTTATGGTACGCCTTGAGCTGGTATAACGGTGATGTATCGCAATGGATGCGCGTGCTGGAAGTTTTGCTGCTGTGTGTGGTGGGTGTGGCAGCGTATGCTCTTGGTCTGCTGGCCACTGGTTTTAGACCGCGTCATTTAAAACCTTAATTACTGAGAGCTGAACGCGAAAGATGTTCAGCTCCTATAAAAGAACCCTTTGAGCCGTTGAGTCTCAAAGGGTTTTTTTATGGGCTTTTATTGAAAGATGAGGCTGCATGAGCAGCACAAGCATCTTTATTTATTGATCACTTCCAGCAGTTCGACATCAAAAATCAGGGTGCTGTTCGGTTCAATCGCATCGCCAGAACCAATCTGGCCATAGCCCAGATTCGCTGGAATAAAGAAGCGGTATTTGGCTCCTTCACGCATCAGTTGCAGCCCTTCGGTCCAGCCCTGAATGACTTGTGTGACCTGAAATTCAGCCGGTTGCTGACGCGCCATCGAGCTATCAAACACGGTGCCATCAATCAGGCGGCCTTCATAATGCACGCGTACTTTGGAGCTGGCCTTCGGTTTTTTTCCGGAACCGGATTGCAAGACCAGATATTGCAGCCCCGATGAAGTGACTTTCACCCCATCCTTACGCGAGTTTTCTGCCAGAAAGGCCTTGCCAATCATGTCATTGGCTTCAGCGCGCTGTTTCAGCTCAATCAGCTGTTTGGCTTCGGCCTGCTTTTTGAACTGGGTCAGAATACGGGCCATGTCTTCATCGCTTAGGCTGGCTTGCTGGCCCAGTGAGGCGGCTTTTAAGCCCGCCACAAAGGCATCCAGATCCATACCTTTTAAGGTGTCGACATTGCTGCGCCCCATTAAATAACCAAAGCTGTAGCCCACCTGCTGTTCAGTGGAGCTTTTGGTGGTCACCGGTTGAGCCAGTGTGGCCGCGCTACACAGGGCGAGGCTGAGCAGGGTGATCGTTTTTTTCATATTATGGGTCCCTAAACAACGAAGGAGAGCCAGGCTCTCCTTGTTTTTATTTTACTTCAATCAGCTCAACATCAAAGATCAGGGTGCTGTTTGGTGGAATCATGCCCGGCACGCCCTGTTCGCCATAACCCAGTTGTGACGGGATATACAGCGTGGCTTTCGAGCCTTCTTTCATCAGTTGCAGACCTTCGGTCCAGCCTGGAATCACCTGGTTTAACGGGAACTCGATTGGTTCACCACGCTCAACCGAGCTATCAAATACTTTGCCATCGACCAGTTTACCGGTGTAGTGTACTTTTACCACAGAGCTGGCCGTTGGCTGTTTGCCATTGCCTTGCTGGGTAATTTTATATTGCAGACCTGACGCGGTGGTTTGTACCCCTGCCTGTTTGGCATTTTCAGTCAGGAAGGCATCGCTGGCCGTTTGTGCCTGCTGGGCCTGATCAGCCTGTTTTTGTTGCAGTTCCTGCTGGAACTGTTCATAGGCCTTTTGTAATTCTTCTTCAGTATAGGCTGGCTGCTGACGCGCATGACCTTCACGGACACCAGTCACAAAGCTGTTAATGTCCAGCTCTGGTGGAGTTTGATGGGCAACTTCATAGCCTAATGCATAGCTGATTTTTTCAACCGCAGACGCATTTGCAGATGCTTTTGAGGATACAGTGGCAGGGTGTTGAGTTGCATAATAAACAGGAACAAGTGCAGCACCGCCTAAAATTACAGCAACAGCAATGGGTAAGGCTTTACTCATAGGTTTTCTCAAATCATTTTATCGTGTCAAAGCTGCTTTCATGTTAGCAGACTTTTTGAATCAAACCGCTGACATCAATCATTCGGTTTGGCTAATTAATATATGCGCATCGTTAAGCATATGCCATAACAGACTGAATATCTAACACATTTTTTATACAATCGGGGCCAGCCGCAGAGGCGGCCCAATTTATTCGTGAGTAATTGTATCTATTATAGATTTGGCTTCAAAGCAGATTAAAAATCTGCTTTCAGCACCACCCGGTAACGCGCCCGGCCAGCATGTAAATGTTCAATTGCCTCGTTAATCTGCGACATCGGGAACACTTCAACCTGCGGCGCCAGCTGTTTGCGGGCGGCAAATTTCAGTAACTGGCGCAAGGTCGATGGTGAACCGGTCGATGAACCTGTCACCGCTTTGCCACCACCAATTAACGCACCAGCCGAGACCTGTAACGGCTCTAAGGTCAGGCCCAGCATATGCAGCGTACCATTTGGTGCCAGGGCAGACAGATATACCGGCCAGTCCAGGCTAACATTCACCGTACTTAAAATCAGGTCAAACTTGCCGCGCTGGGCTTTCAGGGCAGCGCTGTCACGGCTATTCACCACATGATCGGCGCCCATGGCTTTTAACTCTGCGGTTTTCTCCAGGTTGGAACTGAAGGCCGTAATTTCACAGCCCCAAGCTTTGAGCAGTTTAATGGCAATATGCCCAAGGCCGCCAATTCCAATCACCCCGACATGATGCACCGCCTGAATCTGGTGCTTAATGATCGGATCAAATACGGTAATACCGCCACAGAGCAGCGGGCCGGCACTTTCCGCATCCAGATCATCCGGTAAGGGAATGACCCATTGCCAGCCGGCGCGGACCTTATCGGCAAAACCGCCGGCATGTCCGACAATGGTGGCGACACTATCGCCGGTACATTGCACCTGCCGGCCGGACAGGCACGGATCACAGTGCTGGCAGCTTTCTGCCGTCCAGCCAATGCCAACGCGCTGGCCCACAGATAATCCTTTGGCTTCACTTCCTAACTGGACAATGGTACCAATAATTTCATGCCCGGCCACCACCGGATAGACCGAAGAACGCCAGTCATTGTTAATCACCGATAAATCGGAATGGCACAGGCCACAATATTCTACCTGAACTTCGACCTGATGCGGCAACAGTTCGCCAGCATCAAACTGATATGGCACCAGCGCTTCGCCGGGTTGCATGGCGGCATAGGCACGAATGGTAGTGTTGCTCATGATGAGTGCTCCTCGGCTAAAGGGGGAAGAGATTTAAAGGCGCAGTGATCTTCATGGTCGTTGACCATGCCGACGGCCTGCATAAAGGCATAACAGATGGTGGGGCCAACAAATTGAAAGCCCTGCTTTTTTAAAGCTTTAGACAGTGCCACACTGGCTGCAGTATAGGTCGGGGCGCTGCGATAATCGGGCACGGTATGCTGCTCGGGCTGATGATCGACAAATTGCCACAGCCAGTCGACCAGATTGATACCTTGCTGCTGCAGCTGGAGCCAGGCCTGAGCATTGGTGCGGATGGCTGCGAGTTTGGCCGGATGCCGGATTAATCCGCGATCCTGTAATTTGTCCTGCAAGGCCTGATCAGACAACACGGCAATATCGGCAATGGAATATTGAAAAAAATGCTGACGGTAACATTCGCGTTTTTTGAGCACGGTAATCCAGGCCAGACCGGCCTGCTGGCCTTCCAGACATAGCATTTCAAACAGCTGCGCTTCATCGTGAAGCGGGCGGCCCCATTCCTGGTCGTGGTAGGCGATATAGAGCGGATCTTCGGAGCACCAGCCGCAGCGTGTTCGATCCATAGATGATGCTCCTGTACGGGTTTAAAGCTGGAAATGAACCCATTGATCCTGACGGTTATCCCAGTAAGACAATTCCGCCTGAGGCAGATCGGCAAAGGCAATCCAGACATCCTTGCCGGATTTATCGGCATAGCCGGTGCTGATCAGAAGTGCATCTTCAGTAATTTCCATGATCCAGCCCTGATGACTCTGGCCGTTCAACATAATTTTCTGTTGATTCCCGGATTCGGCAAATTCGACCAGTCGATTGATCAATGCTTCTGACATGTACACTTCCTAAAGCAAACTAACGTAAATAGGGATAGGGATTGACTGCACCGCGACCTTTGCCATTTAAATACAGGCCATAATGCAGATGCGGCGCGGTATGGCGGGCGTTGCCGCTATTGCCGACATAGCCAATGAGATCGCCTTTCTTGACATAATCTCCGACCTTCAGGCCACGTTTATGCCGGTCCAGATGGGCATAATAATGCCAGCTGCCGCCCGGTCCCAGAATCCATACCACTTTACCACCCAAATTGTTATTGCGTAAGTCGGCAATGAGGCCTTCGGTGGCGCTGTACACCTTGCTGCCGCGTGGCGCTAGAATATCAATGCCTTCATGCAGGCGACCGCGACTGCGTGACGCGCCCCAGGTATCTTGCAAGTGCTGACGTTTGACGCCCTGTACCGGCACTGGCAAGCGGGTTTTAAGTGGCATGTGCTGCAGTTTTTTGACCATGGCCGGCGGTAGGGGCGCCGCAGGTTTTTTCGGTGCCGAGGTACAGGCTGCTAGCAGAATCAGACTGAAGAAAACACAGCAGAGTGAAATCGAGCGAAGCACAGCATCTCCCTGATGATTATTATGTCGATGGTATTCGAATTCCAGTCTTTGACTATGTCATAGATCGGCGGCCGAGATCAATTTTTTCATGGCGGTCGGCAGTCCACGTGCAGTAGCCTGTGCCGGCGTCATCCATTCGGCGTCCAGCTCAATCGCCAGATTTTCCTGCTGGTCCGGTTCGACCGGAATTACACTGGCATCCAGCAGCCAGGTAAAGTGGGTAAAGCTGTGTGAAATCTGCAGCTGCTGTTGTCGCTGTTTCAGGCCCAGACGCTGACAGAGCGCCTGAAACTGCGCTGGATCATCAATAATCGGCAGGCACCATAATCCGCCCCAGAGACCGCTATTCGGTCGCTGCTGCCATAGCCACTGGCCATCACTGTGTAAGAGCAATACCTGGGCCTGTCTCACAGGCACGGCTTTTTTCGGTTTTTTAAATGGTAATTCGGCTTCTAGGCCCTGCTGATGGGCCTTGCAGTGCTGCTGCATCGGGCAGTACAGACATAAGGGTTTTTTCGGGGTACAGATGGTGGCACCGAGGTCCATAATCGCCTGGGTGTAGTCATGATTACGCTCGGTCGGACACAGCTGTTCTGCCAGCTGCCACAAGGCCCGTTCATGTACCGGTTTGGACAGATCATCTTCAATGGCAAAAAAGCGCGCCAGCACCCGTTTGACGTTGCCATCCATAATTACGCCGTATTGTCTGAGACCCAAAGACATCAGTGCGCCTGCGGTCGAGCGGCCAATGCCGGGCAGGGCCATCCACTGTTCCAGATTTTCCGGAAAATGTCCTTGCTGGGCCACTATGCCGGCCGCTTTATGCAGATTGCGTGCCCGGGCATAGTAACCGAGTCCGGCCCAGTATGGCGCCACTTCATCCCAGGAGGCACGGCCTAAGCTTTCCACATCGGGAAAACGCTGAATAAAGCGCTCGAAATATTGCAGCACGGTTTTGACCTGGGTCTGCTGCAGCATGATTTCCGATACCCAGACTTTATACGGGTTATCGGCCACCTGCCAGGGCAGGTCATGGCGACCGTGTACATCAAACCAGGAAAGCAGGGCATGGGAAAAAGAAAAGGCAGACATGAGAACCGGAACTGTTAAGCAGTCGCCTAGTATACCCAAATCTTGCCGATGCAGCAGGCAATAAAAAAGGTGATGCCGCGGCATCACCTTCTGTTTTGGTCGCGGCAAGGCTTAGATGCTGCCGCTCATCCCCCAGCGTTGGTCCAGCTTGAGGATTTGACCTTCATAGCGTGGAATAATGTGGATATGCAAATGCTGCGATGGGCTGCCAAACACATCACCATCGTTAAAGCCGACATGAAAGCCCGCCGGTTGATGGCGCAGCTGTAATTCATTCCGCGCCAGTTCCAGCAGCGACATCAGGCTTTTACGTTCTTTGTCGGTGACATCAAAAAAAGAACTGACATGACGTAGAGGGATAATGACACAGTGGCCTTTAGACAATGCGTTCGGTTCAGGTAGAATCACGCCATAATCATTTTTGGCAATGACATCATATTCATCAAAGTTGCAATATGGGCAGTCTTGTTCGGTCATTCTTCTATCCTCTATTCAAATTCATTAATCTTTTTCAATATATATGGCCTCATGCCAGAATCAGGCCAAACGGCGTTGTAATAATTGGTACATGGCATCCAGGCTTTGCTGTTCTGCTATCGGGCTATAGCCGAGGTCGACGCCATTGGCTTTGGCACGTTCATCGGCCAGCGGGTTACTAAAGCCGTGCTTGGCATCTTCAAACACAATCACGTCATGTTCTACCTGGGCAGCGTGCATTTCTTCACGGAAGCTGGCCACATCATCCAGCGTTACCATGCTGTCCAGTTCACCATGCAGCACCAGAATTTCTGCCTGTACCTTGCCTTCCTGCGCCGGTTCTCTGGCCGCCAGAATGGCATGGAAAGTCGCAACGGCTTGCAGGTTGGCGCCTGAACGGGCCAAATCCAGCACCACTTTGCCGCCATAACAGAAGCCAATGGCTGCCAGTTTAGCCTGATTTACTTCCGGTTGGGCAGCTAAAGTGTCCAAAGCCGCAGACGCACGAGTCACAATGGTATTCGGGTCTTCAAAGGTCTGGCTCATCCACTCATTGGCCTGGGCAGCCGTGGTGGTATTTTTCTTGTCGCCATACATATCAATGGCCAAGGCGGCATAACCGTGTTCTGCCAGTTCGCGGGTACGCTGTTCAATATATTCATTTCGGCCCCACCATTCCGGTGCCACAATCACACCCGCGACTGGTGCATCGGTTTCGGGTGCAGCAAAATAACCGACCAACTGGCTACCATCTGCCGCCGTATACTGAATTTCGCGAGTTTTGATTGCTAAAGTCATGCGTCCAATCCTTGTGTTTTTTGAAATAATTCGATTAAAACATAAAAATGAGACAGCGGTTTGAAAAACATTTCAATGGGCCTAAACAAATGTGAGAAAATATTTTTAAGTTATTTTTCAAAGAATAATAGGTCTGTATCCATTACTGCTCTAAACACAGGCATAAAAAAAGAAGGATTTGCATCCTTCTTTTTTGTGAGGGTCAGGGTATAAGAAACTATACCTTGCCGCGGGACAGGAAGCCGACAATTGCCAGAATAACAGCAATAACCAGCAGAATGACCGCGAAATCTTTAGATAAACCAGCGACACCACCGAAACCGAGTAGACTGGCAATAAGTGCGATTACAGCGAAGATAATGGCCCAACGAAACATAATTTTTCTCCATGTGTTTTTATACTTCTTGATCAAGTATAGGGGCAAGTTGCTGATTTGATTGTTTTGCTTTTGTTTATTAAGTGTTCAACTATTTATTTAAGTCTATGATTTTATTGTATCTATGACATAGCACATGCTTTTGTAGAAGACTGTTATAATAGACCGGTTATTTTGTAGTGTTGTGCATCATGTCTGATCAGCTTCGTCCCCAATTCTGGAAAAACTATCCGTTAACAGCCTTAACCCAGGCAGAATGGGAAGCGCTGTGTGATGGCTGCGGCTTATGTTGCCTGGTTAAACTGGAAGATGAAGACAGTCATGAAGTCGCTTACACCAAAGTGGCCTGCAAGCTGCTGGATTGTACGACTGCCCGCTGTTCGGACTATCCGAGCCGGCAGCAACAGGTGCCGGACTGTATTCAGCTGACGCCGGAAAAGCTGGACAGTATTCACTGGCTACCGCCAAGCTGTGCCTATCGCCGTTTAAAAGAAGGTAAAAACCTGCCGTCCTGGCATTATTTAAATACCGGTTCACGTCAGAGCGTGATTCGCGCCAAAAAATCGGCCGCTGGCCGCTGTATTTCTGAAACGGAAGTCAATGAAGAAGAAATAGAAGACTATATTGTGCGCTGGGTACGTTAAGTTTTTAGGCCGTCTGTATCTTTAAGAGCAAAATTGGCGATTTAAACCTGATAAAACAACTGCCTACATTTAGACTCAGTTTGCCGCAGCAAGCGCTAAAAAATCGGCTATTGAAATACTGCATTTTGCCATAACATAGTACACTCAGCCGCAGCTTTGTACAGAAAACCTTCTATGTCAGACAGCCATATTCCACTTCCTGAACGTTTGCGCCCGCGCGATCTGTCGCAGATTATCGGTCAAGATCATCTTCTGGGGGAGCAGGCCCCGTTACGCCAAATGATTGATCAGGGCCATTTGCCCTCGATTATTTTCTGGGGGCCACCTGGCGTTGGAAAAACCACCATTGCCTTGTTGCTGGCGCAGGCGGTTGATCGTCCTTTTGTCAGTCTGTCTGCGCTCAATACCGGGGTCAAGGAGTTACGTGAAGTGATTGCCGATGGCGGCGATTTACTAACGCCGGTGGTGTTTATTGACGAGATTCACCGCTTTAATAAATCCCAGCAGGATGCCTTATTAAATGCAGTCGAGAAGGGCAAAATTACCCTGATTGGTGCCACCACGGAAAACCCGTCTTTTGAGGTGAACAGTGCCTTGCTGTCGCGCTGCCAGGTCTATACCTTAAATGCACTGAGTGCCGAGGCCATCCAGCAGCTGCTGACCCAGGCTGTCCAGAATGATAGCTTCTTAAAAGAACGTTATATCCAGATTGAAGAGTTTGAAGCACTGGTGCAGTTTGCGGCGGGTGATGCACGTAAGGCGCTGAATTTACTCGAGCTGATTGCCGGCACCTTTGAGCCGGACACAAAAAACAGTATTAACAATGCCCTGGTCGTGAAAGTGGCGCAGCAGAATATTGCCCGTTACGACAAATCTGGCGAGCAGCATTATGATCTGGTCTCGGCCTTTATTAAGTCGATTCGCGGCAGTGACCCGGATGCGACTCTGTACTGGATGGCGCGCATGCTCAAGGGTGGAGAAGACCCGCTGTTTATTGCGCGGCGTATGCTAATTGCTGCCTCGGAAGATATTGGCAATTCCAACCCAAATGCCTTGTTGCTGGCCGGTGAATGTTTCCGCGCAGTGCAGGTGATTGGTATGCCGGAAGCGCGGATTATTCTGGGCCAATGTGCAGTCTATCTGGCCACCAGTGCCAAAAGTAACAGTACCTATCTGGCCATTAACAAGGCGCTGGACTTGGCGGAAAAAACCGCCAATTTGCCGGTACCGTTACATTTGCGTAATGCGCCGACCAAGCTGATGAAAGAGCAGGGCTACGGGGTGGATTATCTGTATCCGCACAATTATCCGGAGCATTTTGTATTGCAGGATTATTTGCCGCCAGAATTAAAAGGCACCAAGCTGTATGAATCGGCGCGCAATAAACGCGAAGTTGAAGCCGAGCGTTTACAGCAGCGGCGCTGGATGCAGCAGCAACAGTAGCAATAAAAAAAAGCCCAATTCAGAGGGATGAATTGGGCCAAACTGGATGTTAGATTGGGAGAGAACATCCGCGAGGATTAACGAAACTGATCGGCAGTCACTGTAAAATTTACCGTGTCTTGCCTATGTGCTTAAGCATAGGTCAAAACTAAAAATATGTAAAAACGATCATTTTTATAAGTTGAATTTGTTTTTTCGATTGAGAGTGAGAAAACTCAGCCAATAAAAAACCGGATCAGCTGATCCGGTTTTTTTATCGTTCATCTTGGAGATGATCAGATATTGTCGAGGTTGATGCCTAAACGTGCCGCAACTTCTTCATAGGCTTCAACCACGCCGCCTAAACCTTGACGGAAACGGTCTTTGTCGAGTTTTTTCTTGGTGTCTTTGTCCCATAGACGGCAGCCGTCTGGAGAGAATTCATCACCCAGCACGATACGGTCGTGGAACACACCAAATTCAAGTTTGAAATCGACCAGAATCATGTTGCCGGCATCAAACAGGGCTTTTAGTACATCGTTAACTTTGTAAGTCAGTTCTTTCATTTGTGCCAACTGCTCAGCAGTCGCCCAACCCAGCGCAATCGCTTGAGATTCATTGACCATTGGATCGCCTAAGGCATCATCTTTAAAGAACAGTTCAAATGTTGGCGGGGTCAGTTCCTTGCCTTCTTCGACACCGAGGCGACGGCACAGAGAACCAGCTGCATAGTTACGGATTACGCATTCAACCGGAATCATGCTCAGCTTTTTCACTAGCACTTCATTTGGGGTTAGCAGTTTTTCAAAATGCGTTTCAATACCGGCTTCAGCCAGTTTTTCCATAATAAAGGCGTTAAAACGGTTGTTCACCTTACCTTTACGATCTAGTTGTTCGATCTTTTCGCCATTGAACGCAGAGGCATCGTCACGAAAGACTAAAATCAGGTGGTCTTCACTATCTGTGGTATAAACAGATTTCGCTTTACCAGTATAGAGCAAGGTTTGTTTTAACATGAGGGAACCTTTTTCAGAAAAAAATGCCTAGTAATGTCTAGGCTGGCCAATTTTGGTAAATCTGGGCCAACAGGTCTGCAGCTTTTTCTTTGTCTGCAAAACTGTTGTCGGCGTTGAACACAGCCAGGTTGTTACTTGTACCGACAGAGGTGAGTCTTAAGACGTAGGTCTGTTGATCGACCGAGATGGTGACTTCGTAACGGTTTTTGCTCTGACCAATAATGCTATGGTTCAGGCTGCTGAGTGTGGCAAGCGTATACTGCCAAATTGTAGCAGAATTTCCATCTATTTTGAGCAGTGGATTTTGATTTCCATCTACAACCGGTTGTGGACGACCTGGCGCAGTGTTGTCCTGTACAGCAGCGGCCTGAGTCGGCTCTACGGCTGGAGGACGAGGAAGTGCGAAACGGTTGCCACGGCTGTTTTCCAGCTTCGGTGCATGTTCAATGGCCAGTGGGTCAACCGTTGGTGCAGGATACAATGGCGTTGCTGGTCGGGCCACAGCACCTTCAGGATATTGTAAGGGCGCAAGGGTGGTGGTGTCTTTATAATCCAGAGAGCCATTGCTGATGGCTAAAGAACTACAACCTGCCAAACTTACCACTGAAAGTGCAGCGATTAAACCAAAACGTAATTGCATAATATTGTGCTCTTATTAAATGACACCCGAAGCCTGTAAAGCTTCACGTAACGGTGCGCGATATTGTTCTGCAAGTGGCGTTAATGGCAGGCGGATGCCGGTACCAATTAAGCCCATTTCATGAAGTGCCCATTTCACCGGAATTGGGTTTGATTCACAAAATAGAATATTGTGTAAATTTGCAACTGTATTGTTACGTGCTTCAGCGCTGTCATTGTCGCCGGCAATGGCTGCGGCACAAACTTCGCTCATGACTTTTGGTGCCACATTGGCCGTAACCGAGATATTGCCTTTGGCACCAGCCAGCATTAACTGATAGGCAGTGGCATCATCACCTGAATAGACAGTCATGTCTTTACCCGCCAGACCGGCCAGTAATTCACGGCCACGTGGTACATCGCCAGTGGCATCTTTAATGCCCACAATTTGTGGAATGTCGGCCAGACGAATCACTGTTTCATTGGACATGTCGACGCCAGTACGGCCCGGAACGTTATACAGGATTTGTGGCAGATCCACTGCTTCGGCAATAGTCTTATAATGCTGATATAACCCTTCCTGGGTTGGCTTGTTATAATATGGCGTGACGAGAAGTGCGGCATCGGCGCCGAGTTCTTTGGCTTCTCTGGTCAGTTCGATCGCTTCATGCGTTGAGTTTGCACCAGTACCAGCAATCACCGGGATACGTTTGTTGGCCACGCGAATGATTTCTTTAATCACACGTGTATGTTCAGCCATGCTTAATGTAGAGGCTTCACCTGTCGTGCCCACGGCCACAATACTGTTTGTGCCTTGTTCTATGTGCCACTCAACCAGCTTCTCGAGACCTTTCCAATCTACGCTGCCATCTTCTAACATTGGGGTGACGATTGCGACAATTGAGCCTTGAATGGTCTGTGCTTGCTGAGTCATTTTGAAAAAATATCCTATTTTTCCATCCACAAAAGTTCGTAGAAACAGAAAACGTGGATGGTTGCAGTATTTTGATTTGAGTCAGAATTCAATAAGTCATGATTGAATAATGCTTATGCAAATTATGACTGATTCAGTGTGTCAGAACAATATGCGTAAGTCAAAGCCAATATCAACTTTATCCGCTGCTCAAAACAGTCCGGTATAAGGCATAAGTTGGTGCTTTTACAGCAGTTCAGGTTCATCTTCGACTTTAGAATGAACTGGCGAGTAAGCATAGGTCTATAGAAGCTGTCCGGACAGCAATTTTGCCTGGAAAATGCAGTAAAAAGCTGTGAAAACCAGGTAAAAGGGTCAGAATTAAGATAAAAAAACACTTAAACTAGACCCGAAAATTATTTGAATAGCCTTTTTTTTAATGCCATTTCCTGCTTAAACCAGCTCGGAATGATTTTTTTCAGATCTAAATAAAAATAATAGTTTTGACTGTCTGTTTATTTATATCCTTTGATATTTATATGAATTTTATTGTTTTTTTAAATTGATATGCCTCAATTAAGTCTTTCTAAAACTATATGTTTGCGTGTCTTAAAATAAGAAATGTCTATTAATTTTTTGCCAGACCAGCGCTTTATTCCACTTATTGGTAGTTAATTCAAAGGACATCCTCATAGATGATGGCGGCCTTAACCTTTTATAAACACTGATTGAAACAAGGATTCTCCAATGGAAAGATCAGATAATCGACATGCGATTGTGACAGTAGCCATCTGTTTCTTGATTGCGGTCATTGAAGGCTTGGATATCCAGGCAGCAGGTATTGCCGCAGCTGGTATCCGTGAGCATTTTGGCCTCGATAGCTCGCAATTGGGGGTGTTTTTTAGTGCAGGGATTCTGGGCTTATTGCCTGGTGCACTGGTTGGTGGACGCGTGGCAGACCGTATTGGCCGTAAACAGGTGCTAATCTGGTCGACTGCCGTGTTTGCGGTCTTTACTTTATGTACCGTATGGGTCAACAGCTTTAACTCATTGCTGGCGGTACGTTTCCTGGCCGGTGCCGGTCTGGGTGCTGCCATGCCAATTCTGATTACGCTGGCCTCTGAAGCGGTATCACCACAAAACCGTGGCCGTGCCGTAGGTCTGATGTACTGTGGTATGCCAGTCGGTGCTGCGATTTTATCGTTAATTGCCAGTACCGATTTCGGTTCTAACTGGAAAAACATTTTCTACCTGGGCGGTTTATTACCTATTATCGTCATTCCTGTGATGATGTGGTTATTGCCAGAATCGAAGGAATATTTAAAAGCCAAAGATCAGGCTGCGAATACGACAGCAGAAGCTACGCCACAAGGTTCGTTTAAGGATCTGTTTAACTCGAACAACCTGCTACGTACCATGTTCATCTGGGTCAGCTATTTCTTCACCCTGATGGTGGTGTACATCATGCTGAGCTGGTTACCGTCGCTGTTCCAGGAACTGGGCTTCTCGCGTAAAGAAGGCGCAACTGCACAGTTCTACTTCATGGTCAGCGCGACGATTGGTACGGTGATTTTGGGTATGCTGACCGATCGCTGGAAAAAAGCCTATGTCATTCTGTTGATGTACGGCGGTATTCTGGCCGGTCTGCTGGCACTGAACGCTGCAGGTTCATTAACTCAAATGTATCTGGCCTCTGCGCTGGTGGGTGCATTCGTCATTGGCTGTCAGGGTGTACTGTATGCCTTCGGTGGTATTGTGTATCCAACTGAAGTGCGTGGTACCGGTATTGGTGTGGCGTCTGCCGTGGGCCGTGTCGGTGCGATGCTCGGGCCTGCGATTGCCGGTTCACTGTTAACGGCTGGCTTTGGTGCAGCAGGGGTGATCTCTGCCGCGATTCCATGTATCGTGATCTCTGCCATCTTTATGTTACTGCTGGTGCGTCGTATTCAAAACTAAACACGCATTGTAACGACCCCTTCAGACAGCCCGCATATGCGGGCTGTTTTGTTTTCACCGTACAGTCCAATGATTCCGCTGCAACAAAACCATCCATTTGGTATATGCTAGGACGCTGACAATAAGCGAAACATGGATAGGTGTTATGCAAGCGCAGACGGCATTGATCGTAGTAGATGTACAAAATGGATTTACACCGGGCGGTAATTTGGCCGTCGCTGATGCCGATCAGATTATTCCGATCATTAACCAGCTGGGACAGGTCTTCGACAATATTGTCCTGACCCAGGACTGGCATCCGCAGAATCATATTTCTTTTGCCGACAATCATCCGGGCAAACAGCCGTATGAAGTGGTGATGCTGGAATATGGCGAGCAGGTGCTGTGGCCGGCACATTGTGTTCAGGGCACCACCGATGCCGAACTGCATCCGGCGCTGGACTTGCCGCAGGCGCAGCTGATTATCCGCAAAGGGTTTCATGCGCAAATTGACAGCTATTCGGCCTTTATGGAAGCAGATCAGAAAACCACCACCGGCCTGGCCGGCTATTTAAAAGCGCGTGGCATCGACACGGTGTTTATTACCGGTATTGCCACCGATTTTTGCGTGGCTTGGACCGCCATAGATGCCTGCAAGCTGGGCTTTAATACCTTTGTCATTGCCGATGCCAGCAAAGGCATAGACCTGAAAGGTTCATTGCAGCATGCCTGGCAGGAGATGCTGGCGCATGGGGTGAAACGGGTCTATAGCAAAGATGTGCTGAGCCTGTTACAGCCTGCTGCACAGCCAAGCCTGGCCTGATTGGCCCGAATCATTCATTCAGAACGTACCGAGGTCTATGGTGTTAGGTTTTAGCCAGTTTGTACAGAAAACTTTTGCCCTGTGGGTGCTGCTGTTTGCCGTGATTGCCATGTATCAGCCAGAGGCTTTTGTCTGGTTAAAAGCCTATATCACCTGGATGCTTGGTATCATCATGTTTGGTATGGGCATGACCATGTCGCTGCAGGATTTTAAAGGCGTGCTGCAAAGCCCGAAAGCGGTCGCGATTGGCGTGGCCGCGCAGTTTATGGTGATGCCGCTGTTGGCCTATCTGTTATGTGCCTTATTCCGGTTACCGGCGGAAATTGCCATTGGGGTGATTCTGGTTGGCTGCTGTCCGGGTGGTACGGCTTCCAATGTAATTACCTATATGGCCAAAGGCAATACCGCCTTGTCGGTGGCCTGTACTTCGGTGTCGACCTTGCTGGCGCCGCTGCTGACCCCGGCAATTTTCTTTGTGCTGGCCAGCCAGTGGATTGAAATTGATGCCTGGTCCATGCTGAGCTCGATTTTACAGGTGGTACTGTTCCCGATTGTACTGGGCCTGCTGCTGCGCGCGCTGTTTAAAACTCAGGTGGAGCGTTCCATTACCCTGATGCCGCTGGTTTCGGTGGTGGCGATTGTTGCCATTGTCGCGGCAATTATCGCCGGCAGCCGGGCACAGATTCTGGAAAGCGGCTTGCTGATTTTAGCGGTGGTGATGCTGCACAATGGCCTGGGCTATTTACTCGGTTTCTGGGCAGCGCGTTTATTTAAATTGCCCTATGCCGACAGTAAAGCGGTGTCGATTGAAGTCGGAATGCAGAATTCTGGCTTGGGCGTGGCCTTGGCGGCGGTGCATTTTGCCGCGTCTCCGGTGACCGCCGTGCCGAGCGCCATCTTCAGTTTATGGCACAATATTTCCGGACCGGCACTGGCCACCTATTGGGCCAGCCGGCAGCGCCAATAAAGGACGGCTGTCATCCGGCTGTCATCAAGGCAAGGATGCCTTAGTATATTGAATATGCTGTCTTTTTACTTAGATAAAAAAACAAAAAAATGATAAAAAACAGATTTTTATTTTGAACAAATTTGGGCTAATTTTCATCATTTGGTCATTTTTGTAACACAACTGTCATATTCAATTTCTAAGATGCCCTCACAGAGGCGGCACAAACAGACTGTTGTAAGACAGCATAGAGTGAGATATGAGCGATTTTCAGCATTCATCCATGACCTATTTCAATCGGGAACTGGCATTATTCGAGTTCCATCAACGGGTATTGGCCCAAGCGCTGGATGAGCGTCTGCCGCTGCTGGAACGCTTAAACTTTCTGATTATTTTTTCCCGAAATCTGGATGAGTTTTTTGAAATCCGCGTGGCGGGTTTAATGAAACAGCTGGATTTAAATGCCCTGACCCGCACTCCGGATGCAATTCCGACCGAACTGGTGCTGGCACAGTTATCTGAAGAAATTCATGCGGCGGTCGAGCTGCAATATCGCACCTTAAATCAGGACATTCTGCCGCAGTTGCAGCAGGCCGGGATTCGTTTTATTCAATATCCGCAAATTCAGGACAAGCATAAACCCTGGATTGCCCAGTATTTTGCCAAACAGGTCCAGCCGGTACTGACCCCAATCAGTCTGGACCCATCACATCCGTTTCCGCGACTGGTCAATAAAAGCCTGAACTTTATTGTCAGTCTGGAAGGTAAGGATGCCTTTGGCCGTGAAATTGAAATGGCGATTGTGCCAGCCCCACGTTCCTTGCCGCGCTTAATTGCCTTGCCGCCTGAAGTGGCCGGGGAAGGGGAGGAACAGATTTTCCTGACGGCAATTATCCAGCAGCATATCAATGACCTGTTCCCGGGCATGAAAGCCACCGGCTGCTATGCTTTTCGTGTGACCCGAAATGCCGACCTGATTCTGTCGGAAGATGTCGATGATCTGGCGGTGGCCTTAAAAGATGAGCTGTCATCACGCCGTTTCGGCCGTGCGGTGCGTCTGGAAATTGAAGATGACTGCCCGCAGAGTATTATTGACTACTTGCTAGATGAGTTTGATCTGGATCAGCAGCAGCTGTATCAGACCAGTGGCCCGATTAACCTGTCGCGTCTCACCACCAGTTTTGACCGTCCGGAACTGAAATATCCAATTTTTAGCCCGGTGATTCCGCCGGTATTTCGCAAGCAGAAACCAATTTTTGAGGTGCTGAAAAAGCAGGATGTATTGCTGCATCATCCGTTTGATTCTTTTCAGCCGGTGATCAGCCTACTCAAAGAAGCGGCCAAAGATCCGCATGTGCTGGCAATTAAACAGACCCTGTATCGCAGTGGTCCGGACTCGGAAATTGTGCAGGTACTGGCTGAAGCGGCGCGTAATGGCAAGGAAGTCACTGCGGTCATTGAACTGCGTGCCCGCTTCGACGAAGAATCCAATATCATGGTTGCCAACGTGCTGCAGGAAGCCGGTGCGGTAGTGGTGTATGGCATTGTCGGCTATAAAACCCATGCCAAAATGATTCTGGTGGTACGCCGCGAGCAGGACCAGCTGGTGCGTTATGTGCACTTGGGCACCGGTAACTACCATGCCGGCAATGCGCGCATGTACACCGATTACGGCCTGATGACCACCCAGCCGGATATCTGTGAAGATGTGCACCGCATGTTCCAGGAACTGACCGGCATGGGCAAAATGGCCAAACTGAAAAACCTGCTGCATGCGCCGTTCACCCTGCACACTGAACTGCTGAAACTGATTGAACAGGAAATTGAATTTGCCCAGGCCGGCAAAGCCGCGCAGATCATGATTAAAGTCAATGCCCTGACCGAGCCACAACTGATTGCGGCGCTATACCGTGCCTCGCAGGCCGGGGTGCAGGTTGATCTGATTATCCGTTCGATTTGCTGCCTGATTCCCCAAGTGCCGGGCATGTCAGACAATATCGGGGTGCGTTCGATTGTCGGTCGTTTCCTGGAACATACCCGCGTCTATTATTTTGAACATGGCGGCGAGAAAAAACTGTTCTGTGCCAGCGCTGACTGGATGGGACGTAACCTGTTCTCACGGGTTGAAACCTGTTTCCCGATTCTGGACAGCAAGATCAAGAAATGTATTGTCGAAGATGGTTTACGCAGCTATTTAAATGACAACCAGAATGCCTGGGAATTGCAGTCCGATGGCCACTGGCAGAAAGTGCAGCCGGAACCGGAACAGCCCCTGCACAGTGCACAGGCCTATTTACTGCAAAAAAAGCTCCTCAAACTCTAAGCCTCTATCAAAAAATCCTGACACGGGTCAGGATTTTGATCAGACGACAGCGGCTGCTGCGTCTTAAGACGCTTTAGAGTGCTTGCCACGTAAAATTTCAGTTCTTAACTGCTGGGCCAGTTCGGCCGCTTCACTGTCCATGCCATTGACCATATAGGCATGCCGGGTCAGCACATTGGTCGGGTTTGGCATACTGACCAGTTCATAATGATCGGACAGGGTTTTCAGTAATTCATGCGGTAAATGCACCGCATTTTCCTTAGCTGACAGCTGGCTGACCAAGCGTTCTGCCGCCTGCACCGAAGACAGCTGCATGGCATCGACCGGGCTGGACAGTGCACTGCGGGTTTGCAGCACAAAGCGTTTTTCTTCACGGTAGCGTTTATACAGCACTTCAGACAGCAGCTGGAACACGGTGCCAATCATCGCCAGACACGGTGCCGCATTCGGTTTATCGGCCGACATGCTTAAGGTGGCGCCATCTTCATGGAATGGTTGTACCGTGGTGATATCCTGCTGGCTAAGTTTATAGTGCTGCACACACAGCTCGATGCTCTTGTTCAGGAAAATCTGGCATAGATTAAAATACGGCACCGAAACGGTTTTGTTGACCGTATCCATCAACTGTTTCGGATCATAGAACTGGATGTTTAACGAAATTGTATGCTGATCAACCGGGGCCGGTTTGTTTTCTTTCAGTTTTGGTGCGGCTTTGGCCTGTTGCTGCGCCTGTGCAATCGCCAATGCGGTATTGTGTTTTTCCTGCTCCAGTGCCTGGGTCAGATTCTGGATTTCGTGTTTCAGACGCGATTCATTGTTGATACGCGCCAGATATTCTGAACGGCTTGGACGGGCAATCGCACGATAGGCCAGCCACAGCAGGGCATGAATAAACAGCGAACTGAGAATCGCCATCCACTGGGTACGCAGAATTTCGCCAATACTTGGTTTGACCAGGGTCACTTCAATGGTGCCGACTTTCTTTTCGTTTTGCAGCGCATCGCGTACAAAGACTTCACCCTGACGGGTTTTGGCCAGGCCACCGGTGGCCAGCACCTGATTGTTGGTATTCAGAATGCGAATTGAGGCAATACTCGGGTTGGTGGCATAACGATCGGCCAGAAGCGCCAGTGAAACGGTATTGGCCGGTTCCAGCTCGGACAGGCTGTCTGTGACCAGCTGGCTGGTGATCAGCTGGCCTTGACTGGCCCGATTTTCATTGAGCTGGTGAGTCGTTGCCAGTACCAGTAAAAAGGTATGCAAGGCAAAACTTATGGTCAGTAGGCTAGCAAATAGCCCTTGTCTAGGCGCATTCAACGTAAACTTCCAAAGTAATTCTACTTAAATTCGATTATGATTCTAACAATAGTTGTAGCTCAGACCCGAGTCAATTCATGCGAGAAATCATTCTTATATCATTTTTAGGACCTGACCAACCGAATCAGTTTACTCGATTAATGCAGGTTCTGTCCGCTCATTCCTTACAAATCTTAGATGTCGGTCAGGCGGTCATTCATAACCAGTTGACTTTAGGTATTGTCGTCTCATCAGATGACCAGACGGCTACCGCATTAGCCATGAAAGAGATCCTGATTTTAGCACATGATATTGGCTTAACTGTGCGCTTTAAACCGATCTCTGCAACAGAGTATGAACAATGGGTCAATGAAGGTGGCCGTACTCGTTACATCGTGACGGCTTTGGCGCCAGAACTCAATGCCTCTCATCTGCAGGCAGTAACACAAATTGTATCCAGCCAGGGTTTCAATATTGAGACCGTGACCCGTCTGTCTGGCCGTCCGGCAGCAGATGGTTCCAGCCAGGGGCCAAAACGTGCCTGTGTGCAGTTTGGTTTAAGCGGTCAGATGCTCGATGCCGCAGCCATGCGTGCCGCCTGTTTAAGCCTGTCCAACGCGCTAAGCGTCGATGTCGCGGTACAGGAAGACAATGCTTATCGCCGTAACCGTCGTTTGGTCTGCTTTGACATGGACTCAACCTTAATTGAGCAGGAAGTGATTGACGAACTGGCGATTGAAGCCGGTGTCGGTGCACAAGTGGCTGAAATTACCGAGCGTGCCATGCAGGGCGAGCTGGATTTCCAGCAAAGTTTCCGTGCCCGTGTGGCCTTGCTAAAAGGTCTGGATGCGTCGGTTCTGCCAAAAATCGCCGAGCGTTTAACCGTGACTGAAGGCGCCGAGCGTCTGATTTCGACCTTAAAAGCCCTGGGCTATCGCACTGCGATTCTATCGGGCGGATTCCAGTACTTTGCCGAATATCTGCAGGACAAGCTGGGGATTGATGAAGTACATGCCAATATTCTGGATGTCGAGCATGGCGTGGTAACCGGGGAAGTGAAAGGCCATATTGTGGATGGTGCGCGTAAAGCCCTGTTGCTGCGTGAACTGGCCGAGAAAATGGGTATTTCTCTGGAGCAGGCCATTGCGGTAGGTGATGGTGCCAATGACCTGCCAATGCTATCCATTGCCGGTCTGGGGGTTGCTTTCCGTGCCAAACCGCTGGTACGTGAAAATGCCAATCAGGCGATTTCCAGCGTTGGCTTGGATGGTGTTTTGTATCTATTAGGTGTCCATGATAAAGACCTGAACCGGGCTTAAGCACATCACAGGTTGAATCAAGCGCAGCATAAGGGCTGCGCTTTTTTTATGCAAAATCAGTGAACAAGGGCAAATGTTCATTTTTTGACTGAATCGAAATCTGCTTTAAAAACATCGAAAAAAATATTTTTCAGGGCAGTTTTGCAGGTTGTTTTTTTGTAATGACACGCGAAAGAAGGAGTAGCCTTATCTTCAGAAATCTTTAAAATTAAAAAAGTGTAATGACAATATAATATTGCGACAATGTGTGTCGCGTGGTCAAAATTTAAGTCTTTTTTTATCCAGAAAACTACTCATAATGCTTCCATAGATTTGAAATTGGCCTTGCCATTCATTTACAAGTATTGAAGATGGCATGGGGACTCGACAAGATCCACATCCATTTTTGGACGGAGGTTTTTATGTTAACAGCGAATTTAGCAACTATAGTCGGCTTGAGCTTGGTAGCGGCTGCTTTGATTGCTGTTTTCTTTTCGCCTTATCGTCGTTGGTTAAGCTTCATGTTGGCCGGTATGGCATTTTGGGGCATTTTAGAAACGGTCCGTTTTAGCGTACAAACTGTTTTTGAACTGCCTGTGACCTACAGCTATCTGTCTGCATTAACCCTGGCGATGATTGTTGTGACATTGCTTCTGCTACGCGAAGACCGTCGTGCAGAGCGTGCATTGGCCAAAAGACGTTATATCGAACATACCCCAGTGTATGAAGATGACCAGCAGCAGTATTCCAGCCGTTAAGTCTATACAGATAAAACGTCCAAAAAATGTACAGTCATGTACATTTTTTTTTACTTTCGATAATGATTGTTATACAAAGCCTTGCTGAAAAATCAGCTGTTTATGGTAGGATGAAAAGCAATCTAACCCAACAATTACAATAGGCCCGGACGTCATGAAACTTTCCTCAATTCCTGTCGTGAAACTCCCTCTGGTTGATGTCAGCACGGATCCGCTTGATTTACTCGTGACAGGTTTGGCTTTGCGTATGAAGCAGCTTTCCCGTACCAGCCCTAAATTTATTGAGTTGGTTCATGAGCGTCAGTTCCGCATCCAAATTGGTACCGATACCGGTTTTGCCCGTCAGATTATTGTCAATAATGGCGACATTGATACCGTGTCGGGTGATGCTGAAAAAGCCGATTTTATTTTGCAGTTTGCCGATAGCGAGCAGGGCGTGAAAACCCTAATGAAAGGCGATCCGACTGCCTTTATGACCGGCATGCAAAATGGCACCATTAAAATGGAAGGTGATTTTGGTCTGCTGGTCTGGTTTAACCAGGTGGCGAAACTGGTGCCACCAAAGCTGCCGAAACCGGTCAAAGAAAAAATTAAAATGGCGCGTCAGTTTATTAAGCAGAAAACCGGCAAATCAATCTGATTGCTGCGTCGAAACGCCCAAGAAAAAGGTCTTCCAGTGGAAGCCCTTTTTTTATGCACCCGGTAGAGACTTATTCAATTTCCAGCTGAAAGGTCACCGGCCCGTCATTGATCAGATGCACTTTCATGTCGGCGGCAAAAATACCAGTTTGTACATGATCAAACTGGCTTTGTGCATATTCAACCAGCTGTTCATACAAGGCTTTTGCTTCAGCCGGTGGCATGGCCGGACCGAAGTCAGGACGTAAACCTTTTTGGGTTTGGGCCATCAGGGTAAACTGTGAAACCAGCAATAAACCACCGCCCGCCTGGGCAACGTTCCAGCCCATTTTTCCCTGTTCATCATCAAAGAAACGGTATTTCAGGATTTTATCAATCAGCTTCTGGCCTTTTTCTAGGGTATCTTCCTTACCAATCCCTAAAAAGACCAAGATACCGTGCTGAATTTCTCCGGTTGTTTCACCCTCAACAACGACTTTGGCTTCTAGCACTCGCTGTAATAATGCGCGCATATTTGACTCAAAAACTGAAAATTATGTGCATTGTACAAGAACCGCAGCAAGTCTGCAGATTAGCTCTGCTTAAAATGTATTCTAATCTATTGACTATATTTGATAATATTTTAAATAATCTAAAAACACGATTGAATTTATAAAAATTATCTGTTTTATCTATTTTTTACTCTCGACTATCTTAGCCCATGCAGGAAAGGTAATAAATTGAGAGATTTAGAAATGTTTAAGCGTTCATTACTGGTTGCAATGCTTGCAACTGTCACAGCCGCACAAGCTGCCCCATTAACTAAAGATAACGGCGCGCCAGTGGGGGATAACCAGAACTCGATCACTGCTGGTCCAAATGGTTCCGTTTTACTTCAAGATGTACAATTAGTTCAAAAATTACAACGTTTTGGTCGTGAGCGTATTCCTGAGCGTGTGGTACATGCGCGTGGTACGGGTGCCTATGGTGAATTCGTTGCAACCAAAGACCTATCTGATCTGACCCTTGCTTCATTGTTCAAAGCCGGTACTAAAACTCCAGTTTTCCTACGTTTCTCTACCGTAATTCATGGTAAAGGCTCACCAGAGACCCTACGTGACCCACATGGTTTCGCAGTGAAGTTCTACACACAAGAAGGTAACTGGGACTTGGTCGGTAACCAGACACCGGTCTTCTTTATCCGTGATGCGATCAAATTCCCAGACTTCATTCATGCCATGAAGCCAAGCCCGGTGACTAACGTACAAGATGCCAACCGTGTGTTTGATTTCTTGTCGAGCCAGCCATGGGCAACCAACATGCTGACCTATGTATACGGCAAGCAAGGTGTTCCAACCAGCTACCGCGAACAGGACGGTTTTGGGGTTCACGCTTACAAACTGTATAACGACAAAGGCGAATACAAGTACGTGAAATTCAACTTCCGTTCTAAACAAGGCGTGAAGGGCTTGAACGTGAAAGAAGCGGCTGAGCAGCAAGGTAAAGATTTCAACCATTTGACCAATGATCTTTATAACAACATCTATGCAGGTAACTTCCCGAAATGGGATCTGTATATTCAGGTGCTTGATCCTAAAGACCTGGGCAAGTTTGATTTCGATCCGCTAGATCCAACTAAAATCTGGCCAACTGAGCTGGTTCCAGAAACTAAAGTCGGTACCTTGACCCTGAACCGTATGCCGAAGAACTTCTTCAATGAAACTGAACAGTCAGCATTTGCGCCAGGTAACCTGGTTCCAGGTATCGAGCCATCAGAAGACCGTCTGTTACAAGGCCGTATCTTCTCTTATTCAGATACACAAATGTACCGTCTGGGTGCAAATCATCAGCAGATTCCAGTCAACCGTCCAGTGGTAAATGTGAACAACAATAACCAGGATGGCTACATGAATGTATCTGAGCGTGACTCAGATGTGAACTATGAGCCAAGCCGTAAAGAGCCAAAAGCTGCCACTGAAAAAGCACGTGCGGTACAAACACCATTATCTGGTCATGTACAGCAAATTGGCGTGAAAGAGCAGAACTTCAAGCAGGCAGGTGAGCTGTACCGTTCATACACAGCTAAAGAGAAAGATGACCTGATCATGAACCTGGCTGCTGACTTAGGTGCAGTGAAAGATTCAGAAACCAAGCACATCATGTTGTCTTATTTCTACAAGGCAGATGCAGACTACGGTACCCGTATGACCAAAGCGGTGAACGGTAACCTGGCGACGGTTAAAGCTAAAGCTGCAAAATTAAAAGACTAATCTCGATTGGTCTTGAGGAACTGGTGACTAGGGTATAGCGCATCACCTCCGAAAAGTCCTGTAAAACTCCAAACCTTTCCTGCACCCTAGGGGGAGTTTTACAGGCACTCTGTTTCTATCTCATCTCAGGTGAATTGAATCCTGAGTGACTGAAATTTTCTTTTCGATTTCTGTTGGAGTTCATCATGAAAGTTATGCCAGAAGCATTTTTAGCCAGTATTCTTGCCTTCAGTTGCGCATTCGCAACTGCTGCTGAAGTGAAGAATGTCTCCCCTGCGAAAACTGTGGCAAGCGTTCAGATGACTTCACAACAGGAATTGGTCGACCTGTTCTTCGCTGCGGCCAAAATTGGTAATAGCGAAGTTATCAACGAATTTTTAAAGCATGGCTTTCCGGTCGATGTGCGCAATAAAGACGGTTATACCCCGCTGATGATGGCGACCTATTATGGTCACCAGAGTATTGTTACGACCTTGTTGAAACATGGTGCAGACCGCTGTGCCCGAGACAACCGCGGCAATACCGCTTTAATGGGGGCCTTGTTCAAAATGGAATTTGCCATTGCCAAGCAGCTGCGTCAGGTGGATTGTGATGCCCAAGCCAAAAAGGCCGGACAAAAAACCACGGCTGAATTTGCTAAAGTGATTGGCCAGGAAAAACAGCTACAGAAAATCATCCAAGAAACAGAAAAACCTAAAACAAAAGCAGATAAATAGGCTGTTATTTACAGCAGTACTTTGGTCTATATTTCTCTTGGCTGTATGTAATTGCTGCAATATTGCAGGGCTTTTTATGCTTTAATGCAAAGATAAGCACAGCGATATTTCCTAAGTTATGGCACCAATCATCCACTCTTTGCTTGATACCGACTTGTACAAATTTACCATGCTACAGGTGGTCTTACATAAATTCCCGCAAACCCACAGTGTCTATCATTTCCGCTGCCGTAATCTGGAAGATACGGTCTATCCACTGGCGGATATTCTGGATGATTTAAATGCACAGCTGGATCATTTGTGCCGCCTGAAATTTAGCGAAGATGAACTGCAGTATTTGCGCAGTTTACGCTTTATCAAAAGCGACTTTGTCGATTATCTGGAACTGTTCCAGCTCAAGCGCCGTTTTATTCGTGCCGGCATCGACAGTGAAGGGCGTCTGGATATTGTGGTAGAAGGCCCGATGGTTCAGGCCATGATGTTCGAGATTTTTGTGCTGGCCATTGTCAATGAGCTGTATTTCAGCCGTATTCGCAGTGACGAGGTGCTGGCCGAAGGTGAACGCCGTCTACAGGTCAAAGTGGCCTTGGTGCAGCAATATGCCGCCGAGCAGAATCCGGAAGATCCGCCATTTCTGGTTTCGGATTTTGGTACACGCCGCCGTTACAGCTTTGCCTGGCAAAAGCATGTGGTGCAGCAGATTAATGCCGCCGCGCCGGGTGTATTCCGCGGCACCAGCAATGTGCTGCTGGCCAAACAGCTTGGCATTACTCCAATTGGCACCATGGCGCATGAATTTTTACAGGCCTTTCAGGCGCTGGATGTGCGTTTACGCGACTTCCAGAAAGCGGCACTGGAAACCTGGGTACAGGAATATCGGGGTGACTTGGGGATTGCCCTGACCGATGTGGTCGGGATGGATGCCTTTCTGCGTGATTTTGACCTGTATTTTGCCAAACTGTTTGATGGCCTGCGCCATGACAGTGGCGATCCGTATAGCTGGGGCGACAAAGCCTATGCCCATTATAAAAAGCTGAAAATTGACAGCAAAACCAAGATGCTGACCTTTAGTGATGGCCTGACCCTGGAAAAAGCCTGGGCGCTACACAACTACTTTAAAGACCGCTTTCAGGTCAGTTTCGGGATTGGCACCAACCTAACCAATGATATGGGACAAACTCCGCTGAATATTGTGTTAAAGCTGGTGGAATGTAACCGTCAGTCGGTGGCCAAAATTTCCGACAGTCCGGGCAAAACCATGACTGACAACGATACCTTCCTCGCTTATTTGCGTCAGGTGTTTGATATTCAGGAATAAGCAAAAATACAGGCCAGGTTCAGCCGATGCTGGACCTCGCCATCTCCCTGCTGGCGCGTTGACCTCTATCCATTTTTCTGCGCAAGGAATGCAGAAATTCAGGATAATCCTAAAAATGACTTGTGCTAACATCAGGGACAAGGATAGTGATAAAACATACAACCACGATGAATGATGCCACGATCAATTTCGGTCTGTTGATTGAAGCCGAAGACCTGGTGCCCTATTTAGGCAGTGAAAAATTACGTATTGTCGATTTAAGCCGCAACTCGGTCTATGAACAGCTGCATATTCCACATGCGCTACATGTAAAGCCAAAACTATTGCTGCGTCAGGAAGAGTATGCTTCGGGTTTATTGCCGGAGCAGGACGGCCTGGAAGAACTGATCCGCTATTTAAACATTTCCCCTGAGCATCATGTGGTGGCCTATGACGATGAAGGCGGAGCCTGGGCCGGGCGTTTGCTGTGGAATTTACATTGTTTAGGTTTTGAAAACACTAGCCTGCTCAATGGCGGGATTCATGCCTGGCTGGCGGCCGGTCTGCCGACCTCGTCGGAGCTGCCGAGCTTTGCGCCGGTTGAGCATTTGGTGCCGGTACAGCTGAATGATCAGTATCAAATTCAATATGATGCGTTATTAGAGCAGGTACAAAGTGCTGAACTGCAACTCTGGGATTGCCGCACTGCAGAAGAATATAGCGGACAGCGACTGGCGGCGCGACGCGGCGGTCACATGCCGGGCGCCCGACATTTCGAGTGGAGTACTGCCCTTGACCGCGAAAATCATTTAAAATTGCATCCGCTAGAACGCACGCAGCAGCGTCTGGAACAACTTGGCTTTGATTTAAGCCAACCGGTGGTGGTGTACTGCCAGTCTCATCATCGTTCCGGTCTGGCCTATATTCTGGGCCGTTTACTGGGTTGGCCAATCCGGGCGTATGCAGGTGCGTGGAGTGAATGGGGCAATCGCCTCGACAGTCCTATCATTACCGGAGAGTTGCCGTCTTGAGCCTCACATCTCGTTTAAAAAAACAATTATTTATTCAGGCCCAGCGCGTGGTACCCCAGCACCAGTTGTCTCGTGTGGTGGGTAAAATTGCTGCCAGTGAACACCCGATGGTGAAAAACGCAGTAATTCAGGCATTTAAAATGCAGTACGGAATTGATATGTCGATTGCCGAGCAAGGCAATGCCCTGAAATTCAAATCCTTTAATGAATTCTTTACCCGTGCCTTAAAAGATGGGGTGCGTGTGGTCGATGCCGATCCGAATAGCATTGTTTCTCCGGCTGATGGCGCGATTTCCCAGCTGGGTAAAATTGAAGATGGTGCAATTTTTCAGGCCAAAGGCCAGAACTTTACGGTTGAAAACCTGATTGCCGATCCACAGCTGGCCGAGCCGTTTAAAAATGGCCAGTTTGCCACTGTGTATTTATCACCGCGGGATTATCACCGGGTGCATATGCCATTTGCCGGTACCTTAACTGAAACTCTGTATGTACCGGGCGAGCTGTTTTCAGTGAACCAGACCACAGCAGAACATATTCCGGGACTGTTTGCCCGTAATGAACGCATGGTCTGCCTGTTTGATACCGAGATGGGCCGGATGGCGGTGGTGCTGGTGGGTGCCATGATTGTGGCCGGTATTGAAACGGTTGCCACCGGCAAGGTCAAACCATCGGGCCGTTTGGAGCTGAACCAGCATGACCTGTTCCTGGAAAAAGGCGCCGAATTAGGCCGTTTCTATCTCGGTTCTACCGCAGTGATTTTATTTGAACAGGATAAAATGCAGTGGGATGCGCAGTATCAGGCCAATTCTCTGGTGGAAATGGGCAAAGCCATGGGTCATCGCCTCTAAGCTGTTTGTATTGAAATGAAAAATGCCCGGATTAATCCGGGCATTTTTATGGGTATTCGGTTTAAAGGCTATACAGCCGTTCTTTGGGAAAGACGGCCTTAAAGGTTGAGCCGCTATTTTCTTTGGACTCGACTTCTAAATGGGCATTGTGCTGCATCAAGACATGCTTGACGATGGCCAGCCCTAAACCGGTACCGCCGGTCTGACGGCTACGCGCGCTATCTACCCGATAAAAACGTTCGGTTAGACGCGGCAGGTGTTTCGGATCAATGCCGATGCCGGTGTCCTGCACGCTAAAATAGCCATGCTCGCCATCATCATGCCAGCCAATGGTAATGGTGCCGCCTTTCGGGGTGTATTTGATGGCGTTGGTAATTAAATTGCTAAAGGCACTGGCCAGTTCCATATCGGAGCCAATCAGGTCGCAATGACTGTCGATATCCAGATTCAGGGTATGGCCATAATCAATATTGTAGGCATGCGCATCATCAAACAGCTGGTTCATCAGACTTGGCATGTCAATAATCTGGTTTTTGGCAATGGTCTTTTCATTTTCCAGACGCGACAGCAGCAGCAGGTCATTGACCAGCGCATTCATACGCCGGGTTTGCGACTGCATCTGTTCAAAGGCACGTTTCCAGCGCGGATTCATGTCTTCTTGGTCGGTAAAGGTTTCAATATAGCCACTCAGTACGGTCAGCGGGGTGCGTAATTCGTGCGAGATATTGTCGACAAAGTCTTTGCGCATCTGTTCCAGATTGTGCATCCGGGTCATGTCATGTGCTACCAGCAGGCGGCTTTCGCCACCAAAGCGGGTCATTTTGACCTGTACATAGTGTTCATCTAGCACGGTCGATTTGATTTTCAAGCCATCTGGCGCCTGATCAATATGATGAAAATATTCAATAAATGCCGGTTGGCGCAAAATGGTCAAAATATTGCGACCATGATCCAGTGGCTGAATGCCGAGCAGGCGCTCTGCTGCCGGATTCCACCATTCAATCTGATGGTTGTCATCAATCAGCACCACCGCTTCGGCCAGGGCCACCAAGGATGACTGGGCACGGTCAATTAGCCCGACCATTTCGGCCTGAACAATACGTTCCTGACGCTGCGAGCGGTATACATTAAATAATAAAGCCCCCCAAATGCCATGCAAATTTGGGGGAACATCATAGGGACGGTTGGCAATCCAGTCATTGACCAGATAGAGGGAGCGCATTTGGGTGGCGAAAAACGCCAGAAAGCCAATAAAAATACAGATCCAGAACTGTTCGATTCCGAGACCAATAAAACCTGCAATTACTAAAAAAAAGATCAGTAAACGGAGATCTTGTTTGGCAAAAGTCCACAAACTGCTGTAACGGACATTCTTGTGGTCACGGGCCAGTTCGGGGACAGGGTATGGTTCATACATAAAAAGTAATTAACCTAAGGCGACATCCGCACGGGTTGAGAAACGGTATCCAGTGCCACGAACCGTTTGTACAAAGCGGTCTGCGCCAAATGGCTCCAGCACCTTGCGTAAACGACGAATATGCACATCAATGGTACGATCCTCAATATATACGTTGCCACCCCAGACCTGGTCAAGTAGTTGTGCACGGGTATAGGCACGTTCCGGATGCGTCATAAAGAAGGCCAAAAGACGATATTCGGTTGGACCCATGTCCAGAATATTGTCGCCAAAGCTGACGCGCTGGCTAACCGGATCCAGAATCAGGCCGTTGGCATCAATAGTTTTTTCACCATTCAGGGCATTGGCGCGGCGCAATACGGCTTTGATGCGTGATACCAGCTCACGGGTAGAAAACGGTTTGGTCATGTAGTCGTCGGCACCGGCATCCAGACCCTGAACCTTGTGGTCTTCTTCACCGCGTGCAGTCAGCATGATCACCGGAATTTCTGCCAGGTTTTCATCACGTTTTAAACGACGACACAAATCAACACCACTGACGCCGCCAGGCATCATCCAGTCCAGCAAAATCAGTGCCGGGCGTTGATCGACGATCATCTGATGCGCCTGTTTGGCATCTTCAGCCTGTAAGCAATGAAAGCCGGCCATATCCAATGAGGTATGGATCATCTCTCGGATTGGAAGTTCATCATCGACAATTAAAATGTAGTCATCTTTCACAACGCAATACCCTATAAGTGAACGGTGAACCGTTTATATTTATGACAGGCTTATTACAAAGATTAATTATGACAGTATCATTGCAGAAAGGGCAGACAGCGCTATTTTCGCAATGTTTTGTGACAATTTTTTGTACAGAATGAGCTGAATCCGGAATTCATTTAAAAAAATTTAAATAAAAGATTCAAATATTTAATTTTTCTTGCAGTTTGATGACAGGGATTCAGGCTTTTTTGCTACTTTCTGGCTCCGCTTCGGAAAAATGTTCGAGCAGAGAAATGAACACCACGCTACAGGCGCTGAGCACTTCATCCATTGACTGCTTAAAGCCGCTCATGACCCAGCGGATGGCAATTTGGGTGACATAACCGTTCAGGCCGCTGGCAATTAATGACAGTTCGCGTTCTGAATGCTGCAGGTTTGGCATCATTAGCATGACAAAGGCCTGAATCATGCGGTCAAAGCGCGCCATGCTTTCCTGAATGGTGGCCTGGTTGTGCAGTTCCTGTACCAGCATGGCATCAATATAAATAATCCGAGCCATCTGCGGGTTGTCTTTGAGCGTAGTCAGCAGGGCAGTTAAACCGGCTTCAATCATTTTTTGCGGATTGGTCGAGGCCTGCATGATGGCCTGCATCACATTGTGTTGCAGTGCATCAATCAGCTGTAAAAAAATGGTCTGGAACAGGTCTTCACTTTTTTTGAAGGATTCGTAGAAATAGCGCTCGGTGAGTTTGGCCTCGGTACAAATATCTTTCACCGTGACCGCAAAAAAACCATGCGTGCCATAGGCGTGCAGGCCGGCTTCAATCAGTTTTTCCCGGCGTAGCTGTTTGCGCTCGCTCAGCGATAATCCTTTAAATTGGCGCTCTTTATTTTGGGTATTCTGCGCATTTGGGGGAGCGGGGTGTTGTGCTTCGGTCATAGTAAAAAGGCCAGTTCACATCCTATATTGCTATAGATTAACAAGATTTTGCTCTAAGTGCGAAGTTTGGCACTCAGATTTGAACGCAGCAGACAGAAATCTGCGGGCTTTTGTGTTGACAATGATTATTGTCAAAATTATATTTGAGTGGTGAAATTGAAGTGCGTTGCCGTGCCTAAGGGACGCAGCAAGACCATCCATAAAAAGGAAGCGGAATGAAAAATTTTAAAAATAAAGTCGCGGCGATTACCGGAGCAGGTTCAGGCATTGGCCAGCAGCTGGCCGTCTTATTGGCCCAGCAGGGCTGTCATTTGTCTTTAAGTGATGTCAATGAAGAAGGCCTGGCTAAAACCAAAGCCTTGCTAAGTGATTATAACGTGCGAGTGACTACGGAACAGGTGGATGTGGCAGATCGGGCGGCCATGAAGCACTGGGCTGAACAGACCGTGCAGGATCATGGCTCGGTCAATATGATTTTTAACAATGCCGGGGTGGCCTTAGGATCGACCGTTGAAGGTGCCTCTTATGAAGACCTGGAGTGGATTGTCGGGATTAATTTCTGGGGTGTGGTGCATGGCACCAAAGAATTTTTACCGTATATCAAACAGACTGGCGATGGCCATATTGTCAATATTTCCAGCCTGTTCGGGATTACTGCACAGCCGACTCAATCGGCCTATAATGCGACCAAATTTGCAGTACGTGGTTATACCGAGTCGTTACGTCAGGAACTGGATATCCAGAACTGTGGCGTGAGTGCGCTGTGTGTGCATCCGGGTGGGATTCGGACCAATATTGCCAACGCCGCGAAAATGAATGACAGTCTGAGCAGTCTGGGTATGAACTCAGAAAAGTCGATACGCTCTTTTAATAAATTATTGCGTTATCCGGCAGAGCATGCGGCACGCGATATTCTGGATGCGGTTTTAAAAGATAAACGCCGTTTATTGATTGGCAATGATGCCAAAGCTATTGATTTAATTCAGCGGATTGTCCCAAGTGGCTATCAGCGGGTGATGGCGGTGGCGACCCAGCTGGGCAAAGGCCGTAAATAAACTGTATTTGAAAGAAGCCTGCGTTAAGCGGGCTTTTTTGTGGCTGTTCAGCATATTTCATTTTTTATTTATCTGAAATTCAGAATAAAACTGTCAAGTTTTTGACAGATTTGAATAAGCCGTTTTGACATCATCAGCTCATCCCGAGTGGAAACCTTTAAAAACATCAAAAGAGAAATGAAGGAAATTTAATATGAGCTATGACTATCAACATATTCAGGTCAAACCGATTAATGGCCGTATTGGCGCTGAGATTCAGGGTATTCAATTATCTTCGCAATTAGCGCAAGCGGTGATTCAGGAAATTAATCAGGCGCTATCTCCTGCCGTCAAATTAACACCTCAATGGTCTTTTTCTTCCAGACAAACTGATAATACAGGCCTTGTAAAATACACAGACTGACAAAGGCCAGCGCATAGGCATACCAGATGCCTTGTAATCCCCACCACTGACTGAACAGATAAGCACACGGCACTTCAATCAGCAAAATTGCCAGCACATTAATAATCATTGGCACCGTGACAGTCCCGCTGGCGCGCATAATCGAAGCGAAAATGGCACTGGCCCCAAAGAACAAAATTGACCACAATACAATAAACAGCAGCTGCTGGCCCAGCTCGACCACCTGCGGGTCGGTAATAAACAGCGCCATTAAATATTTCGAGAATAAATAGGCCAGCACCACTAGCATCCCGGTAATCATCAGGTTCATGCCCAAAGCAGTACGGGTGACTTTGGCCAGTAAATCGGACTTGCCAGCCCCAATCGCCTGCGCACCAAAAATAGAGGCGGCAATGGCAATCGACAGCGCCGGGAACTGAATATAGTTCAGCACCTGATTCACCGCACCATAGGCCGCTGTGGCTTCAGCGCCATAACGGTTGACCAGCCCGACAATCACCAGCCCCGCCACCGACGTGGTCACCATCTGAATGCCGGTCGGAATACCCAAACGTAAAATAATCTTGCTCAAGATCGGTTGATGGCGAATATTTTTCAGCAATTGCCAATCCGGTCGTAGCGGATGGTTTTTCTTGTTCAGATACACCGCCAGAAAAATCAGCACCGCCAGATAACCAATAATGGTGGCGATAGCCGGGGCAATAATCCCCAGACGCGGAAAACCAAAATAGCCGGCAATCAGCACCGGGGTAATAAACAGCCCGATCAGGCTGGTCATGCCTAAGGCAATTAAGGGGGTAATACTGTCGCCCACGCCGCGTAAAATGGAGGTGTAAATAATATAGACAAACAGCAGCGGGCTACCGGCCAGCATCCATTGCACATAGGGCAACGACAGATGCATCACCTGCGGATCGGTACCGAGCGCCAGCAGAATGGATTTGGCGAAAATCACGCCTAAAATGGCAATGATGGTGCCGCCAATCAGGGTCATAAACAGGGTCGAGCCGACCACACAGCGTACTTTTTCAATATTCTGCGCACCCCAGGCCTGCCCGACCAGCACGGTTGAACCGGCGGAAAGCCCGATCACAAAGGCCATCAAACAGAACAGAATCGGGAAGAATACCGCCACCGCTGCAATGGCATCGACACCCATCATCTGGCCAACAAAGACGGTGTTGATGGTGCCAGACAGGTTTTGCAGAATATTGGTGGCAATCAGCGGCAGCAGGAAAATCAGGAAGGTTTTCCAGAGCTTGTGTTGATTCACCAAAGGTTGATGCTGCGGCATGAGCAATCCTGTAACCAGTTTATGATCGTGTGTATGAATGGCTTTACCCTAGCATGAGCCTGTAGCAAAAAGCCTTAGCAATTGCGTAACTTAGCTGATCTTACGTACTCGTGTTAACAGGCCGAGAAAATTTCTGCGGCCCGATCCAGCGTTTCATCTTTTTTGGCAAAACAGACCCGAATCAGGCGTAAATCATCCGGCGGGGTCTGATAAAAAGCAGAAATCGGAATCGCCACAATCTTGTGCTGCTCGGCCAGATACTGGCACATCTGCAGATCATTTAAATCCGGGCGGATGGCGCGATAGTCCAGATTCTGGAAATAGGTGCCTTGCGCGGGAATCCACTGAAAACGGGAGTGCTGGATACCGGCCTGAAAGCGGTCGCGTTTGGCCTGATAGAACGCGGCCAGTTCAGCAATATGTTCCGGATGCTGTTGCATAAATTGTGCCAGCGCGACTTGCACCGGGGTCACACCACAGAAATTGGCAAACTGATAAACCTGCCGGAACAACTGCATCAAAGCCGGTGAAGCCATGCAATAACCGGTTTTCCAGCCGGTGACATGAAAAGTTTTACCAAAAGAACCAATCACAAAACTGCGCTCGTGCAGGGCCGGAAAATCAAGCGCTGAATAATGCTGCTGGCCGTCATAGACCAGATGTTCATAGACCTCATCGGACAGTACGACAATATTGCGATCCTGAATCAGCTCAATCAGGGTCTGCCAGTCCGCGGCTGACCACAGCGTACCGCTCGGGTTATGCGGAGTATTGACGATGATCATGCGGGTACGATCATGAATGGCATCTTTGACCTGATTCCAGTCGACCTGAAAATGGGGCGGCTGCAAGGCCAGATGGATAGCTTTCCCGCCGGCCAGTTGCACGGTGGGTGCATAACTGTCATAGCTGGGATCAAAAATAATCACTTCATCCCCGGCCTGCACTACTGCCTGAATGGCACAGAAAATGGCAATGGTCGCGCCGGCGGTAATGCTGATTTCGGTGTGAGGATCAAACGAACGGCCGGTCTGTTGCTGCTTTTGCCTGGCCAGCTGTTCTCTGAGCAATAACAGCCCATCGCCGGGTGGATACTGGTTCTGGCCCTCTCGTGTCGCCTGACACAGGGCCTCCAACAGGGCCGGTGGGGCCGGAAAATCGGGGAAACCCTGTGACACATTCAGGGCATTCAGGCGCTGGGCCAGGGTGGTCATGACACTAAAAATGGTCACACCAAGCGCAGGAAGTTTAGATTGAAGTTCAAGCATGACCATTGACTACCGTTATTGTATTATGTACATCGCATGATAAGCCGCCATCCGCCAGCAATTGAAGCAGTGGGCGAAAAAACTGAATTAAATCAATTCGACCAGCGCCCGGATAATCCCCAGTGCCAGACCAATAAAGGCCCCCACCACCACGCCATTGACCCGGATCATATGCAGGTCGCCGCCGACTTCGTTTTCAATTTTGCCAATCATCTCGCGTGAATCCCATTCATGAATCCGCTCACTAATAAAACGGATCACTTTTTCACTGTACTGGTCAGAGAGATTGACGGCGATGCCGCTCATTTTGTCATTTAGCAACTGGCGCACGGCGCCGTTACTGATAATGTTCTCACCGACCTGCTGAATGGCCACGCGCAGGTTTTCCGCAATACCGGAATCGGGTTTTTCCAGATCTGCCCGGATTGCATCACACAGAATCACCACTGCACCGCTAATAAAATTCAGCACTTGCGGACTGTCCAGCAAGGCATTTTTGGTCTGGTTCAGGCGTTGGCTGGCGGCACTGTCCTGATCGGCCAGCTGTTGCATCAGCTGATGTGCCATATCTTCCACTTTTTGTCGCCACGGATGATCGGGATCGGCCAGCATTGAATCGACCCGTTCCAGTAAAGAGTCGATGGTGCGCTGCTGTACATCAATACCAATCCAGCTGGCACCTCTGGCCAGACGCCACACGCCCAGTTCTTTAAACAGGGTGCGGGTCAGCTCGCGGGTTTCTTCCGGATGTTGCAGCATCCAGTCATGTGCCAGATCCAGCCCGCGTTGCAGTACATCCTGATGGAAATCATTTTCCAGCACCGCGCGCAGCATTTCACTGGCCAGATAATTGATGTCAGTATTTTTGACCCATTGCACGCTGTTGTTCTGGATAAAGCGGCCAATCTGTTTCTGCCCGACAAATTCAAAAATCTTCGGTACGGTCTGTTGAATCAGCTGGCTGACCTGCTGGTTGTTCTGTGGATTGGCCAGCCATTTACCCACGGCCAGCGATACATCGGTATTGTGCAGGCTGCGCTGTACAATTTGCGGTGACAGGAAATTTTCCTGAACAAAACGTCCCATCGATTCGGCAATACGGTCTTTGTTGCGCGGAATAATTTCAGTATGGTCCCGCAGAAACTTGGGAATGGGCAGCCGGCCAAAGGGATTACGAAACAGCACAGTAATCGCATACCAGTCAGCCAGCCCGCCGACCACGCCAGCTTCAGCCGACAGCATCAGAATATGAATCAGCCAGATATAGTCGGGCAGCAGTTTGGCCAGCACCATTAAACAGATCCAGGCCAGCACGGCCGTGATCAGGGCCATGGTGGCAAAACGCTTGCTGCGTTGCAGGTTTGGAGAAGTCGGTGCTGGCGCTGTCTGCATGCATGTTTCCCTAGTTTGAAGTGGCTACCGGTGGCTGTAACACCTGACCGCCTGGACTGAGCCCGTATTTTCCACCCAGTGACTGCAAGATCAGGCGAGCATCAAAGGCATCACTTGGGGCGCTTTTTTGATCTTTATAACATTGAATCGTATAGGAAACCTGAATCGGGTCAACATTAATGACCTGCGGGTAGTCATAAAATGGGTCAGGCCAGAAAGCCGGATGGCGACGATAATAGCCATAAGGATAAAAGCTCGGTGCCGGATAGACCACAGCCTGACGCGGTGGCTGCTGGCTGCGGTTACTTGGATCATCCAGCACTTTAAAGAAGGTATGGCCCTGTTGCAGCGTGGTTTGCGCAGCTTTGACCAGGGTAATTTCTTCGGCGGTGCCAAAGCTCATGTTGGGACGGGCCTGAAAACTGATGCGATAGGTCTGGCTGTTCAGCGGCGTCACCGAATATTGACCCAGCTGGTCAAAGGTCAGCGGCTTGGATGGTGTGGTGGCACAGCCGCCCAGCAGCAGACTGAGCCCGAGGCCTAAACCAAGAATTAGATGTTTCATGCTGTTCTCCTGTGAAGATACTGCAAGGGGAGAATGAACCGCGTTTTAATTAAAAACTGCTGTTCGGTTGGGTCAGGAACTCCAATTCTTCTGCGCTTGATTGGCGTCCCAATATTTGATTGCGATGTGGATAACGGCCAAAGCGCTCAATAATCACTTTATGTTTCAGTTCATAGCCCAACACGGTGGGGTCATTCAAACTTTCAAACAACGTTAATGCGACTTCGTGAATACGTTTGGATTCACTGTGCATAAACGGCATATATAGAAAACGACGTTCGGTTGGGTTTAAGTCCTGATCCAATTTTAAGTGAATCATTTCTTGTGCCAACACCAAGGCCATTCCATCTTGGGCAAAGGCACGCGGGTCATTACGGTATAAATTACGTGATAATTGATCTAAAACAATGATTTCAGCCAAACGACCTGCGGGTGTTTCGCGCCATGTCCATAGTTCTCCTTGTGCCGCTTGTTGCAGTACATCGGTAAATTTTTCTGCAAGCACGGCATCAAACTCTGCGCTTTTGACAAACCAGTTCGGTTCCGCAGCAGGAGAAAACCAAAAATCTAAAAAATCCTGATAATTCATACGCTTTATTATTTACCTCTGTTCTTTTGATTATAAAATCACAAATTTCACATGTCTTATAGAGCAACTTTGTGATAAAAAATTGCCAAAAATAAAGTTGTGGGTTTGTTTGAAAACTATACAGGATGTAATGTGCCGGCACTAAATCGCGTTATACTGATATAAACCGATGATTTTCTTTAGTAGTTTTTTGCGATAAGCGAGATTGTAATGAGTCAACCCGAATCGACCTCTCAAGATACTTTAACGACTTGGGTGGATTCTTCGCTACTGCGCGGCATGTTGCGCGGTATTGAGCGTGAAAGCCTGCGTATGCAAAGCAATGGATTTCTCTCTCAGGCAGCCCATCCGAAGGGCTTGGGTTCGGCACTGACTCATCCGCATATCACCACCGATTATTCCGAAGCATTAATGGAGTTTATTACTCCGCCGCAGGACAGTATTCCGGGTGCACTGAATTATTTAAGCGATATTCATGCCGTTGTGTATCGTCAGCTGGAACATGAAGAAAAACTCTGGCCACTGTCAATGCCGTGTATGCTGGATGATGCCGAAGAACGCATTCCGCTGGCGCAATATGGCAGCTCCAATATTGGCCGTTTCAAGACCTTATACCGTCATGGTTTGGGGGTACGCTATGGACGCCGGATGCAGACCATTTCCGGGGTGCATTATAATCTGTCTTTCCCGGATGCCTTATTTGAAGCGCTGCAACAACAAGAAAGCGATGAGGCACTCAAAAATCTGAGCCTGCAGGATTATCGCAGCCATCGCTATTTCGGTTTAATCCGTAATTTTATTCGCCTGACCCCACTGGTGATGCTGGTGGTCGGTGCCAGTCCATCGGTGTGTCAGTGTTTTATGACCGGCCGTGAACATCATTTGCTGCCACTGGTTCGCGGCACGCTGTTCCTGCCGTATGCCACCGCCTTGCGCATGGGCCGTTTTGGTTATCAGAATTCGGCGCAAAAACAGCTCGGGATTCACTATAACAACCTGAGTGGTTATTTAGAGGGTCTGCAAAAAGCCGTCAAAACCCCGTATCAGCCATTTAGCCGTTTGGGCCTGAATGATGCACAGGGTGAGCCGATTCAGATCAATGATCACGTGCTGCAAATTGAAAACGAATACTACAGTCTGGTGCGTCCGAAACAGGTGCCTCAGGCGGGTGAAACCCCATCGCAGGCGCTGGCCAATCGGGGTGTTGGCTATGTGGAGTTACGCGCAGTCGATGTCAATCCGTATAGCCCTATCGGGATTGATGAACACACCGCCGGCTTCCTGGAAGTGCTGGCATTGTACTGTCTGCTCAAAGACAGTCCGGCGTTATTGGATGATGAACAGGACATTATTGAGCGCAATCAGGCCGAAGTCGTGAATCGTGGCCGTGCGCCAAATGCCACCATTTTAGCAGATGGCCAGTCCTATCCGATTGAAGACTGGAGCCGTAGTCATGCTCAGGCCATGCAGCCTTTGGCTGAACTGCTGGATCAGGCCTATGCCACCACGCTATATAGTCAGGGTCTGGCGACCATGCTCGGCCGGATTGATGAAGTCGATGCGACGCTATCCGCGCAGGTGATTGAAGATACCTTACATCAGGGCGGCACCTGGAATTTTGGCAGCCATATGGCGCAGCAACATGCTGACGTCTATCAGGCGCATGTATTAAGCCCGGAAACGCTGGCCTATTTTGAAGAAATGGCCCAGCAATCATTGCAACAACAACAGCAACTTGAGCAGGAACAGACCTTGAGTTTTGAGCAGTTTCTGACTCAGTACCGATAAAAATAGAAAGAGGATTGACCATGCAATGGAGTTATCGCTTCGTGAGTGGTGTTTTGTTTTGTGCCAGTGTGGTGGGGATGGTCTTCGCCCTGTATCTTGAGCATGTGCAAGGTCTGGCGCCGTGTCCATTATGTGTTTTCCAGCGTGTCGGCCTGATTGGCCTGGGAATCATTTCCCTGATCGCGCTGCTCCACAACCCGCTTTCGGGGGCGTTTAAACGACTGTATGCCTTTTTGGGCAGCTTAAGCATTTTATGGTCGGCCGGTGTTGCCGCACGGCATGTCTGGCTGCAAAACCTGCCGCCAGATCAGGTGCCAAGCTGTGGTCCGGGGCTGGATTATCTGGTCGATGCCTTGCCAATGAAAGCCGTGCTGCAACAGGTGCTGTCCGGTTCTGGTGAATGTGCAGTGATTGACTGGACTTTTCTGGGTCAATCCTTGCCGGTCTGGTCGTTAGTGTTCTTTATTGTGCTAACGATTATTAGTATCTGGCAGTTAATCCGTACCTATCCCTATACTGCGGCCAAAACCAAGCCGGTAAAAAAGAAATAATATTGTCTCCAGATCAATAACAAACAGGAGGGCGATGACCCTCCTGTTTTAATTGTAGCGCATCAATTTTTAAGTCAGGGCAATGCCTTCAATACTTTCTAAATTGACAATATATTCACGTACCTGTTCATTGACCCGGTCATCATTTTCCGGATAAAACCATTTCACAATCTGCTCGGCCACGCTGGAATGGTACTGAATTTCCATATGATTTAGACCATAAAATACCGCCTTATGCGATTCTGGCAGTTTGAGCTGAAAACGCGGGTTCGGATGTTCACCCAGCGCACTTTTGACACTGACCAGATAATCGCCAATCACTTTGCGGGTGCGGTTGCGCTTGTTTTCATATTCAATGGTGCCGGCCACCAAAAAGGCATTGATATGCGAGGGAAACGGCGCCGGTTTGCGGTTATCATCAATTTCACCAATTCGCGCTTCATTGTGTTCCCAGTCATCATCGCGCACGCTGCCATAACGTAAATCCAGAATGCCGTTACTGCGGATATTCACCACATGCCCGACAATTTTCATAAACGGGAAACGCCCCAGTTTGTCCTGCAAGTGAAAGCCGAAACGCTCCAGCGCTGCACCATGATGCGGCGAACCCAGACAGACCAGGTTATCGACCATATGAATCCACTCATGTAAATCCTGCTTGCCATAAAACAGGGCACTGCGTGACACCAGCCCGCCCATGCTATGTCCAATCAGGCTGATGCTGGTGATATTCGGATGGCGCTGAATCAGATCTTCCAGGGTATTGGCCAGACTGTGACCATTGGCGGAAATACGCCGTCCGGTATTGTAATTTAAATACAGCATGGTGTTGCGCTGGCGCTGTGCCAGCAGTTTTTCGCCAATACCACCATATTGCTGATGTGACCAGTCCAGATGGTTCATACACAGGCCATGCACAAACAGAATCACCTGTCCGGTCAGCTCGCCTTTTTGCACACTGCCGTAGTGGTCATAAATGGTCATTGGCAGTGCCAGCGGATTTTGCTGATTCAGCAAATAATCACCCAGCACCCCATTTAAAATACCGACCAGCACATGCATATACGGTGTCAGCGGCTTGTCATGCAGGCGCGGAAAACGATCAATTACCTGACGCAGACTGGGCGCCAGCAGGTAGTTGCTATAGTTTTGCAAGGTATCAAAGGACAGGCTGTACAGCTTGCGAATGGGCGACATATTCTGAAATTTTCGGGAGTGCTGTTCACTCATGCCAAACAGGCTCGGCAAGACCTCACGCTGAATGGTCTGCACCAGCTCTTTGACCACCTGATGCACCGGCATACTCAACAGCTGCGCCAGACCTTCCAGTAAATCGGCCTGGCTGGGCGGTGTGGTGTCCCATTTACAATAAGTTTCATGCAATGGTGTTAAACTTGGCATGTGCTACTGCCCCCTAACAATAGTGTCGCGGCTACTTTCTTTTTCGTTGGCTTCACGGTATAAATTTCTAAGCTTAATTTTATATCATTCATCCCGAACAACTTTTACAATAGCGAGGATGACGCTCCAGTTTTAATTTTTTTGTCTAACAATTATTTGTGACATACAAATTAAAACATGAATGTGATCAAAGTCTCAAAAAAGTAAATACAACAATGAACATGGATAACATCCGATTAGCACAATGAATTTAATTTATTTGCATGGTTTCAGGAGCAATCCCTTTTCTGCCAAAGGCCAGCTGTTGCGGCAAGCGCTGGCACAGCGGAGTGACATTCAGGTGCATCTGCCCGATCTGAATGCGCCGCCACGCGAGGTAATGCAGCACTTATCTGCACTGATTGAGCAGCTGGATCAGGTAGCGCTGGTCGGCAGCAGTCTGGGTGGCTTCTATGCGACACAACTGGTCGCACGCTATGCGGTTCCGGCTGTGCTGATTAATCCGGCTATGCGACCATGGCAGTTGTTTCAGGAACTGTTCGGCGATGCACAGATTCCGCTAAAAGTGCATGAACACTGGACGCTGGAGCGGCTACATTTACAGCAACTGGAACAGATGGCAGTGCCTTTTGTTGAAAAGGCAGACAAAATTTTAGTGTTATTGCAGCAAGGCGATGAAGTTTTGGATTATCGTGACGCACAGCGTTATTATAGCCAGGCCCAGCATAGCTCTCTGATCATGACCGAAACCCGCGGCAATCATGGGATGGACAACTTTGCGCTAAAAATACCTATGCTGCTGCAGTTTTTATCGGATTCCCTAAAATAAGGAAACAGTACAACGTGTCTCAATATACGGCTCAATCTCTTGAAGTTTTATCTGGTCTCGATCCGGTCCGTCGCCGTCCGGGTATGTATACCGACACCTCGCGTCCGAACCATTTGGCGCAGGAAGTGATTGATAATGCTGTCGATGAGGCACTGGCCGGACACGCCACCAAAGTTAGCGTGACCGTGTATAAAGATGGCTCGCTGGCAGTAGAAGACAATGGCCGCGGGATGCCGGTGGATATTCACCCGGAATATGGCCAGAGCGGAATTGAAATTATTCTGACCAAGCTGCATGCCGGCGGCAAGTTCAGTACCGATAACTACCAGTTTTCCGGTGGTCTGCACGGGGTCGGGATTTCTGTGGTAAATGCCTTGTCGACCCGGGTAGAAGTCGATGTACAGCGTCAGGGCAATCTCTACAAAATGGCTTTTGAGCAGGGCGAAGCCACTGGACCACTAGAAGTGCTGGAAGGTAAAGCGCCAAAACGTGCGTCAGGCACCTTGGTGCGTTTCTGGCCGGAAGCCAAATATTTCGATTCGCCAAAATTTGCCTTAAAAGCCTTAAAACATAATTTAAAAGCCAAAGCGGTTTTGGCGGCTGGCCTGCAAATCAATTATATCGACCAGATTAATGATGAAAAAATCACCTGGCAGTTTGAAAATGGCCTGGTCGATTATTTAATGGATGAACTGGAAGACCGCGAGATTATTCCGGCGCCGGCCTTTGTCTCTTCAGGCAATGCAGAACGCGCCAGCGCAGAGTTTGCGATTTGCTGGAATGTTGAAGGCGGTGAAAGCATTCAGGAATCTTACGTCAACCTGATTCCGACCGCGCAGGGCGGTACCCATGTCAATGGTTTGCGTTCCGGTATCACCGATGCCATGCGCGAGTTCTGTGAGCTGCGTAACCTGTTGCCGCGTAACTTGAAACTCTCGGCCGAAGATGTCTGGGATGGAGTGAACTATATCCTGTCGCTAAAATTCCAGGAGCCACAATTCTCCGGTCAGACCAAAGAGCGTCTGTCGAGCCGTGAAGCGTCCGGAATTGTGCAGAATATTGCCAAAGATGCCTTTGCCTTATGGCTGCATCAGAATTCAGATATAGCGCTGCAACTGGCAGAAATGGCCATCTCCAAGGCCGGTCGCCGTTTAAAAGCAGCCAAAAAAGTCGAGCGTAAAAAGATTGTGTCGGGTCCGGCTCTGCCAGGCAAGCTGGCCGACTGTGTCGGTCTGACCCGTGAAGAATCGGAACTGTTTATTGTCGAAGGGGATTCTGCGGGCGGTTCGGCCAAGCAGGCACGTGACAAGAATTTCCAGGCCATCATGCCGATTCGCGGTAAAATTTTAAATACCTGGGAAGTGTCTTCTGATGAGGTGCTGGGCTCTCAGGAAGTGCATGATATTGCCATTGCGATTGGGGTTGATCCGGGTTCAGATGACTTGTCTGAACTGCGTTATGGCAAAATCTGTATTCTGGCCGATGCCGACTCCGATGGTCTGCATATTGCCACCTTGCTCTGTGCGCTTTTTGTCAAACATTTCCCGGCTTTGGTAGAAGAAGGGCATTTATTTGTGGCCATGCCGCCATTATTCCGGATTGATGACAATAAAGATGTACATTACGCACTGGATGAAGATGAGCTCAACGGCATTTTAAATAAATGCAAAAGCAAAAATCCGCAAATCACCCGCTTTAAAGGCTTGGGTGAAATGAACGCCAGCCAGCTGCGTGAAACCACCATGGACCCGGATACACGCCGTCTGGTGCAACTGGATCTGGATGATATTCATGTCACTGCCGGTTTGCTGGATAAACTGCTGGCCAAAAAACGCTCCGCAGACCGGAAGCAGTGGCTAGAGCAAAAAGGCAATCTGGCCGATCTGGTGGTTTAAAACCCTAAAATTTCATCATTTTAGAAAACCTGCCCGTCTTGGTGCAGGTTTTTTTATGTCGCTGATTTTTTCTCCAAAATGAGGCAATCCGGCTGGATAGGGTTGCACTTTTTTTGTTCACTTTTGCGCCTCCTTAGCCTTCAATATCTCTAAAAACTCTAGAGCGCACTCTGCTTGGGTGTATGTGGTGCTGATCAGTGCAGCGTAGCTGAAGGGCTATGCTTCATTTTTTATATTAATATAAGTAACTAATTTTTATGATTTAAATCTTACTTGTCCCGTCTAGATCTGCCTGTCAGTTTTGCGTTTGGCATAGAAATTGAATTATCCGCTGCAGTCATAGAACAACAGGCACCGTGTTCAGGTGCTGCATAAGTGTGGAGAAATTCATGAAGTTCCAGCGCAATCTGTTTTCAAAAAGTATGTTAGTGGCCAGCATGGCCGGGGTTGTGGTGCTCAGCGGCTGCTCAAAATCGACCGAAAGTAGCGACAGTGCCAGCACAGCCCAGCCAGCGGCCAGCACCGGTGAAACCATTAAAGTCGGCATCCTGCATTCCTTGTCCGGCACCATGGCCATTTCAGAAACCTCGCTGAAAGATACCGCGCTAATGGCAATCAATGAAATTAATGCCAATGGCGGGGTGCTGGGCAAAAAGCTGGAACCGGTGGTGGTTGATCCGGCCTCTGACTGGCCACTGTTTGCAGAGCAGGCGCGCCAGCTGATTACTCAGGATAAGGTCGCGGTCATTTTTGGTGCGTGGACTTCAGTATCACGTAAATCGGTACTGCCGGTGGTGGAAGAGCTGAATGGTCTGCTGTTCTATCCGGTGCAATATGAGGGTCAGGAACAGTCGAAAAATATTTTCTATACCGGCGCAGCACCTAACCAGCAGGCGATTCCGGCAGTGGAATATCTGATGAGTGAAGAGGGCGGTCAGGCCGAACGTTTTGTGCTGCTGGGAACGGATTATGTCTATCCACGGACCACCAACCAGATTCTGCGTGCTTTCCTGAAATCAAAAGGCATTGCTGATGCGGACATTATGGAAGAGTACACCCCGTTTGGGCACAGTAACTATCAGACCATTGTCAGCAATATTAAAAAATTCTCGGCTGGGAAAAAGACTGCGGTCATTTCCACCATCAATGGCGATTCCAATGTGCCGTTCTACCGTGAACTGGGCAATCAGGGCATCAAAGCTTCTGATATTCCGGTGATGGCGTTCTCGGTGGGTGAAGAAGAATTACGCGGTATTGATACCAAGCCACTGGTCGGGCACTTGGCATCGTGGAACTACTTTATGTCGGTAAAAAATCCGGTCAATACCGAATTCACCAACAAAATGAAGCAGTACGCAGTCGATTATAAACTGCCAAATGCCAACAAGCTGGTGACCAATGACCCGATGGAAGCGACCTATGTCGGCATCAATATGTGGAAGCAGGCGGTAGAAAAAGCCGGCACTACCGAGGTGGATCAAGTCCGTGCAGCCATGGCTGGTCAGGAATTTAAAGCACCCTCTGGTTATACCTTAAAAATGGATGCGTCAAACCATCACTTGCATAAGCCGGTCATGATCGGGCAAATCCGTGCCGATGGCCAGTTTGATATTGTTTATAAAACCCCGCAAACCCTACAGGCAGAACCTTGGAGTCCTTACCTTCCGAAGTAAGTTTGACATCACGCCTGCTGCTTCGGCAGCAGGTTTTTTTTTCGATTTCTCTGCCTTCTTATAAAAAAGAGGACACACAATAGGGGGATATAAAATGAATATTCGCGTGAATATCGCCGCTATTTTTCTGATTTTTGCCCAAGTTTTATCGATACAGCTGGCTCAGGCCGAACAGCCGCAAACACAGACAGCCGTTGCTGTGACACAGGCCGATGCCATCCAGCAATTTGTGCAAGGTGATTTCGCCAGCCGCCGTGCCTTACTGAACCAGTGGCCCGGCAGCCTCGAACAGCTGGATCAGCTTGCACAATATGTTGAACAGCAGCAGCTCTATAGCGGCGCCAATGGTCAAACCTATATTCTGGAATCGGATGAGCGTTTACTGCATTATCCGGCGCTGGAGCTGGTTAGCGACTGGCCAAGTGATCTGGCGCAGGTCACGCTGGTGAATACCTTGCAGAAAGCGCTGACCTTTGCACTGGCGCAGTCGAAAATGCAATCGGAAGATGCGGCTGAGCGCCTTGAAGCTGTCGATATTTATGAGAGCAATCTGTCTGAATTACAGCTGGCGCAGATCAATCGCCTGTATTTACAGGAACGGAATAATAAGGTGAAGGCGCGTCTGGCCCAGCTCAAAGCACGGCTGGATTATCAGCAGCCAGATGTGCTGGTGAAAATTCAGGCCGCCCAGGTACTGGCCGATTCCAACCGTCCCGATGTACTGGCCATGGTGGAGCAGGAGCTGCAACAGCCGAATCTGAATCCGGAACTGAAAGCCGTGTTGCTGGAGGCCAAAAGCGCCATTCAGACCCGCTTACAGGCCAGTGAATGGGCCGGGCATCTATTTTCCGGGCTCAGTACCGCCAGTATTTTGCTGCTGGCGGCGTTAGGTCTGGCCATCACCTATGGTCTGCTTGGCATTATTAATATGGCGCATGGCGAGCTGATCATGATTGGCGCTTATACCACCTATGTGGTGCAAAGCCTGTTTAAAAGCCATTTTGGCAGTTATCTGGACTGGTACCTGATCGTGGCGATTCCGGCAGCCTTTCTGGTCAGCGCTTTAATTGGCATGCTGATTGAACGCACGGTAATTCGTCCGCTCTATGGCCGTCAGCTGGAAACCCTGCTGGCCACCTTTGGAGTCAGCCTGATTTTAATGCAATTGGTGCGGATGATCTTTGGCGCGCAAAACGTGGAGGTGTCCAATATTGCCTGGCTGTCTGGTGGCATTTCCATTAGCCCGAGCCTGATGCTGCCGTATAACCGCATCGCAATTATTGTCTTTACCATCGCTGTGCTGTTATTGCTGGTGTACTTACTCAATAAAACCCGTTTTGGCCTGTTTGTGCGGGCTGTAACGCAAAACCGTCAGATGGCGCGTGCCGTCGGAATTCGTTCCAGCCGTATCGACATGATGGCCTTTGGTCTGGGTTCAGGTCTGGCTGGACTGGCCGGTTGTGCCTTGGCGCAGGTCGGGAACGTTGGCCCGGATTTGGGTCAGAACTACATTATTGATGCCTTTTTGGTGGTGGTAGTCGGTGGGGTTGGTCAGGTCTGGGGTGCGGTACTGGCAGCACTGGGTCTGGGCATTAGCGGGACTGCGCTGGAAATTGGCATGGGTGCAGTACTGGCCAAAATTATTCTTCTGGTTCTTGTGATTTTGTTTATTCAAAAACGCCCACAAGGTCTGTTTGCCATCAAAGGCCGTTTTGTGGAGTAAGCGCATGAAGATCACACATTTACTTTCCGATAAACCCTATAGCGGGGCAGCCATTGCCGCCTGTTTTGCGATTTTACTGCTGTTGCCGTGGCTGCATCTGTTGCCGAGTGATTCGGCACTGCATCTGTCGGCTTATTGGGTCACCCTGATTGGCAAAATCATGTGTCTGGCGCTGGTGGCTTTGGCTCTGGATCTGGTCTGGGGCTATGCCGGTATTTTAAGTCTGGGCCATGGCCTGTACTTTGCTCTAGGCGGCTATGCGTTTGGCATGTACCTGATGCGCCAATCCGCGGGCGATGGCTTGCCAGACTTTATGCGTTTCTTAAGCTGGACCGAATTACCGTGGTTCTGGGTCGGCACGGAACATTTCCTCTGGGCGCTTGCACTTGTTGTTTTAGTGCCGGGCATCATTGCCTTTGTGTTTGGCTTCTTTGCTTTTCGCTCCAAAATCAAGGGCGTGTATTTCTCGATTATCACCCAGGCCATGACCTTTGCTGCCGCACTACTGTTTTTCCGTAATGAAACCGGTTTCGGCGGCAACAATGGTTTTACCGGCTTTAAAACTATTTTGGGCATGGATATTACCTCGGCACCGATGCGGGCCAGCCTGTGTTTTATCACCGCGCTGGTGCTTCTGCTGTGCTTTATCGGGTTGCGTCATCTGATGAATCAGCCTTATCGCCGTGTGCTGGGTGCGATTCGTGACAGTGAAAACCGTCTGCAATATCTGGGCTATCGCACGCTGTGGTACAAGCTGTCGGCCTGGGTGCTGTCTGCGGTGATCGCGGGTATTGCCGGGGCGCTGTATGTGCCACAAGCCGGTATCATCAACCCGAGTGAAATGAACCCGGTCAACTCAATTGAAATGGCGGTCTGGGTCGCAGCGGGTGGTCGTGGCACCTTAATTGGGCCTTTGCTCGGCGCGGGTGTGATTAACGCGGCCAAAACCTATTTCACCGCTGCTTCCCCAGAGGCGTGGTTACTGATTTTAGGGGCGCTGTTTATTGTGGTGACCATCTTCCTGCCGAAAGGGATTATTGGTCTGTTTGACCGTTTTAAAAAGGAGCGGAGCGAATGAGTGAACTGTTGCAAGCTCATGGTGGCCATGCTGCTGAAGGTTATGGCCGCCCCAAGGAACAGGGCGCAGATTTTAGCCACGGTATTGCACTGTATTTGGAAAAAGTCAGTGTCTGGTTTGATGCCTTTCGCGCCTTAAACGACTTGTCTTTGTATATCGAAGAAGGGGAATTACGTTGCATCATTGGACCCAATGGTGCCGGTAAAACCACGTTAATGGATGTGATTACCGGTAAAACTCGTCCAACGGAAGGCAGTGCCTTTTTTGGCCAGACCTATGATCTAGCCAAGATGAGCACCGAACAGATTGCCGAGGCCGGAATTGGACGCAAGTTCCAGAAACCCACGGTATTTGAAAATTTTACCGTGATGGAAAACCTGCTGCTGGCCGCGCCGAAAGATAAACGGGTGAAAAAGAGTTTCTTTAGCAAGCTCGATCCGGATGCCCAACAGGCGCTGGAGGAATCGCTGGCGCAAATCCGCTTACAGGAATTGGTGCATAAACCGGCCGGATTGCTGTCGCATGGCCAAAAGCAGTGGCTGGAAATTGGCATGTTGCTGATGCAGCGCCCGAAGCTGATTTTGCTGGATGAACCAGTGGCAGGTATGACCGATGCCGAAACTGAACGCACCGCAGAGCTATGTCTGGAGCTGAAGAAAAATCATACCTTGATTGTGGTCGAGCATGACATGAGCTTTATTGACACCATCAGTGAAAAAGTCACGGTGCTGGCACAGGGTGCCATTCTGGCAGAGGGTACATTGGCCGAAGTTCAGGCCAATGAAGATGTGATTGAAAAATATTTGGGACGTTAAGGAGACCGCGATGCTAGAAGTCAAAGACGTCAATCAGTTTTATGGGGGCAGTCATATCCTGCGCGATGTATCGTTTCAGGCTCCGGTCGGCGCATGTTCAGTGGTGCTGGGGCGTAATGGCGTGGGCAAAACCACCTTGCTGAAATGCTTGATGGGCATTTTGCCGATTAAGTCCGGGCAGATTCTGCTGGATGGCAAAGATATTTCTAAGCTCAGTCCGGAGCAGCGCGTGCGTGAAGGTTTGGCCTATGTGCCGCAAGGCCGCGATATTTTTTCAACCTTAACGGTCGAGGAAAATATCCTGATTGGGATGGCGAAATTTAAAGGCGCGAAAACCCGGAAAGTGCCGGAACATCTGTACGAGATTTTTCCGGTTCTGGATGAAATGAAGCAGCGCCGCGGCGGAGATTTATCCGGTGGTCAGCAGCAGCAATTGGCAATTGCCCGCGCGCTGGCTTCTGAACCGAAGGTATTAATTCTGGATGAGCCAACCGAGGGTATTCAGCCGTCGATTATTAAAGATATTGGCCGGGTGATTCGTAAACTGGCTGATAGTGGCGAAATAGCAATTGTGCTGGTCGAGCAGTTCTATGATTTTGCCGAAGAGCTGGCCGATGGCTATACCGTGATGGCGCGTGGCCAGGTGATTGCACAAGGTGCCGGCAGGGAAATGCCGGAGAAAGGGATTCGGGAGTTAGTAGCGATTTAATTTCCCTCTCTCAAAGGGAGGTTGGAGGGATTTAACAAGTCAAAGCCTCCCTGAGCAAGAGATCAGCACGGCTTGATCTTGCAGCGCAAGAAGGGAGGTTTGGAGGCTTTAATTTCACCTCTCCCTGTCTCCGAAAAGGAGAGGGAAATTGTCATTCAATTTCCGTATTTTCATTCCATAAAAAATACCCACCATACTGACTGGATCTGAACTCACCCCCACTACTTTTACCCTGTTCAGTTAAAAAGTGTTTGCCATTTTCGTTTAAGGTCAGGAAGCCTTTTGTGGTTAATTTCTCCAGTATATCTGCGGTTTTCAGCTTATGTTTTGCAGCCAGTTTGGAAGTGGTGAGTTTGGTCAGTGTTGAGCTTTCTTCGCCACGCTCTGCTTCGGCCACCACAGCATCTGCTTTCACTTCATCGAGGCTAATGCGGACTTCATCACTAATCCGAATAATGCGCTGCGCTTCTTCATAGGCATCTTTAAATACTTCATCATCTTCGTATTTGCGAACCAGAATTCCCATTTCATTGTTATTAATCTGGCTGAATTCATATAAATTCAGGCTGGAAATAATACATTCCGATTCATTCAGATAGCATTTTGCATGCAGGTTCTTGCAGAAGCTTAAGCGGACATAATCCAGTTTTTGCAACCATTTGATTTCCTCTGGATGCAGATCGCTTTTGCCATACACAATACGGATGTCAATTTTGAGCCGATCTTTATCTTCGAGTAATTCTTTAATCCGGTCATTGAGGCGTAAATAGGGGCTAATCAGAATTAAACGCTCTTTGGCATTCTTAATCAGTTCTTCTAGAAAAAAGTTGGTTGCACTGGTGTTTAAAAACTTGGCCATAAAAATCCCCGTGTCATTCTTATTGATGGCTTAGATCATAGTCTAAGTATAGGTAAAAATTAAACAAAAAAAAGAGCACTGAAATCAGTGCTCTTTTAGATGGATGCTGAGCGTTTAGCTAAAGAACCAGTATACGAACAGCGCAATAATGAAGGTACACAGGATGTTTAATACTATCCCGACACTCATCATTTCACGCTGTCTGATATGACCGGACCCAAACACAATTGCATTTGGCGGTGTTGCTACAGGCAACATAAAGGCACACGATGCACCAATACCAATAATAATCACCAGAATTTCTTTTGGCATACCCATCTGGTCGGCAATGGCGGCAAAGACCGGTACCAACAGTGCAGCAGAAGCGGTGTTACTGGTAAATTCAGTCAGGAAAATAATGAAAATGGTCACCACAAAAATAATCACCAGCGGTGATGCCGTACCAAATACATCCGCAACGGTTTGACCCAGCACCAGCGATGCACCTGAATCTTTTAACATCGCACTTAAGGTTAAACCACCACCAAACAGCAGTAATACACCCCAGTCGGTATTTTCAGAAACCTGTTTCCAAGTGGCTGTACCTAAAATCACCACCAGACAGGCGGCGACCAGCGCGGTCCAGGTATCCGGAGATGAAATACCAAAGTTCTCGCTGAGTTTTTTGCCAAAAATCCAGGCAATTGCGGTACAGATAAACAGAATCATGGTCGCGATACGGGTTCGGTTCCATGGAATTACTTCTGTTTCAAAATGAATTTTCTGGTTCAGTTTCGGACGCAACACCAGATATAAACTGACCAACATGGCTGGCAGTAAAATCAGCATCATCGGCAAACCGATTTTCATCCAGTCGGCGAAGTCATAGTCCAGTGCTTTGGCAGCAATCGCATTCGGTGGTGAACCCACCAGCGTTCCTAAGCCGCCAATACTGGCCGAATAGGCAATCCCGAGCAGAATAAAGACGAAGGTAGAGCGCTCTTTGGTTGAATCCAGGTGCGACAGCAGACCCAAAGCCAGCGGGAGCATCATCGCTGCGGTGGCGGTATTGGAAATCCACATCGACAGTGCAGCTGTGACGGCGAAAATGGCCAGCACCGAAATCCCCAAATGCCCGCCAGACATGGAAATAATCCACATCGCAATTTTACGGTCCAGTTTCTGGATATGCAGGGCAGTGGCCAAGGCAAAACCACCAAAGAACAGGAAAATGACCGGGTCAGCAAAAGTCCGCAGCGCCTGCGTGGTGGTCATCGGTACCAGTTCTTTGCTGGCATTTTCAATCGGCATGCCAAGCGCTACGGCCAGCACCGGCACCAGCAGCGCGGTAATGGTGATATGCACCGCTTCAGTCAGCCATAAAATCCCGATAAACAGCAGCAGGCTCAGGCCTTTATTGGCATAATCATCATAGGGCAAAATATGGTAAAAGCCCCAAGAAAGCAGGGCGGCAATGACAATAATAATCCAGCCTTTGACAATGCCTTTCGGCGCGGCCTCGACCGGTGGTTTTAACGTATCTGTATTCATATACGATCCTTTTATAGATTTATAGGAATTAGAGTAATCGGCCTATTATTTAATATTTTTCAAGCAGGGGGGCAAAGTATAAATTGATTATTTTGCAGCTAAGAGAAGATTAAACCACAAAAAAATGCGGGTTCTGACTGAGGAGTTGCACAGCTTGCCACAGGGCTGAGCCGCCGAGCACGGCCAGTAAGCTGAGAATCAGCCAGCGAAATTTCTGCTGGGAAATATGGGCACGTAACTGGCCGCCAGCCCAGACCCCGAGCAGCGACATCACGGTTAATAAGCCCAGTAAGGACCATTGTTCAGATTTAAATTGCAGCATCACCGGGTAAAGCAGCAGCAGCTGAATCAGTTTACTGACCGCAAAATTCAAGTTGCTGATCAGCACAATTTCGGTTTTGCTGTGTTCGGTACTCAGCAGGTACATCATCAGAAAGGGTGCCATGGCATTGGTGGCTCCGCCGATCACACCGGCCAGCAGACCAAACAGCAGCATGTTTTTCAGACTGGCCTGAATGCGCAGGGGCTGGCTGCGAAACTGATCCAGCACATACCATAAAATAAACAGCCCCATCAGCAGTTTGAGATAGCCATCATTTAGATGTAGCAGTAACTGCACACCGAATACACTTCCGATCAGACTGCTGATAATCAGGCCCCAATATTGACCGGAATAATAGCGCAGCGCCTGAAGAAAGCTGCGTTCGGGGTCGCTATTGAGTAAAAACAGATTCAGGATCAGGCAGGGTAATAGTACAAAGGCTACCGTGGTCGACAGCGGGTACAAGGTGGAGATGGCCGCGGTACTGACCATAGGAAAGCCGAAGCCGCTGATCCCGTGTAACAGGGCAGCAATGACACAAAAGATCATAACCATCAGGTCGGCTTTAGACATGCGTATTTCAACGGACTGGCAGAGTACTGACTAAAACATGCACATACTGGGCTTGTAAAGGGCAAGCTGGCTTATTTTTTATACCAAATGGAGAATTAAATCTGGGTAGAAACAATCTGGATGGGTGAGTTGAATTCATACACATCGCAGTTGGGACCAGAGCCAATCCGGTCAATCACGGCAAAATCGCTAGGTGCCTCCAGCGTTAGCAGGGGATGATGCCAGGTTCCGGCACGGTAATTTACGCCTTGGGAACCATCGCTAATAAACGCTTGAAGCTGACTGATGTCTGGCTCATCTGCATTTAAACCCGGTGCCACCACCACCAAAAACGCTTGTCCCTGCATTGGAATAAAAGCCTGCGAGCCTTGAGGATGGCGCTCCAGCATTGCTACCTGAAACGGCATCTGGGTACTCTGGATATTGCGGAAAATACTAATGCCTGCTTGTGCTTCACCGAGAATTTTCGTCATGGCCAGCGCATGATAACGCTCGGTTTGGGCATGGTTAATATGAAAATAGTCATGTCCCTGACAGCTGATCACTTCACCAAAAGGGGCAAAATTGTCCAGGGTCAATGCTTGAATCTGAATGGTATTTTTCATGTTGTTTGAGAGTTCCAAGGCGGGTATTTTTATAGTCATCATCAACTGGTAGAGATGGAGGTCGCTGTTGGCCTGTGGAGTAAGCAAACAGCGAAGTTGGTGTGTTAGTTCGCCAGTGTGCCCCAGAGGCGAATCCGGCTGATACCGCCGTCGGGAATCATATTGACCCGGATATGCGAGATTTTATCGTGCTTTAAAATCTGCTCGATAAAGGAATGCACATGGTCCATCTGCATGGGCTGCGCCTCCAGTAAAAATGGCCAGAACATGCTTTGTGGAATCAGTTGCGGATCGGTGGCATCTTCAATATAGACGGCCTGAATCGACACTTCTGCCGGGTAGTTGCCCTTGAAATGGGCGGTGTCGATATCAATTTTTTCAATCTGTCCGGCCTGTCCCAAAGCCAGAATACACCAGTCAAAGCCGGGCGCGCGGCGGCGTTTGGTTTCCCAGCCATCGCCCATATTGATGCCACGACCCGGATTAATCAGATTCCGTGGATGGCCAAAGTGAGCATCGCTATAGGCAATTACCCGGCCGCCGTTTTCAAGCGCCAGTAAATCCAGCGTATCCTGATGATCTGTGGTCTGAATTTTCACCTCGCCATATACGCGAAAACGCGCCACACCGCCATCGGGGAAAATATTCAGACGCACATGGGTATAGACCGCATCAGAACTGACCTCAAACAGATGGTGCTGGCTGGGTCCCAAAATACTGTTGGCTAAAAGCTGCTGCCATTCGGCCTGGTCCAGATTGCCTTGCGGCGCATAGCAGGCTTCGACACTGGCTGAAGCGGGATAGTTACCGCTAAAAAAGGTGGTATCAATATCCAGCGCCTGAATTGTTCCAGCCACACCTAACTGGACAATGGCCCAGTCATAACCGGCATGGCGCTTGCGGCGGGTTTCCCAGCCGTCCATCCATTTACCATGATCATCAAATTTATCTTCCACAAATACTGGTGCTGTAAATTGGAGCATGCGCTGCGCATCGGCAAAAAAATCATCTGAACATTCAAGAACTTTTGCACCAATACGTTTATCTGCCAGGTTGGTCAGTGTTTGAAGCTGGGGCGGTAGGTCAAATGTTGGTGCAATTAAAGTAGCCATAATTCTCTTCCATTTATTATTCATTCACAGCAGGCACGGCCGTGTATCGAAATCAGGCAGTGGCGCTAGATTGCCAGATTTGGCTTGCACAGCAGGCCTATTAGTGCGGATAGAAGCACAGCCTGTGCCAACTTTTGGCCATGCGACCCAGGCTAAGCATGAAATGGCACGTTTTTCGCTTCAGCTGTTCAGTTTTGACAGGCAAGCCTTGGGAGGAAAAATGAAAATTACAATTATTGGTGCAGGTATTGGCGGATTAACCACAGGGATTGCACTAAAAAAGTTTGGCCATGAGGTGCGTATTTATGAACAGGCCGAGCAGATTCTTCCGGTGGGTGCGGCTATTTCCCTGTGGTCCAATGGGGTGAAATGCCTGAACTACCTCGGGCTGACCGAGCAGGTGGCCCAGCTGGGCGGGCAGATGGACCATCTGGCCTATGTCGATGGCCTGAGCGGTGATGTGATGACCCAGTTCAGCCTGACGCCGTTAATTGAAGAAGTCGGGCAGCGTCCGTATCCGGTGTCGCGTGCGGAACTGCAAAATATGCTGATGGATGCATTTGGCCGCGAGCACATCTATTTAGGCAAGAAAATGGCGGCACTCCAGGAAGATGGTTCGCAGGTGACGGTCAGCTTTGCTGATGGCACACAGCTACAAACCGAACTGCTGGTCGGCGCTGATGGTACCCACTCTTTAACCCGCGCCTATGTACTGGATGAAACTGTCGCGCGCCGTTATGCCGGTTATGTCAACTGGAATGGTCTGGTGGAAGTATCTGAACAGCTGGCCCCGGCCGACCAGTGGACCACCTTTGTGGGAGAAGGCAAGCGCGCTTCCCTGATGCCGGTGGCCGATCAGCGTTTTTATTTCTTCTTTGATGTGCCGCTAGCGGCCGGACTGGAGAATGACCGCAGCCAGTATAAAACACTGTTAAAACAGTATTTTCAGGGCTGGTGTCCGCAGGTACAACAGCTGATAGACTCGATTGATGAACAGCGCACCAATCGCGTGGAAATTCATGATATTGAACCGTTTGCCAATTTTTATAAAGGCCGGGTGGTGCTGGTGGGGGATGCTGCACATAGCACCACGCCAGATATTGGACAGGGTGGCTGTCAGGCCATGGAAGATGCTATTTATCTGGCACGTGCCTTACAAATTAATACCTTGGGTGTGCAGGATGCTTTAAGCCGCTACCAGAATAAACGCAATGAGCGTGCCAATGAACTGGTGCTGCGCGCGCGTAAACGCTGTGATGTCACGCATATGAAAGATCAGCAGGTGACAGAAGCCTGGTATGCCGAACTGCGCCAAGAGCAGGGGCCACATATCATGAAAGGTATTATCAGCAATATAGTCGGTAATCCGCTGGATTAAATGTTCTGTGCTAGAAGTCTTTAATCAACACAGGTCAATCGGCTGGTGTTGATGCTGTCTGCTCTGGTGCTGGATCCAGAATGAGTTGCATCAGCACCAGATCACGCCATTGTCCAAATTTTCTTCCAACTTGGGGCATATAGCCGCAATGCTGAAAACCTAATTGCTGATGCAAGGCAATTGAACCGCTATTGTCATGGTCAATGGCGGCCACCATCACATGAACCTGATGCGCCTGCGCATGTTGAATTAAGGCTTGTATCAACTGTTTGCCCAAACCCTGCCGGCTGAATTGACGGTCAATAAACACCGAATGTTCGACTGTATGTTTAAAACCGCTGATGCTGCGGAAGGTGGAATAATCGGCATAGCCGGCAATTTGTCCGGTGTCCAGATGTTCGGCCACCAGCAGCGGAAAATTCTGTTTTTGTAATTGCTGGAACCAGTGCTGGAAATGTGCCAGATCAAAGGGCTGTTCATTCCAGGTGTTTACATGCTGTAGCACTTCCGGGTTATAAATCGCCTGAATGGCAGCAAGATCGTGTTCGGTGGCAGCACGAAGATGAAAGCGCATAAGCAGCACATCAGGATAGGAATGAGCGCATTATCATGCCGCTGCGGGCATAAAAAAAGCAAGACCGGAGTCCTGCTTTTTTAGGTTATGTATACGACTTAGAAATGGTATTTCACCAGTGCGCTGACATCATTCTGGTCTGCGCCTTTTACGCCAAATTTGTTGTTCCATACTGAGTGTTCAATACCCACGTATAAACGTGTTTCTGGAGAAATGTGTTTACCCACATTCCATTTGTACTGAGAAGTCCAGTTTAATTCGCTGGCATGAGTATCTTCAGCTGTTGACCAGTCCAGGAAGGCATCAACCAGGAAGTCTTCATTGCCCAGTTTAAATGGTACAGCATAGGTGATGGTCATTTGATAATCATCATCTGTCGTATCATTATCAGCACGATAGAAGTTGATGTTTGCATATTGGGTATATGGAATATCTAAAGCAAAGCCAACGCCATATAAGAAGTTGTTGAACTCAGGGTTGCCACCGTGCCCTGCGTTGTGCTCCCAAGTTGTTGCGACTAACACGTCTTTCACTGGACCAAATGCCAGATTTTGACCAGTCACTTCGCCTAGGCTTAAACGTGGTGCCAATTCAAAGTAAGTTGAATCGTCATTGTTGCCATCCCATTGCTGGTCAACAAAGAAGAATACATCTGCATATTTCAGTTTAGCTGCGTATTCAGCAGTTAAGGTGGTACGGTCTTCAGTGCCTAACTCGTAGTTTTCACCATAAAGACCAGTCAAGCTAAAGTCTTGCCATACAATAGGACTCGCCTGAGTGAAGGCAGCAGCGGTTGAGAATGCACAAAGTGCAGCAAGTTGCGTAAGTTTCATAACGGTGTCTTCGTCTTCCCCAAAAAGCGTGTCAAGGATACAGGTTATTAAGCAAAAATAAAGCCAAATTTAACTTTTTATTGGCAATTTTCCGACCAAATTTAGCTGCCGCGATAGGTCGAATAGGCAAAAGGACTGATCAATAACGGGATGTGATAATGCTGTGTCGCCTCCTTAATCTGGAAGTAAATCACCACTTTAGGAAAGAAGCTGTCCAGGCCTTTTCGTTCAAAATAGGCCGCAGTATAAAACTCCAGACTATATGAGCCTTCCGGACAGTCGGCCAAAGCAAAATCGGCGGCCGTGACCCGGCCATCGGTATTGGTTTCGGCTTCGGCCAGTAACTGTTGTTGCTGGTTAAACAGCCGGATTTTCACGCCGGCAGCCGGTTGACCCAAATGGGTATCTAAAATATGGGTGCTGATCATGACTGAAGCTCCTGGCTTAAACGCAGTAAGGCAATGTCTGAAAGTTGCTGCTGTACAATGCGCTGTTCAGTGTCGGCATCATTCAGCAGGCGATACTGCAGGGCTTGCAGAATATCTTCACTGCTCAAGCCAAAGGCTTTAATCAGGAAAATAAATCCGAATTTTTTTTCATAGGCCAGATTACGCTGTAAAAGTGCCTGCTGGGTGTCGCTATTGAGCTGGACCGCGGCCTGTTCCCGGGCAGAAAATGCCTGCTCCTGTGCGGTGAGTTGCTGCTGCGCCTGTTTCTCACCAATTCGAGGATGATTTGCGAGTGCGGCCTGAATCTCAGGCCAGCTCCAGTGGCTGGCCAGCTGCCGTGAAAACTCTAAAAGTTGCTCGATACTCTCAAAAGGACGCTGTTGGACAATGGCAGTTGCCCATGCCGGAATGTGTACACATTGCTGCAAGAATTGGTGAATCTCAGCTTCAGGGGCCTGATTAAATTGATACAGTTGCACAGTAAGGGTCTCATCATTACATTTAATTTTGTTGCTAAAAGTGCAATATCAGTGCCAAATTTCGGTGAAAAGACAATTTTTCACTGAGACGGCTAAAGCTGCACAAGTCCAGTGCGAGTTTTTCTTTATTTGACGGGTTCTGGTGCGTGATGGCGATACCAATGCGCAGCAATATCACCGCGGCGGCAAATCCAGACCTGTGGATGCGACTGAATATAGTCCAAAAAGCGTTGCAGGGCTTTAAAGCGTCCCGGGCGCCCCAAAAGACGGCAGTGAATACCAATCGAGAGCATTTTAGGTGCAGTTTCTCCTTCGGCATAAAGCACATCAAAAGCATCTTTCAGGTATTGATAAAACTGCTCGCCGCTATTAAAGCCGGCTGCAGCGGCAAACTTCATGTCATTGCTGTCGAGGGTGTAGGGAATAATTAAATGCGGTCGTGACTGGCCTTGGGCATTGGTCAGCGTCTGCCAGAACGGTAAATCATCGCCATAATAATCACAGTCATACTGAATTTGCGGGAATTCGGCCAGTAACTGGCGGGTATTGGGGCTGTCGCGGCCGGTATACCAGCCAATGGGTGCATGACCAAACAGGGTTTCTAAGACACTGATCGCCTGATCCATATGCTGGCGTTCAGTGGCCATGTCCATGCTCTGATAATGTAGCCAGCGTTGCCCATGCGACACCACATCATAGTCGGCCTGCTGAATGGCCTCGACCACATATGGATTCCGCGCCAGCGCCATACCGACCCCAAAAATGGTCATCGGTAACTGACGTCGCTGAAATTCCTGATGAATACGCCAGAAACCGGCCCGCGAGCCATATTCATACATCGAATCCATCGACATATGTCTGGCCGGAAAGCTGGCCGCACCGACAATTTCAGATAAAAACTGCTCAGAACCGGCATCACCATGTTCAATATGATTTTCGCCGCCTTCCTCATAATTCAGCACAAATTGCACTGCAATACGTGCCTGATTCGGCCACTGCGGATGCGGCGGTTGGCCATGATAGCCAACTAAATCACGTGAATAAGGGGCAGAGCGGATTGAGTCAATCAGTGCCTGACCACGCAAGTAAGCAGTTGTCACAACAGGTTATCCTTTTGCTAATTTTTATCAAATATTGCTTGCATATTTTTGAGTTAGGCCCGATATTCAAAGTATAAGGACACGGTTCTGCAGACTCAAAAGTGTTCATCGTTCAATGTGGAGGGTAGCGTCCAAATTAGGTTGAAGATGTTCAATATGCTGGAAAACAGCAAGCGACAAACGTGCCAAGATAAAATAGTTTTGCACAAAAAAGATTCAGAAAACGAAAGAAAGAGAGGATGAGATTATGAATATTGAAATCCGTACAGATAAGAACATCCAAGGTAGCGAACGATTAATTAGTTACGTACGTGCAGAGCTAAGTGATGAATTTAAACGCCATAGTGAGCGTATTACCCATTTTTCCGTACATTTAAGTGATGAAAACGGGGACAAAGGCGGAGATGATGACATCAAATGTATGATTGAAGCACGCCCGGCCGGCTTGAAGCCTGTGGTGGTCAATCATCGTGGTCATAATGTCGATACCGCAATTCATGGCGCCATTGACCGTTTAAAACGTAGTCTGGAGCATGTCTTTGAGAAAAAAGAACATCCGCGTGGTGGACAGCCGGGTCGAGTTGACCTAGATACCGATGTCGACGAATAAGACAGGTATTGGCTGAAAAGCAGAAAAGCCCCAGTATCGGGGCTTTTTTTATAGCAAATTCATGCGACAAGATTACATTTCGCTTAAACAATTTTCACTGAATTGGGCATAATAGAACGAAATTGATTTGATTGAAGAGAGCTCTCTGCATGTTAACGGCACAACAACAACGCTTGGTGCAAGCTATAGAAGAACTAGATCAGGCCCAAGTGCAACAGCTTCTGGCCGCGGGGCTTGATCCGAATTTTATTGATCCTGAAAAAGGCCCGGTAATTTCAGTCTGGTCTGATGGCCTGTTTCAGTGGTGGGAAGCCATTTGCGAGGCCTATGAGGCGGGCCAGCCGCACAATGAAGCACAAAAACAGCAGGATTTGGCCGTCCATATGGAAATTCTGGACGCGTTAATTCAGGCCAAGGTCAATTTGCATTTGTGGGATGCGGAAGAAGTCTATGGCCCGTTATGGGACGCCGCCAGTGCCGCCTGTGCACCTGCGGTAAAGCGCCTGCTTGAAGAAAACGTCGATCCAAACCGTAAAGATGAAGATGGCCTGACCATTTTGTCATCCATCAGTGATTTATTCTTTGATTGCGACTTTGATGAAATTAACTGGGCTGAAGCCTTGCCTGAAGAACAGCAAACCTTAGAACTGCTCCGTGCCCATGGCGCGAAAATGACCAAAGAATTGGCTTAAAATTGAGATAAACACTATGTCAGCATTGAAATTATTGGGTGTGATGGTGGCGACTGCAGTCAGCAGTCAGGTCTTTGCCGCCGAGTTTGCATTTGACCGTCGGGGTGTGGGCATGAGCACCGGAATTACGCCGGTCGGCCAGTTGGCCTGGGAGCAGGCGCTGGCCAATGCGCACTATCAGAAAACCAAAGATGACAATGGTCTGACGCAGGAAATCACTCAGGTGCACGCCGATACCTTGTTGCGTACCGGTCTGGCAGACAATCTAGAATTACAGCTGGGCTGGCAGGGTCCGGGCTGGAGCCGGGTAAAAAGTGCTGGCCAGTCGGTTGAAGAAGATGGGCTGGGGGATGTCAGCATTGGTCTGAAACATGCCATTGATTTAGATGATGAAAAACTGTCGATGGCGGTGCTGGCCGAAGCGCAGATTGCCACCGGGAATGATGGTTTTAGTGCCGAAGATGATATTTACAGCCTTAGCTCGGCAGTGGCCTATGCCTATAATGATTTACTGACCACCTCAATTAGCATGCGTTATGAGTGGCAGGACAGCAATTGGGCTTTGCAGGCAGTGCCGGGGATTCAATATCAGCTCAGTGATAAATGGGCCGGGTTCTCCGAGTTTATTTACCACAAAGCAGAAAGCCAGAAGGTGGAATATGCCTTGGGTTCAGGCCTGATTTATGCCTTAAATGCGCGTACCCAGCTGGATGCCAGTGTCGGTGTTGATTTAAATGGCGCTGATAAAAGTTATCATGCCGGTTTAGGTGTGGCCTTCCTGTTCTAAGTGCGCTCTGGTTATGGCGCTGTAGAAAGCGGGGGAGTAGAGTCTCTCGCTGACTGCTAGAGAGCTGCAACTTATTCTGCTTACGGTCTGTTCACAGGCCGTTTTTATATCTGGTTTAGCAGCAGAATTGCTACAGATCTCGACACAGGCGCTGGCAGATCACGCTATCATGATGGTGATGATCACAGCGGATAAGCGCGAGGCCTGTCCGCCCATTAAACTTTAGCTTTTAAGTCGCTTTGTATAGGCTTTGGCGCCATATCCCTTGATATCATCAGGTGGCACTGCCCAGCGATCGTGAATATTAAAAACAACAACAGGAGGATGAGTCATGATGGAACTGTACATTGCCAACAAGAATTACTCCAGCTGGTCCATGCGGCCGTGGCTGGTCCTTACTGCTTTTGAACTGCCGTTTCGTGAAGTGCTGTTACCTTTTCCTAAAGAACGCGGCACGGGCCATTTTAAACAGGATGTACTGGCAATTAACCCGAATGGCAAGGTACCGGTCTTGGTACATGACGGGCTAATGGTCTGGGATTCACTGGCGATTTGTGAATATTTGGCCGAACAGTTTCCGGAGCGCCAGCTATGGCCGGCTGGTCGGGCACAGCGGGCTCGGGCACGCGCTTTGGCTGCTGAAATGCATAGCGGTTTTCAGGCACTGCGTAACCATTGCGGCATGAATATTCGCGCTGATCTGGCAGAAGTCGGACAGACGTTATGGGCTGAGCAACCTGATTTACGTGACGATGTAGCCCGTGTCTGTCAGATCTGGTCTGAGCGTCCGGACCCAGGCGGTTTTCTCTGTGGTGATTTCTCGATTGCTGATGCCTTTTATGCACCGGTGGTCTGGCGTTTGAAAAGCTATGCGCTGCCCGTGAATGAAGACAGCCAGTATTATATGCAGACCATGCTGCAACATCCGGCAATGCAGGCCTGGGAACAGGCCGCGAAACAGGAACAAGACTGGGTCAATTATCTGGAGCCTTATCAGTCTGAACCATCCTCTAGCTAAGTCTTAAGAGGCTGCTGGTTCCAGCGGCTGATACAGCACCACCTGATTACGGCCATAGGCTTTGGCCTGATACAGGGCCTGATCGGCCTGACTGAGCAGCTTTTCATAAGGGGTATTGTGGTGCGATAAGGCAATCCCGAAGCTGGCGGTAAAATGGATGGGCTGGTTATGTTCATCATACAGTTCAATCTGGGTGATGGCCTGCCGGCAGCGCTCGGCCACCTGTTTGGCCTGGTGCGCAGTGGCCTGTTTCAGGACCAGAATAAATTCTTCGCCACCAAAACGGCCCAGCACATCCTGCTCGCGGATATGGCCGGCCAGCACATGACAGACTTGGACCAAGGCTTCATCGCCTTTATGATGGCCATGCTCATCATTAATCTGTTTAAAATGATCCAGATCGACCAGAATCACTGCATAACTGGGCGCCTGTTTGTGGTTCAGTTGTTCCAGACACTGGTTGATACTGCGCCGGTTAAAGGTATTGGTGAGCGGATCGACCTGACTTAAATGTGCAATCAGCGCCTCCCGATAGCGCCACTGACTCAGCAGAATTTCAAACAGCACCAGGCAGGTCAGCAGAATCGGCACAATAAAAAACAGCATCGACAGCACCCAGAAGCCATTTTTATAAGGAAAGTCGGTTAATAAAAATAAAGGTGCATAGGTTAACTGGCCGAAAAAGCTTAAATAACCGCAGCTGACCAGATACAGTGTGGCCGGAATTAAGGCCGAATAGACAATTCTGCGTTCAAACAGCACCAGACCGACCGTGGGTAGACTGATATAGGTCACCATAGTGGCCGGACTCAGCACCCCGACCAGATAGCCATCGCGGCACAGACTGACCACAAAGGTGGCCACCGCAATATAGGGCATATAGCGCCGGGTCCAGTCCTGTTTGCGAAAGTAGTGGCAGATGCCAATCATGCCAATAAACACGAACAGGCCGAATAAATTAATGACCAGCTGCTGTTTTAACAAGGCCAGATTGACCCAGCGCCACAGTTCCGGGGTGAGTAATACCACACTTTTCCAGATGGCCCAGATCACGTGCATCAGGCTGCCCAGAAACAGCATCAGAATACATTTGTTTAACGTGCTCCAGTTCATCACCACTTCTTTTTCGAGTAAATAACGGGTGACTTTGTATTTAAATGTGGGCACAGCACTGTGCGCAATGCGACTTTTCATGCGTGAATCACGACCCCAAAAATGAGCGTCTAAAGTCTCATTTTTATACAATTATTTTAATAAAACCTAACATATCATGATTTTAGATAATTGGTAATGGCTATTTTTTGTACTTTTCGGGAAAATATCGTTGCATGGGTGCAACAGTGTGTGTTGTTTAAATCACTTATTTCTATTTTAAACTGCAGTAAAATGGCGCTATTGAAAAAATCACAGTTTAGGATTCTCTCCCATGAAAATTTTGCATATCGACTCGAGTATTTTAGGCGACGCTTCTGTATCACGTCAGTTGTCTAAAGCTATTGTGAACCAGCTACAGGCGAAAAATACAGCGGCCCAAGTTGACTATCTGGATCTGGCTGAACAGACCATTCCGCATTTAACCGCTGAAATTTTAATGGGACAAAATGCCGAGCAAAGCGCTTTAGGCGAACAGATTCTGCAACAATATCTAGATGCTGATGTCGTGGTGGTGGGCGCAGCCATGTATAACTTCGGTCTGCCATCGACTTTAAAAGCCTGGATTGACCGGATTAGCGTGGCAGGTCGTACCTTTAAATACACCGAAAATGGCCCGGTCGGTCTGGCAGGTGACAAGAAAGTGTATATCGCCAGCAGCCGCGGTGGTGTCTATGGCGAACAAAGCCCGGTTGATTTCCAGGAAGCATTCCTGAAAACCGTGTTTAACTTTACCGGTGTCAGTGATATTGAAGTAGTACGTGCTGAAGGGGTTAGCATGAGCGATATTAAAGATCAGGCGATTACTACGGCATTAGACCAGATTGCCAAAATCTAAGCTTTACGGCGCTGCATTAATCACAAAAAAGGTCAGTTTCTACTGACCTTTTTTTATGGCGTTTTAATCTTGGTCCTGCTGATGGGCAAATTCGGCTAAATCGGCCAGCGCCATTTTGGCTTCATCAAACCACGGTGAGAACATAATAAAGTTATGCCACATACCGGTATACAGTTTAAAACTGACCTTCACGCCCGCCTGTTCGGCCTTGTCACGAAAACGCTGCGCATCATCCAGCAGCAGTTCTTTAGAACCCACCTGCACCAAGGTTGGTGGTAAATCGGTTAAATCATCAAATAGCGGCGAAACACGCGGATCACCACGATCGACCGACGGTGGCACATAGTATTGAATCCCGGTTTCCAGAGTTTCAATCGACAATAAGGCATCGTGTTTGCGGTTATAACGAATTGATTCACTGGTCAGGGTTAAATCCAAAAATGGTGAAAGCAGCATGAGGCCGCTGACTTGCGGTAACTGTTCATCACGGATTTTTAAGGCCAGTGCCAGCGCCAGATTGGCGCCGCAGGAATCTCCTGCCAGCAAAATATCTTTGGCCTGTATGCCCTGATCCAGCAGGGTCTGATAGACATCAAAAATTGCTTCTAAGGCTTCCGGGAATGGATTTTCAGGCGCCAGCGGATAATCGATATGAATCACCTGCATCTGGGTGCGGGCGGCCAGTTCAGTCAGAAATGGGCGATGGGTATTTAAAGACCCTAAATAAAAGGCGCCACCGTGAATATAGAAAATCAGCTGGGTGGCTTCATCTTGTGGCTTGATTTCTTCGGCTTTCAGGCCAGCCAGACGTAAAGCGCGGACTTCGACAGTTTTATTGGTCGGAAACAGCCGGCACATCTGTTCGAGGGCGAAACGCAGCGGATTATGCGGTAAATTATATTGGCTTGGCAGGCGGATGGTGGTTTTTAAAAAGCCTTCTGTGAAAATTTGTTTCAATAACGGGTTGATCTTCATTGTTCTTCCATCTTGTTCTTGATTTTGGCCTGTGCTTGCGTATTTACCAACACAATTTACAAGGTTACACTAAATGGTCACATTCAAAAATTGCAAATTTGTAGTGACTTTTTAATACTAAGGCTGTCTAACACTAGACTAGGGAATCAAAAAAAATGAAAAAAATTGCACTGGCATTAGGATTAATGGGTTTAACAGCTTTGGCGAATGCTGCTGATCCGCTAAATGGTACTGTCTGGAAAACAATTGATGACAAAACCAAGCAAGCAAAAGCAACCGTCAAATTTACCGAGCAGAAAAATGGCACGTTAACTGCAACAATTCAGTCCATTTTAACGCCGGGTGAGGAAAATGCCTGTACAAAATGTGAAGGACCTTACAAAAACAAATCCTTGAAAGGTTTAACCATTGTACGTGGTTTAAAGAATTCGGGTGGTACTAACTATGACAGCGGTTCAATTCTGGATCCGCAATCAGGTAAAACCTACAAGTTAAAAGGTCAACTGGCTGATGGCGGGCAGAAATTACAATTGCGTGGCTATATTGGCGTAGCAGCGCTGGGTCGTAACCAGACCTGGGTTCGTGTGAAATAAGCCAGCCAATAGAAACGGATTAAACCAGAAAGCCTGATGCAGATGCATCAGGCTTTTTGATTTTTAACGGATAAGTAAAAGGTAGATAAAAAGAATTTATCCGTTTAAGGCGCGATAGGCGGTTTCATCAAAACCAACAATAAAGCCGTCTGCGGTGGCCAGCACAGGACGTTTGATCAGGCTGTTGTGAGTGCGTAAGGCTTCAATTAAATCTGCTTCGCTGGACAGGGCTTGTGCCTGTTCCGCTTCCGACAGTTTGCGCCAGGTGGTGCCTTTTTTATTCAGAATTTTGTCCTGACCTTTGGCATCCAGCCAGTGTTTTAGCGTTTCTGCATCAATCCCCTGTTTTTTATAATCATGAAATTCATAAGCCAGGCCCAGTTCATTGAGCAGATCAAAGGCTTTTTTCATGGAGTTGCAGTTTTTAATACCATAAATTTTAAGCATAAAGCGGATTCCAGCAAGAAACACAATGCTCAAGAGATTAACCAAAAAATTGGTTTTGCACTATAGCGGGTATAAATATTGAGTTCATGGTTCTGAAATTAAACCGTCATTAAAATGCAACGCTACCGCGCCATAATAGTGGCAGAAAAACAAGACAACACTTGAGAAGAATTATTCGTACTAAGAAAAAAACGAAAAGCAAAGAGCCAATATAAAAAATAAAAGCCCAGATGTAGAAAACCCGCATTTAATCATCCTGATTATGCGGGTCTCACTACAACGTCCGATGTCACATCCTTGAAACAAAGACCATCATGGCTTTGTTTATTTGCATCCTACGGCTTCCTGTCCCTTTGCTGTCATCCTGACACTGTCCCTTTGCCGTGCTGCAATAATGCGCCGATTTAAAAAGCAGATAAAGGTCTGAATGACGACAAAATATGTCGGAAATAAACCTCTATTGAGTGAACAATTGTTCACTCAATAGGAAGGTTTTTAGTTGAGTTTATAATCAATAATCACCGGGGCGTGGTCGCTATACCATTCCTCTTTGTAGACCCAGGCATTGACGGTACGTGCTTTCCAGTCCGGTGAGCAGGCATGATAGTCAATCCGCCAGCCAACGTTCTTGGCACGCGCTTGGCCACGGTTCGACCACCAGGAATACAGTTCGGCTTCTTTGCGCACTTCACGGAAGGTGTCGACATAGCCCAGATCATTATAGATATGATCGAGCCAGGCACGTTCATGCGGTAAACAGCCGGAAGATTTCTGGTTGCCTGACCAGTTTTTAATATCAATACGTTTATGCACGATATTGTAGTCGCCGCAGACAATGATCGATTTATTTTCATCGCGCCATTGTTTCAGGATTTTTGTATATTCTTCGAGGAAGTGGTCTTTACGGGCTTGTGCTTCTTCACCCGATGAACCCGATGGCAGATACAGTGAGCAGATATGCACCGGATAACCCAGCCCTAAATCAAATTCTGCCGTGACAAAACGGCCTTGGGAGTCGGCCAGTTCAAAGCCTAAACCATCCTGAATAGACACAAATGGCAGGCGGCTGTAAATGGCGGTGCCGGCATAGCCCGGACGTTCAGCTGCGAACAGATGGGTATACCAGCCTTCCGGTTTGAATTTATCGGTCCACTGCGCATGGGTCAGACGGCTTTCCTGAATGCAGATGACATCAGCCTCTGATTTTTCCATCCACTCCAGCAGGCCTTTACTGACCGAAGAACGCAGGCCATTGACGTTAATTGAAACCACACGAAGAATTTTTTGATCACTCGGATAGCTACTCTTTGGTATCATGCGCAGGTCTTACCTCAATTTATGAATTTTGGAGCACCTCATGTCAACGCAAGCGACATTTAACCCTCAAGCTTTTATCGAACTCGCATTATCACGTGGTGTGCTTAAATTTGGTGAGTTTACTTTAAAATCGGGTCGCGTGAGTCCTTATTTTTTTAATGCCGGTTTATTAAATGATGGCGAAGCCTTGTCATTACTGGCGTCAGGCTATGCAGCCAAGTTAACAGAATGTGAAAATGTTGATGTGATTTTTGGCCCAGCCTATAAAGGCATTCCATTTGTGGCGGCAACGGCGGTGGCTTTATCGCAAAATCATAGCGTGAGTGTGCCTTGGGGCTTTAACCGTAAAGAAGCCAAAGATCATGGTGAAGGTGGCGTATTGGTCGGTGCATCGGTTGAAGGTAAAAAAGTCTGGATTATTGATGATGTGATTACCGCAGGTACAGCAATTCGTGAAGTGGTGACCATTTTAAAAAATGCGGGTGCCACAATTGCCGGTGTACTGGTCGCGCTAGATCGTCAGGAAAAAGGGCAGGGTGATTTGTCTGCGATTCAGGAAGTTCAAAAAGAGCTAGAAATTCCGGTACATGCCTTAATTACCATGAAAGATTTAATGAATTATCTGGATGCCAAAGGTGAAAAAGAGGCTTTGGCGAAGATGGAAGCCTATCGTGTGAAGTATGGGATCTAAGTGCTTGTCAGTTTTATTGAATGATCGTTGGAATGTTGATCTAACTCAGCGTGGAATGTGATCAATCTATAAAAAGCTCAACTCAGCTGAGTTGAGCTTTTTCTATATAATAACTATATGATTTATATAAAATAAAAATATGATTTCGTATAAGGCGTATTATGCTAATTTGAGATAGACTTAAACTTCTTAATACGACGGAACCGTTTAAAACCTATTTGCTTTTGGATTTAGATAGAGCTTATGAATCAGAATGATATGAATAGCCACCAAAATTCTAGACACACATAATCATCTTTTGATGGGCCTTTTCATAATCTAATGGAGAACGCTGACCATTGGAACCATGTCTGCGTTTTGAATTGTAGAACATCTCAATATATTCAAAGATATCCGACCTTGCTTCAGTCCTGGTCGCATAGATTTTCTTTTTAATTCGTTCCCGCTTTAATAGCTGGAAGAAGCTTTCTGCAACAGCATTGTCATGGCATGAGCAGTGTACTGCGCAAGTCGACGACTCATACTACTTTCAAGATTATGATGTTTGAGAAATGTCTGCCATTCATGACTGGTGTATTGGCTGCCTTGGTCAGAATGGATTAGGACTTTGTTCTTTGGGTTTCTTCGCCACAAAGCCATCAATAACGCATCTAAAACCAGATCTGCCGTGATTCTGGATTTCATAGACCAGCCAACAACAAGACGTGAAAACAGGTCAATCACAACTGCGAGATATAGCCACCCTTCATGAGTGCGGATATAAGGGTGAGTAGACCAAGGGAATCTCACCCTTAGCCCCTCGCAGAACCGGACGTGAACCTCTCAGCTCATCCGGCTCCCATTATCCAACCGATGGTAAACATCCCATTTTCCAGTGCACAAAGGCATTTGGAAAATCACGTGCAAGTCGCCCTATCAACGGCAAACTTAAATATTTTCGGATATTAACAGAACGCTATAGAAATAGACGGAAACGATTTGGTCTAAGAATGAATTTAATTGTTGGAATGGTGAATTGGATGCTCTTGAATTAACTTTCGCAAGAGATCTATTGGTGAAGTTTATTTATTCATTTTGAAAAAAAGCGAGAATTTATATCCTCGCTTTTTGAATTTGCATAAGATGTATTATTTTAATTGTAAAAATTTTTAATCAATTTCATACTCTGATGGATCTATCTTATACTTTTTAAAAAGTGCCGAACGTACAGAATCATTTATAGTCTCATCATTTTTAATAATCAAATATATATCTTTCTGGATTAAAGCTACACTTTTAGCCATGTTTAATAAGTCTTTAGATCTTATGGCTGAAAGCTCACTAGGTTGCTTTAAAATTTCAGGATCTTGTTCTTCAAAATTAAAATCAACCCCCTGTAAATTGAAGTAAACTTTTACTCTTTGATTTAAAGAGTCACTATCATCATATAGTACTGTTCCCTCTGGAAGAATCGAATATTCTGGTAATGTAGAGTTCTGGGAATATTTACCTTCAAATGAATAAATCTTTAAAGGTCTTTCTAATATATGAATTTTTGGCACTTCTGTTCCTCGCCATAGATATATATTCAATAAAAGTTGAATGAGAAAAAGTAAAGATAATATTATGATTATTAATTTTCTTTTCATTTCAACTACCTATTAATACGATAAGTGTTTTTTATGTTAACTTTTACATCTGGAGACTCTTTTAAGTAATCATTCAAATTATCTGGTAAAAATAAATAGTTAGGCATTTCATATTTACTAGCCTTAAAAGCAAGTTTAGCCGTAGTAGGTAAGACTTTATCAGAGTTAACAAATCTATGACCTGATTTAGCCATACTTGGTATGGCCTTTTTTGTTGCATCTAAACTTTGGGTAGTACAGTTAGGTCCTAAAGCAAAGTAATCTTGATTAAGCTTATATCGTTTATAATGTGTAGTATTTTGGACAGATAAAGATGATTTAATTAAATTATTATAATAATTAATAACTAAATTAGCCTGACTATCAAAAATTTTATAGCCATAGGCATAAGTTGTTCTAGAACGTCCGCTATTCGCCCCTTGCCTATTTTCTTCCTCAATATATGCTGAAAAACTACTCCAAACTTTTAAGATACCTTCGCCACGAGGACTACTAGCTCCAGATAGAGTAAAAGGACCAAAAGTCTCAGGTTTAATGCGACCATAACGACCAAAATCGTAAATATACTCTTTCCCTTGTACTTTAATATATACAGCAGTATGTCCATAAGGAGATTCCTTTTCTCCTGTACCATAAGCACTTCCTACCAACAGATGTAATTCAGCCTCAGGTTTTAAAGAAACTTGTTGAGTTGGTGAGTTTGAACTTTTTATTGTATTACTTGTTGTTGTTGTCGTCACATTAACTCTCTTCTTGATCAAACCATTTTACTTCTAGTTCATCAGTTTCAGGAGACTTAATTGTATGTGTCATCCCTTCATTATCTGTAAACCCATAGGTCTTAATGCCTGTTCTTTTATTCAAAATTGAATAAGGAATATTTATTAAAATTTCATTATTTTCGGAATTAATTGCCTGAAAATTTCGATGTTCTGTTTTAATTCTTATATCAGGCAAAACTGTTCTAGCAATGTCAACTTTTGTTCCATTTTTAAAAAGATGTTGTCCTGCTTTGGCTTCAAACTTTGCAGGAGTTATAATTTTAATACCATCTTTATTAATGATAATCTGAGAACCACCAGCCATAGGTTTACCTATTCTTTATCAATTGTAAAAATTCAATTAAAATTGGAAAATATAAACATTTCAAAACCTTGGGTGTAAACATGACTTTCATTGTAGCCATACAATTAAATGATAGCATCATTGTCACCACAGACAATAAAAAAATTGTTTTAAAAGAATCTGGTGAAATTCAATTTAATACTAAAAAAAGTCAAAAAATCTACTCATGGGACAAAGGTATTATCACGGGTACAGGTGAAAGTTATGTCATTAGCCGATCTATTGAACTATTTAAGACATTAGCTCACTCAGACATCAACAAACTTCCTCAATGCCTCGATATTTCTAGACAAATAAGAGAATTCGAAGTAGGAACTGACTATTTTCAGATTGAAAATACTAAACTACTTTGTTCCAGTTATAGCGAATATGGCGCACAGCTCTATACAATACAACGCTTTGAACCCTCACAACCGTATGAAGTCACCGTGATTTCCCCTATGGATATTAGAGTTTGGTTGTTTCATCCTAATATTGAAGCCATATCTAATGACTTACAAAACCTCTATGCTGATCTAAAAGATTACAGCACCTTTACCGATAAAGCTGAATGGATTAATTACTATCTCAACCACCTTGCACCGATGTATCAAAAGCAGAGCAAACAAGACCCACTGATGAGTAAAAGGTTTGATTTCTTTTTTCAGGCGAAGAATGAGTATGTGTTTGGGCATGTTCCCAATACCCAAGAAACAGCTTTGAATTTTCAAGAAATATCCACTAATTTTGGAGCTATTTAAAATAAACTGTTATACGAAATTGACAATATGTACAGAATTCTGTGCATTTATATTGTAAAGTTTCAATCCCTACCGCTGAGGTAGTCTAGCTAGCAGCGTTTTGACGCAGCTTACCCTATGAGGGATAGATATATACAATGTATTTACATATGTGGATGCACGTAACAATTTAAAATCTGTTTTAGATAAAGTCTTGATGATGTAGACGTTGCTCTTATTACAAGAAAAGAAGGTGATCATACTGTAGTAATGGGGCAAAATCATTACGATAGCCTAATGGAAACGTTATATCTGCTTTCATCTCCAAATAATGCCAGTCGCTTAAATGAATCAATTGCTCACTTACGTGCAGGGAAAAACCAAACAAAGAGAGTTGATTGAGGATGACGAATCGTAACGTCGAATGGACTGATAATGTCTGGGATAAATATATCTATTGGCAAACACAGGATAAAAAGATAATTAAGCGTATCAATACTTTAATCAAAGAATGTCAAAGGACACCTTTTGAAGGCACAGGAAAACCAGAATCTTTAAAAGCGAATCTTTCAGGATTTTGGAGCCGTAGAATTGATGAAAAGCATAGATTGGTTTATGAAGTGACAGATGAACGAATCTCTATTATTCAATGTCAATTCCATTATTAGCAATATCCCCTATTTTTAGGGGATTATTTTTTGATTTAATATCTTACACGAAACCTACTCCAATCCCTCCTCACACTTCTTACACTCTAGCATCACCCCTAATTTTTCTTTGCGTCCTTGCTCCGTCATCACCCAGGGCCGGTTCTGCCATGGCGGATTATGCCGCACGTGCTGGCCATGACCACAGGCCAGCTCTGCGACCCAATGATTTTCTTCATCTAAATGATATCCCACAATTGGCTGTTGCATGGGCAGCTTCCTGAAATCAGCAAATACAGCGCTGCAAAGCTTTACTCAAATTTAGAAAAACAGGCAGCGAATCTCCGTTATACTCCACATCATAGCAATTTTAAAAGAGCAGTCATTATGCGCGTACTTGTGGTGATGGACCCGATTGAAACGGTGAACCTGAAAAAAGATTCCACCATGGCCATGCTGTGGGCCGCGGCACGTCGGGGTCATGAACTCGGTTATGCACTACAACAAGATTTATATATTGATCAGGGTAAGGCTTTCGGTCTAATCAGCCCGTTAAAAGTCTTTGAAGATTACAACCATTATTATGAGCTGGGCGAAAAACAAAAAGAATCCATCGCGGCCTATGATGTGGTGCTGATGCGTAAAGACCCGCCGTTTGACATGAACTTTGTCTATAGCACCTATATTCTGGAACAGGCAGAGCGCGAAGGAGCGTGGATTATTAACAAGCCGCAAAGCCTGCGTGACTGTAATGAAAAACTGTTTGCCACCCAGTTCCCGGAGCTGCAGGTGCCGACTTTAGTGACCTCTCAGCAACGCCTGATTCGTGAATTTATTCAGCAACATGGCGATGTGATTGTGAAACCGCTCGATGGGATGGGAGGTATGGGCATTTTCCGTCTGTATCAGGATGGTGTGAATATTGGCTCCACCATTGAAATTCTGACCAATAACGGCACCCAGCCAATTATGGCGCAGCGTTATATTCCGGAAATCGTAGAAGGGGATAAACGCATTTTAATGGTCAATGGAGAACCAATTCCGTATTGTCTGGCGCGTATTCCGCAAAACGGCGAAGTGCGTGGCAACCTGGCCGCTGGTGGTCTGGGTGAAGCACGTCCATTGACCGACAATGACAAGGCAATTGCTGCCAAAGTCGGGCCATTTTTACGTGAAAAAGGTCTGGTATTTGTCGGTCTGGATGTGATTGGTAACTATGTCACTGAAATTAACGTGACCAGTCCAACCTGTATCCGTGAAATTGATGCCCAGTTCGGCACCTCAATTGCCGATAGCCTGTTTGATGTACTGGAAGCTGGTCGTTAAGCAGTTCTTGAAAAGAGTCACTTTGGGTGGCTCTTTTTGTATTCTTAAGCGAGATTTGGGGTTGAAAAACTGCGTTGAGCAAGAAAATCATAGCGATTTTGTAAACCAAAACCAGTCGACATAATTTGATGAAAAATGCAGTAAACTTAACAATTTCGGTGAATTAATAATAAAACTAGTTTAAACTTTCAAAACTGTTGAAAAAAACAATGAGCCGCTTGGTGAAAAAAAGTAAATAAACTTTCAAGCTTATACGATTGTGATTACAATTGAGCGCTTATAAAGAACTTTCATTAGCCATATTTGGATTGAAGAATTAGACCGTGACTGATGCAGCGCAAACCAAGCCTAAACATGTGATGATGATGGCCGCAGGCACTGGTGGCCATGTTTTCCCGGCCCTAGCCGTGGCCAAAGAACTCCAGCAGCAGGGAATCCATGTGTCCTGGTTAGCAACGCCTACAGGCATGGAAAACCGTTTATTACAAAACCAGAATATTCCGATTTATCAGATTGATATTCAAGGCGTGCGCGGTAACGGGCTGGCACGCAAACTAATGGCGCCTTTTAAAATTCTAAAAGCCACCTTAAGCGCCATGCAGTTAATGAAAAAACACCAAGTAGAGGTTGTCGCCGGCTTTGGTGGCTATGTGGCAGGACCCGGCGGTCTGGCGGCACGTCTGCTTGGCATTCCGGTCATTATTCATGAGCAGAATGCGATTGCCGGCTTTACCAATACCCAGCTGTCGCATATTGCCAAAACCGTTTGTCAGGCGTTCCCGGATACATTTCCGGCCAGCACTAAAATTGTCACCACTGGCAACCCGGTGCGTAAAGAAATTAGTGCGACCTTAACCCCATCCTGGCGTTATCAGGAACGTGAAAAAGCAGGTTTGCCGCTGCGTATTTTAATTGTTGGCGGCTCTTTGGGTGCGCAGGCACTGAATGAACGTGTCCCAGAAGCCTTAAAACAGCTGAATGTACCTTTAAATGTGTATCATCAGTGTGGGCAAAATCATGCAGACAGCACCCGAGCGCGTTATGCCAACAAGCCGGACAGCTTAACGGTTGAAGTGCAACCCTTTATTGAAGATATGGCACAGGCCTATAGCGATGCCGATCTGATTATCTGCCGGGCCGGCGCACTGACGGTTACGGAAATTGCAACCGCGGGTGTGGCTGCGGTATTTGTGCCCTTGCCAAGCGCTGTGGATGACCATCAGACGGCCAATGCACAATTCCTGGCCAAGACGGGCGCGGCAAAAATCTGTCCGCAAGCCAGCATGACCCCGGACAGCTTAAAAGAACTGTTAATGCCGTTGATGAACCGCCAACTGCTCTCTGAAATGGCCAGCAAGGCGCGTCAACAGGCACAACCTAATGCAACCCAACATGTGGTTGCTTTAATTCAAGATTTGTAAACCGAGTAAACTATGTCTCCATCTATCCCTGCTGATCAAGTAAAAGAACTGATTAAAGTGCCTGAAATGCGTCGTATCAAACATATCCACTTTGTCGGGATTGGCGGCGCCGGGATGTGTGGCATTGCCGAGGTATTAAAAAACCAGGGCTATGACGTTTCCGGTTCAGATATTAAAGCCTCAAAAACCACCGCCCAGCTGGAAGAAAACGGCATTCGGGTGTTTATTGGTCATAGCGCAGACAATATTCAGGGCGCCAATGTACTGGTGGTCTCTACCGCGATTGATCCGGAAAACCCGGAAGTTAAAGCCGCTATTGAGAACCGTATTCCGGTGGTGCGCCGTGCTGAAATGCTGGGTGAGCTGATGCGTTATCGTCACGGGATTGCCGTGGCCGGAACACATGGTAAAACCACCACCACCAGCCTGGTTACCTGTATGCTGGCAGAAGAAAATCTGGACCCGACTTACGTGATAGGCGGTTTGCTGAACCGTACCGGGGTTAATGCTGCACTGGGTGCGAGCCGTTATATTGTGGCTGAAGCCGATGAATCAGATGCATCTTTCCTGCATCTGGAGCCAATGGCAGCGATTGTCACCAATATTGATGCCGACCACATGGATACTTATGGCGGCAGCTTTGACAAGCTAAAAGATACCTTTATTGAATTCCTGCACAAACTGCCATTCTATGGTTTGGCAGTGGTTTGTGGTGATGATGCCAACATCCGTGAAATTATGCCGCGTATTGCCCGTCCGGTGCTAACCTACGGCTTTAATGAAGACAATGATATTCGCGCAGTCGATGTTGATCAGGACGGTATGCGTACCCACTTTACAGTATTGCGTAAAGACCGCGAGCCACTGCGTGTTACCGTGAATCAGCCAGGTCTGCACAATGTACTGAATGCCTTGGCCGCCATTGGTGTGGCGACCGATGAAGGTGTTTCTGATGGTGCGATTTGCCGTGCACTGGAAGGCTTTAGTGGTGTAGGTCGCCGTTTCCAGGTGCAAGGTGAATTTGAACTGGACGGTGGCAGCATCAAACTGGTCGATGACTATGGTCACCATCCTAAAGAAGTGGAAGCCACCATTAAAGCCGCGCGTCAGAGCCATCCGGACCGCCGTCTGGTGATGTTGTTCCAGCCGCACCGTTTTAGCCGTACCCGTGACTGTTTTGATGACTTTGTTGAAGTGTTATCGCAGGTCGATCAACTGCTGTTGCTGGAAGTGTATCCTGCCGGTGAAAAAGCCATTGTGGGTGCCGACAGTCGCAGTCTGGCACGCAGTATCCGTCTGCGTGGTCAGGTTGAACCGATTCTGATTGATCCGGTTGAAGGCAATCTGGAAACACTGGTACAAAAAGTGTTACAACCGAATGATTTATTATTGACCCAAGGTGCGGGTAATGTAGGAGCAATCTCCATCGAGCTTGCTCAAAATAAATTGTATTTAAAATAATCACCCAAAGTGATATTTGAATTTGGTCGCTCAGTGTAAAGTTTAAGGATATAAACGTGTCAAATGCTTCAAAGTTCGGCAAAGTTGCCGTGTTATTTGGTGGAAAATCTGCCGAGCGTGGGGTGTCTCTGGATAGTGGACAGGCAGTGCTCGATGCGCTGCTGCGCGAAGGCATTCAGGCAGAAGCGTTTGACCCGAAAGATCGTAGTGTGACCGAACTGGTCAACTATGATCGTGCCTTTATTGTCCTGCACGGCCGCGGCGGTGAAGATGGCCAGATTCAGGGTGTACTGGAATGGCTGAATGTGCCGTATACCGGTACTGGCGTACAGGGTTCAGCCATTGGCATGGACAAGGTCAAAACCAAACAGGTCTGGCAAGGTTCCGAGCTGCCAACAGCGCCGTATCGTATTGTCACCAAAGATTCAAACCCGGCTGATATTGTCGCTGCATTGGGTTTACCACTGATTATCAAGCCGGTACATGAAGGTTCCAGTATTGGCATGAGCAAAGTCGAACGTATTGAAGACTTTGCTGAAGCGATTGCCAAAGCCACCGAGCATGATGCAGTGGTGATGGCTGAAAAATGGATTACCGGTCGCGAGTTCACGATTGTCTTACTGAACGGTCAGGCCTTGCCGGTGATTCGTCTGGAACCGCCTAAAGATGTGGCGTTCTATGACTATGAAGCCAAATACAACCGTAATGATGTGCAATACGGCATTCCATGTGGCTTAACCGAGTCGGAAGAGCAGCAGTTACAGGTCTTGGCCCTGCGTGCGTTCCAGGCGGTAGGTGCCAGCGGCTGGGGCCGTATTGATGCAATGCAGGATGAACAAGGCAATTTCTGGCTGCTTGAAGTCAACACTGTACCGGGCATGACCAGTCACTCACTGGTGCCAAAAGCCGCGCAGGCGGTGGGCTACAGTTTTGATGCCTTGTGCGTGGCAATTCTTGAACAAACCTTAACGGATGCGACCCACTAAGCCATGGCTCAACTTCCTGCTTCCATGCGCCGTAAACGCGCAGCGATTACCTCGATTCACGATAAGCCACCGACGCGTAAAGAAAAGCTGACGAACCTGGGTGGATGGGTATTGCTGTGCGTGGCGATTGTGGTATTGGCAGCAGGAATCTATGGTCTATATAAAGTCATGACCGATGCACGCGTGGCTGAACTGGACGTGGTCGGTACCCGTTCCAATGCCGAACTGCGCCAGGTCATGACCCATGTTTCGCCAGTGGTCACAGATAACTATTTTACTTCCGATCTGGAACAGATTCGTGATACCGCACTGGAACTGTCCTGGGTCGATCGGGTGGTGGTGTCACGCGCCTGGCCGAATGCCATCCGTTTACGGGTCATGCCACGCCATGCGATTGCGCGCTGGGGCACCGGACGTTTACTCAGTGACAGCGGTGATGTGTTTTCGGAAGTGACACCCAAGAATAATCAGCATCTGCCGTTATTACATGGCCCGATGCATCAGTCCAAAATGATGATGCGTCGCTATAATGAAATTAACCAGTTATTTTTACCGGTGAATCTGCGTTTAAAAGAGTTATATCTCACCGACCGGATGACCTGGTTTATGCAGTTTGATTCTGGCCTGCGGGTGATTGTGGATCAGGATCAGACCATGAGTAAATTGCAGCGTCTGAGTCATCTGGCGCAAAGTGACTTCAAGCCGGTATGGTCCAGGATTTCTGCAATTGACCTGCGTTACCGCAATGGTCTGGCGATCCAGTGGAAAAACTCGGTGGCACCAAAAATTGCCAATGGTCATTTTGTTGTAACGATTGATGACACAAGCATTGCGAATGCAATAGCAGCAAAGCCATAATACTTGGCTTTAAAAATAGAGGCATTAAGCCATTAATTAAACAAACATGTGATGGTAGTAAATAAATGAGTGAAGCTGTTCCCTCGGTTGTTGCGATTGACATTGGGACACACAAAGTTTCAGTTTTGATTGGTAAGGTACACGCGCCAGACAATATCCAAGTGATTGGTATGGCTACCGCTCGTAACCGAGGCATGAATAAAGGAAAAATTGTAAGTCTCGATAAAGTCATTACAGCCATTAAAAATGCCGTTCAAGAAGCAGAAGATATGGCGGAATGCCGGGTGCATTCAGCCTGGATTTCTATTCCAAGTGCAGAATTAAAAAGTTTTTATGCTGCGGGGCGTACCCCAATTGAAAATAGTGACCACACAATTACAACAAGTGAAGTGGTTCGTGCCTTAGATCTGGCCAAAGCCAGCCATTTAACTTCAGACCATTATCTGGTCAGCGCGGTGCCATTGGGCTTTGATCTGGATGATTCCGGTGAATGGGTACAAAACCCGATCCGTATGTCGGCGCATAGCATGACCGGTCATTATCAGCTGATGATGCTGCCGATTAGCACCATGCAGAATCTGGACCGTGCCTTAAAAGGGGCCAATATTGGTGTAGAAAAAATGGTGGTGTCGCATCTGGCCACCGCTGAAGCCAGTTTACTGAAAGATGAAAAAGAATATGGCGTGTGCCTGGTTGATATTGGCGCCGGTACCACCAATATTGCGGTCTATCTGGATGGTCGTCTGGCGCTGTCACAAACCCTGCAGCGTGGCGGTGAGCATGTGACCCGTGATATCGCGGCGGTATTGCAGACCACCACCGAAGAAGCCGAGCGGATTAAACTGCTTTACGGTTGCGTCGATTTAAAAGTGGTCAAACCTGATCACATGATTCAGATTCAGGGCATTGATGGTCCGCAAACCATCAGCCGGATTGAACTGTCGGAAATTATTATTGCGCGTTATGAAGAAATTTTTGCGCAAATCCGTCAAGAACTGGAAAACAGTGGCGCCATTCATGGCTTATATCATGGTGTGGTGCTGGCTGGTGATGCCTGTCAGATTGAAGGCATGGTCAGTCTGGTGCGCCGCACCCTGGGTGTGTCTGCGCATTTGGGCAATCCGCCGGTACAGGTTTATGCCGATGAACCGCATCAGGCTGCCTTACGCCGTTCGCAGTATGCAACCGCAGCGGGCGTGCTGATGTATAGCCAGAGCTACAGTCAGGACACCATTGTCGAAACCGAAGACCCGGAGACCTTATCGGTCTGGGCGCGTGTAGGTCGTGCCTGGTCAGGACTCAACGAAAAACTGAAATCAATTTTTTAGTTGATTTTTTAGGGAATATTGTTAGGAAGTTGTACGGATTATCGCTTGTACTTGACAAGGCAGCCGTTGGACAGCATTCTTAAAAACAATTTTTTATTAAGATCAAGGCAGTATACGGGCTGAAGTGACTGCCAATTATGAATTAGGAAAGCTAAAGGTCATGGCCTCATTTGAATTTTTTGAAGATGATCAAACCGATAACAACGGTCAAGCCCGTTTCACTGTATTTGGTGTAGGTGGTGCAGGCGGTAACGCCGTACAGCATATGCTGGAATCAGATATCCAGGGTGTGAAATTTGTCTGTGCCAATACCGATAAACAGGCACTGGACCGCATGAATGCACAGTGCAAAATCCAGCTGGGCGAGCAAAGTACCCGTGGTCTGGGCGCAGGGGCTAATCCGCAAGTGGGTCAAACCGCTGCTGAAGAAAGCCGCGAGCTGATTCGCCAGCAGTTAGAAGGCACCGATATGGTGTTTGTGACCGCCGGTATGGGCGGCGGTACCGGTACCGGTGCTGCACCTGTTGTGGCTGAAATTGCCAAAGAAATGGGCATTTTAACTGTCGGTGTCGTAACCACACCGTTTAACTTTGAAGGTAAACGCCGTCTGCAATCTGCGGAAAAAGGCATTGAAGCTTTAGAGCAGCATGTTGATTCCCTGATCATCATTCCAAACCAGCGCTTGTTAAAAGTATTCCGCGACATTTCCATGAAAGATGCCTATAAAAAGGCAGATGACGTGCTGTTAAATGCCGTGCGCAGTATCTTTGATTTAGTGGTACGTCCAGGTCACATCAACCTTGACTTTGCCGATCTGAAAACGGCCATGAGCACTCGTGGTTATGCCATGATGGGTGTCGGTCTGGGTCGTGGTGAAAACCGTGCCCGTCAGGCAGCAGAGCAGGCGATCCGCAGTCCATTACTCGATAACGTGACCATCATGAATGCTAAAGGTATTCTGATTAACGTGACCGGTGGTGATGACGTGACCTTTGGTGAAATTGAAGAAATTACCGATGTTGTCAACCAGATTGTCGATCTGGATGAAGGCCAGGTATTCTACGGTACCGTATTTGATCCGGATGCGCGTGATGAAATCAGCGTGACCGTAATTGCCACTGGTTTGACCCGTAATTCAGCCGATGCGGTTGAGCCAGTCAAGCGTTCTTCAGTGGTGCAGTCTGCACAGGCAACCGCTCAACAGCCGGTTGAAGAAGATGATGTTCCGGCCATTCAGCGTCAGGCAGAGGCAGCGCCGGCCATCAATGCGACTGCAGGCAGCAGCAATAATTCACGTCCAACGCCAATGAGTATTCAGGAATATCTTAAAAATCAACAACGTAAATAATTTTTACGATATAGATTTTTATTCCAGAACTTGTAAAAGGTAGCCAAATGGCTACCTTTTTGTTTTTTATCAATGGCTAAATATGCTAACGTATAGCGGTTTTATATACAGATGAATTGAGAGCATGTTGAAACAACGTACCCTAGAACGTGTCGTGAAAGCGAGTGGTATAGGTCTGCATAGTGGACAGAAAGTCATGATTAACTTTGTGCCGCACCATGCTGACGGGGGAATCGTGTTTCGCCGTATTGACCTGAATCCACCGGTCGATATTCCGGCCGATGCCATGCTGATTCAGGAAGCCTTTATGTGCTCGAATCTGGTTCAGGACAATGCCAAAGTCGGCACCATTGAACACATTATGAGTGCGCTGGCGGGTCTGGGAATTGATAACCTGATTATCGAGGTTTCCGCCTCTGAAGTGCCAATTATGGACGGCAGTGCCGGTCCCTTCATCTATTTATTAATGCAGGGTGGCTTAAAAGAGCAGGATGCGCCAAAAAAATTCATCAAGATTTTAAAACCGGTCGAAGCGCTAATTGATGATAAACGTGCCATTTTCACCCCGCATGACGGTTTCCAGCTCAATTTTACCATCGATTTCGATCATCCCGCCTTTAAAAAAGAATATCAGTCTGCCACCATTGATTTTTCTACCGAAACCTTCGTCTATGAAGTCAGTGAAGCACGCACCTTTGGCTTTATGAAAGATCTGGATTATTTAAAAGCCAACAATCTGGCCTTGGGCGCCAGCCTGGAAAATGCCATTGGGGTCGATGACACCGGTGTGGTCAATGAAGAGGGCCTGCGTTTCTCGGATGAATTTGTTCGTCACAAAATATTAGATGCGGTGGGCGACCTGTATTTGCTCGGTCATCAAATTATTGCGAAATTTGATGGATATAAATCGGGTCATGCACTGAATAACCAGCTCTTGCGGAATGTGCAAAAAGATCCAAGCAGCTATGAAATTGTAACATTTGATGACATCAATCAATGTCCAATTCCGTATGTGAGTGTGACATAAGTCATTGTCTTTCCTTGGTGATGTTATAATGTAACATCTAAAAAAGTGAACTAATTCTCGTTTTTATCGGTTTTGTATTTTTTAGATTGGCGCAATGTTACTTTTTATTGCTTGCCAAACGTAACAAAGCTTGGCTAAGCTTAGGGTCGCTCACAAAGTCAGCAGCACCGCGAAGCATTTCCTGGGTTTCTGTACTGAGTGTTCTTGAAGATTTTTCCTGTTTTGGGGGCGTTTGCAACTGCGGTTTTAACCGGACCTGAATCTTGTGTAAATCTTGAAGTTCTGCCAATTGTGATAGCTGAGCAACATACTGTTTTTGCAAATAGGCCAGTTGACTCACCATCGCCTGATTGGCGCCAGTAATGGTAAGAATCCCTTGCTGATAACAAACAACCTGCCAAAGTTCGGGTTGGGGCAACAAGGGTTGAATAATTTGAGTAAGTTTCTGCCAGGCAGCAACTTGCGTTGAGAGAAACGTTAGGTTTCCTGTTTTTATGTGTTTTCTTGTTTGGCGAAAGACGTTACAAGGCTCGGACATACATATTTCCTTCATGTTTATGTCTTAATCTTATGCGCTCCTTTCAGTGAAGATCAAGGAAGAGATCACCAAGGAACTCTGAGTAAGAACAGTTTTTATGAGGTTTTTATGCATACGCGACGTATTTTATTAGCGTTTTCTTTGGCGGCTTCTGCGGCGTCAGTGGCTTTTGCTGATCTGGTTGACTTAAACAGCCAAAATTCATCGACAGACCGTATTGAAGAATTGACCCGCACCCTGGCACAAGGGACCTATAGCGAGTCACAAGACATCAATATTCCGGCGCAAACTGAAATTAATGTCAAACTGCGTGAAAAAACGGTTGAATTAAACAACGAATCTTTAGCGAAAAAATACGGTTCAGCGTCTTCTGCGAAATCTTATAGCGCTAATCCATATAGCTGGTTAGTGGCGCATCCTTTACCCAATGCCCGCGTGAGCTCAAACTATGGCGGTCGTACCATGAATGGTCGTGCTGAACGTCATTCAGGTTTAGATTTAGCAGCGCCAAGCGGCACACCAATTTATGCCACTGGCCCGGGTATCGTAACTAAATCAGGTTGGGGTACAGGTTATGGTCAATATGTTGAAATTAACCATGGCAATGGCTATTTAACCCGTTACGCTCATGCATCACGCTTAATTGCACGTGTCGGCGATCGTGTTGCTGCAGGTGAGCATATTGCAAACGTGGGTTGTACAGGTCGTTGTACCGGTCCTCATTTACATTATGAAGTAGTAAAAGACGGCGTTCGTAAAAACCCATCAACTTACCTGGCAATGCTGCCTTAACAGCTTGCGGCTTTTGCTCAAAAGGCCTAATTTTTGAGCACGTCATGCATTAAGACCTTATAACGATTATATTATCACTCAAAAGAATATTGTCTGTATATTAAACCGCCGCTATTGGCGGTTTTTTGTTATTTTGGGTAATAAAACGTCAATAGATATTTTTTCTCGAAATACTAGTCTAAAGTCGTATTCACCGATGGCCATACCTTTAGAAAGCAGAAATATGGTACATATAAACCATATAATTAGGATTCAGGAATGACCGACTATGGCGTATTATGGTGATACCGACGCGCAGGAAACCCAAGAGTGGCAGGACGCGTTTGATTCAGTTTTGCAGCACATGGGAACCGAGCGTGCGGCATTTTTATTAGAAAAACTTTATCAACGGGCAATCGCGAAACACGTTCCCATTCAGCGTCTAAATACGCCTTATTTAAATACCATTTCAGTTGAAGAGCAACCGCCAATGCCGGGTGATCAGGATATGGAGCGTCGTATCCGCGCCCTGATTCGCTGGAATGCACTGGCGATGGTGCTGCGTGCTAACAAAACGGGCGATGATCTTGGTGGTCACCTGGCCAGTTTTGCTTCTTCTGCCACCCTTTATGATGTCGGCTTTAACCATTTCTTCCGTGCCAATAGTGATAACTTTGGCGGCGACATGATCTATTATCAAGGTCACTGTGCTCCGGGTATCTATGCACGTTCTTTCCTTGAAGGTCGTCTGACTGAAGAACATTTAAATAACTTCCGCCGTGAAGTCGGCGGTAAAGGTTTGCCATCTTACCCACACCCATACCTGATGCCAGACTACTGGCAGTTCCCGACCGTATCCATGGGTCTGGGTCCGATCATGTCGATCTATCAGGCGCATATTCAAAAATACCTGATGAACCGTGGCCTGATCAAAGAAGAAGACCGTAAAGTCTGGGCTTATCTGGGCGATGGCGAAATGGATGAGCCGGAAAGCCTGGGTGCGATTTCACTGGCGGGTCGTGAGAAGCTCGACAACCTGATCTGGGTGGTGAACTGTAACTTGCAGCGTTTAGATGGTCCGGTACGTGGTAACGGTAAAATTATTCAGGAACTGGAATCACTGTTCCGCGGCGCAGGCTGGCGTGTAATTAAAGTGGTCTGGGGCCGTCATTGGGACCCGCTACTGGATAAAGATAAATCTGGCGCGCTGAAAGCAGTGATGGAAGAAGCGGTTGATGGTGACTATCAGCGTTATCAGGTGAAAGGTGGTGCTTACACCCGTGCGCACTTCTTTGGCCGTTATCCGGAAGCTGAAGAGCTGGTGAAAAACTTAAGCGATGAAGATATTGATAATCTGAACCGCGGCGGTCACGACCCGTACAAGGTATTTGCCGCCTATACCGAAGCGACCAAAGCCAAAGGTCAGCCAACCGTGATTCTGGCCAAAACCGTAAAAGGCTATGGTCTGTCTGAAGAAATTGAAGCGGTGAACAAAACTCACCAAATCAAGAAAATGCAGCTTGAATCACTGAAATATGTACGTAACCGTTTCAACCTGCCATTTACCGATGAGCAGCTGGAAGAAGTGCCATTCTATCGTCCAAGTGAAAACTCGCCTGAAATTAAATATATGAAGGCGCGTCGTGAAGCGCTGGGCGGTTACTTGCCGGCACGCCGTAAAGACAGTGAATCTCTCGCGATTCCTGAGCTGTCGGTGTTTGATGCAGTGCTAAAAGGTTCAAACGGTAAAGAACAATCGACTACTATGGTGATGGTGCGTCTGATCTCTGCACTGTTAAAAGAAAAAGCCATTAAAGACCGCGTGGTGCCAATTGTTCCAGATGAAGCGCGTACCTTCGGTCTGGAAGGTATGTTCCGTCAACTGGGTATTTATGCCGCACATGGCCAGAAATACACTCCGGAAGACCAGGAACAGTTGATGCATTACCGTGAAGCCAAAGACGGTCACATGCTGCAGGAAGGGATTAACGAAGCCGGTGCGATGAGTGCCTGGGCGGCGTTGGCGACCAGTTATTCGACCAATAACCTGCCAATGATTCCGATGTACATGTACTACTCGATGTTTGGTTTCCAGCGAATCGGCGATATTGCCTGGGCAGCCGGTGATGCACAGGCGCAAGGTTTCTTGCTCGGTGCAACCGCAGGCCGTACTACCCTGAACGGTGAAGGTTTACAGCACCAGGACGGTCACTCGCACATTCTGGCCAATACCATTCCAAACTGTGTCTCTTATGACCCATGTTTCGGTTATGAACTGGCGGTTATCGTCCATGACGGTTTACAACGCATGTATGTCAATCAGGAACGTGTATTCTATTACCTGACGGTTATGAACGAGAACTACGAGCATCCTGAAATGCCGCAGGGCGTTGAAGAAGGCATCAAGCGTGGTATGTATCTACTTGAAGAAGATGAAAAAGCCACGGTTCAGCTTCTTGGTTCCGGCGTGATTCTGCGTGAAGTGATTAAAGCCGCGAAAATCCTGCGTGAGGAATACCAGATTCACTCCAATGTCTACAGCGTGACCAGCTTCAACGAACTGGCGCGTGATGGTATGGCATGCGAAGAATACAACCGTCTGCATCCGCTGGCGGAAGAAGCCAAAGAGCCGTGGGTATCGAAACAGCTGCGTGGTACGGACGGTATTGTGGTATCTGCAACTGACCATATGCGTGCTTATAGCGAACAGATCCGTGCTTATTTGCCAGACAGCCGTCCGTTTGTGGCGCTGGGTACAGATGGTTATGGCCGTTCGGATACACGTGCCAACCTGCGTAGCTACTTTGGTGTCGATGCCGCACACATTGTGGTGGCGACCTTGAAGAAACTGGCCGATGAAGGCGAAGTTGATGCGCGTCTGGTCAAAGATGCCATTTCAAGCTTTGAGCTGGATACCGACCGTCCGGTCGCGTGGGCACCACAGGCTACGCCTGAGCTGCACGCTGTGGCTGACTACAAAGAGGAGAACTAATCATGCACATTACGACTCCTGATATTGGTGTAGATAAAGCCACCGTGGCTGAAATTCTGGTCAAAGTCGGCGATAGCATCGCGGTCGATGACAGTATTGTGTTGCTGGAATCCGACAAAGCCTCTGTTGAAGTGCCAAGCACTTCAGCCGGGGTGGTGAAAAGCATTCTGGTCAATCAGGGTGATGAAGTCGCAGAAGGCGCGGTGCTGATTGAACTGGAAGCCGAAGATGGAACGTCACAAGCCGTTGAACCACAACTGGCTGATGCACCGCAAAAAACGTCTGAAAACACCCCGACCTCATTGTCTGATCAGGACATTATTGCGGAAGTGAGCAGCCATCAACCTGCGGCAGCCTCGCAAAACCAGACAGCAGCGGCTGGCAGCGCTGTAACCGTTGAAGTGAAAGTGCCGGATATTGGTGTAGAAAAAGCGCTGGTTGGTGAAATTCTGGTTCAGGTCGGCGATCAGATTGATGTCGATCAGAGCATTGTGGTGGTGGAATCGGACAAAGCCACGGTGGAAGTGCCAAGTACGGTATCGGGTACGGTGGCCTCTATTGAGATTCAGGCTGGCGATAGCGTCAAAGAAGGTGTGGTGATTCTGACCGTGGCCACGGCAGAGGCAGCACCAGCAGCTGAACAGTCGCAAGCTCAAGCCGAACAGCAACCCACTGCTCAGGCGGCGCCTGAACCCAAAGCTGAACCAGCAGCGCCAGCTTCTGCAGCACCGGCGGGTGATGTCGAAGTGAAGGTCCCGGATTTAGGGGTTGATAAAGCCGCGGTTGCAGAAATTCTGGTTCAGGTCGGTGATACGGTCGAAAAAGATCAAAGTATTATTGTGGTGGAATCGGACAAGGCCACGGTTGAAGTGCCAAGTACCGCCGCGGGTGTAATCAAGGCGATTCATGTCGAGCTGGGCCAGAATGTGTCAGAAGGCATTGCCTTGGTGACCATTGAGGCGGAAGGTCAGGCAGCACCTGCAGCACCGCAAGCAGCAAAAGCTGAAGCGCCAGCACAAAAAGCCGCACCTGCTGCGCCAGCCGCACAGGCCTCAAGCGCTGTACCGAGTACACATACTGCAGACAAGCTCACCAAAGAGCAAAATGCAGCGAACTCGAAAGTATATGCTGGTCCTGCAGTGCGTAAACTGGCACGTGAACTGGGTGTCATCCTGGCCGATGTCAAAGCTTCCGGTCCACATGCACGGGTTATGAAAGAAGACCTGGTGGCCTATGTGAAGTCGCGTCTGACAGCACCGCAAACTGCTCCGGCAGCCGCAGCGGTGGCAGCAGCACCATCAGGCTTGCCGAAACTGCCAAGTTTCGATGCGTTTGGTGGTGTGGAAGAGAAAGCTTTAACCCGCTTGCAGCAAGTGTCCATTCCGCAGCTGTCTTTAAACAACTACATTCCGCAAGTAACCCAGTTTGATGCAGCAGACATCACCGAACTGGAAGCATGGCGTAATGAGCTGAAAGGCAACTTCAAGAAAGAGGGCATCAGCCTGACCATTATGGCCTTTATTATTAAGGCAGTGGCCTACTTGCTGAAAGAAGAGCGCGAGTTTGCCGGTCATTTGTCTGATGATGGCAAGTCTGTGCTGCTCCGTAATGAAATCCATATGGGCATCGCGGTGGCAACACCAGATGGCCTAACGGTACCGGTACTGCGTAATCCAGACCAAAAATCAATTAAGCAGATTGCCGTTGAACTGGGCGAGCTGGGTCAAAAAGCGCGTGACAAGAAACTGTCGCCGAAAGACCTGCAAGGCGCCAACTTTACCATTTCCAGCCTTGGCGCAATTGGTGGTACCGCCTTCACGCCGCTGGTGAACTGGCCGCAAGTGGCAATTCTGGGGATTTCTCCTGCCACTATGCAACCGGTTTGGAATGGCGAAGGCTTTGATCCACGCTTAATGTTGCCACTGTCGCTGTCTTATGATCACCGTGTGATTAATGGCGCAGATGCAGCCCGATTTACCAACAAGCTGACCAAGCTGCTCAAAGATATCCGGACTTTGTTAATCTAAAACTCCGCTTGGTGTTTCTCTGTGACGGAGAACGTGCAAAGTTGAAAAAACCCTGCTTCGGCAGGGTTTTTGCTTTTGGTACTTGAGTTTTTTCTGTGGCCGATTACAATAACAGCACTTCATTGGGGAGTAGCCGCTTTTTACGCAAAGTAAAAAGGTGATGGTCAACATATTTGCTCAACAGGGCATGGTCATCATAGCAAAGAACCAAAATGCTTTTCTCAAGCTTTCTTTTGTTGGCAAGACCTTTGATTTATCACTCTGCAGATTTGGCTAGCAGGAGGGATAGGTCATTGGTATGTGTGCTAGCCAGAGAAATCCATCATGTATGAATTCCTGATCTCAACTGCAATTGTCGCTTTGGCCGAAATGGGTGATAAAACCCAGCTGTTGGCCCTGTTACTGGCGGCCCGCTTCCGTAAACCGCTGCCAATTCTGCTGGCGATTCTGGCCGCTACCCTGATCAATCACGGTTTATCTGCAGCCTTGGGACAATGGATTACCACCATTTTAAGTCCTGAAATTCTGCGCTGGATTCTGGCACTCGGTTTTATTGGAATGGCGATCTGGATGCTGATTCCGGATGAGCTGGATGATGAAAATGAAAGCATCAACAAATGGCAGAAATACGGAGTGTTTGGTGCCACCTTTATTCTGTTCTTCCTGGCAGAAATTGGCGATAAAACCCAGATTGCAACCGTGGCGCTGGCTGCGCGTTTTGACAGTATTTTCTGGGTGATGATTGGCACCACCTTGGGGATGATGATTGCCAATGCGCCGGCAGTATTTATCGGCAATAAAATGGCAGAGAAATTACCGGTATCCTTGATTCATAAAATTGGTGCACTGATTTTCCTGATCATCGGGGTCAGCACCTTGTTGCAATATTATTTCTTTTAAAGGCTGCTACTGATTTTGGCCCAATCTTCCCGGTTGGGCTTTTTTATGGGCTGAACCTGACCCGTGCTTCTACAAAATAGTTGAAAGTTAAATTGTATATTGATTGTAAGTTGGCGGAATACCCTTTATTTTATAGGGAATTAAAAATTTAATGTAAAGATAAGATTTTTTTGGGGACAAGGTATGGCGTTCGATCGCACCACATCACAAGTATTATTTGATAATGGCACGCATAAATGTATCAGTTTCACCAGTCTGGTCAAAGGTGAGGGCGTACAGGCCAACCAGTTTCTGATTCTGGACAATGACCGTGCCGCGGTTCTGGATCCGGGCGGCGATTTGACTTATGTGCCGCTGACCATGGAACTGAATAAATATACCCGCCTGACCAATCTGGACTATGTGATGGCATCGCATCAGGACCCGGATATTATTACCTCAATGCCGCGCTGGCTGGTGTATACCGATGCCAAAGTGGTGGCTTCGAAACTGTGGGCACGCTTCTTGCCGCACTTGAACTCGGCTTTTATGAGTGACCGGATGAAAGGCAACTGGCTGGAGCGTCTGATTGAGCTGCCCGATCATGGTCAGGTGATTCCATTGGGACAGGCATCTATTGTTGCCATTCCTGCGCATTTTCTGCATTCGGTCGGTAATTTCCAGTTTTATGATCCGGTGGCTAAAATCCTGTTTTCCGGTGATATGGGTGCTTCAATGGTCGAAGATGCGTCCAAGCCGTTAGAAAACTTTGCCGCGCATATTCCAAAAATGAAAGCTTTTCATCAGCGTTATATGTGTGCCAATAAAGTCATCCGTTTATGGGTGAATATGGTGCGTCAAATGGATGTTGAAATGATTGTACCGCAGCATGGTACCGCGTTTGTGGGCAAGGAGCAGATCAACCAGTTCCTGGACTGGATTGAAACGCTGGAATGCGGTGTCGACCTGATGGATGAGTCGGTATTTACCTGTCCGACTTAAGCCAAAAAATCGCGTAAAAAAACTGAAAAAATAACTTGAGTGTAAAAACAACATTTTTTATATTTTCTTCCCCAAAAAAACTCTTTTTTGATGACGAGAATTTTAACAATGTTGTCTCAAGTTGCTTCCTCAGATGCGTGTCTTAGCTGCGGCGCATGCTGCACCTATTTTAGAGTTTCATTTTACTGGGCAGAAGGCATTCCCATGCCTGAGCATTATACCGAACCGGTAAATGCCCTCTATTCATGCATGAAAGGGACCAATCAGGCCAATCCGCGTTGTATTGCGCTGGAGGGAACGGTCGGACAACAGGTCAGCTGCTCTATGTACGAGCAGCGCAGTTCCAGTTGCAAAGAGGTGCAGATTGCCGATGAGCAGTGCAATAAGGCACGCCGTGCGCATAACCTGATTCCTTTAGTGCTGGTCGAAGCGGCCAATGATGGCCAGGACCCGGATTTTGACCGGGTCAGTTAAAGACTTCAGCATCCAGATGCTGTTATCGTAGAAAAGCAGGCCATGGCCCATTGCTGTCCCACAATTTTTCACAAGAGGAAGCTCATTTGAGCTTCCTCTTGTTTTATGGGTATTTTATCGGGTGAAAATAAAGCTTTTAAAGTTCTTCTTTCAAACAAATTCACTTGAATTATTCTGAGTAAACGTTGAACTGTCCAACCTGTTTTTCCTAAATGTCGAGCGAAACTCACCAATAAATAGGCGATCATCGCAATCCAGATTTGTGTCTGAATTGCGTTCCTGCTGCGGCCTAGAAACGCTTTTAATTTGAGATTCTGCTTAATCGCCTTAAAGAACAGCTCAACTTTCCAACGATCTTTATAAATCGCCGCAATGGTGGAGGCGGCTAAATGAAAGTTATTGCTGAGAAAGCTAAAGTGCTTGCCACTTTGCTGATCTCTATATTCAATTCTTCTTAACACTGGGGCTTTTCTTTTTAGGGCATGTGCGCTATTCAGCTGAATGGTTTCATCTTTTAGAATACCTTTGGATTCAAGCACTGGATGTTGCTGGATCACCTGATACACAGATTTAGGCCTAAAACGTGTGACAAATCCAATGTTTTGAGCAGTCAGATTTGCATACCATTGGTAATCGACATAGCCTTTATCAAAAACTACAATGCTGCCAGCAGGAAACTGGAATTTGCGGCCTTGTACCATGTCATTTTCTTTGCCATTTTCAACTGCAACAAACTCAGGAATATCATTGCTGTGATTCAATCCTATACTGAGTTTCATGCTGGCTTTTGAGTCGTGAACTTTGGCCCATTCACATAAGGAAAGCGACAGGTCAATATGACTGGCATCCAAGGAATACAAGGGATTCTTAAAGCGAAATTTATGAGCTACTTTTGAGTGTTCATAGTATTTAAGCAACTTGTAAAATAGCTGTTGATACAAGGCAGCAGGCTGCTGCTCATTGATTCGTGCCAGCGTGCTTCGGGGAATAGACTTTGCTCCGAGATGACTCAGCTTTTCCTGTTGGCACTCCAAATTGGATTGAATATCTCTCAGACTTTGCCTACAAGAGAATTGAGACATCAATATGGCAATAAACTGATCCCACCGGGAAGCCGCTCTAAATTTCTGTCCAACATGGTGTACTTTAGCAAGTTGTTCAAAATCCTGTCGCACAACAGGTTTAATTAGCTCATGAAATACGGTATTCTGATGTGACAAAACCTGAATCCTGGTCGTTAAAGTGTTTGTTTGCACTCATATTTTAACTGTTAGGACTCAGGTTTTTTATTTAAAGCAAACTATGGGACAGCAGTGGGCCACGGCCTGCTTTTTTCATCAGCAAACTCACCCGAATTGTCAGGATGTGCGGAATAAATAATTATTTATGCAATAACAAATGAAATTTATAGCAAGATTTGTTTATAATAGCGCACGGAAATTACCAGTGAGACTGTTATGTTGACCATCGTTCAAGAAGCGCTAACCTTCGATGATGTCTTATTACTCCCTGCCTACTCAACTGTCCTCCCAAAAGATGTCTCTCTAAAGACACGTTTAACTCGCGGCATTAATCTGAATATTCCTCTTGTGTCTGCAGCCATGGATACGGTGACTGAATCCCGTATGGCCATTGCAATGGCGCAAAATGGCGGTATTGGTATCCTGCATAAAAACATGGATATCGCAGCGCAGGCGGCTGAAGTACGTCGTGTGAAAAAATTTGAAGCCGGTATGGTCAAAGACCCGATCACTGTGACCCCAGAAACCACAGTACGTGAACTGATTGCCTTAACTCAAGCCAACAACATCAGCGGTGTTCCTGTGGTGAAAGATGGCAAAGTGGTGGGCATCGTCACCGGTCGTGATACACGCTTTGAAACCAATCTGGAGCAGCCGGTCAGCAACATCATGACCGGTCAGGACCGTCTGGTGACGGTGCGTGAAGGCGAATCAAAAGAAAATATCCAGGCACTGTTGCAACAGCACCGTATTGAAAAAGTACTGGTGGTGGGTGAGAACAACGAACTGCGTGGTTTAATTACGGTCACCGATTTCCGTAAAGCAGAACTTTATCCAAACAGCTGTAAAGATGACCTCGGTCGTTTACGCGTAGGTGCTGCAGTCGGTACCGGTGTAGAAACCCCAAGCCGTGTAGAAGCGCTGGTTGAAGCTGGTGTGGACGTGATTGTAGTCGATACTGCACACGGGCACTCTGCCGGTGTAATTGAACGCGTACGCTGGGTAAAACAGAACTATCCGCAAGTGCAGGTCATTGGTGGTAACATCGCAACGGGTGATGCTGCGCTTGCGTTATTAGATGCTGGTGCAGATGCAGTGAAAGTCGGTATTGGTCCGGGTTCTATCTGTACCACCCGTATTGTGGCCGGTATTGGTATGCCGCAAATCTCGGCGATTGACTCTGTAGCAAATGCATTAAAAGAACAGATTCCATTGATCGCGGATGGTGGTATCCGTTTCTCTGGCGATATGGCCAAAGCGATTGGCGCAGGTGCCAGCACGATTATGGTCGGTTCACTGCTGGCTGGTACTGAAGAAGCACCGGGCGAAGTTGAATTCTTCCAGGGCCGTTATTACAAGGCTTATCGTGGTATGGGTTCATTGGGTGCCATGGCGGGTGCAACCGGTTCTGCAGACCGTTACTTCCAGGACTCTAAAGCCGGTGCTGAAAAACTGGTGCCAGAAGGTATTGAAGGTCGCGTACCGTACAAAGGCCCAATGGGTAATATCGTGCATCAGATGATGGGTGGTTTACGTTCATCAATGGGTTATACCGGTTCTTCAACCATTGAAGACCTGCGTCAGAATGCCAAATTCGTGAAGATTACTGCAGCCGGTATGTCTGAATCTCACGTGCATGATGTGACCATTACCAAAGAAGCACCGAACTATCGCGTTGGTTGATTTTTGGTAATTCGCCTTATAGAAAAGCCGTCATAAATGTGACGGCTTTTTTAATTTTGGTGTAAAGTAAGCGTGTTGAAACAGGATGATGAAAATCACCATAACCCTATAAGAAGTGAGTAAGACATGAGTTATTTTGGAACCGATGGTATACGTGGCAAGTTTGGGGAGCTTCCAATTACACCAGAGTTTGCATTGAAACTAGGTTTCGCGGCAGGTAAAGTTTTAAAAAAATACAGCAAGAAAAATAAACCGATTGTGGTACTGGGCAAAGATACCCGTCTGTCAGGTTATATTCTGGAATCGGCGCTACAGGCTGGTCTGAACGCTGCCGGTATTTATGTACATTTACTGGGGCCATTGCCGACCCCCGCGATTGCACATTTAACCCGTGCCTTACATGCCAGTCTGGGCATTGTCATTTCTGCATCGCATAACCCGTATTTTGATAACGGGATTAAATTCTTCTCCAGCGAAGGCAAAAAACTGCCGGATGAACTGCAGGAAGCGATTAATCAAGAACTCGAAAATGAAATTCAGATTGAAGATAACGCCAATCTGGGTAAAAGCTTCCGCGTTAAAGACTCTGCCGGACGTTATATCGAATTCTGTAAATCGACCTTTCCTTATCATTTCGATCTGAACCATTTAAAAATTGTGGTGGACTGTGCCAATGGTGCAGCCTATAACGTTGGTCCGGCGGTATTTAAAGAACTGGGTGCCAAGGTCATTCCGCTATATAACACCCCAGATGGTCTGAATATTAATGAAGATTGTGGTTCGACCCATCCGGAACAGTTACAGCAGGCGGTGGTAGAACATCAGGCGGATTTGGGCATTGCCTTTGATGGCGATGCTGACCGGGTGATTATGGTTGACAAAAATGGTGAGCAGATCACCGGTGATCATATCCTTTATATTCTGGCGACGCAGGCCAAAAACAAACCGGCAGGTATTGCCGGAACTGTCATGAGTAATATGGCACTGGAACTGGCGTTAGAAAAAGCTGGAGTCGAGTTTGTCCGGGCCAAAGTTGGTGACCGCTATGTGTTGCAGGCGCTTGAGGAAAATGGCTGGAATATCGGCGGTGAGCCATCGGGCCATGTCCTGACTCTGGATAAAAGCACCACTGGTGATGCGATTATTGCCGCATTACAGGTCTTAACCGTCATGGTAGAGCAGGGCAAAGCCCTGCATGAACTGGTTGCCGATTTTAAACTGTTCCCGCAAGTGCTGGTGAATGTACGTTTAGAGGCCATGTTTGACCCGTATGCCGTGCCCGCTTTAGTGGAAGAATTTGGTAAAGCAGAAGCGCAGCTGCAAGGCCGTGGCCGTATCCTGATTCGTAAGTCAGGCACTGAACCGGTGATTCGTGTAATGGTCGAAGGGGATGACCAGCAGGAAGTGACCGTACTGGCCAACCATCTGGCCGATGCCGTGCGTCATCATGCGATTGCTGCCTAAGGGGAGTATAGATGTCTGATTTAATTAAAGACTTAAGTGAATTACGTTTAAGCTATCAAAAAGGCGAGCTGCATGAGTCAGCCGCTTTGGCTGATCCACATCAGCAGTTCTTAAACTGGTTTAATCATGCACTGGAAATCAAACTGCATGAACCCTATGCCATGTCTTTGGCCACAGCCAATGCGCAGGGCCGTCCGCATGTGCGTACCGTGCTACTGCGCGGTGCAACCGAACTTGGTTATGACTTTTATACCAACTATGACAGCCAGAAAGGCACCGACTTACTGGAAAATCCTTATGCGGAATTGCTGTTTTACTGGCCGGAACTGGAACGCCAGATTCGGGTTAGCGGCCGGGTGAGTAAAATTCCGGAGGAAGAGTCGCATCTGTACTATAACAAGCGTCCACGTGACAGCCAGATTGCGGCGCATATCAGTACCCCGCAAAGTGGTGTGATTGCCAGCCGTGAAGCGTTGCAACAGCGTTTTGCACAGCTTGCTGCCCAGGTGGGTGAGCAGGATGTACTGAGCAAGCCGGAATTCTGGGGCGGTTATCGTCTGGAACCGGATTATTATGAATTTTGGCAGGGGCGCCCGAATCGTTTACATGACCGTTTAAGTTATGAAAAAACCGATGGGGCATGGACACTGCAACGACTGATGCCTTAAATGTCGAATATACAGATTAAACAACGACCTTTTCTGACACGCCCTGAAAGTTTTCAGGGCGTGACGCCGTTGATTGCCCAGATTTTGGCGCGACGTGGTGTGCAATCCGAGCAGGAACTGGAACTGAAGCTGAAACACTTGCTGGCGCCGACCATGAAAGGGCTGGATCAGGCCATTCAGATTCTGGATCAGGCCATTGACGGGCAAAAAGAGATTGTCATTGTCGGTGATTATGATGCCGATGGCGCCACCAGTACCGCTTTAATGGTGCTGGCCTTGCGTGAATTGGGTGCCAAGGTACAGTATCTAGTGCCGGACCGGTTTAAATATGGGTATGGCCTGACTCCGGCAATTGCCGATCTGGCCTTTACCCGCTTTCAGCCTGATTTATTAATTACCGTTGATAATGGTATTTCCAGCCATGCCGGCGTGGAACAGGCGCAAGCACATGGTATGCAGGTTATTATTACCGACCATCACCTGACCACCAAAGCTACACCAGCGGCGGATGCCGTCGTCAATCCAAACCAGCTCGGCTGCGAATTTCCAAGTAAAGCGCTGGCCGGCGTCGGGGTGGCATTTTATGTCTTGGCCAACCTGTCCAGCTATCGTAAAAAACAAGGCAAATCCAGTTCCAATCTGACCCAATATCTGGATCTGGTGGCCTTGGGCACCTATGCCGATGTGGCCAGTCTGGATTATAACAACCGTATTCTGGTGGATGCCGGACTAAAAAAAATCCAGCAACATCTGTGTCGGCCGGGAATTTCAGCACTGCTCGATATAGCCGGACGAGAGGCAGCCAGCCTAAAAGCCCAGGATTTAGGTTTTGTGTTGGGACCACGGATTAATGCCGCGGGTCGAATGGAAACCATGGATATTGGTATTGAATGTCTGCTGGCCAATGATGCACAAACTGCTTATCGCTTCGCTGAACAGTTAAACCAGCTGAATGTAGAACGCCGTCAGGTTGAAGGGCAGATCAAGCAGGAAGCATTGCAGGAGTTGGAAAAAATCCAGCTCGATGCAAGTGAACTGCCTGCAGCCTTAATCATGTTTGAGCCGCACTGGCATCAAGGGGTGATTGGCATTGTCGCAGGTCGGCTGAAAGAGCAGTTCCATCGCCCGAGTATTGTGTTTGCGGCTGATGAAGATGGTATTCATATTAAAGGTTCGGCGCGTTCCATTGATGGCATTCATATTCGTGATGCGATTGAACAGGTGGCAGAGCAGCATCCGCATCTGGTCAGTCATTTTGGCGGACATGCGGCCGCGGCCGGACTGACCATTCAAAAAGCCCATTTTCAGGAATTTAGGCAGATTTTTGAACAGCTGATTGCCAGCATGGACCCTGAGCTGTTTCAGGCCACCTTATGGACCGATGGTGAATTGCCGGTAGAAGATTTTCATTTAGAAACTGTGCATACCTTGCAGCACTTGGCGCCGTGGGGGCAGAAATTTCCACCGCCAATTTTTGAGGGACAATTTCAGATTGTAGATTATCGCTGGTTAAAAGACAGCCATTTAAAGCTGCGTCTGGCTTTAAATAACGGGCAGGTATTAGATGCAATTGCTTTTAGCGCCAAAGATAAATTTGCATTTGACCCGATGCAGGATAGCGTGCATTTGGTCTATGAGCTGGAACGCAATGAGTTTAATGGCAATGTCAGCTTACAGCTGCGGATTTTACATTTACAACAATAAAAAACCGCTCAAGTGAGCGGTTTTTTTGCTTTTAATCGGAGGGATTAGAAGCGGAAAGTACCGTTAATACCGAAAGAGTCAGCACCGTCAGTAGTTGTGTAGTTAACGCCAGCTGCAATTGCAGGGGTAAAGAATTTTTGAGTACGAACACTAAAAATAGTATCTGATTCATCAGCAGTAGAGTCAGCAAAAGAAACACCAACGCTAAGTGTAGGATCAATATAAAGATCAGCAGCTAAACGATAAGCAGTTTCATCACCGAAATATGTTACTCCCTCGAAATTAGTAAAATGATTACCAATTTGAGTCACATATTTAGCTCGCAAAGAAACAGCGGTGTCTTCACCTACAGCTACACCGTAACCAAGGGTGCTAGCAAATCCAATTTTAGAAGCAAGCATAGGATCTACACTTTCTTTAGCAACTCCTAGAGCCAACAATAACCCATTAACTGGTAAGTAACCAGCTTCTAAAGAATAGCCAGTAGTGTCATCAGATTCATCATAAGTAAACCCAGGAGCACGTGCGCTAGCTGTATAATCCACTTGGTTTAAACTACCAGAAATATAAAATTGAGAGTTAGGAATAAAGAATTCACCATTAACACCAATAATCTCAAACTCTTCTTCTGCATTAATACCAGCTTCGCTCAATTCATTTTGAGCATTAACGTATCCTAAACCAATATTACTAGCTTTATTTAAAAAGGCAGCTTCAGCTAGAGGAGCATTTTTAGTATTTACGGTATTTAAGTAGTATTTACCGTTAACAAAAAATAAATCCCCATCAGAGTCAAGTTCAAATCCACCTAGATTATTTTCAAAGTCAGTGTTTTCATACCCGACATTAAGTTCAGCTTGGTAAGCATGTGCAGTTCCCAGGCCAGCAAGAAGCGCTGTAGCAAGAGCAAGTTTCTTAAGCATTTAGATTTCTCTCTTTGTTATAAAAATATGACTGTTTGATGAACAGTTGTAACAAATTGTACAGTTTATATTCGCTCAGTCAATGTGCAAAAACTACCTAAATGCTTCTTATCAGTGCAAAAAACCCATCCGAAGATGGGTTTTTTTACGATTTATGCGTTTCTATACAGATTAGAAGCGGTATTTTGCTGCTACACCAAAGCGGTTGTAGTCGTTGCTACCTGCTTCACCGAAACCGACACGACCTTCAAGGCTGACTTGTGGGGTGAAGAATTTACGGGCATTGATACCAAACTCGCTGTTGTCGTTCAGATCATTGTTGTAATAATCTGCGCCGATACTCAGGGTTTTATCAATGTAGTAATCTGCTGCCAGGTTGTATTCGTCCAGATCACCGAACGCTGCACCGGCTTCAAGGTTAATGTCTTTACCATTGCTTAAGGTAGTGACATATTTGGCACGTAAGGTAGGGTCTACACCGTCGTCATAGTCATTGTCCCAACCTTTCACACCTGCGGCAATTAACAGACCCGGTGCTGGTAAATAACCTACTTCGGCACCATAGGTGGTTAAATCATTGTCGAAGTCATCATTGTCTTTTAAATCATGACCATTGACGTTACCGCTCAAGTAGAAATCTGAGTTTGGTACAAAGTACTCAGCGCCTACGCCATAACGATGCGCTTCACCATCACCGACTTCATCATATTGATATTGCGCATTCACGTTGCTGGCACGATCAAGGAAGGCTGCTTCTGCCAAAGGCGCATTACGCGTTTGAACAGGGTTAAAGTAGTAGGTACCATCTACACCAAAAGAACCACTTGTGCCGCCATGATCTGGATCAATTAATCCTGCAGAAGCACCAATTTCAGCTTGGTATGCATGTGCTGTACCTGCGACTGCGAATACAGATAAAAGTGCTGAAGCAATTGCTAGTTTTTTCATGGATCTTACCCCTCTGAAATCAGGTTGACTGTTTAATTTTTTGTTACAACTTCAGTCTAGGCCAAATAAAATTTTGGTCAATCCAGCAAAAGTTACCGCATTGTTTCAGCTGTAATATTGTGTAATTGATTAATTTTAAGATATTGATAAATAATAGAAAATAATTAATGTTTTGTTTTATTAAAAGTATGGGGATTCTGTGAATTTAGGTCAATTTGTATAATTTTTGCGCTGTATTATAAGTTATGATGCGGCTTTGTAAAACCCTTTTGCGAAAGATGAAAAATTTCATTTTTATCAATTTGAAAGCCAAGAACGGGCAATTAAACCGAATTTTAAATGCGTTTTTTTCTTGATCTTTCTTCTAGTTTGCTGGTCTCTGTAGGTTGTGCTCATCATGGCCGTCTAAGTTTATATCCATCATTTTAGTTGAGTGGATGCAGGCGCCTCTTACTCCTGATTGGCTCTATGCTACAATACACGGGTTTTATCGATATTTTTTGAGAGCATTCACGTGGAAATTAATCCTTATCTAAACCAGCTAAAAGACTTGAACGAACGTGGTCAAACACTACGGGGGTATCTTTGACTACGATCTTAAAAAAGAGCGTTTAGAAGAAGTTCTCCGTGAATTGGAAGATCCGGCCATCTGGAATGACCAGAACCGCGCCCAAGCCATGGCCAAAGAAAAAGGCGAGCTTGAGAACGTTCTGAATGTATTAGACGGTCTGGCAACACAGCTCGAAGATGCGCAGGCAATGCTGGATCTGGCGGTGGAAGCCGATGAAGAAGCCATGCTGGAAGATGTGCAGGCCGAATTGAGCGCCGCTGAAGAAGAGTTGGCAAAACTTGAATTTCGCCGGATGTTTAACAATCCAATGGACCCGAATCCGTGCTATGTCGAAATTCAGGCCGGTTCTGGCGGTACCGAAGCACAAGACTGGGCTTCAATGCTACTGCGTATGTATATGCGCTGGATTGAGCGTCATGGCTTTAAGGCCGAGCTGATGGAAGAATCAGACGGTGATGTGGCCGGGATTAAATCTGCGACTATTCGTGTAGAAGGCGAGTATGCTTATGGCTGGTTGCGGACTGAATCGGGTGTCCATCGTTTGGTGCGTAAGTCACCATTTGACTCGGGTAACCGCCGTCATACGTCATTCTCTGCAGTGTTCGTTTCACCTGAAGTAGATGACAATATTGAAATTGAAATCAATCCGTCAGATGTCCGTACCGATACCTATCGTGCATCGGGTGCTGGTGGTCAGCACATTAACAAAACTGACTCTGCCGTGCGTTTAACCCACATTCCAACCGGTATTGTGGTGGCCTGTCAGAACCAGCGTTCACAACATGCCAACCGTGACCATGCCTGGAAACAGTTACGTGCCAAACTCTATGAACTGGAGATGAGCAAACGTAATGAAGCCGCTCAGGCATTAGAAGACTCGAAGTCTGACATTGGTTGGGGTAGCCAGATCCGTTCTTATGTACTGGATGACTCACGTATCAAAGACTTACGTACTGGTGTTGAAAATTCAAATACAGGTGCAGTTCTGGATGGTGATCTGGATAAATTTATTGAAGCAAGCTTGAAACAAGGCCTGTAAGCAGACCTTTTAACTCTCTGCGTAGCAAAGCAGATACAGTTTGTGACTTTTATATCTAAAATATTCGATATATAAATCGAAAAAATACGATATAATGGGATAAATGCTGCAATCAGCTTTGTTGCGCACGACTATGTGATGTGACTATGGACTTTGATCTGATCTTTAAAGCACTGGCAAATCCCACACGCCGGCAAATTCTGGAATGGTTAAAAACACCAGAGCAGTTTCTGTCTGCCGAAGAATGTGGCGGCTTTCAGCGTGGTGTTTGTGCGGGCCAGATTGAAAAATTAGGGCAAGTTTCGCAGTCCACCATGTCCAATCATTTGTCCGTGTTACAGCAGGCGGGATTAATTACCGCCACCAAACATGGGCAATGGTCATATTTCTCCCGCAACGAAGCTTTGATTCAGCAGTACATCGAACATCTACAACAACACCTCTAAAACATATCTGGAGGTCGGAGTCAGTATGGCTGAATTAAATACCCCCCTGAAACTGGGTGCGCTTGAATTAAAAAACCGTGTCATCATGGCACCTTTAACCCGTAGTCGTGCAACTGATGAGCGTGTCCCAACCGCGATGATGGCTGAGTATTATGCCCAACGTGCAAGTGCAGGCCTGATCATTTCTGAAGCCACAGTCATTTCTGAAGAAGCCAATGGCTATTTAAATACTCCGGGCCTGTTTAGCGATGCTCAGGTTGAAGGCTGGAAGCGGGTCACCCATGCAGTGCATGAGCGCGGAAGTTTAATTGTGGCGCAGTTATGGCATGTGGGCCGGGTGTCGCATCCCGATTTACTTCAAGGCGAAACGCCGGTGTCTGCCAGCGCTGTGCAACAGGCTGGTCATGTCAGCTTGCTGCGTCCAAAACGTCCTTATGTGCTGCCACGTCCGCTAGAAATTGCTGAAATTCACGTGATTACCGAGCAATATAAACAGGCAGCGATACGTGCCAAAGACGCCGGTTTTGACGGGGTAGAACTGCACGCGGCCAATGGCTATTTAATTGACCAGTTCCTGCAAAGCAAGACCAACCAGCGTGAAGATCAGTATGGCGGTTCAGTTGAAAACCGTGCCCGTTTCTTGCTGGAAGTGGTGGATGCCTTGATTGAGGTCTGGGGTGCCGGTCGTGTGGGTGTACACCTTGCACCGCGCGGTGATGAGCATGATATGGGCGATGATGATCCACGTGAAACATTTGGCTATGTGATGCAGGAATTGGGTAAACGTCAGATCGCGTTTTTCTTTACCCGTGAATATTTGGCAGAAGACAGTATTTCCGAGTATATGAAACAGCGTTCAGGTGGTGTTCCCTACATTGCCAATATGCGTTTAAGCCGTACCGATGCGATTGAACTGCTGGCTTCGGGCAAAGCCGATGCCGTGTCTTTTGGTAAGGCTTATATTGCCAACCCGGATTTATATGAACGTCTGCTGGATGATGCACCGCTAAATGATTTGCAGCTGGAAACCATGATTGGGGTGCAGGGTGCAGCAGGCTATACCGATTATCCAACTCTGGCTGAAAGCGTGGTGAATGCCGACTAAAGCAGCCGCGTTGTTGCTTTGCTTTTTTATTTGGAGCCATATCCATTAACATGCGGATAGGGCTCTGTTATATTCTCAGGGCAAAAAATCAGTTTGAGGCATCTCTTTGGCTACTCCGTTTTGGTATAACGCAGCGTTATCTGTTCTAAAACCGTTGTATCGGTCGCGTATTAAAAAGCGGGCCGAGAGTGAAGCGCAGTATCAGCAGGAAATTGTAGAGCGTTTCGGGCCATTTCAGCCGCCGAAAAATCTGCAGGCGATCTGGTTTCATGTGGTCTCGGTGGGAGAAACCAACGCGGCCCAGCCTTTAATTGAACATTATTTAAAAGCCGGTCATCCGGTGCTGGTCACCAATACCACCAAGACGGGGCAGGCGCGTGCCAAATCATTATTTTTAAAAGCACCGTATTTAGATTTATTTCAAGCCGTATATTTACCTGCCGATCAGGTGCATCTAATTCGTGAGTTTTATCAGAAATATCAGCCCAAATTATTGGCATTGGTTGAAACGGAATTGTGGCCAAATTTGATTGATCAGGCGCAGCATTTTCAAGTCCCGTGTTTGTTAATTAATGCACGGCTTTCGGAAAAATCCGCCAAAGGCTATGCCAAAGTTAAAGGATTGACACGTGGCATGCTGCAAAATTTACAGCAACTTTTGGCGCAAGACCTTGCCACACAGCAGCGTTTTATTGCATTGGGGATGCCTAGCGAGCGTACAAAGGTGGTGGGTAATATTAAATTTGATATTCGTGCCCCAGAAGATTTTGTAGAGCAAGCCGTTCAGTTGCAACAGACATGGCAATTGGCACATCGCAAAATTATTACCCTTGCCAGTACCCATGCACCAGAAGAACAGCAATTATTGACTGCACTGAAACCTTATTTTGCAGAACATCCTGAACTGTTATGTATTGTTATCCCGCGTCATCCAGAGCGTTTTGATGAGGTCTTTCACGTGGCACAGGCTTTGGGTTTGCGTACCCAACGCCGCAGTTTAGAACAAAGTATTGAAGCGAATACCCAAGTCTATCTGGCCGATTCAATGGGCGAAATGTGGCTCTGGTACGGTCTGAGTCAGGCCTGTTATGTCGGCGGTTCTTTAAATGAACCGGGCGGTGGACACAATATTCTGGAGCCGATTGCGCTGCATGTGCCGACCATTCTGGGTAAGAATTATTTTAATTTCCAGACCATTGTCGATGAGTTTCTCGACGCTCAAGCGGTGGTGGTGGTAGAGAATGCTGAACAAGCGGCACAGACCATGCTGGAGATCTTATCGGATTCCTCCAAAGCACTGGCTTTAAATACCGCAGCACAAAAGATTATGCAGCAGAATCAGGGTTCACTGGCAAAGCATATTCAGGTGATTGATCAATATCTTTGATGATATTCTGATGGGTAAAGAAGCTGATTTTCATGGATTTACGAGATCAGATTCAAACCGGGCCTTCTCTTTATAGATTTAATACCAGGAGCTCCGCTTTCTTTTACTTTTGTTTCGGCAAAAGGAGTCCTGCCTCGGACCGTTGTGGATGACGTTTCCGCCTATCCAGTGATGGATTTGTTGAGTTATTTTTTTATGAATATTGTCCTTCTTGATCCTCGCCAAACTGAATCTGAACTGTGGTCGATTAGTTCAACGCGGCAGTTAGCGCATTTGCAACAGCATCTGGATATTCAGGTTGGTGATACCCTGAAAGTTGGGATTCGTGAAGGCAAACGGTATCTCACGGAAATTATCGAAATTACAGACAAAACAGTTCGTCTAAAACCGTTAAAAGAAGAAGCTGTGCCAGCAAAATTGCCAGTGACGTTAATTGTGGCTTTACCACGTCCGAAAGTGCTGCGCCGTTTAATTATGGATGCAGTCACGGTCGGGGTGGAAAAAATTATCCTGATGCATAGCTATCGGGTCGATAAAAGCTACTGGCAGACGCCATTTTTACAGCAGCTGGAGCATTATATTGAACTGGGGCTGGAGCAGGCCGGCGATACCATTGCACCAAAAGTTGAACTGTACAAACGCTTTAAACCCTTTGTTGAAGATGTTTTACCGGGTCTGATTAGCGCCGATTGTCCTGCCTATGTGGCACATCCCTATGCAGAGATGCGCATGCCCGCCGCGATTCAACACCCGTGCAGCATTGTGATTGGGCCGGAAGGTGGTTTTATTCCTTATGAGGTCGATCTTTTGATACATAACGGCTGCCAGGCGGTGAGTCTGGGCAACCGGATTATCCGTACAGAAACCGTGATTCCGTATGTGCTGGGACGTTTATTTAGCCTCTGAGCTGTCTGCCACGGAAGGATCACCACGATAGACTTTTACTTCCTGCACCGGGTAAGGAATGGAAATACCGTGTTCGGCAAAGCTTTGAATAACTTCTTCCTGAATTTTACTGATAGATGCCGCGCTATTGGTTTCGCTGGTATTAATCCACCATTGCACGCGTAAATTGACCGAGAAATTGGCCAGCGCATCGACATTAACGCTAAATTCCGGCTGGGTCAGAATGGTCGGGTCACGTTTCAGAATGCACATCACCAGATCTTTGGCTTTCTGAATGTCATCTTCATAGCCAATGCCGACCACAAATTCGCAGCGGCGGCGTGGAAAGGCGGTATTAACAGTAATGGCGCTGGTATAGACCGTGGCATTGGGAATTACAATCCGGCGACCATCGGCCGAGCGTAAAAAGGTCGCGCGAATCTGGATATCTTCGACCGTACCTTCCAGTCCATTCACCAGAATGCTGTCGCCAATTTTAAAGGGCTCGCCCAGTAAAATCAGTACGCCGGAAAGCAGGTTCTGGAAAATATCCTTAAAGGCAAAGCCAATGGCAACCGAACCAATCCCGAGGGCGCTCATCAGCTGGCTTGGGGTAAAACCCGGAATGGCAATCACCAGACCAATTAAGAACCCGAAGAAGATAATCACCGAACTGCCGACCCGGTTCAGTACCAGCACCAGATTTTGCCGGGTATAACTGCGGTTGGATAAGGTTTTTTTCACAAAAAATTTAAACAGCTGGGCAATCAGCCAGAAAATCAGAATCACGCCAAGCGCGATCAGGAAATAGGGCACACGCTCCCAGAACCCTTCCATGATTTTATCAATAGCAGAATAGGCATCATTGTATTTATGGGTATGTTCAATGACTTTCTGGGTGGTTTTTTCCGTGGCCTGTTGAATCAGCTCGGAAGTTTCTTGGGTGACTTCGCCCAGTTGGGTTTTTTCTTCGGCCACGAATCTGCCAGTCCTCAGCAATAAAATCGTATTTTGCCTGAAATCCGGCCGGATTTTAATAAACATTTTGCAAGCGCGCTGCCGATTTTTGCAAAGTACACTGCGGTTTTGGCTACAAGCGGGTGGTTTTTATAGATAAAGCTACCGCTTTTATACTGAAAAGTACGGCAAAGACATTGAATCTGCTGGTGTATCTGTGCTTAAAATTAAATCAATCGCTACGACCAAAGCATGATTGTGGTGGAGAAAAAATAAGCGTCATACTGCTGATATGCAGAAATAAAAATCAAGAATGTGGCATACATCTCGTGATGAGATGAGAGAAGATCAAGGAAGTATAATATGAATGAGATCTATCCTGTACCCGAAGAATTTAAGAAAACTGCGCGTACCAACGAGGCAGAATATTTCGAACGTTATCAGCAATCCATTGAACAACCCGACGAGTTCTGGGCCGAGCAGGCCAAGCGTCTGGACTGGATTAAACCGTTTACCCAGGTCAAAAATACCAATTTTGATCCGGACAATTTCAAGATTGAATGGTTTGCCGATGGCCAGCTTAATGTCAGTGCCAACTGTCTGGACCGGCATTTAAAAGAACATCCTTATAAACCGGCAATTATCTGGGAAGGCGACCACCCTTCACGGCATAAAATTATTTCCTACCGTGAGCTGTACGATGAAACCTGCCGCTTTGCCAATGTGCTGAAAAAAAATGGCGTCACCAAAGGCGACCGCGTAGTGCTGTATATGCCAATGGTGTCCGAGGCTGCCATTGCCATGCTGGCCTGTGCCCGGATTGGCGCGGTGCATTGTGTGGTGTTTGGTGGATTCTCTCCAGATTCGCTGGCCAGCCGGATTGAAGACAGCCAGGCCAAACTGGTGATTACCGCAGATTCGGCCATGCGCGGCGGCAAGCCGATTTATTTAAAGGCCAATGTCGATCAGGCCCTTACTGTGGCCGGTACCGAGTCGGTGCAAAACGTGATTGTGGTCCACCGGACCGGTAACCCGATTGAAATGAAAGCCGGGCGTGACCTGTGGTATCACATGGAAATCATGACGGTCAATGAAATTTGCCCGCCTGAGCCAATGAATGCCGAAGACCCGTTATTTATTTTATATACCTCCGGCTCAACCGGTAAGCCGAAAGGGGTGCTGCACACCACCGGCGGTTATCTGACTTATGTCAACAGTACCTTCCGTGAAGTGTTTGATATTAAACAGGATGATGTGTTCTGGTGTACCGCCGATGTCGGCTGGGTGACCGGGCACTCCTATGTAATTTACGGGCCATTATCGAATGGCACCACCACAGTGATGTTTGAAGGGGTGCCGCAATATCCGACCTGGGCGCGCACCGGGCATTTGATTGATAAACACAACGTCACGATTTTATATACCGCACCTACTGCGATTCGTGCCATGATGCGTGAAGGTGACAGCTTTGTACGGGAAAGTGACCGTAGCAGCCTGCGTCTGCTGGGTTCGGTCGGTGAACCGATTAACCCGGAAGCCTGGAATTGGTACTACACTGTGGTTGGTGAAAGTCGCTGCCCAATTGTGGATACCTGGTGGCAAACTGAAACCGGCGGGATTCTGATGTCGCCGCTGCCGGGCGCAACGCCACTGAAACCGGGCTCGGCCACGCGTCCGCTGTTTGGGGTACAACCGGCTCTGGTTGATGCTGAAGGCAATGAGCTGGAAGGCGAAGCCGAAGGTAATCTGATTATCAAGGATTCCTGGCCGGGGCAAATGCGCACCATCTGGGGTGATCCGGCTCGCTTTATTGAAGCCTATTTTGCCACCTATCCGGGCAGTTACTTTACCGGAGATGGCGCGCGCCGCGATAAAGATGGCTATTACTGGATTACCGGCCGGGTCGATGATGTCCTGAATATTTCCGGACACCGTTTGGGCACGGCTGAAATTGAAAGTGCGCTGGTGGCACATGATGCGGTGGCCGAAGCCGCGGTGGTGGGCATGCCGCATGATATTAAAGGTCAGGGCATTTGTACCTTTGTTACCTTGCAAGCCGGCGTGACAGAAAGTGATGAGCTGCGTACCGAACTGGTCAACTGGGTCCGGAAAATTCTGGGACCGGTGGCCACTCCAGATGCGCTGCATTGGGCACCGGCCTTACCAAAAACCCGTTCCGGTAAAATCATGCGCCGGATCTTGAGAAAAATTGCCGCCAATGAGCTGGATAGTCTGGGCGATACCTCAACCCTGGCAGAACCACAAGTGGTAGATCAGCTGATTGCCACGGTGCAAGCCAGCCGTTAAAAATAAATATTAAGATACCGCCTCTCGTAGGCGGTATTTTTATACTGAAAACCGTGTAGCATAGCTGGACACGATGCGAGCACAACAGCCAGCTCCACCCACAGTATTACGATTGATCAAGGATATGATTTTCAGATGAACCCGACTACGGCCACTGTTTTAGACCCGCGTGAAATTGCCCGACAACTGGCCCGCCAGTTTGCCTAGACCGCTGCTGAACGTGACCGGCAGGGTGGTAATCCCAAAGCAGAGCGTGATCTGATTCGCCGTAGCGGATTGTTGAGTTTATCAATCCCGACAGAATATGGCGGGCAGGGTGCCACCTGGCCGATCATATTTAAAACGGTCCAGATTTTGGCACAAGCGGACAGCTCCTTGGCGCATGTCTATGCCTTTCATCATTTACTGATTGCCACCGTGCAGCTGTTTGCCCAGCCCGTACAATATCAGCACTGGTTACAACAGACAGTTCAGCAGCAGCTGTTCTGGGGCAATGCCCTGAATCCGCTGGATCGGCGTACCACGGTCACACCGGTTGCAGATTCTGAATATCTGTTTCAGGGCGATAAAAGCTTCTGCTCCGGTTCGGTCGATTCAGACCTGTTGCTCTGTTCCGGTTATGATGCGACCGGCAGGCTTTTGATTGCGGTGATTCCGAGTACCCGGAGTGGTGTCCATTTTCTGGGTGACTGGCACAATATGGGACAGCGCCAGACCGATAGCGGCACGACCCATTTTGAACAGGTGCGTGTTCATCAACATGAATTGCTGCTGAATCCCGGACCGCTAAGTACGCCTTATGCCAGTTTGCGGCCGCTAATTGCACAACTGATTTTTGTGCATCTGTTTTTGGGTGTGGCCGAAGGGGCATTTGAAACAGCGATTCAGAGCGTGCAAGGTCAAAAAGCCTGGTCCAAATCTCGGGTCGAGCAGGCGGTGGATGACCCGTTTATTCAACGGCATTGCGCCGAGTTTTATCTGCAGCTAGAAAGTGTCCGGCTTTTGGCAGATAAAGCCGTGCAGAGTGTGCAGCAGGCTTGGCGCATCGGACCGGAACTCACGGCTGAACAGCGCGGTGAAGTAGCGGTGGCCATTGCTACGGCCAAAATTGCCTCGACCAATACCTCTTTATATATTACCGAGCAGATGTTTCAGGTAATGGGCGCACGGGCCACCACCGCCCAGCTGAATCTGGACCGTTTCTGGCGCAATGTGCGTACTCAGACCCTGCATGATCCGGTAGATTATAAATATCAGGAACTGGGCGAATGGGTGCTGACTGGCAAAGTGCCAGATCCCAGTTTTTATTCTTAGGACTAAAACCGCTTCATTCTCATTTCATTGAGTCAGATAAAATGAAAAAATCCCTCAAGCCGAGTCTTGAGGGAAAAATAAGGGGCCTGTTGTTGTGTTTATTTGATCCGGCATTGCAGCGATGTTTCGCTGCAAGCTTGCGGACCCAGGCTGCTGCAAGCCTGAATCCGCAGGATCAATGGCCAAGACTACACTCGGAAGAAGGGGATGCCAGCGGGTCAGCAGATTAAGCCACTTGCGGTTTGACCTTGTTCTGATGCAGACGCGATTCTGCTGCATCCAGACTAGGTACTGCAGCAGAAGGTAGTACTTCATCCTGCTCAATCTGTTTATTAATGCCCAGGTTCTGGTTGGCCTGCTGGGTTTTACTTTTCACCACTTCGGCGCGCTGGCCTTTGGCCGGTGCCCATTCCAGAATGGGCAGGGCGCGTGCCACAGCCAACGTAATCCGGTCACGCAGGGCCTCGCTATGGATGGTGTATTCCAGGGTAAAGTCACGGTCTGTGGCATAGACACCAATAGGCAAGGTTTGCGCCTGGAAAAAGCTGAATAACGGACGCAGCTGATGCTCCAGTACCAAGGCATGGCGGTCACTACCCCCCGATGCCGCCAGTAATACCGGTACATCTACCAGCGCAGTCTGTTCGACAAAATCAAAGAAATGTTTGAATAGACCGGTAAAGGAGGCGCGATATACCGGTGTACCGACAATTAATGCATCCGCTGCTTCAACGGCAGCCAGATCATCCTGCACGCGCTGTGGTAACTGCTTGCGGTAAATGGCACCGCCCAGCAAAGGGGCAATTTCACTGAATTTAATAAAATGCACCTGAATCGGGGTGGCTTCGCCCAGTTCATCAATAATGGCTTGCACCAAAGCTTCGGTTTTAGACGGATGATTTAAGCCGCCCGATACTGCGACAATATTGAGCGGTTTGGTTGAATTGAAAACAGACATAGGCTTACCTGAATTGTGGTTGATCTCGGAATGTCTGTTATTAATCAATAGTTGAATTACCCTGTAAAATAAGCAAATACAGAAAAGTTATCTGTTTTTCAGATAACTTTAAAATGAGCAATTAATAACTAAATTTAATGAAATAAATAATTGAAATTTATACTTATATGCGACTCAGATAAGCATCTGAATCAGGCTGATAAATGTTATATCAAAATCAGATTTCCTATCTCAGATTTAAGAAAATGTAAGAAAATATGAATAATCGGACAAAAAATCTCGTTTAAGCCAAAAATAGTTCACTCTTGCATATCCTTAACTGCATTTGTATGGGTAGAATAGGAGCCATTGTGCACAAGATCTCTCACGTCACTTATGAATATTTTAATCGTTGATGATCATCCGCTGTTTCGTCATGCTTTAATTCAGGCTGTACGCTATAGCTTACCGCAAGCTCAAATTCATGAAACTGCTGCAGTCAATGAATTCTATGAACGTTTAGAAAAAGGACCTGAACCTGATCTTGTTCTCCTCGATTTAAATTTGCCAGGCGCTTCGGGTTTCTCGGCGCTGGTGCATGTGCGTGCACAATATCCTTCAATTCCGATTATTGTGGTGTCGGCACATGAAGAAGTGTCGATTATCCAGCGTGCCATTGCGCATGGTGCCATGGGTTATATTCCAAAATCTGCCCACCCAAGCCATATTGGCGAAGCGATTCGTCAGGTGCTGGAAGGCGAAATCTGGTTACCGCCAAACCTGCCGGCCAATGTCAATTTTGACCCGCGTGCTGCCGATGAAACTGCACTGGCAGAGCGGATTCAGTCCTTAACGCCGCAGCAGTTCCGTGTGTTGATGATGGTGGCTGAAGGTTTGCTGAATAAACAGATTGCCTATGAACTGGATGTTTCTGAAGCGACCATTAAGGCACACGTGACGGCGATTTTCCGTAAACTGGGCGTACAAAACCGTACCCAGGCGGTATTGGCGATTAATGCGCTGAATATTGAAGAAAAGAAAATCTAAATATTGAAAAATATATAAAAAGGACATCAAATGATGTCCTTTTTGTTTTGCAGATCGGCTAAGGCTTAAGCCAGACAATCCTGTTTCGGTGTGGCATCGGTACAGAACAGCGGATTCAAAGCGCATTGCAATTCATCAATCTGTTCCTGAGTCACATAGTCCTGAGATTTTAAGTAGTCGGCAATACGGTCATCGCGCAGGCTTAAAAATGCCGGATCATAGACGCCTAAATCGACAAATAGCGCGGCAGTTTCCAGACTGTTAAAACGGTCCAAATAGACATCATTGCCATACATCAGGAAGATATGATCTTCATGGGAATGAATATCTACACCTAAACGCTGTGCCAGTTCATGCGGCGGGGTTTTGATAAACAGTAAATCGGACAGTTCATCAAACTGGCTGGTATCGAGTTCGGTTTTATCGGTTTTGACTTTGCCGAGCCAGGCTTTAAATACCAGGACCGCACCACCGCGCAGCAGCATGCTCCAGATCTGGTGACGGGTGGTGGCACCAAGACAGTCACATTCAGTTTCCAGCGAACGCAGCAGTTTCTGTTCCTGTTCAGACAGTTTTTCAAACAGGCCCAGTCCTTGTGGTTTATAGGCTGCCGGACTAAATACATCAAAATGCAGTTCATCAAAGACCTGTAAGGCCAGCGGTACAGCGGTTTGATAAATGGTATTCAGGGCTTCAATATGCGCATGTTCTAATTTGCTGTGCTGAAACAGGGTTTTCCAGTCGATGGCCGGCAACAGGGCATTGGCGCCATACTGACGGTGAAACTGTTGGTTCTGCTCATGACCTTGCTGTACTGCGCTTGAAAGACTCATCAAAAAACTCCTCTAGGCTGGATGATGATCAGCTCCGGACAGGACGTTCAAGGGCTCATCTCCAGACTAAACACTGATCTTTTCTTTTTAATGTCTTTTTTATGCGCGTATTGCTACATATCAGATATACGACTAAAGTCTAATGTGTATTTTTTAATCAAAAAATAATTTTAAAAATCATAAGATTAAAATTTTGTAACCAGGTATACAGCTGTACACTGAGATTTTTGGTAGCCTTTGCCATAGTAAATAATTCAATGGAATTTTCTGCCAATGGCTGTCAGGCAGATAGCGCCTGTTTTGAGCAGTTTTGCCTAGCGGGCTGCAATAAATCGCCATTTTCAGGCCCAAAATACAAAACCTCTTTGTTACCGAAGCCGCAAAGAGGTTTCAAAATATGTCAGCCTAAGCTGAAATTTTCAGACCGGATAACCAGGCTCGCAAGGAGGCCGGTTTCAGCGGTTTTTTCAGCAACACGATATTCAGCTCTTTTAGACGCTGCGGTAATTCCGGATCCGAATCGGCGGTAATTAATGCCACTGGTACATTTTCCTGACGGTTGGCCAGAATAAAGTCCAGACCGACTTTATTGTTATTTAAATGCTGATCGACCAGCCAGACCTGAATATTTTCCTGCTGGATAATCTCCAGGGCCTGTTCCGGTTCGGTGGCTTTAAAGACCTGATAGCCCCATTTGCCCAATAAGGTCGCCATGCCTTCTAAAATGGTTTCATCATTATCCAGACACAGAATTTTATAGGCCTTGGTTTTCAGCGGTACGGCCTGAACCGGTGCAGCCACGGCTTTAGGTGCATCCACCACCGGTACTTCAATCATGAAGCAGGAGCCCTGTCCGAGAGTGGAATAGACATAGACCGGATAATCCAGCAGGCTGGTCATACGCTGCACAATGGCCAGACCGAGGCCCAGACCCTGTTCACCCCACGGCGAGGTATGGCCGCAACGTTCAAATTCCTGGAACAGTTTAATGCGCTGTTCTTCGGCAATGCCGGGACCGGTATCCCAGACCCCGATGCGGATATGCTGCGGACGCTGTGCAGAACGTAATACCCCGACCACGACTTTGCCTTTGGCGGTATAACGCAGTGCATTGCTGACAAAGTTTTGGATAATCCGGCGAATCCATTGCGGATCGGTGTCAATCCAGAACTGGGCATCATGCACGGCAAACTGGATGCCCCGCTGCGCGGCAATGGATTTAAATTGCAGTTCCAGATCACTGAGCAAGTCATGCAGTGGATAAGGCTGACGTTTCGGCTGAATGGTGCCGCCTTCTAAACGGGCAATATCCAGCAGCGCAGACAACATACTTTCAGCGCCATGCAGGGCACGATCCAGCTGCTGCAAGGTTTTGCGGTCATCATCCGACTGGATGCTTTGCTCTAGCGCGGTACTGAACAGACGGGCTGCGTGCATCGGCTGTAATAGGTCATGACTGGCCGCGGCAATAAAGCGGCTCTTGGACATATTGGCTTTATCGGCCTGTTCGCGCGCCAGCTGCTGTTCGGCCAGGGCATCGGCCAATTGCTGGGTACGATCCTGCACGCGTGCTTCAAGGACCGCTTCATTTTCACGGAAGGCGGTAATATCGGCAAAGGTGGTCACGAAGCCACCGCCTTCAATCGGATTACCGCGCATTTGAATCACGCGGCCATCTTTACGGATACGTTCAAACTCATGCGCACTGCCGACTTTCATCCAGTGAATCCGTTTACGCACGTGTTCTTCCACCGAGCCCGGGCCACATTCGCCGCGCTCGGCGTTATAGCGGATCAGGTCGGCAATTGGACAGCCGACATAGACAATATCTTTTGGATAATCAAACAGTTTTAGATATTGATTGTTCCAAGCCACCAGACACATATTTTCATCGACCACGCTCACCCCCTGGGTCATGTGGTCGATCATGGTCATGATCAGATTCTGGTTAAAGCGCTGCCATTGGGAGGCCTGGTCAAGAATATTGGCGACCTGACCCAGTGCCAGACCATTGTTGACCATCGCCGTGGTGAGCAGGGTTCGCGCCGATGCCGCGCCAATGGTGCCGGCCAGGTACTGTTCGGTAAAACGCCACCACATGCCGTTGGCATTGCTGTTTTCATTCAGCACCACATTATTCTGTTCACTGAACTGCCGAAAGGCCTGCATGGTTGGCTCATCGCCGGTAATGCGTTTGGCCAGCGTAATCAGGTCACCGACTTTTAAACGCGCCACATCCTGATGCGAATAGCTGACTTCATTGCTGGTGGTGTGCGATGGCAGCGGCTTGGTTTCATAGTAGAAGAAACTTTCAGCCTGAATCTGTTCAGCCACACTCGGGCGGAATATGCGCGATACCCAGACATACAGCAACAGGTTCAGACCGAGTGACCAGACCACCCCATGTGTCAGCGGCGCAAAAGATTCAAAACCTAACAGCGCTTCCGGACGTAAGCCATTAATACCAAATGGCCCCACAGTTAAATAATACTGGGTAATCGCTGAGAACTGTTCTGGCAGACTGCGTAAAACCGTTGGCCAGAGCAGGGTATAGGCCCACATGATAAAACCGACAATCAGGCCGGCATAAACACCCTGTTTACTGCCGCCGCGCCAGTACAGCCCGCCAATCAGGGCAGGGGAGAACTGCGCTACCGCACTAAAGGCCAGTAAACCGAAGACCGAAAGCTGGTCAATATCATTAAAGAAATGGAAGAACAGGAAGCCAAGCAGCATCACCGCCAGAATACAGATGCGGCGGGTGAATTTCAGCACCAGTGGCAACCGTTTGTCATGACGCGAAATCAGGCCCGAGCGCCACAGCGCCGGCATGATCAGGTCATTACTGAGCATGATCGACAGCGCCACCGAAGATACCAGCAACATCCCGGTTGAAGCCGAAAAACCACCCAGGAAGGCCAGTAAGGTCAGCCATTCCTGATTATAGCTGAGCGGTAAGGACAGCACCGCGACATCCGGAATCATCAGATATTGCGGCGCGGCATGTAAGGCCCAGCTGGCAATTGGAATAATCGCGATGGTGGTTAAAATCAGATAAACGGCAAACCAGCGCCGTGCCCCGCGAATATGTTTTTCATCGCGTAATTCGACCACCGCCACGTGGAACTGGCGTGGCAAGCAGATAATCGCCAGTGCGGCGAGCAGGGTTTGCACCCAGAAAGTTTCCGGTACGCCCAACAGCTGCACTTCATGGAAGGTCTGGGCCACATCATTGCTGATCTGCTTCAGGTTATCGGCCGATTCAAAGACAAAGAAACCGGCCACACAGAGCAGGGCAAACAGCTTGACGAAAGATTCAAACGCCACCGCCAGCATTAAACCGCCGTGCTGTTCGGTGTTGGCAATTTGCCGGGTGCCAAACAGCATCGCCAGAATTGCCAGCAGCGCGGTTAAAAACAGTACACCATTGGTGGTACTTTCGACATGGGTGGTCTGATCCAGAATCACGGCAGCACTTAAGGCAATTGCGCGTAACTGCAGGGCCAGATAGGGAATAATCGCAATGACTGCCAGAATGGTCACCAGCGAGGCCAGGGCACCACTTTTGCCATATCGCGCTGCCACGAAGTCGGCAATCGAGGAAATGGCATGATGCTGCCGGACCCGTCCCAAACGGCGCCAGATGTCATAGCCAACCGCCACGAACAAGAGCGGCCCTAAATAGATCGGTAGGAAGATAATGCCTTCACGCACCGCTGCACCAGTGGCCCCGTAAAAGGTCCAGGATGAACAGTAGACGCCCAAGGTCAGACTGAACAGCAGCATACGACCGCGCGTACTGAGGCGGCTCGCATGTTTTTCACCAAAAAATGCACAAATAAAAAGTAATGCAATATAAAGGGCTAACACCCCGATAATCAGCCAGCTGTTCATAATACCCGCGGTGTATTTATCTCGCGTTATAATACTCTATTCGTGAACGCATCAGTTTGAATTGCTCAAAATTTAACGACCAAAGTCTAAATTACAAGCACCCTACAAACTTGTTAGTTTTCATCATGAATATAATTCAAATTAAAAATTACGCCTAAGGCTGGGTGTTTCAAGGAGTAAAACTATGGATGAGGCTCAAGTAGATCGAATTCTACACAATCCAAAATTCAAAGAAATGGTTGCAAAAAAGCGTAATCTTAGCTGGACGCTTACCGCAATCATGTTAATCGTTTATGTCGGCTTCATGTTGTTAGTTGGCTATAACAAAGAGTTTCTATTATCTTCCATTTCTGGTGGCGTGACGACCTGGGGTATTCCACTGGGTCTGGGCATCATCGTGTTATCTTTCATTTTGTGTGCAGTGTATTCCTATATTGCGAATAACAAGCTGGATCAACTGAATGAAGAAGCAATGCGTGAAGTAGAAGCAATTGCACAACAAAAAGGACAAGACTAAGATGAAATGGACTTCATTGAAGGCGCAAGCTGCTGCAGCTTCAGCGTTGATGATGTCAGGTATGGCTTTTGCCGCACCTGATCTGGGCGCAGCAGAACAACAAGCCACCAACTGGCCTGCAATTATCATGTTCCTGATCTTTGTGGGTGCGACCCTGTTCATTACCAAATGGGCGGCGAAACAAACCACCAATACCAAAGACTTCTATACTGCCGGTGGTGGTATTTCAGGTTTCCAAAACGGTCTGGCTATTGCCGGTGACTATATGTCGGCTGCGTCTTTCCTGGGTATTTCCGCCATGGTGTTTATGTCAGGCTTCGACGGCTTGCTGTACTCACTGGGCTTCATGGTGGGCTGGCCAATCGTATTGTTCCTGATTGCAGAACGTTTACGTAACCTGGGTAAATACAACCTGTCTGACGTAGTTTCCTTCCGTTTATCAGAAAAACCGGTACGTACCCTAGCAGCATTCAGCTCGCTAGTCGTTGTCGCGTTCTATCTGATTGCACAGATGGTGGGTGCAGGTCAGCTGATCAAACTGCTGTTCGGTCTGAACTATAACATCGCGGTTGTGCTGGTTGGCTTATTGATGATGGCTTACGTTATGTTCGGCGGCATGCTGGCAACGACCTGGGTACAGATCATTAAAGCGGTACTGTTACTGTCTGGTGCAACCTTCATGGCCTTCATGGTAATGAAAGGCGTGGGCTTCAGCTTCACCAACATGTTTGAACAATCAATTCAGGTGTTCTCGAAGGTACATGACCTGAGCCTGGCTGATGCAGCCAATATCATGGGTCCAGGTAGCCTGGCATCTAACCCGATTGATGCGATCTCACTGGGTCTGGCATTAATGTTCGGTACTGCAGGTTTGCCACACATCCTGATGCGTTTCTTCACGGTAAAAGATGCCAAAGAAGCACGTAAATCTGTTGTGGTTGCAACCGGCTTTATTGGTTACTTCTACCTGTTAACCTTCATCATTGGTTTCGGTGCGATCCTGTATGTGGCCAACAACCCGCAATTCCTGGATGTCGCGAAAATGGCAGTCACTGGCAAACTTGAGCTGGTGGGTGGTAACAACATGGCAGCGGTACACCTGTCTGATGCAGTCGGTGGCGACCTGTTCATGGGCTTCATTTCAGCGGTTGCATTCGCCACAATTCTTGCGGTGGTTGCCGGTCTGACCCTGTCAGGTGCTTCAGCAATCTCTCACGACTTGTATGCCAACGTATTCAAGAAAGGTCAAACTACACCTGAATCTGAACTGCGCATGTCTAAAATCGCAACTTTAGGCTTAGCAATCTTCGCAATGATCTTGGGTATTCTTTTCGAGAAACAAAACGTTGCGTTCATGGTCGGTTTAGCATTCTCTGTAGCAGCATGTGCAAACTTCCCAGTACTTGTACTATCTATGTTCTGGAAAGGCTTAACGACTCGCGGTGCAGTGATTGGTGGGGTAGCAGGCTTAGTTGCAGCAGTCACCTTGATTGTATTGTCTAAAGCAGTTTGGGTAGATACGCTTCAAATTTCTGACACACCAATCAACCCATTCAATGGTCCTGCGATCTTTGCAATGCCACTTTCATTCTTCTGCTGCTGGTTGTTCTCTATCACTGACAACTCTGCGCAAGCACAAGCTGAACGTAAAGCATTCGATGCACAGTTCGTACGCTCACAAACCGGTATTGGTATCTCAGGTGCATCTGATCACTAAGATGAGCAGATATGCCTAAAAAAAGCCCCGCAAGGGGCTTTTTTATGGCTGCGGTTTTTGCTTGCTGGCCCAGTAGGCCTGTAGTTTGCGATATAGCGCTGATTCTTTTTCAAACCAGGTTGCTTTGGCATTCAGTAACAGCTTGGCGACCAGGTAGGCACCCGTGACCTGACCGACCACCGGTAGACCCAACAGCAGACCAATAAAGGCAATTTTACTGACCTTGATGCCAGATACTTTGGCCACCATCCATTTAAATTCTGACCAGCTGATTTCCTGCTGCTGATAGCGCCGGAACAGTTCATAAATCGCCAGTGAAACACTGGCCACGGAGATGGCCGGAAAGTAGTCCCAGAAATGTTCATCATTCGGGTCTTTGGCGGTGACAATTACATCAATCGCATCTTCCACGCTCTGGGTCAGCTCTTTGGGGCTGAGACCAGAACTTTCCAGACCCAACTGTGCCGCGATTTCTTCAGTGGCAAGCAACATTTCTTCAGGAGGGGCAGCAATCCAGTCTTTGCCGGTGCCAGTACCTTCGATGGCTTTTAGTTGCAGTTGCCAGCTTTCGCCGCTGTGCTGATCGGCCAGAAGCACATCAAAATCGGTATGGTCGTGCTGGTTCAGATACGCGGCATACAGACTGTCGCCATCTTCATGGTCCAGCCGTACAAACTCCATATCATGCAACATGCCTTTAACCGTCGATACCAGCCCGACAATCTGCTGCTCATCAAAACCCTGTAAATAAGCCTGAATATCTTCCAGAGGGGCGTTTGCCAGTTCAGCATGACTGCGTCTTAATGCGGCCAGTACCGCCTGATCCGCTTCAGTCAGTTGCGGCCTGTGTTCGTTCCAGGCCAGTTTGGCCAATACGGTGGTGATGGCCAGCGCATCAAAATTTTTACGGAGATAGTGAATCGGTGAGGGTGAGGACGATCGGGTCATGGCTTAATCCTCTGGCTGTTGCAGCTGCTCTGCCTGAGCCTGTCCCTGCTTTTTACCTTGCTGGAACGCCTGTTTCCATACCGCTTTAATGCGTTCCTCACTGAGCTTTTCATTGCGGGCTTTATGAGAAAAATACAAATCGGCCACTTTCATAATCGCAAAAGTCAGGCCGTAGACCAGCGGAATGGTCAGCAGGCCGCCAAAGCCAAAGGTCACGGTTTTCCAGACCCCCAGTGCAATCTGCTGCGCGGCGATGCCCAAACCCACCAGCCCGATCAGTTCCTTGACCCAGTCCAGCGCTTCATTGTCGGTCAGTTTAATACCGTGAATGGCAGCAATCCGGCTGGCAAAGTAGCCTTGTAAGGGTGTCAGAATCAGAATATCGGCAAAAGGCAGGGGCTGAATGGCGACACCGGCACAGGTGGCACAGGCCAGATGGGTGATTTTGGCAATTTTTTTATCCTGAGAAAGGTCATCCCGGAATTCAATCTGGGTGATTTCTTGACGTACTTTTTCTGTAATTTTCATACAAAGGAGTGATCTGTCTGCGCTTTTAAGCATGCTATGGTAATCAGAACAAAAAAGAAAGTGATGTCCGCATTACACCAAGATACCCAGGATGTGCCCATGCAAGCATTCATTGATTTATGGAAAGGATTCCGGCTGTTGCCTTCGGCCTGGCTGCTGTTAATGCAGTTTTTTATTCTCGTGTTGTCGCTGCTCAGTCATCATGCCACCTATCGCGTGCTGATCTGGATGCTGGGTGTGGTGGTATTGCTGTTAATTGCCAAAGTCATTCGCCAGACCCCGATGTTTACTTTTTTAGGGCTGAGCTTTGTTACGGGCGCCTTGTTTTTTTCCCTGCTGATTGTACTGGGGGTTAACAACCCGACCGTGCTGGTGATTAGCCATGCCTTTGAAGCCGCGGCCTATTTAAGTGCGGCCTATGGTTTGCTGCGTTATATGTTTGAAGACCGTTATCTAACCCGCGATGAACTGTTTGCCGCCGGCGCAGTATTCACCTTAATTGCCTGGGCGTTTGCCTTTGTTTACAATATTTGCCAGATACTGGATCCTTCCAGTTTTTATCATCCGACCCAACCAGATTTACAAAGCTGGCTGGATCTACTGTTTCTGAGTTTCAGTTTGCAGTCTGCCACCGGCCTGTCTGACCTGATGCCGATTGGTCCGGCAGTACGGGTGATTGCCATGCTGCAAATGTTTTGCGGGGTGATGTATCTGGCCTTAATTGTTTCCCGGCTGATTGCCCTGCAATACATTCGTCATTTGCCCAGAAATAAAGATTAATCATCGGCTTGGGCTATTGTGTTACAGCAGTTCAATAGTGTTTCTGCTGCGAGAGGACTAAGCTGTGCGCGAGTTTAAGCTCACGACACTCATCTTTTGTTCACCTTTGCGGTGAATGCTGCCCGGACCTAAAGCGTCTGTCTATCATCTTTAAAAATAAAATGGGGGAGTTATGCCTTCCGAAAAATTGCCCTGGTGGGGCAATATCAATCCGAATGTATTTATCAGTACGGTCGCGGTTATTGCGATTTTTCTGGCGGTGGTGCTGCTGGCGCCCAATAGTTTTGAACTGCTGACCCAGCGCATGAACCAGTGGATTACTGATTCTTTTAGCTGGTTCTATGTACTGTCAGTGGCGGTATTCCTGATTCTGCTGATTTATATTGCACTGTCCGATATGGGCAAAATCAAGCTCGGTCCGGACCATAGCCAGCCGGAATATCATCAGGGTTCCTGGTTTGCGATGCTGTTTACTGCTGGGATGGGCATTGGCCTGATGTTCTTTGGCGTGGCTGAACCGGTGATGCACTATGTCTCGCCACCGGTCGGTGAGCCGGCCACCATCCAGGCAGCACAGCAGGCGATGCGCATTTCTTTTTTCCACTGGGGCATTCATGCCTGGGCCATTTATGCGCTGGTCGGGCTGGCACTGGCTTATTTTGCTTACCGGCACAATCTGCCGCTAAAAGTCCGTTCGGCCCTGTATCCGCTGATTGGCTCAAAAATTTACGGCCCGCTCGGAGATGGGATTGATACCTTTGCCACGCTCGGCACTGTCTTCGGAATTGCCACCACTTTAGGTTTTGGTGTGACTCAGATCAATTCGGGGCTGAATTATTTATTCGGGATTGAACAAAGTGCCAGTACCCAGATGATCCTGATTATTGTGGTCAGCAGCATGGCGTCTTTATCGGTGTTTTTTGGTCTGGACAAAGGTATTAAACGGCTGTCAGAGCTGAATCTGGTGCTGGCGGTGGTGCTGCTGTTATTTGTATTTATAACGGGGCCGAGTATCTATTTACTACAAACCACCATTCAGAATATTGGTCAGTATGCCTCGAATCTGTTTCATATGACCTTCAATTTATATGCCTATCAACCGAGTGGCTGGATTGGGGGCTGGACCATCATGTACTGGGCCTGGTGGATCTCCTGGTCGCCATTTGTGGGACTGTTTATTGCCCGGGTATCCAAAGGACGCAGTATCCGTGAATTTATTGTGGGGGTAATGCTGATTCCGACTGGTTTTACCCTGGTCTGGATGGGTTTTATGGGCAATGCCGCGCTGTATAGCATTTTGCATGAAGCGAATCTGCAATTGATGACCGCAGTACAGCAGGACTCCTCGGTGGCCCTGTTTGAGTTTTTAAGTAATCTGCCTTTTGCCTCCATCATGAGTCTGCTGGCGACCCTGCTGGTGATGCTGTTTTTTGTTACTTCGGCAGATTCAGGTGCGCTGGTCACAGATTTTCTCACTGCAAAAACGGAACATTCTCCGGTCTGGCAACGGCTGTTCTGGACCGTATTGATGGCGGTGCTGGCGATTATCCTGCTATTGGCCGGTGGCCTGAGTGCGCTCCAGTCGGCCACCATTATGAGTGCCTTGCCATTTACCCTCATTCTGCTGCTGATGTGCTGGGGCCTGCTCAAAGCCCTACGGCTAGATGTCACCAAAATGAATGCCTTGCAGGAAGCACGGATTACGCCGCGCGCCATTCATAATCCACGCAGCTGGCAACAGCGTCTGGGGCTGATCATGCATTATCCGCATAGCCAGGCTGAGGTAGAACAGTATATTCAGATTCAGGTACAGCAGGCTTTCGAGAATATTCAGAAGGAGTTTCAAAAGCGGCATCTGACTGTGTCGATTGATTCGCTGGAAGATGGCCTGCGTTTAAAGGTCGATCATCAGCATGAGATTAACTTTATTTATCAGGTGGTGTCCCGTGAAACTGTGCCGCCGAGCTTTATGCCAGAAGTCACGGCCGATGCGCCGTTTTATCAGGCTGAGGTATTTTTAAGAGAGGGCGGGCAGAACTACGATGTGATGGACTGGACCCAGGAAGATTTACTACAGGATATTCTGGATCAATATGAACGGCATTTATATTTCCTGAGTATTGTGCGTAGTCCGGAATAATCATTTCTTTCAAACAAAAAAAGACGCTCATAGAGCGTCTTTTTTACATCAGTTTCTAAATCAGATTAGAAACGGAATTTAGCATTTAAGCCAACAGTTTGAGTGTCACGCACGTCACCTTCAGCATTAGCATTTACATAGCTTGCGCCAACTGCAACTGCTGGAGTGATGAAGTAATTTACGTTTGCACCCCAAGCTTTATCGTTAGCGATATCAGCGCTAGTTTCAGCATAAGAAGCACCTACGCTAAGAGCAGGTGTTAAGTAAAGATCAGTTTTTAATGCATAAGCAGTGCTTTCACCGTAAACAAGGCCAGTTTCAAAACCGATCGCCATGTTTGTACCATCAATTGCACCCACGTATTTAGTACGTGCAGTAATAGCGTCTTGGTCATCTGCGATTGTTTCAGATTCTAAAGCAGCTTTAGCAACACCATTAGAAAGGATGTTAAAAGCATCATAAGAAACTTGATCTGCAACGCTGGTATAACCTACAGCAACCAGGAAGTTTGGCGCTACTAATGCACCAAGTTCTAAAGCATAGCGATCGCCTTGATCATCAGTTGCTAAAGCATTTTTGCTGTCATTAATTGTATGGCTATAAGATGCGCTTGCATAAGCTGGAACGAATTTTGTTGGAATGTAAGCTTCTGCTTTAGCACCATAAGTATGAGAAACAATATCTAAACCATTTTCATCATATTCACCGTAGTTATACGCTAAAGAGAAGTTTGATGCTTGGTTTAAAAACGCAGCTTCAGCTAAAGGACCTTTAGTTGAATCAACATTTTTGAAGTAGTAAGTACCTTGAACTGCACCAGTGAAGTTTTGCTCATTTACAGTGTTGTCGATGAATTCCGATTGACCTTGAACTTCGAATTGGTACGCTTGAGCACCGGTCATGGCTAATAATAAAGCTGTGGCTAAACCGAGTTTTTTCATGATAGTTACCAGTTTTGTTAAAAATGGATTAAACAATAGGCATTGTATTGTAACAATTTATTAAGTCAATGAAGACAAAGGAGATTATTTAGTTGAGTAATTGCTCTAAAATGTGCATGGGCGAAAAAGTAGTCAATTGATAAATCTGTTGTCAACCTAAAAAGTGTATAAAGAACAAGCGGCTAAATCTCATTTGCGAAAGAAAAGTGTTTGCTGCCTCACTTTTCTTTATAGTTAATATGAATTGATTCAATATAAATTATCTATAAAAGCAATCTAATAAAAATGTGAAAAGCAGCGCATAAAGCTTAAAAAATGAAACTTAAGACCAGGATTATGTAGCTGAAATTGATAACGCTTTACTTTTTTTCTACGTTTTCTGGTTTTTATAGGTCTAAATTCGCTGACTATTAATACTGGTTAAACTAAAAGTAGACTATTTTAATAGGCTTTACAAAAAGTGTGATGAGTATCATAATGGCTAGATAAAGTTATACCGTTTGGTCGGCTTTATCGAAATTGTGATTTCGGTCATGATTTTTCTTGATGCAGGACTAGAGGTTAGAGGAACTGCACTGAGATTCTCCACAAAGTTTTACTTTTTATATGCCCAGCTTTCCCCAAGGCTGGGTTTTTTTTATGCCTGAATCCTGTAGTCAGGATTAAAAACCGCTTAAGTATAAATTTATTGTGCACTATATTGGTGCAATATTTCTTGAATTAAAAAGCGCTATTGAATATATGACCATAAAAAAATCCCGGTTTTCAACGAAAACCGGGATTTTTTAGCCAAAATTTGCGGGAAAATTTAAAATTCTGCTGAGGAATATCTAAAGTCGCCCCAATGCGGTGCATTATGCACTTATTTGATGCAGCTGTAAAATGTTTTCTTTAATTTTTTATACAATTTTTAAAACCTTATTTTTTATTATATAAATCATTGGCTTATATTTAATTTTTAAGATAATGCAATCTCGGTTGCCCTTCAAAAAAAATAGAAACTTACTCTAATTTCGTCGGTTTTTATTCAATTTAATCAATAAATTTGTTAACCTTGTCACAATTTTTTAGTTATCTTGCTGATTTATTCGACTTATAGTTGAATGAACGCTACCGCTGTCCTGTTATTTTTTCCTCAGCAGTGTGGTCATCCGCTTCAGGTCGTTGCTCTGCCTTTGTTGATTCAATACGTTCAGTTCATGCTCATGGTAGTGAGGTTATAAACATGTCCCATCGCTTGCATTCAGAGAATACTAAGCAGCGTCTGTTTATTTCTATGCTCATTATCATCCTGTCGATTCTGTTTATTTCGGTTCCGGTGACGCTGAAGAGTTATCGCTCTTATCAGCAGTCCGATGTGGTGCTGACCGAAATTTCAGTCTTACGTCATGTGGCCGATCTGGCCAATGAGATTTCACGCGAACGTGGTCCGGCCAATAAGGTCATGTCCAGTACTCCAGATGAACTCAGTGCCAACCTGAAAGAGCTGACCCTGTTTCGAGAGCGGGTCGATCTGCAGATTGAACACACCATGCAATTGTTAAATAGCGCCGGTTTTGCTGCACAGGCCAATGCCTTGACCACCGATTTAAAACCGGCTTTGGCAAAAGGACGTGCTGCGGTGGATGCCTATGCTGCACAACCCTATGCCCAGCGCAGTTCAGCACAGCTGGATCAGGCCATTCAGGCCATGTTTCGTGCCTGGGATGAAGTCTATGAGGTGCTGAAGCATGTCATGATGCAGTCGGAAGGCAAAAAGACCATGCTGTCGGAGTCCTATAGTCTGATTCTGGTACTGGCCGATTTACGTGATCAGGCCGGACGTCTGGCCTCGACGATTATGGCGGCCGTGACTTTTAAAGAACCAATTCCTGAACAGAACCTGGCTTATTCCTTACAGAGCCAGCGGCAATCTTATTATTTATGGGATCTGGTCAACTCGATTCAGCCTGAACAGTACAAAACGCCTGAATACCTGGGACTGCATCAACAGGTTAAACAAAAATATCTGGATCAGGGGGTTCCTATTGTCAGCCAGCTGATTGAAGAAAGTCTGCATGCGCGCCCGTATTCATTAAGCGGAATTGAATTGACTCTGAAGATTGTCGATAAATTTACGACAGTGGTGAATCTGCAGAAATATCTGCTGGATTATAGTGTCTGGCTGGCCCAGCAGGAGCGCCATGCTGCCTGGCAGCAGTTTATCCTGACGCTGTCGGTGTCGATTATTTCCTTGCTGGCAGCGCTGTTTACCATGGTCTATGCGCGTTTTAAGGTATTTAAACCTTTAATTGAAGCGCGAGATCTGATTTTAGAGCTATCTGAAGCCCAGCCGCAGACGGCCACAGTTCCAGATTCCTCACCCACCTCTTTATTTGCTGCACTCAGGCAGTTGCAGGCACGCTTGGCTGAACGGGATTTGCTGGAATTCCAGCTACGTAATATGGCGAATACCGATACCCTGACCGGAGTCTCCAATCGTCTGGCGCTAGAAGAATATATTCAATATCTGAATCAGAATCCGGACAAGCTCCATCAAACCGGTTTAATTATTATTGATATTGATGACTTTAAAGAGGTCAATGATCAGTATGGGCATATTGTCGGTGACCGGGTGATTCAGGGAATTGCCGAAGTGTTAAAACACAGTGTGCGTTCATCTGACCTGATTGTGCGTTATGGGGGCGATGAATTCCTGATTCTGATTGAGCAGATTGATCTGGACGGGGCCTTGAGTATTGCCGAGAAATTACGTCAGGAAATTAGCCAGAATGTTCTGACCCTGCCGGGACTGGACACGCCATTAAATATTTCTGTCAGTGCCGGGGTCGCCGCAGATGCAGGCAGCTGGATGGAGCTGTTTGGCCGGGCAGACCAGTCCTTATTTAAGGCCAAAGAGAAGGGGCGGAATAGGGTGGAAAGTATGCTCTAAACCGTAAATTAAAATAGAAAAATATTTTAAATATATATCTTGATATTTTTCAGGTGAATCTAATAACAAAGAAAAGGGCTCCTCAGAGCATTGCTGTCCCACAATTTTTCACAAGAGGAAGCTCATTTGAGCTTCCTCTTGTTTTATGGGTATTTTATCGGGTGAAAATAAAGCTTTTAAAGT
>NZ_KB850046.1:1098175-1164787 GCF_000369465.1 Acinetobacter sp. CIP 53.82 | reverse complement strand
CCTGAATCCTGGTCGTTAAAGTGTTTGTTTGCACTCATATTTTAACTGTTAGGACTCAGGTTTTTTTATTTAAAGCAAACTATGGGACAGCAGTGCTCCTCAGAGCCCTTTCATTTTATTTTAACATCGGTTTCAGGAATTTTCCGGTATGGGAGGCTTTCACTTTCACCACCTCTTCCGGGGTACCTTCGGCAATAATCATCCCGCCGCCGGCACCGCCTTCCGGGCCTAAATCCACAATCCAGTCTGCGGTTTTAATCACATCCAGATTGTGTTCAATCACCACAATGGTATTTCCCTTGTTGCGCAGCTCATGCAGGATGTCCAGTAGTTTGGCAATGTCATGGAAATGCAGGCCAGTAGTCGGTTCATCCAGCACATACAGGGTTTTACCGGTATCCCGTTTGGCCAGTTCGCGTGCCAGTTTGACCCGCTGCGCCTCACCGCCAGATAAGGTGGTGGCTGACTGACCCAGACGGATATAGCCTAAACCGACTTGATTCAAGGTTTCCAGACGGCGGTGAATCACCGGAATGGCATCAAAGAAATGCATGGCATCTTCGACCGTCATTTCCAGCACATCGGAAATATTTTTGCCTTTGTAATGCACTTCCAGGGTTTCGCGGTTATAGCGTTTGCCATGGCAGGCATCACATGGCACATACATATCTGGCAGGAAGTGCATGGCGACTTTAATCATGCCATCACCTTCACAGGCCTCGCAGCGTCCGCCTTTAACGTTAAAGGAGAAACGGCCTGCCGCATAACCGCGGCCTTTGGCTTCAGGTGTCTGGGCAAACAGTTCACGAATCGGGGTAAACAGACCGGTATAGGTGGCCGGATTGGAACGCGGGGTACGGCCAATCGGACTCTGGTCAATATCTACCACTTTATCCAGGAATTGCAGTCCTTCAATGGTGTCAAACTTTTCCGCACTGAGCGTGGTGGCGCCATTCAGCTGGGTTGCGGCCAATGGCAGCAGGGTACGGTTAATCAGGGTTGATTTGCCCGAACCGGATACCCCGGTAACACAGGTCATCACGCCTAAAGGCAGGGTCAGATCGACATTTTTCAGGTTATGGCCACAGGCACCCATCAGCTTGATCTGTTCATCCGGTTTAGGTGGCTGAGTGCGCTGTTTTGGTACTTCAATCTTGAGCTTGCCCGACAGGTATTGACCGGTCAGAGAGTTGGCATTGGCCGCCAGTTCCTGATAGGTCCCTTCGGCAATCACATTCCCGCCATGTACGCCGGCGCCTGGCCCGATATCAATAATATGGTCTGCGGCGCGAATCGCATCTTCATCATGTTCGACCACCAGTACAGTGTTGCCCAGATCACGCAGGCGAATCAGGGTTTCCAGCAGGCGGTCATTATCACGCTGATGCAGACCAATAGACGGTTCATCCAGCACATACATCACGCCCATTAAACCGGCACCAATCTGCGACGCCAGACGGATGCGTTGGGCCTCACCACCCGAGAGCGTTTCGGCAGAGCGTGACAGACTCAAATAGTTCAGGCCGACTGAGACCAGAAAGTGCAGACGTTCACGGATTTCCTTAAAAATCTTGTCGGCAATTTCGCCTTTGGCACCTTCCAGATTTAGGTTCTGATAGTAATGCTCGGCGTCACCAATCGACATTTTGGTAATCTGGCTGATGGTTTTGTCTTTGACTCGCACATGACGCGAAATTTCATTCAGACGTGAACCATCACAGGCATCACAGGCGGCATTGGAGAGATACTGCGCCAGATCATCGCGGACATAATTACTTTCCGTTTCACGATAGCGGCGTTCCAGATGCGGCAAAATCCCTTCAAACGGCTGTACCCGGTTATGGCGACGACCACGTTCATCGACATAGCTCAGGTCAATTTTTTCCCGGCCACTGCCGTAGAGAAATTTTTTCTGGGTGTCTTTGTCCAGTTCATTCCACGGTGTATCCAGCGAAAAATCATAATGATCGGCGACTTTTTGCAGCATGCCATAATAATAAGGACGCTGACGGTCCCAGCCACGAATCGCACCCTGGCTTAAAGAAAGTTCCGGATTGGGAATGAGCTTGTCAGCACTAAAATGGCTGCGTGTGCCCAGGCCATCACAGACCGGACAGGCACCAAACGGGTTGTTAAATGAAAACAGGCGCGGTTCCAGTTCAGCCACGGCACGGTCACATTCTGGGCAGGAGTGTTTGGCCGAGAACACCCGGTCCGGATGTTCGCCTTTCATCCACGATAAAATCGCAATATCCCCGCCTAAACGTAAAGCGGTTTCAAAACTTTCGGCAATACGGTTGCCCAAATCATCCCGGACTTTAAAGCGGTCGACCACCACTTCAATGCTGTGTTTTTTCTTTTTGTCCAGTTCTGGCGGCGGATCAATCTCCATGATTTCGCCATCTACCCGGGCACGAACAAAACCCTGGCTTTGCAGTTGTTCAAACAGATGGGTATATTCGCCTTTACGTTCACGTACCACCGGTGCCAATAGCAATAGGGCGGTACCTTCTTCCAGACCTTTGACCACATCGACCATTTCAGATACGGTTTGCGCCACCATCGGTAAGTCATGTTCCGGACAGTAGGGTGTACCCACGCGTGCATAGAGCAGACGTAAATAGTCATAAATTTCGGTAATAGTGCCGACGGTAGAACGTGGGTTGTGGCTGGTCGATTTCTGTTCAATGGCAATGGCCGGACTTAAGCCTTCAATCGAGTCGACTTCCGGTTTTTCCATTTGTGACAGGAATTGGCGCGCATAGGCCGAGAGCGATTCGACATAACGGCGCTGACCTTCGGCATATAGGGTATCGAAAGCCAGGGAAGATTTACCTGAACCGGAAAGTCCCGTAATCACCACAAACTTGTCGCGTGGAATATCAAGGTTCACATTCTTCAGGTTATGGGTACGTGCGCCTCGAATACGGATATGACTTTGGCTCATGCAATGATCCTAGAAAATTCATTTAAAACCTCTATATGATAGCGCATGAAAAATGTTCAAGTGCAGGCTTAAGGTATTTCTACGTCAAATTATGTCGGTTGATTGCAAATAAAGGCCAAGATCTGAAAACGTATAAGGATAAAAAATTGTCAGGAGAAAAAGTACGGGGATCAAAGCACGCAAGAATGAAAGAGAGCTGTCGGCCCTTGTGCAAGTCTGCTGATCTTGCACCAGGGCGAGTGATCAAAGATTAGTTGCGACTGTCCAGACCCGGCCAGTTGCGCTGTGCATAGGCGCTGTCCCAGAACAGCCATTCCAGTTCAGCGGCACGGGTATAGGCCTGACGCATTTTTGCCAGCGTGTCAGCATCACAGCGCTCGGCCACGCGGTCAACCGTGGCAATCACATTGCGCACCGCAGTATGGAATTCTTCGCCGGCATAGGTATCGACCCAGGCCTGATACGGGTTGTTGGCGGCCGAGTTACCGACAATATCTTTACCGACTTCGGCATAAATCCAGAAACATGGCAATAATGAGGCCAGCACCACCGGATAGCTTTCTGACCAGGCAGTGGCAACCAGATAACTGGTGTAATGATGGCAGGCCAGGGTCAGCGGTGTATTTTCAAACTGTTCTTTGCTAATGCCAAAATCCTGCATAAAGCCGTTATGTAGCGAACGTTCCACCACAATCGCCACCTTGGCGGCTTCGGCAAACTGGATCACATCATCGGCATCAAAGGCTTTGGCAGCACACACCGCCAGCGCGCGGCCATAGGCCAGTAAATAATGCGCATCCTGAATCACATAGTGGCTAAAGGCCTCACGACTTAGGCTGCCTCGCGCCAGTTCCTGGTTAAAGGGTAGGGCCAGGGTGTTTTGATACAGTTCTAAATTCTGTTGCCACAATTGTTCAGAAAAACGCATGTCCGGTTCCTGTAAAGCATCAAGATCAATGCCCAAAGACTAGCATACTTGCACCGCAAAGATGAGCCGCTTTGATTTGTATCAGAATCAACAAAAAAGCATACGAAGTGTTTTGGCATCGTCATGAAAAAGCGTCATAATAGCGGCCATATCTCTATCGCCGAGGTCCTGCATGTCTTCAGCAGGATGCACGCGGCGCATTCGGTGTAATTCAAGTTTAATATTTACCGAATTTCTTTATCTAATAATGTCATAGGTCGATTTGTCATGATGAAACATTTTGGTTTCTCTATTGCATTTACGATCGTGTGTCTCGGTTTGTCTGCTTATTGGGGCTATACCCACGGCCCGGAAGCAGGCCTGAAAACCATGTTCACAGCACTGACCATTACGGCCATTCTCGCCATTATGGAAGTGTCGTTATCGTTTGATAACGCGGTTGTTAACGCATCAGTCCTGCGCGGTTGGGACCATTTCTGGAAAATGCTGTTCCTGACGGTCGGGATTCTGATTGCCGTATTCGGTATGCGTTTAATTTTCCCGGTGGTGATTGTTGCCGTCACAGCCGATATGGGCATGATGGAAGTGGTGCAGCTGGCACTGAATAATCCGAAAGAATATTCGGCCAAATTAATGGCGCATCATCCTGAAATTGCAGCATTTGGTGGTGCCTTCCTGTTAATGGTGTTCCTGAACTTCTTTCTCGATGATGAAAAAGACACCCACTGGTTCCGCTGGATTGAGCGCCGTTTATCCAATCTGGCCAGCGTACCGGCCATGTCGGTCTTTATTGCACTGGTGGCTTTGCTGATCATGGCGGCCAATGTGGTTGAGGACAAACGTCTGGTAGTCACTATGGCCGGCATTTGGGGCATCGTGATTTATATTGGTGTACAGGTATTGAGTCATTTACTGGGTGGCGAACCTGAAGTCGATGAAAATGGCAATGCGATTCGTCATGATGAAAATGGCGTACCAACCGGTGTGGTGAAAGCCGGTATTGGTGGCTTCTTGTATCTGGAAGTGCTGGATGCCTCGTTCAGTTTTGATGGCGTAATTGGTGCCTTTGCGATTACTTCGGATGTGGTAATTATCATGCTCGGTCTGGCGATTGGTGCGATTTTCGTGCGTTCGATGACCATTTATCTGGTAGAAAAAGGCACCCTGGATGCCTATATTTACCTGGAACATGGTGCGCATTATGCGATTGGTGCACTGGCCTTTATCATGATTGCCAGCGGAACCGGTTTACACGTCCCGGAAGTGGTCACCGGCCTGATTGGTGTGGCCTTTATTGTCTGGGCGGTATTTGCCTCAATTCAATATAAAAAACGTCAGGCACTGCACTAAGTTGCAGTCTGATCTGAAGAAGGTGCAAACAATTGCACCTTTTTTTATGACTGGTAGTTCAGATGCAGAATATTGTGCTGAATATCGCAGCATCTGCAGCATGAATGATGTAGGATATTCGCATACAAAATTGTTGCACTTAGCCTATTGATATGATGAATGCCTTAGAACGCCGTTCAACTTTTGCCTTAAGCAGTATTTTTGCCTTACGCATGTTGGGTCTGTTCATGATTATTCCGGTTTTCTCGGTGGCAGGGCAATCCTATCAATATGCAACCCCGACCTTAATTGGTCTGGCGGTTGGGGTGTATGGTTTGACCCAGGCCATCTTACAGATTCCATTTAGCCTGATTGCTGATCGCTATAGCCGTAAACCGCTGGTGGTGCTTGGACTGTTACTGTTTGCTTTAGGCGGTGCCATTGCTGCAATGTCAGAGACCATTTATGGGGTCATCATTGGCCGGGCCATTGCCGGTGGCGGCGCGGTGTCTGCCGTGGTGATGGCTTTACTGGCAGATGTCACCCGTGAAGAACAGCGCACCAAAGCCATGGCCATGATGGGCATGAGTATTGGTTTATCCTTCGTGATTGCCTTTAGTGCCGGGCCGTGGCTGACCGGACTGGTTGGTATTTCCGGGCTGTTCTGGGTGACCACCATTATGGGACTGGCGGCCATTGCCATGTTGCTGCTGGTGCCTAAAGTCACGCGCCATCATCGTAATTTCCAGCAGGGCTATTTGCCGCAGCTCAAACAGGTGCTAAAAATGGGCGATTTAAACCGCTTGCATCTGTCAGTGTTTACCCTGCATTTACTGCTAACGGCGATGTTTATTTATGCACCACCGCAGCTGATTGAATATGCTGGTTTGCCATTGTCCAGTCATGGCTGGGTGTATTTGCCGCTGCTGGTGCTGAGTCTGTTTTTTGCCTTCCCAAGTATTATTCTGGCGGAAAAATATCGCAAAATGCGCGGTATTTTCCTGACCGCGATTGGCGGGATTATTCTTGGCCTGATCGTGATGATTTTTGGTTTTGAATCTAAATATATCCTGCTGATTGGACTGGGCCTGTTCTTTATTGCCTTTAACGTGATGGAAGCGCTGTTACCGTCCTGGTTATCGAAAGCGGCACCGATTCAATCCAAAGCCACTGCAATGGGCGTCAATGCCAGCAGCCAGTTCCTTGGCGCCTTCTTTGGCGGCATGATTGGCGGGCAACTGTTACTGCTGAATAACACGGCGATGGGTTGGAGTATTCTGACCGCAGTTGCTATAATTTGGCTGCTGATGAGTTTTGGTCTGGCCCAGCCGCGTTATCTGTCGTCGATGGTATTTCGCCTGCCTGAGGTCAAACAAACGGATGAGTGGACTTCTCAACTTTTGGCCATTCATGGTATTGAAGAAGTCGTGGTGATGTCTGAACAGCAAGTTGCCTATATAAAAGTCGATAAACAGCAAATTGATGATACTGCGCGACAACAATTAACGCACTTGTTGGGTAAAGAGGTAGCCATTTAAGCATAACTCTTATAAAGTAAATAATAGAAACAAATAGGAAGAATACAGCTGATGCGTGGTGTAAATAAGGTCATTTTAGTTGGTACTTTAGGTCGAGATCCAGAAACAAAAACTTTCCCGAATGGTGGCTCGCTTACTCAATTTTCCATTGCCACCAGTGATGCGTGGACCGATAAAACCACCGGTGAGCGTAAAGAGCAAACCGAATGGCACCGTATTGTGCTGCATAACCGTTTAGGTGAAATCGCGCAGCAATACTTACGCAAAGGTTCAAAAGTCTATATTGAAGGTTCATTGCGTACCCGTCAGTGGACCGATCAGAATGGTCAGGAACGCTACACCACAGAAATTCGTGGCGAGCAAATGCAGATGCTGGACTCTGGTCGTCAGCAAGGTGAGCAGGGCGATAATGGTTTTAGCCAGCCACGTTTTAACAATAACCAGGGCGGTGGTTATAGCAATAACAACCAGGGTGGCTATGCGCCGCAAGCTCAAGGTGGTTTTAACAACAATAATGCTGGTGGTGGCTATGGCAACCAGGGCGGTTATCAGCAACCGAAACCAGCTCCTGCTGCAACACCTGCACCTGCAGATTTGGATGATGATTTACCGTTCTGATGCTTATATATAAGTAATTTGTTAAGTTGTTTAAGATTTTAATGGTTTAATTTTATTTAAAATCAATTTCTTAAACATAAAAATAGCTTCTTTTATTTTGTTAATAAGAGAAGCTATTTTTTTTAATATAGAAAATGTTAAGTTAAAAGTGCATATATAATTTATTTTGTGTAAGCGTCCGCTGAGTCCCACTTTTTCTAACTTCTACAAATCTGATTGTTGTTCACTTCCAGTGTGTTTTTTAGATTGGAAATATCTAGATTTATCTAAAAATATCTGAAATTTATCACTTGTGTGGTAATCCTCCCATAAATAACCGAAGTTAAAAGTAGAGGTTAAGCAGCCATTAGAGGTGGCTTTCCTTTGTTAGCTTGATGTGGTCTTTCATGGTTGTAATGCCACAACCAGTTTGTTGCATAATCTTGTACTTCATCCAAAGTATCAAATAAATGCTTGCTCAGCCAACTATAACGTATGGTCCGATTATAGCGTTCAATATACGCATTCTGCTGTGGCTTACCCGGTTGAATATATTCAATACGAATACCGTGCTCAGTAGCCCAGCGCACAAATTCGTGACTGATAAATTCGGGACCATTATCGCATCGGATCACTAACGGTTTTTCTCTCCACTCCAGCAATTGATTCAACGTACGAATAACCCTGATTGTGGGCAATGAGAACCCTGCTTCAATGGCTAGGCCTTCGCGGCGGTAATCATCAATCACATTCAATAATCGAAACTTGCGACCATCGGAAAGCTGATCATGCATAAAATCTAATGACAAAACCAGATTTTCTCGGATTGGTTCTTTCAATGGTTCAGGCGCATGCCGTTTTAGTCTTCTTCTCGGTTTAATACGCAGATTCAGTGCCAACTCACAGTAAATGCGGTAAACCCGCTTGTGATTCCAGCAGCAACTCTCAACATGCCGTAAATACGAGAAGCACAAACCAAAGCCCCAATCGGAATTTTCCTCAGTGAGTTCAATGAGCTGTTCAGCAATGAGTGCATTGTCATCGCTGAGTTTGGCTTGATAGCGGTAGCAGGTTTCACTAATGCCAAATGCTTTACAAGCCAAACGAATACTAATGGCATGCTGGGCAACTGCCTGTTGTGCCATATTACGCCGGCAAGATGGCTTTACCCTTGCGCAGCAGTGCTGCTCATTGCCATCGCTTCCTGGATGATTTCGGCCTTTAATCGCTCTTCCGCATACATCTTTTTAAGTCTGGTATTTTCGGCTTCTAGCTCTTTCAGTCGAGCCATTAATGATGTATCCATACCACCATATTTGGCACGCCATTTATAAAAGGTAGCATTACTCATGCCGTGTTCACGGCAAAGGGTCGCTACAGGTGTGCCAGATTCTGCCTGTTTCAAGATGGACATGATCTGACTGTCAGTAAATTTAGATGTTTTCATGCAGAATCTCCTGCTCGTATCTTAAGAGAAAATTCTACTTTTAGATCCTATTATTTTTAGGGGGGATTACCCTTTAATAAAGCTTTCTTGCAATATATAAGCAGCTGCTTTAGCGATATCACGCTCAGATGTTGGTTTTTTAGTTGGCATATCAAAAACTCTCATAAGTGATAATTTTAAGCATGTTTTTAACCACTGCATAAAAATAGACCAAAAATTAAGCTTTTTTAGTTTTACAGATTCGAAAATAAATAGTAATAATTCATGAATAGTAGCCGAAGCTACCATTCATGAATCCAAATCATACTATTTTAAAAAACTAATTCGATGCCTGCACCATATTTCCATCCCTTTTCAGACTCTGTTGCCTCTTGCATAGAAGTGGCTTTCTGTCCTTTTTCATATTGGTAAGCAACATCAATGAAAGGTTTAATTCGCTTAGTAATCTCATATCGGGTTTTGATACCAGTTTTTAGTTCTGATAAACCTGATTTTGCAGCATAGTTAGAATCATCGCTAAATATTACATCTGCTTCGATATAAGGTTGAGTAATAAGTTTCTGAGTTAAAAGCAAATCACGTTCTAATTCAAAACTTGCTCCCCAAAAATTATTCTCACCGCCATAAAGATATGCTTGTGTTTCAAAGAAATAAGGAGCTAGACCTAATATACCAATAACCCCATCCACTCGATCGCTGCTGCTGTTATTTTTATCTTCACTATATCTTACCCCAGCTTGTACATCCCAAAATGGGGCTACGTTACGGCTATAAAGTGCTGATACAGCATATTTTGGATCATTACTTTCTGACTTTTCCGAATTGGCTTCAATAAATAGACGATTTTCATCTGTTCCAATCAAAGTTTCAAGCTTTGTTCCTAGCTTACCCTTACCATCTTCATCAACTATCCATGCATTTTCAAGTTTTGTTACTTGATAAATTTGTCCGCCATGTTCTTTAAGATGATCATCGTGAGATCCGTCTGATCTCTTTCTTGCAGTCAAAATAATATTATCTCCCCCATTTGCATTTTCCATTGAATAATATTCTGGATACAATTCTTGGGGGCTATATCTTAAGCCACCAGACTCCTGTAATAAGACTCTCATACCATTTGTAATATTACTTTCTTGTACAGGAGTTTCATTTTTAGCGAACGTTAGATTTGATAATCCAAATAGCGCAATCATCAAAGTTGTTTTTGAAAACAAATTATTAGTGATGTGCATGTGGATTTACTCCCTTCTCATTTACTTGGGACTGAGGAACAGTCTTTGTAGAATTACCATCTTCCACTTGAGCTACAATGAGTTTATTCATCATTCCTGCACTCATATGGTAAAGCAGGTGACAATGAATAGCCCACTCACCTAACTCATCAGCTGTGAGTAGAGTGGTTATCGTTTTCCCAGGTGGAACAATTACCGTATGTTTGTTTGGCATATTGCTTGGATCCTGACCATTCTCAAGCTGCATAAACATGCCATGTAAGTGCATTGGGTGAGCCATCATACTGTCATTGACAAATTTTAAGCGAATACGTTCACCATACTTCACCACTAGTGGGTCGGCTTCATTAAATTTTTTACCATTTATTGTCCAAATATAACGCTCCATGTTTCCACCAAGACGGATCTCTATTTCACGTTCAGCTGCACGAGTGTCTTTTTGAGGATCTAACGATTGCAAATCACTATATTGCAATGCTTTATTACCTTCAGGTGTTGAAGCATTTGCCCATCCAAATACGGTATTATCATTCTTGTCTGAAGCCGCCTTAACAGTAGCGCTATTCATCGGCATATCATGATCCATACCTTTCATAGAAGACATATCATGATCCATACCTTTCATAGAAGACATATCGTGATTCATGCCTTTCATAGAAGACATATCATGATTCATATCTTTCATTGAAGACATATCATGATCCATACCTTTCATAGAAGACATATCGTGATTCATATCTTTCATAGATGACATGTCATGGCTCATCCCCATATCTTCCATAGTTAATAAAGCACGAGGGCGAGATTTAGGCATCTCAATTTGTTTGACTGCTGGGCTGCTTTCTTCATGTAATGTTCCCACTGAAAAACCGGTACGATCAATAGATTCAGCTTCAATTTGGTAATGTGCTTGTTTTGGTTCCACAATGACATCATAGGTTTCAGCAGTACCAATACGGAACTCATCTACAGGAACGGGCTTTACAGGTTGACCATCAGCACTGACTACAGTCATTTTTAGGTTTGGAATGCGTACATCAAAGAATGACATAGCGGAAGCATTAATAAAACGAAGGCGAACTTTTTCACCAGCTTTGAAGTTACCGGTCCAGTTTTGCTGAGGTGTTTTGCCATTCATTAAAAATGTATAACCAGTCACATCGGACATATCTGTTTTCAACATCCGCATCTGATTCCACATAGAGCGGTCTTGCCAAGTTGCCTTTAATCCATCACGTTTAACTTGTTTTAATACATCGAATACTGTTTCGCGACGGTTCTGATAGTAATCTGCTTCTTTTTTAAGATTTTTCATAATTTGATCACTTGTTGAATTATGAAAATCAGAAAGCAAAACAACGTAATCTTTATCGGTTTTTTCAGCAGCTGTTAGTGGAGTTTTATCTTTAGGATAAATAACAAAAGCACCATATAAACCGTCTTGTTCTTGTCCTTTACTATGTGAATGATACCAATAAGTACCATTTTGGCGGACTTTAAACTTATATTCATAAGTTTTATTAGGGGCAATGCCATTAAATTTGTTAAATCCAGGTACACCATCCATAATTCCAGGTAATAATAAGCCATGCCAATGGATTGAAGAGTCCTGATTTTTTAACTTATTGTGAACACGGATAACGGCCTCATCACCTTCTTCAAATTCAAGAAGTGGTGCAACGAATTTACCATTTACAGTAATTCTCTCAACTGGTTTTCCTGTGATATTTACAGTTTGTTCAGCGATTGTTAAATCATATTCTTTAACTGCCGCCATTACCCAAGTTGATGAAAATAAACCAACTCCAATTAAGAGTATATGACTTAACTTTTTTGACATTCTATCTCACCTTTAGAAAGGTCAAGATTGAAGTAATAAAGCAAATATTTAGTATAAACTTTAATACTTCTTTCTCGCTATTTATAAAATTATTTATTGCTACCAGGCATATTCATCTTTGAATGATCCATTTTAGAATGGTCCATATTCATCATAGAATGATCCATTTTTGACATGTCAGATGAGTTAGGAGACTGATGTTGACTATGATCTTGCTGAGTCTTGTCATCTTTTTCCATTTTACAAGGTTTTGTACAAGGTTCCTGTGCTTTTACCGTTTTAGTGGCACTTGAGGTTGATACATCTTTTGCCCAAGATTGAGTACCAGCAATTAAAGTTCCAGCACACATTAAAATTGTTAGACTACGACGCACTACAGTTTTCATAAGTTTCTCTAAAAGTTAATTTCTTGCTACTACAATAAAGTGAAGCACTGAACATCTAAGTGACTTGAAAATGACATTTTTGTAATCTATCTCGATCAGATGTTTTATAACGTTATTATAGTTTTAATGAATAACTTAGGATTCTGAGATGAGAATACTATTAGTTGAAGATGAACAAAAAACTGGTGATTATCTCAAGCAAGGTTTATCCGAAGCTGGCTATATTACGGACTGGGTTACAGATGGGTTAACGGGTAAACATCAAGCTCTTTCTGAAGAGTATGACTTAATTATTTTAGACGTGATGTTACCTGGAATAAATGGTTGGAATATTATCAATGATATTCGTAGCAGCGGTAAAACAATGCCCATTCTTTTTCTTACCGCCCGAGATCAAATCGAAGATCGAGTAAAAGGATTAGAGCTAGGCGCTGATGATTATTTAGTTAAGCCTTTTGCTTTTGCAGAGCTTCTAGCTCGAATAAAAACGCTCCTTAGACGAGGGCAACAAAGAGAAGATAATAATATTATTAAGATTGCTGATTTAGAACTTGATTTGAGAAAACGTCGGGTAACACGAGCAGGTCAACGCATTGATCTGACGGCTAAAGAATTTGCGCTTATGGAGCTTTTTATGCGTAGAAGAGGTGAAATTCTACCAAGAGCACTTATTGCATCTCAAATTTGGGATATGAACTTTGATAGTGATACAAATGTAGTTGAAGTCGCTATTAAACGATTAAGAAATAAAGTAGATAGTAATTTTACCCCTAAGTTAATTCAGAATATCCGAGGAATGGGGTATGTATTAGAGGTAGAAGATGAATAATAAATTATTCAAATCTATCAGTTTTCGTATTGGTATTATTTTCTCATTATCGACTATATGCATTCTCATTATGATGGGGTTTTTCATCCATAAATTAGTGATGCATCATTTTGAAACGCAAGATCGTACCCAATTAGAAGGTAAAATCCAGCTTATTCAGAATCTTCTCCAACAGCATCCTAAAAATTCTCCAGAACTTGATCTATATTTGAAAGATGCTTTAGTTGGACACCATGATCTTATGGTCCAAATAGAACGACCGGCAGGTCAGATTTTATTTAGTTCAACACCTTCAATCACTAATACTCAACAGTTAATCAAGTCAGCAAATAACCCTTGGATTAAATGGAAAATTAAGAATAAGACCTATCGTGGCATGATCTACAACACGGATATAAACAAAAATACTGAAATACAATCTGTACGCATTATTGTGGGGATCGATACATCTGAACATCTACATTTTTTAAATGATTTTAAGCGTCAACTTTTTTACATTGGTTTAGCCGGTACGATTTGTTTAATGTTTTTAGGCTGGTTTGCAACCTGGAGAGGTTTAAGACCCGTGCAAAAAATGGCTAAGGTCGCAGAAGGCATTTCTGCCCAACATCTTTCAGAACGTTTAGAAGTTGAGCACACACCAACAGAACTAAAATCATTAGCAATTGCCTTCAATGATATGCTCGACAGACTAGAATCAGCTTTAGAAAGGCTTTCCGATTTTTCATCTGATTTAGCGCATGAAATTAGAACACCGATTAATAACTTAATGACTCAAACTCAAGTATGTCTTGCCCGTAAACGAGATACCAGTACCTATCAAGAAGTACTATTTTCTAATTTAGAAGAATTAGAACGTTTGGCTCGAATGGTATCCGATATGCTTTTCTTGGCAAAAGCAGAACATGGCCTAAAATTACAGAACTTACAGAATATTGACCTGGTTAAAGAAGTTACAGCCTTATTTGATTTCTATGATGCGCTAGCTGCCGAAAAAAATATGACGCTTCAACAAACAGGATCTGGAAATGTCAAAGGTGATCCTGCTATGTTACGTCGAGCACTCAGCAATCTATTATCTAATGCAGTTAAATATGGAAATAAGAATTCTACAATACGCATAAAACTTCAACAGAATTTAGATAACACAATATTTTCAATTGAAAATGAAGGCCCTGAAATCTCTCCTGAACAACTATCCAGGTTATTTGATCGATTTTATCGAACAGATGCATCTAGACAAAGAACAGAAGAAGGAACCGGCTTAGGGCTCGCGATAACAAAATCTATTCTTGATATGCTTGGGGCGACCATCCAGGCTGAATCCCTCAATGGTCGAATCATTTTTACCATTGTTTTTCAAAGTGAATCCATGCAAGGGGAATCATTTTAACTCATTTTTTGAACATCTTCCATTTACCCGAGTTGACCTTACATAAAGCTCAAACTGAGAGCCAGAGCTACGCCAGCACCTATCATGGCAATTGTGTAGCCAAATATGATAGCTCGGCCAAACTGTGCCCCCCCTGTCATCCATGCAATTGTCGCTTTGCTTAACATGTTGCTCAGTGTGGCCAGCCCTAGCGCGACAGCAGCCACATTTGTTGTTAAGCCTTCAGTACTATGCAGGCGGGCAAGTGAGACTAAAATAGCATCTACGTCTGCTAGCCCAGAAATAGTCGATAATACGAAGATGCCGCTGGTGCCCAACCATTGTTTTGCTGCTGGGACCAAGACTGCCATGACAGCCAGGAAAGCAGCGAAGCTGAATGCTGTCCCAAGATCAAAAGGAGCCATTGCTTCTATTGTTCGATCGTTGTTTTCAGCGCTGGTAATTTGGCGTTGTCTCCACAATGCCATACCCAGCAGAAGGATTCCCGCAATCATCATTGCACCACCAAAAGTGCTTAGCAATGCTGGCTCAATGACGCCTATCAGCACAACCATACGAAAAAACATGATGCCACAGGCAGCCAATGTTCCAGAAATAGCAGCACTGACCATGACGGGGTGCTGGCGTGTATAGCGTGCCAGTGCGACAGTTGCAGCTGTAGAAGATGCCAAACCACCCAATAGACCTGTCCAGAATATGCCTCTTTCTGAACCGGTAAGCCGCATGGCAAAATGACCTGCCAGAGAGAGTCCGGCAATCAGGATCACTGCCCACCATAACTGGTAAGGATTTAATGCAGCAAAAGGTCCCAGACCCGTATTGGGTAAGTAGGGTAATATAACGACAGAAAGTACCAGCAACTGCAGGGATGCGGTTAATTCACGATGCTCTATCAAGCGTAGCCAACCGTGTAAGGTTGGCTTGAGATCCAAAAATACAGCGACGATTACAGCCGCGGTTAATGCTAAAGTAACATTACCATGGGATGCATATGCACCTAAAACTAATGTCAACAGCATCGCGATCGTCGTGGTAGCGCTTAGATTACCGGAAAGTTTTGCGGTACGCGCGTAGGACACTGTTAATAATAAGGAAAGCCCTAATACGGCCGCGACCAGCGGCCAAGGCCCGAAGTTTGGTTGTAAATGACCGAGCACTCCTCCGAGCAATCCTGTCAATGTGAAGGTACGTAGGCCTGCTACTCGGCTGCCCTCGGGCAATTCACGATCGTGCCATCCTCGTTCTAAACCAATGAGCAGGCCGATGGCAAGTGCTGCAATCAGGCCTGATACATCTGGTGGAAGAAAAAGACTCTCTATCATAGCTTTTTATGTCGCAGGCGAAGGGCATTCGTGATCACTGAAGCTGAACTCAAACTCATAGCCAAGGCCGCAATCATGGGTGACAACAACCAACCGGTAAATGGGTAGAGTACGCCAGCTGCTATTGGGATACCCAAGGCATTGTAAAGGAAAGCAAACATGAGGTTCTGTTTCATGTTGCCAACAGTAGCTTCCGAAAGTGAACGGGCAACCGCGATACCGCGTAAATCTCCCTTGACCAAGGTAACTTGAGCACTATTCATTGCGACATCAGTTCCGGTCCCCATAGCGATACCGACATCAGCCTTGGCTAGTGCTGGTGCATCATTGATTCCATCGCCAGCCATTGCCACGATGCGACCTTGCTTCTGCAATTTGCTGACAAGTTCGAGTTTATCTGCGGGTTTAACTTCACCATGTACCTCATCAATACCCAGACGTGATGCGACTGAACGGGCAGTGGTGAGACCATCTCCTGTTGCCATCACGATACGTAGTCCAGCTTCCTTCAGGGTGGCAAGTGCTTCAGGGGTACTTTTTTTGATGGGATCGGATACTGCAAGCAGGCCGGCCAATTCACCATTGATGGCTAGATGCATCACACTTGCACCTTCTGAACGCAGCTCTTCGGCTTGCGGAATCAGAGATTGTACCGAGATACCTAATTGCTCCATCAGTGCTGTGTTGCCCAAAGCTAACTGACGATCGCCCACTTGACCTCGAACACCAATCCCTGAGCCTGATTCAAAATTATCTGGTGTTTCAAGAGGCAGGCCACGTTCGTGTGCTGCGTTTACAATCGCTTCGGCTAGCGGGTGTTCACTGCCTTGATCAAGACTGGCGGCTAAACGTAATACTTCAGATTCATCGAAACCTGATGCGGCAACCACACGATCGAATACAGGGCGTCCTTCAGTTAACGTACCTGTTTTATCGATGATTAGTGTGTCAATCTTGCGTAGATTCTCAATGGCTGCTGCATCGCGGAACAACACACCATGAGTAGCACCTTGACCCGTTGCAACCATGATAGACATTGGAGTTGCCAAGCCTAGTGCACAAGGACAGGCAATAATGAGTACTGCCACAGCATTGATTAATGCATAAACCCAGCTCGACTCTTCTGGGCCGAACAGTCCCCATCCAAAGAAGGTAAGCAAGGCAATGGCTACTACAGCCATGACAAACCAACCTGCAACCTGATCAGCCATGCGTTGCATTGGTGCTCTCGATCGTTGAGCTTGCGCCACCATCTGTACGATCTGGGATAACATGGTACTTGAACCAATTTTCTCTGAACGCATGATTAGGGAACCATTGGTATTCAGGGTAGCACCAATGACTTTATCACCGATGCGTTTAGTGATCGGTAAAGGTTCACCTGTCAGCATCGATTCATCCACTGAACTACTTCCTTCAGTGATTACACCATCCACAGGCACTTTTTCACCTGGGCGAATTCTGAGTAAATCTCCTACATGGACATGCGTTAGAGGAACATCTTCTTCAGTTCCATCAGGCAGGATTCGGCGAGCTGTTTTAGGAGCGAGCCCAAGGAGTGACTTAATTGCAGCAGAAGTTTGAGAACGTGCTTTTAACTCCAATATTTGTCCCAGTAGGGTCAATGAAATGATGACCGCTGAAGCTTCAAAGTAAACAGCGACACGACCCATGGAAATAAATGAGTCTGGGAAGATTTGCGGTGCAATGGTTGCGACCACACTATAAATAAATGCAGCTCCAGTGCCCAAACCAATCAGCGTCCACATGTTCGGGCTGCGATTCACAACCGATTGCCAACCCCGGGAAAAAAATGGCCAACCTGCCCAAAGTACAATTGGGAGTGACAACACCAGTTCAATCCAGCTCTGAACAGCCATATTGAACAGGTTCATTTGATGACCAAACATCGCCAAAAAAGTCACGATGATGGTCAATGGCAGTGTCCACCAGAAGCGTCGGCGGAAATCACGTAACTCCGGATTCTCATCTTCCTCTAATTCAGGAATGAGTGGCTCCAGTGTCATTCCGCATTTAGGACAGTTTCCAGGATTATCTTGCCTGATTTCTGGATGCATTGGGCATGTATAGATGGTCGTACCTGTTGTGCTTGCCGCATTAACGTGTTGAACAGTCTGATGATGCTGTGTATGTGCATCGGCAGTCGTCGTTGCGGGTTTAGCGATATATTGCACCGGGCTGCTATGAAACTTTGATTGACATTTATCACTGCAAAAAAAGTAAGTTTTCCCCTTAAATTCCTCATGGTATTTCGATTCTTCAGTGACGGTCATACCACAGACTGGGTCTTTCAGTACGTCTGTTGTAGCCTGTGCCATATGGTCCTGGTTATGATTTTTTTGATCTGACATAAATAATTCTCTTATGGAAAAGTGGTTTTATGGCCGAATTTTGGAATAAATCTCGGAGTCTGTTGAGCATAGCTGTCATAGACAGCGCCAAACTGTTTACTCATTTCAGCCTCTTCCTTAATTGCCAAGCGGCTGTACATTAAGAGTAGGATTGGAAACATAATCAGTGTCAGTAAAGTTGGCCATTGCAATAAAAAACCCAGCAAGATCATCACAAAAGCCACGTATTGTGGGTGACGTATACGTGCATAAGGGCCTGTGATCGCTAAAGAATGCTGACGTTGCGCGTTGTACAGCACGTGCCATGACGTTGATAACAGGTAAAATCCATAGCCCAAGAAAACGTAACTGGCGATATGCAAAATGCCAAAATGTGGATCACCTTTTTCACCTAATAGCGTTGACCACAAGTGACCTGCATTATGAGAAAGTAAGTCAAGTTGAGGGAAGCGAGTTTGAAGCCAACCAGATAACAGGTAAATGGTTAAAGGAAAACCATACATTTCGACAAATAGAGCAATGATAAAAGCCGAAAAGGCCCCAAATGTACGCCAATCGCGCGCAGTGGAAGGTCTAAAAAAACTGAAAGCGAACATGATAAAAACTGCTGAGTTAATGATAACCAGCGTCCATAAACCATAAGCCGATTCCGCATGATTCATGATGGATCTCCTGATAAGAGCTATTTTTTGTTATCAGATATATCGGATTTTTTTTGCTGCGAGTGGTTATGCCCATGACCACCATGCATAAAAATATGCATCAGTGGACACGCTAAAAGGAATAAATAAGGCAAAGCACCGATAACGTGGGCTAAATGTTCCGTTAATAGAAAATAAGCTGCGATACCACCCAGCACGATTAGACCAATGGCATAACGTGTAGACCAGAAGTTAGGTACTGAATTATTTTCTTGGTGTTGGTGATTCATGGTGCTTTCCCCTAATTCATGGGTAACTATTTAGTTGCTGACGGAGGCATACAGTCCATCATCATCTGCATCATGGATTGCATCATGTCCATACGTTTTTCCATCATCTGCTGACGGTCAGCCATATTTGCATTCATGCTTTGGCTGCCCATCTGTTTCATCATACTCATACCTCCTTGCATGAGTTTCATGTGCTCAGCCATAAGTTTCTGACGTTCTTGTGGGGTTTTTGCAGCAATCATCTTCTCATGCATGGCTTGCATCGCCTTCATGTGTTGATCCATTGCAGCCATTTTATCTGTAGCAGTGGTGCTGGTAACTGTTTGCTTAATTGTTACTGCAGATGGTGCTGTTTTTTCAGGGTGGTGATCTTTGTGTTCATCGGATTGCTGTGCAAATGTATTCAATGACGCGGCTGCGATACATAAGCCCAAAAAAATGTTTTTGAATTTCATCATAATTTTTTCCTTTAAATAATTTGGAAGTAAAAGCTATGTTTTAGTACTGAACAGAGTCTAGGAATTTGACTACTAAACTGATGAAATTTTTGGTTATTCTCTGTCTCTCTTAAAAATTTTAGCACTATTAATTAATTATTTTTAAAAATGACAAAAATGTAATTTTGAGATCTTCTCGAAATATATAGTCTATGCTGAGATGACAAAAATTTTATTTAATATTAATCTTTTAAAACTATTAAAGTTGTTATGATTTTATGTGCTTAAAAAAATAAAAATGAAATGATTAGATGACTCCAAGGGTAGTTAGAGACACATTCTTAATGTAATTTACACTGTTATTCCTTTAAAGAAAAAATACAGTTGATCAAAATAGTTTTTTATAGAAAAAAGGGTGGATAATTTAATTATTAAACTTATTGGTATATTTATTAGATAGAAGGGGCTTTGTTGCACAAAGATTTCATAACTATATGATTTTAGAAGTTTTGATTATTTTTTGATCCAAAATTAAATTTATTTAAATCAGATGCTTACATATTTATGCAACAAAGCCGATAGAAGGTAAAGAAGATTATTTTTAATATTAGGGTTTATAATCCAAATTTCAGAGTAAGGAATCTACTACTTATATAATAGAGATTCCATCTCCAAAACAGTACTACTGTATGAATGAGTTGTATTCAATGCAGGGAAGAATGTAGATCCTTAATACTAACGGAAAATTATTTTACTGAATTTTCATGTAAAGACTCATTTAATTGATCAATCACTGTCGTCCATTCACCATCAGAGTGTAGTTTTTCTTCTAAAAAATGACGTTGAGCATCAGTCCAAAAAATTGCTTGTGTTAAAAAAACATCTCCAGCTAGCTGATGGCTCTCTATGAATTTTGCAATTGCTTCTTCAGTAGAAGCTAAACCAAGCTGTTCAAATAATTTGGTCATTCTTGGACGTGTTTGAGTCATGTGCTTAGCCCACAAATTTATATTAGATCAAATTAAACATAACATGTTTATATTTAAAATAAAATATAAAAAATTAAATAGCTACTATTTTCTTAGACAAAATGATTACTACATTTCATAAATCAACCACCTACATAATTTGTTTGTTAAATGATCATTATTTTTCAATAAGATTATTTTAATAGTTAAAGATTTTAAATTTTAAAAATGACAAAAATGTAATTTTGAAGTCATCGCTCTGTTTCTGTCTCTCACTAATAATTGAAATATAAGAGGAGATGATGTGGTCTCATTAAATATAGATTTTATAAAGTCATCTCTAATGAACTAACGAATCAAGAGGAAACGTAAATGAAATTATTTCAAAATAAAATGACTGCTCTACGTAATGTTGTAGTAGCTGCAACGATGATTGTGGCTACTACAACTACGTTCGCTCATGTGAGTTTAGTGAGTGCGATTCCTGCGGAAAATGCATCTATCCTTAGTCAACCAAAGAACTTGACCCTTAACTTTGGTGCAGAGGTTATGTTGATGAATATTAAGTTACTGGATGCTCAGCGAAGAGATGTTCCTTTAAAATATAAAGTTACTCATGACTTAAAGAAATCCTTTGATGTCGCTCTTCCGAAACTGAAAAAAGGTAAATATACCGTTGTCTGGACAACAATGGGGAAAGATGGTCACAACATGAATGGTGAATATAGTTTCACTATTAAATCAACTAAATAAGAATTGATTACCTTTCAACATGTCAGTGAGGTGCTGGCATGTTGTTCTAGAATGGACAAAAATAATGATTTCTGAATATTGGATGTGGGCCACTTGGTTAACTAAGGTTATTTTATATTTAAGTGTAGCTTTTGTCGTTGGTGGAGCCTTTTGCTATTTTTTACTTAGACAATATCTTGAACTAAAAGAATCGATTCTTAAATATATTACAATTGGCGCTGGATTAGGCCTAATTTCCAGTACCTTGGGATTTTTTATTCTGATTGGTAGTTTTGCCAATACTGGTATTACAGGGATGGTGGACCCCACGTATATTAATATATTGGTTAATACTCCGACGGGGTATATATACGTTCTTCGTTCTATTAGTTTTGCTCTTTTACTTCTTCTCATGGTGGTTAAAGTTAACAGGAACAAAGGTCAGTTTTCTATAATTGAAAGTTCAATATTTTGTATTTTACTTATCCCGATTATTTTTAGTTTTTCCCAGCTCGGACATGTCGCTAATTTAACCTTACTTGCTCAAATTTTATTATCAATCCATATTCTAGTTATGTCGTTATGGATGGGGTCTTTATATCCGTTATGGAAAACCAGCCGGGAAATAAGTGGTTTACCTTTAAAAGATCGCATGCATGTATTTGGACGTATTGCTGCTTTCATTGTTGGGATATTAATCGCCTGTGGCGCTAGTGTAGCTCTTCTTTTAATTAAAGATTTTAATACCTTAATCAATACTGCATATGGCTATGGTTTCATGGTTAAAATGTTTTTTGTTATAGGTATTCTACTTTTAGCTGCCTTCAACAAATGGTATTTCACCCCGCGTCTTCAACATCCTAAATTCGCTAAACACCTTAGTCATGCCATTTTATTTGAGATGTTATTAGGTCTATCAATTCTATTAACAACAGGCTATATAACCACTGTCGTGGGTATTGAATAAGAGAATTTCAAAATAAGGGAATTGAGGAAATTTAACATTACTGCATTTATCTTTTGTAGCTGAGCAATAAAGTTTCTACTGGACTGCCAACTTACGACAATCAGAACAGTAAAATCGCATCATGAGGCATTATACATAAAGGTAGTCACCGGTTTTTAGCTTATCTTCAACCCATAACGGTCTCATCTATTCAGTTCACTACCATTGATTGAAATAACTAATCTTATAAATTTCAGAGTGATCGTAGATGACAAAAATGTCATTTTAAAGTCACATTAATGTTGGTTAAGTACTTTTACTGTAGTCATTAGAACACTCTTCTTTGGAATACTCTGAAGAAAACTGTAAGGTTGTAAACAGACCAAGTTACAGCGAGTAACTGATTCAGAAAAAGGCTGGTTGTATGGTGAAAGTTTAGAGTTACTGTTCTAATGTTTTAAACAAATGTTTTGTTAAAAGGAGCAACATATGAAATTTCACATCGCTAATATGACTTGTGGTGGTTGTGCACGCGGCATTACTACCGCAATTAAAGAGCTCGACTCGAATGCCTCACTCGATATTGATTTACAAAACCGTATTGTTGAAATCAACACAACGGTGAGTCAGGATCAAGTCATTGCCACTCTCAGTGAGCGTGGATTTACAGCTGATCCTGCTTAATCTCTGTTAGAGTAACAGTGGGAATTCCTTACCACTTTTACTCTCTCTTATTTTCCTCATCGTACAGATAAAACCTGTACTTGCTTGAAATAAAAGTAATCCCTGAATTCCCCCTAATCTTGGTTCGAGCTGATCTTCGCATATAGAACTCAGCATATCTAAATGATAGAGATCGTATATGAGTACCGAAATGACTGATACGCCACACTACAGTGAAACATTAGAGATTGAGGGGATGACATGTGCTTCTTGTGTAGGCCGGGTGGAAAAAGCTTTAAAATCTGTTGAGGGTGTTGAATCGGCTCATGTAAATCTGGCTACCGAAAAAGCAGTCATTTATGCGCATCAACCACTTGATCGCGCTACTTTAATTAAAGCCGTAGAAAAAGCAGGCTACGAAGTGGAAGCGCTGCAACCAATAGAGCTTACGATTGAGGGTATGTCATGTGCTTCTTGTGTAGGTCGAGTAGAAAAGGCCTTAAAATCTGTTGAGGGTGTGGAATCAGCTCATGTAAATCTGGCTACTGAAAAAGCGACTATTCAGGCAAGCTCATCTGTCACTCGTGACTCGTTAATCCAGGCTGTCACCAAAGCAGGGTTTGAAGCAAAGTCAGTTCATCAAACTACGGAAAGCTTTCAAGATAAAAAAAATATTGAATTAGAAAAACTTAAAAAAGATTTAATTTTGTCAGTCTTATTGACTCTACCCGTTTTTATTTTAGAAATGGGATCACACCTGATTCCCGCCTTTCATACGTTTATGATGGATAACATTGGCCAACAAAATAGCTGGTTAATGCAATTTTTCTTGACCACAGTAGCATTAATTTTTCCAGGCCGACGCTTCTTTAAAAAGGGCATCCCAAGTTTATTCCGCTTAGCACCAGACATGAATTCCTTGGTGGCTGTAGGAACATTGGCTGCTTATCTTTATTCAGTGGTTGCTACTTTCTTTCCAAGTGTCCTGCCACAAGGCACGGTCAATGTTTATTATGAAGCTGCAGCGGTTATTATCACTTTAATTCTATTAGGTAGATTTTTTGAAGCCAAGGCAAAAGGCCGAACGTCTTTAGCAATTCAACATCTAGTTGGAATGCAGCCTAAAGTTGCCAGAATACAGCTCAATAATCAGGTGATAGAAGTTCCGATTGCCGAAGTTCAAACAGGAACGATTGTAGAGATTAGACCAGGCGAGCGTATCCCTGTCGATGGTGAAGTTATTCACGGCCAAAGTTTTATTGATGAATCCATGATTACTGGCGAGCCTATGCCCGTTGAAAAAACGATAGGCTCTACTGTGGTAGGAGGAACAATTAACCAAAGTGGCAGCTTAAATATCAAAGCCACCTCTGTTGGTAGTTCATCAGTGCTTTCTCAAATCATCCGAATGGTTGAACAGGCACAGGGTTCCAAGCTGCCTATTCAGGCATTGGTTGATAAAATTACCATGTGGTTTGTACCTGTAGTAATGGGTCTCTCTCTTTTAACTTTTATTACTTGGTTTATCTTCGGCCCTGAGCCCGCCCTAACGTTTAGCTTAGTTAATGCAGTTGCGGTACTCATTATTGCATGTCCTTGTGCAATGGGACTTGCAACGCCTACATCAATCATGGTGGGAACTGGGCGTGGTGCTGAAATGGGTGTTTTATTCCGTAAAGGGGAAGCTTTGCAGCTGCTCAAAGAAACTAAAGTGGTTGCTGTTGATAAAACAGGGACCCTGACTGAAGGGAAACCAATTTTAACCGATCTGCATGTCTTAGAAGGGTTTGAATACAATGCCGTACTTTCACTTATGGCAGCCGTTGAATCAAAGTCTGAGCATCCTATTGCTCGAGCAATTGTACAAGCCGCTATAGATAAGGAATTAATCCTGTCTCCTGTTGCTGATTTCAAGTCAGTCACGGGCTATGGAATAGAAGCAACGGTGTCTGAACATTTGGTTCATATTGGTGCAGATCGATATATGGAAAAACTAGGTTTGAATCCTAATGTTTTTTCTCAATTTTCGGATCGTTTGGGAGAAGAAGGAAAAACCCCTCTCTATGTTGCGATTGACCAGAAACTTGCTGCCATTATTGCTGTAGCAGATCCAATTAAAGAATCAACATTTGCTGCAATTGAAGCGTTACATCAGTTAGGTTTAAAGGTTGCCATGATTACAGGTGATAACCGTCATACAGCTCAAGCGATTGCAAAAAAACTAGGTATTGATGAGGTTATTGCAGAAGTCTTACCAGAAGGTAAAATAGAGGCCGTTAAAAAATTAAAAAATCAATATGGTAAACTCGCATATGTTGGAGATGGCATTAATGATGCCCCTGCACTTGCAGAAGCAGATATTGGTTTAGCGATAGGTACAGGTACAGACGTAGCTATTGAAGCTGCTGATGTGGTTTTGATGTCTGGCAACCTGAAAGGAGTGCCGAATGCTATCGCTTTAAGCAAAGCGACTATAACCAATATTCGTGAAAATTTATTTTGGGCATTTGTTTACAATGCAGCTCTGATTCCTATTGCAGCAGGTGTACTTTATCCGCAATTTGGACTGCTACTTTCTCCTGTATTTGCTGCTGGTGCAATGGCTCTCTCGTCAATATTTGTACTAGGAAATGCTTTACGATTAAAACGTTTTAAAGCCCCCCTTGCAATTATTTAACCATTTTTTATATACATTTAAAGTTTTGTTGGCTTTACTTTATATATTTGGAAATAGTCTAAGCCATGTTGGCTTTTATTAAATATCATACAGTTGATATTCTAATTATTTGAGAGGGATTAAGATGAAAAGAATTTTATTAATATGCTTTATAGGCATGTCATTTACCTATGCGAATGCTCATTCTGGGGGAACGAACTCACAGGGTTGTCATACCAACAGTAAAACTGGTGATTACCACTGTCATTAATAGGTGCGCACACAGTTTTTTTATTTAAAAGACTGTGCTTTAAAGTTATAAGTAGCGTTTAACTAAAGCTAAAAATTCATTCAGTTCTTTTTCCTTTATTTCCTCAGTATCACCGAGTACATGTTCTCTAAGATGAAGTTCTATTAACTCATTCATTAAGCCATTTATCGCACCTTTAATTGCTGCAACTTGCTGTAATACCTCAATACAAGAATTTTCAGAATTTAAAATATTCTGTTCAAGGGCATTAGTTTGGCACTGTTGCAAATAGAGATTTGAGTCGATGATGTTCCCTTTAAAAAGTACTTAGAGACCGAAAACCCTGTTGATTAGACACACTTCACCCTGAGGCTGACCATAATAAAATGACGATGCTTGTCCTTTACGTAGTGCACGCATGACTTCAATACCTTTAATTGTGGCATAAGCCGTCTTCATAGATTTGAATCCTAATGTGGCCCTGATGATCCGCTTTAGCTTGCCATGATCACATTCAATCACGTTATTTTTATACTTAATCTGCCTGTGCTCAAGGTCTGGTGGACATTTACCTTCCCGTTTTAACCGTGATAAAGCACGTCCATATGTGGGTGCTTTATCCGTGTTGATCACTTGTGGAATTTGCCACTTCTTCACATTATTTAAAATTTTTCCAAGAAAACAATATGCTGATTTGGTATTACGTCTAGAAGAAAGATAAAAATCAATGGTATCGCCACGTTGATCGACTGCACGATACAGATAAGACCATCGTCCATTCACTTTTACATAGGTTTCATCAATATGCCACGAGCTCAGATCTGTAGGATTACGCCAATACCAGCGTAAACGTTTTTCTATTTCAGGAGCATAACGTTGAACCCAACGGTAAATAGTCGTGTGATCAACATTCACACCCCGTTCGGCCAGCATTTCCTGCAGTTCACGATAGCTAATGCCATATTTACAATACCAGCGCACAGCCCAAAGAATGATTTCACCCTGAAAATGCCGACCATGGAAAGGATTCATATGCTGCACCTTTAGCTAAAACAGTCTTCAGCTTACCATTCGTGGTTATTTGCAACAGTGCCCTTACTTCAAAGCCAAAATTTTTCGGGCACCATTAAGTACGAATAAAGAAACCAGTATGCCAATGATTAAGTCTGGATAAGCTGATCCCGTCCACGCCACGAGTACACCGGCAAATATAACGCCCATATTTACGACAACGTCATTCGCCGAGAAAATCCAACTGGCTTTCATATGTGCGCCATCTTCTCGATGACCAGAAATAAGATATAAGCATGTCACGTTAGCTATAAGTGCGAGCAGGCCAATAACAATCATGAGCGTTGATTCTGGCTCGCTTCCAAACATGAATCGTCTAATGACATCAACAATCACGATAACAGCAAGTAATAACTGAATCCAACCTGCGAAATGGGCTGCTTTTATTTGATATTTCGCAGCTTTTCCGACGGCATATAGCGCAATACCATAAACGGCTGCATCGGCAAACATATCTAGAGAATCAGCAATCAATCCTGTAGACGCAGCAATAATACCGCTGATGAATTCTATAAAGAAAAGTAGAGCATTAATACCTAATAACAGTTTAAGTACTTTAGCTTGTCTCACAGGATCAGGTTCATTAGGTATATCGCCTGAAGAAAGCTGTATTTCATCAAGTTTTGCCCCAAAACCCAGTCCTTCGAGTTTAGCCGTAATTTGCTGAATCCCTTCATTATGGAAGACTTTCAGTTTTCGATTGGGAAGATCAAAAGTAAGACCTTTAACTGCTTCAATATCTGCAAGAGCCATACGGACCATTTGCTCTTCAGCAGAGCAATCCATTTTAGGAATGGTGTAGGTACTTGTTTGCTTAGCCTGTTGATTGCTTATATAAGTTTCAGTCTTCACAAGCTTTGCACCAAAACCCAAAGCTTCAAGTTTGGTGGTTATATTTTCATCTTTTTGATTATGTAGAACCTTTAAAGAACGGTTAGGTAAATCAAAGATAAGTTTTTGAACACCATCAATTGAAGATAGCGCCATACGAACCATCTGTTCTTCCGCAGAACAATCCATTTTGGGAACTAAGTATTCACTCATGTAGTGCGAATCTTTTAAAACGTCTTCAGTGCTTAAATTTTCTTTGGGATCAGAACCACAACAGGATTGAGCGGTATCTTCACAACTGTTTGAAGTGTTACAGCAAGGAGATGAAGATTTTTTTTCTTCCTCTTCACCACAACAGCTAAGCGTATTATCACAATTCTTTGAATTGTTTGCTTCTGCAATTGATGGATGATTTTCTTGTTGAGATTTCTTATCTTCGCATGGTGTTTCTTTACTACATCCACAACCACTCATAATTATACCCATTAAAAAAATTATAAACTTTGAATATTAGAATCCCTATAGTTACTATAGAGTCAAGAATCTTTGGAAATACTAACTCAATGCATTTAAAAATTGGTGAACTCTCTAAAAAAACCTCATGTTCAGTATTAACAATTAGGTTTTATGAAAAGGAAGGTTTAATTCCGGAACCCGAAAGAACGGAAGGAAATTACCGCCTTTACGATATAGGCTATGTTGAGCGAATTAAGTTTATTTTGAATTGCCGAACTTTAAATATGAGTTTGAATGAAATTCGTCAATTACTCACCTATAAAGATAATCCCAAGAAAAATTGTTCAGATGTGAATGAATTAATTGACTTACATGTCAGTGCTATCAGAGAAAATATAATCAAGCAACAAAAGCTTATTGAACAATTATCTGATTTAAGAGATACTTGTGATGGTTTATGTACAATTGACCAATGTGGAGTTCTAAAAAATCTAGCTTGATTATCTAGACCTATGCTTTTTTCAAAAACTCTGTATATCTTTACTTAAGGCTGCAAAAAGATTAAGGTGACTTAAATTTTGTGATCAGATCTTAGATAGCTTTGGTTAGCTTCCGATTGGTGTTTTAAATACAGATTTGTGTATGAAGAGAAAAACATTTCTAATCCAGATATTGGTACTCTTATTCACATTCCAGAATATTTGGAGTGTGGCAGAGGCTGCTTGTCTGCATGAAATGCCAAACATACCCAATTCAATACTCTCTAATCCAATCGATTTAGACGAAAAGAGTGATAGTCCTCGTCAAGCACTTTATTCCCTAGAAAACTATAAAGAAATCTATGACTATTGTCAGAAGGTTTGTTTTAACGAAAAGTGCAGTCATTTCTCAAATACAATCGTGATTCAGATTGACCCACCCGATGATCTGAAGCTTAAAGCTAATTTTGAGACCGGCATTACCCCAACTTATTTGGGAATAACTTTTTATAAACCCCCTTATCTGAATCAATTAACCCCGCCTCCCGATTTGCCCCTACTATTGGTGGGGTAGTCTTATAAAAGCCCACCACTCCTAATTTCATTATGCGTGGGGCATTTTCATGTCAAAAAACAAATTACATCAGGATACCTCCATCCTGAATTTATCCTGGTCAGCCTTAGGTAGCGGTATCTTGCTATCTGCAATGATCAGCTTCAGTACTTCCGTAGTCGCCAGTACTCAAGATTTAACGCTGCAGCAAGCTATTGAGCAGGTTAACCAATATCAAGCGTCCCGAAATTTCTGGGAAACGCAAAATAGTATTAATGCCACGAATCTTCAGCAAAGTAAGCTGTTTAAAAATCCTGAATTGTCAGTTGAACAAACGGGCTTTGGTTCAAATAATGAAAAAGAGCTTGCCATCGGTATATCACAACCTTTGGATATTTTTGGTGAGCGAAGAGCAAACCAAAAATTAGCCAGTCTCTCAATAGATAAAACAGCGCTGAAACAGAAGATTTATCAAGCACAAATTGAGCTTGCAGTGAAATATGTATGGTCGCAACTGGCCATTGCCGAACTTGAAAAAAACATTGTCAATGAACAACTTCGGGTGAGCGAAGAAAACCTTCAAGCAATCGAAAAGCGCTTTAATGCAGGCAGTATCGCGCAAGTAGATGTGAATCGCGCACGTTTAAGTCATGCTGAAAATATCCGTCTTTTTAGACAGGCCGACTTACAGGTACAAGTGGCAACCCAACAATTATCAAATTTATGGGGAACCTCTGATAAGTCATTGAAGGTAAACCTCTCTTCGCAAAAGCTTTGGCCAAAATCGACTCATGGGCAGGTTCAAGAATATTTAGCGGATAACTACATTGAGAAATATCGGATTTTACAGGTGTTAGAGTCTCAAGCAACGGTTGATCAGCTGAAAGCAAAGTCACGTCCTAATCCTACTTTAAACCTGGGCGTTAACCGCACCCAATCCTTGGATAACTCAACACAAAATCAACTGGTGGTTGGAGTCAGTGTACCGCTCAATATTTTCGATCGTCAGCAAAATGGCATAAAAATCGCGCAAGAAAAAATGAACTTATTAGAGCGTCAGAAAGACTTTTATCTAAAGCAAAATGCGCTGCAAATAGGCACGATCTTAACCGAGTTGCAGGGTTTAGAGCTTCAATTCAAAGTCGTTGACGAGACTCAAATTCCTTTGGCGACTCAAGTTCAAAGTAAAACTTTACAAGGTTTTCTGGCAGGAAAGTTTGCTTTAACCGATGTTCAGCAAGCCACGCTTCAATTACAAGACATCCGTCTACGTAAAGTCCAGTTGTTACGGGAGGGCTGGCAAAAGGCCATCGAAGCAGAAAGTTTGAGCTTAGGCATTAGCCCAAGTGAAGTCATGTCGAAAGATGCTATTGCACAAATCAATCAAAACTTATGGCAAGACATACAGGCCATGCCTGTCATTGGTGGGGGAAATTAACATGTTCGATCTTAAAAACAGCTTAAAAAAACAGAGCGGAAAAATCTCTCAACCCCTACTGATTAGTTTGGTCATCGGCGCTACCGTACTCCTCAGTATTTTCTTGATCTTAACGGGTAAGAATAAATCTGAAACATCAGATGAACATGCCGAGGAAGAAGGGGGAGAAGAACATGGTGGTGAAACCGAAGAGCATGCAGAAGGTGTGAGCCTGACTGCCAAGCAACTGGTGGAACAGGGCATACAATTATCAGCGGTCGATCAAGGCCCGGTGGTTAAATTAAGTTCTTATCCTGCCAAACTGAATGTGAATACTGACCAGCAAGCGCACGTCTCACCGAGTTTTAGTGGTCATGTAGAAAATGTCTATGTAGAACTCGGTCAAAAAGTTCAGAAAGGACAGCCTTTGGCTGCGTTGCTTGTTCCTGATCTAGTTGATCAGCAGGCCAATCTTAAAATTGAACAAACCAACCTTGAACTGGCGAAACAAGACTATGATCGTGAGCGTCAGCTTTGGTCACAGGGCATTTCAGCAAAACAGGACTATCAACGTGCTTATAACAGCTATAAACGGGCACAAATTCAGGTTCAAGCGGCCCAATCACGTTTAAGTGCATTTGGTGCAGTGAATGCCAGTAACGGACGCTATATTTTGAAAGCTCCCATTTCTGGCGTGATCAGTAAAAAGGATTTGGTTCTCGGGGAAAATGTTCAGTTAGCCGATCAACTCTTTACGATAGACCGGTTAGATCAACTCTGGCTTGAGTTTATTGTTCCAAATTCTGAAATTATGGGCTTAGCCCCGAATCAAAAGATCGAATTTAAATCCTTGCAAACGGAAAAGGTCTATCAGGCTGTTATTCAGACTTTAAATACTGAAGCGGATATTCAAACAGGCCGTCTTCAGGTGCGAGCAAAAGTTGAATCGAATGCAACCGAATTACGTCCAAACTTGATGGTAAACGTACAGTTGCAACAACGCAGTGAAAGTACCGCATTACGGGTACTTAAGTCCGCAGTTCAGAATGTCGATGGAAAAGATGTGGTTTTTGTCGCCATTCAGCATGGACAGAAAGTTGAATTCAGTCCGCAACCGGTGAAATTAGGGCAATCGTCTGGGGATAGCCAGTGGATTGAAGTGGTAAATGGGCTTAATCAGGGACAAAAATATGCAGCTCAAGGCAGTTTCTTACTGAAATCTGAGATGGAAAAAGGAGAGGCTTCACATGAGCACTAAAAGCCCTCACATTCCAGACCACGAATCGGTAAAACCTGAAGGGCTGTTTGATCGGCTGATCCAGTTTTCTATCCATAACGCCATTTGGATTATGCTGTTTATTGCAGCCTGGATTGCTATTGGTATTTATAGTTATCAAAAGTTACCGATTGATGCTGTACCGGATATTACCAATACTCAGGTGCAGATTAACACTTCAGCCAATGGCTTTACGGCTTTGGAAATGGAACAGCGGATTACCTATCCCATTGAGAATGCCATGTCAGGCATGCCGAAAATGGAACAAACCCGTTCGATTTCACGCTACGGCTTATCGCAAGTGACCATCATTTTTGAAGATGGCACGGATATTTACTGGGCCAGACAGCTTATCAACCAGCGCTTGCAAGAAGCAATGGGAGAAATGCCTGAAGATGTGCAACCTAACATGTCGCCTATTTCGACAGGTTTAGGTGAAATCTATCAATGGGTGATTAAAGCCGAACCAAATGCTAAAAAGCCGGATGGAACCCCTTATTCGGCGATGGATTTACGTGAAATTCAGGATTGGATTGTAAGACCGCAATTACAGCGCGTAAAAGGCGTTGCTGAGATCAACAGTATCGGTGGCTTTAATAAAACCTATGTGGTTGCCCCTGATCTGAACCGATTGCAACAATTGCAAATTCCTTTGTCTGATTTACAAACTGCCTTAACAGAGAATAATGAAAACCGTGGTGCTGGCTATATTGAGAAAAATGGACAACAGCTAACGGTTCGTGTTCCCGGCACTTTAAACACGATTGAAGATATCCAGAACATCAGTATTGCCAATAAAAACGGCTATCCGATTCGGGTGGCAGATGTCGCCAATGTCTCAATTGGTCATGACTTAAGAACAGGGGCTGCAACCTATAATGGTGAAGAAACTGTATTGGGTATTGCCATGATGATGATGGGAGAAAATAGCCGTACCGTTGCTCAAGCCATTGATGAAAAGGTGCAATCGATCCAGCAATCGCTACCTAAAGGTGTGGTGATTGAGACTGTGTATGACCGTACGCATTTGGTTGATCGGGCGATCAAAACCGTTCAGAAAAATTTGATTGAGGGTGCAATCCTCGTCATTGTTATTTTATTTCTCTTTCTAGGTAATTTCCGTGCTGCGCTGATCACGGCTTGCGTTATTCCACTGTCAATGCTGTTTACCTTGACGGGAATGGCAGAGCAGAAGATTAGTGCAAATCTGATGAGTTTAGGGGCACTGGACTTCGGTATTATTATTGATGGTGCAGTGGTTATTGTAGAAAACTGTATCCGTCGGCTAGCAGAAGCTCAGAAGCTGAAAGGTGGTTTACTTAGCCGTTCTGAAAGATTTAAAGAAGTCTTCTTGGCTGCAAAACAGGCGCGTCGTCCTCTGATTTTTGGACAGTTAATTATTTTGGTGGTTTATCTACCTATCTTTACCCTGACGGGTGTAGAAGCCAAACTTTTCCATCCTATGGCAATGACTGTTGTACTGGCTTTAATTGGGGCCATGATTTTATCTGTCACTTTTGTGCCAGCCGCAGTTGCCCTATTTGTCACTGGAGAAGTCAAGGAAACCGAAAGTCGCTGGATGCATTGGCTTAAAACCAAATATGAACTGCTTTTAGATAAAGCCTATGAGCTTCGTTTATTTGTGACTATTGTGGCTGCCTGTATTTTAGTGCTTACGGGCGTGCTAGCCACTCAAACAGGTAGCGAGTTTGCACCTCAACTGGGTGAAGGTGATTTTGCTGTTCAGCAAATGCGTTCCCCAAGTACAGGGTTAGAACAGTCACTGAGAATGCAGGAAAATACTGAAAAGTTACTGTTGAAAGAATTTCCTGAAATTAAAGCGATCTTTGCTCGTACCGGTACAGCAGAAGTGGCCACAGATGTTATGCCACCCAACATTTCAGATGGCGTGGTACTGTTAAAACCTCATGATGAATGGCCTGATCCAAAACAAACGATTGATGAGCTTCGCCAAAGAATGATTACTTTCTTAGCGACATTGCCGGGAAATAACAGTGAGTTCTCGCAACCCATTGAACTGCGCTTTAACGAGTTAATTTCAGGGGTGCGAAGTGATGTGGGTGTCAAATTATTTGGTGATGACATGGAGATTCTAAATCGCGAAGCGAATAAAATTTCTCAAAAAATTAACTCAATTTCAGGCGCGACAGCCGTTAATGTAGAACAGACCAGTGGCTTACCCTTGTTGAATGTAGAGGTGGATAAGTCCAGAGCTGCACAATATGGCTTGTCGGTAAGAGCAATTCAGGATCTGGTAGCTACAAGTGTCGGTGGCCAGAATGTTGGAACAATTTTACAGGGAGACAAGCGTTTTGATTTTGTCATCCGTCTAGATGAATCCCAGCGTAGTCCTGAACAGTTAGCGGTACTTCCTATTCAATTGCCGAATGGTGGTTTAGTCCAACTGCAAGATGTGGCACGCGTTGAAAATATCCTGGGTATTAATCAGGTCAGCCGTGAAAATGGTAAACGTCGAGTGGTTATTACTGCAAATGTAGAAGGACGTGATTTAGGCTCATTCGTAACAGAGCTTCAGAGCACGTTATCCAAACAGGAATTACCAAGCGGTTATTGGATAGATTATGGCGGTCAATTTCAAAATCTGATGTCTGCAAAAGCGCGTATGCAATTGGTGGTTCCGCTCGCATTGTTGACGATCTTTATTTTATTGATGGCTGTATTCCATAATATCAAAGAAAGCTTACTGGTCTTTAGTGGTGTACCGTTTGCCTTATGTGGAGGCTTAATCGCGTTGTGGTTGCGTGACATTCCATTATCCATGTCAGCAGGGGTTGGCTTCATTGCACTATCGGGGGTGGCTGTACTGAATGGCTTAGTCATGCTCACCTTTATCAAAGAGTTGCGACAACAATATGACCTTTATTATGCAACGTGGCAGGGTGCAATTTTGCGTCTTAGACCTGTGCTGATGACCGCTTGTGTGGCGTCCCTTGGGTTTGTCCCGATGGCTTTGGCAACCGGAACTGGGGCAGAAGTACAGAGACCTTTAGCAACAGTGGTTATTGGAGGAATTATCTCCTCTACCCTGCTTACATTGGTTTTATTGCCCGTACTGTACCGCTGGATGAATGAAAAGAAAGTTTCTTAATCCAATAGATTAGTCGATTTACAGCAGAGATATTGGCTGTTATCCAATATCTCTGCTCATCATAAATAGAATAAGGAAAATATTTTATGTCAGAACATCATGATCATAGCCATGCGGTTGTTACTGAAGAAAATAGTAAGAAGTTAATGGTTGCCTTAGGTTTAACGACTACTTTTTTAATAGTAGAAGTTGTCGCTGCTTTTATTACCCAAAGTTTGGCTTTGTTATCTGATGCAGCTCATATGTTTACTGATGTAGCCGCTTTAGCTATTGCTCTTGCCGCTATCAAAATTGGTAAAAAAGCCGCAGATGATAAAAGAACTTTTGGCTATCAGCGATTTGAAATTTTAGCGGCTCTGTTTAATGCGGTGATGCTTTTTGTGGTAGCAATATATATTGTATATGAAGCTTATCAACGTTTTACGAACCCTGCTGAAATTCAAAGTGTTGAAATGATGATTGTCGCGGTCATTGGTTTGGTCGTAAATTTGATTTCAATGAAAATCCTTTCTGCTAGTGCTGAAGGAAGTCTAAATATAAAAGGTGCATATTTAGAAGTTCTTAGTGATGCTCTAGGATCGATAGGCGTGATTATCGGAGGAATAGTTATTTATTTTACCCAGTGGATGTGGGTTGATACCGTAATCGCTGTGTTAATTGGCTTCTGGGTCTTACCTCGAACTTGGATTTTATTAAAACAAAGTATTAATATTCTGCTTGAAGGAGTTCCTGATGAGATTGATATTGAGTCGTTAAGAAATGATTTATTGAAGCTAGAGGGCGTTGAAGGGATTCATCAGTTGAAAGTCTGGGCTATATCCTCAAAAAATATTCATTTAACTGCTCATTTGGTTGCTCCGAATAGCAATACAGATCAACTCTATCAAAAGGCCTTAGAAGTTCTAAAACATAATCATAATATTACTGAAATTACGTTACAAATAGAAAGTAAGGAATGTAATACATTGGAACAGCATAAACATTAAAGTGCTGCTCTTTCTACATAATGGACAGATGACTAGGCTGATAAACCTTACCATTTTCCTGTATTACACTTCTATTTATCACACGCACTTTAAACACCATCCTGAGACATTTTAAAATTACAAGAATGTAATTTATGAGTCCTCTGGGTGTTAATTCTTTAAAGTTAGAATATCTAACAAGTATTAAATGAGAGTAAATAAACATGCTATTCAAAAATAAATTTTGTACTAAATTACTGTTAATTAGTGCATTCTTTAGTATCGCAAGTTTTAGTTATGCAGATGGCGGCTTGTTATTTCTTGAAAAGAATTTAAAAGCTTCTAAAGTTGAAAATTCTAAACAAAAACAAGTTAAAAATAATGAATCAAATGAATCAAATGAATAGTTGGGTTGCATAAATAAATCAATTAGACTTATTCATTCAGCAATATAATTCCTGAATGAATAAGTTTATAACTAAAACCGGCTTTGTTGCATAAACATTCAAAAGCTGAGTTTTCCCCAATCCATTCAAATTTAAGTGACAACTTGGGTGTGAGGTCTACCTAATTCCGTAAATCTATTCAGAACTGCCACACGCGCATGAACTTCATTGACCTGACTTTGAAAATGTCTTGCCGTCAGCTTATCTCCTAATAATTTGATGCAATGCATCTTGGTTTCCACCAAACTGCGACGGTGATAGCCCGACCATTTTTTCCATAGGGTTCTGCCTAAATGCTTAACCGTTTGAAGTAACTCATTTCGTTCTATTGAACTGATTTTAGAATCTTTCCAGGGCTTGGCATTCTTCCTGGGTGGAATTACGGCACTGTTGCAAATAACCACGAATGGTAAGCTGAAGGGCACTGTTGCAAATAACCACGAATGGTAAGCTGAAGACTGTTTTAGCTAAAGGTGCAGCATATGAATCCTTTCCATGGTCGGCATTTTCAGGGCGAAATCATTCTTTGGGCTGTGCGCTGGTATTGTAAATATGGCATTAGCTATCGTGAACTGCAGGAAATGCTGGCCGAACGGGGTGTGAATGTTGATCACACGACTATTTACCGTTGGGTTCAACGTTATGCTCCTGAAATAGAAAAACGTTTACGCTGGTATTGGCGTAATCCTACAGATCTGAGCTCGTGGCATATTGATGAAACCTATGTAAAAGTGAATGGACGATGGTCTTATCTGTATCGTGCAGTCGATCAACGTGGCGATACCATTGATTTTTATCTTTCTTCTAGACGTAATACCAAATCAGCATATTGTTTTCTTGGAAAAATTTTAAATAATGTGAAGAAGTGGCAAATTCCACAAGTGATCAACACGGATAAAGCACCCACATATGGACGTGCTTTATCACGGTTAAAACGGGAAGGTAAATGTCCACCAGACCTTGAGCACAGGCAGATTAAGTATAAAAATAACGTGATTGAATGTGATCATGGCAAGCTAAAGCGGATCATCAGGGCCACATTAGGATTCAAATCTATGAAGACGGCTTATGCCACAATTAAAGGTATTGAAGTCATGCGTGCACTACGTAAAGGACAAGCATCGTCATTTTATTATGGTCAGCCTCAGGGTGAAGTGTGTCTAATCAACAGGGTTTTCGGTCTCTAAGTACTTTTTAAAGGGAACATCATCGACTCAAATCTCTATTTGCAACAGTGCCGGCATTACTATCTGGAACTGGCAGAGAAAGATGAAGACAGCCATAAAGTGATTGCCAGCTGTAAAGGCACCCTGTGGAAATTCACCGCACAAAAAATCGTGTTAAGGTTTGAACGGGAAAGCGGCATTGAACTGTCCAGAGACTTGAATGTCCTGATCAAGGTCAAAGCCAAATTTGATCCGCAATATGGTTTCTCCGTCAATATTGAAGATATCGACTCCAGCTTCACCTTAGGTGACATTGCCAAACGCTATCAGCAGATCCTGCAGCGCCTGACCCAGGAAGGCCTGCTCAATAACAACAAACAGCTACCGGCACCTTTTGATTTGCAGAACGTACTGGTCATCGCCCCGGAAAATGCCGCCGGGCTGGGAGACTTTAAAAAAGATGCCGATGCCCTGGCTCAGGCGGGTGTCTGCCACTTCGTTTATCATTCAGCCACCTTCCAGGGCAATACTGCCCCAACCAGCATCATGCAGGCTCTGGCCAGTGCACTCAGGCAGTGGGCTCAAGATTACCAGACCGCTCCCGACCTAATTGTGATCATCCGTGGGGGTGGAGCAGTGAATGATCTGGCGTACCTGAACGACTATGATCTGGCTGCACTGTTGTGTAAAAGAACAGTGCCGATCTGGGTGGGCATTGGCCACGAGAAAGACCGCACCATTCTGGATGAAATCGCGCATCGCTCCTTTGATACCCCAAGTAAAGTCATCGCCGGGATCCGTAACCTGATTGTCGAACGGGTCAATGAAGCCAGTACTGCGCTGCAAACCATCAAACTGCTGTCCCAGCATCAGCTGACCGCCTATCAAAGCCAGAATGACCAGTATCTGAAAACCATCCAAACCCTGGCACAAAGCCAGCTCAATGATGCGCAGCGTAGCGTTGATCTGCTGAAAAGCGATACCCAGTATTTTGCCCAGCAACAGCTGCGGCAGGCTGTACAGCAGACCGAATCCCTGATGCGGGAAACCTTGCTACAGAACCCACGAAACGTGATGGCTAAAGGCTATGCGATTGTCCGCAGTCAGGGCAAAGCCATCCGCTCAGTGCAACAAATCACTGGCCAGCAACTCCAGATCGAACTCCAGGATGGCATGATTGATGCCACCGTGACACAGGTAAATACACATGAACAATGAAGAACTCAGTTTCAAACAGGGCTACGAGATTCTGAAGAAGAATGCCGAACTACTGGAATCGCAGGAAGAACCGGATATTGATAACCTGATGGCGATCGTTGAAGAATCCATGACCGCCTACAAAGCCTGCAAATCAAGGATTGAGGCGGTTCAGCAGGCGCTCAATGACACCTTTAAGGAATAGAAAAAAAGCCTAAGGACCATAAAAACGCTTTGTCTGTTCAGTACGTATTCCTGTACTTAACTGTATAAAACCATGTGTTAGGTACAAAAATATGGACTTAACGATAACGATCAAACCGGATCTGAGCACTCGACCGATTGAACAGGAGAATACCGTCCGTTACTGCAATCCATGCCGGTCTACCTATCAGTGTTTTAAATCTCGTGAAAAACCCCGTGTTCATCTACCTGCATGTGTGGAATCGGGGTATGGGTCAGTTCTGCGATCGCAATCAGGTTTGCGGACATTTGCTTGCCCAATAACGCTCTAGCTTCCCTTACTTTGTCAGAAACTTCACTGGCTTGAGCTGATTCTTCTACAGGGATTTCGTCCTTTGTTGTTTTAGCCATGCGATTTAAGCCTCCTGAGTTGCTTGCAATATGATGAGCTCAATGTTTTACCATAGCGATATGAGTATCTTCCCAGCAGCGATCCGTCCGCAATAGGGGGGCTGGATAGATGTCCGGTTGTTAATTGTCACCTGTTTAACCTAAAAAGGGGTGTTGGCTTAATGGGTAATTTTCAATAATCCCTGCCAGCTGAAATAGTTCTGGGTCAGATGTGTCCGGTTCATCGACCATTTCCGCTGTGGTAAATAACACGATCCCACTGCCAGTTTAGTCTTGCCATATCTGGCTTGCACGGCTTCTAAAGCCTGCATCAGCTGTTCGTTGCTTTCACGCTGGCGATGGTCTGTAAGCAGATCAGGCACATAGCGGGTCTTGCTGACCAGACCGGTCAGAATCACCCCACATTTTTTATACTTTACCTCTGGCTTATAGATGCCTTGCAGTAACTGCATCGCAGCATGAATCAGATCAAGTACACAGTCCGTGGGTTCCGGGAATTCAAAGGCCAACGATTTGCTGTAATACGCTGTGTTTTGATCAAAGGGATTGGATTGCACAAAAGCAATGATACAGCCACACAGCGAGGCATCCGCACGCAAGCGCATGACTGCATCTTGCACATACTTACCCATGGCTTCTTTCAGATCATCCAGCTCAGTAATCCGTTCTCCAAAGGAGCGGCTAGCCACAATCTGCTGCTTGGGTGCAGGAGCATCCTCCAGTTGCAAACAGGAGATGCCCTGTAATTCCAGCACCGTGCGCTGCATCAGCACTGAAAACAAACTTCCCATGCGATGCGCATCCTGCATGGCCAGATCCAGTACCGAATGGATGCCCATCTGGTTCAGCTTTTTGACCAGCTTACGTCCCACACCCCAGACTTCACCCACCTCAATTCCAGCATACAGCGTTTCCTGATCCAGATAATCCAGCTCCAGCACATTGCATACGCCTGCAAAGCCAGGCCATTTCTTGGCAAGGTGATTGGCTAGCTTGGCTTCGGTCTTGCTGCGACCAATCCCGATGGATACCGGCAACCCGATCCAGGCCCAGATCCGCTGTTTCATCTCTCTGGCATAGCGGGTCAAGTCAAAATGCTGTGCATAACTGGTTAAATCCAGAAAACATTCATCAATCGAATAGATTTCCTGTTCATGCGGAGCCACATAACCGGCCAAAATCGAATGGAAGCGATTGGACATTTCCGCATACAGGGCATAGTTGCTCGACAGCACCACCACTTGATGCTGCCGGACAATGTCCTGAACCTGAAACAACGGAACACCCATCTTGATGCCCAGGGCTTTGGCCTCATTACTGCGGGCCACTGCACAACCATCATTATTGCTCAGCACAATCACTGGACGGTGATTCAGGCTGGGATTAAACACCCGTTCACAACTGACATAACAGTTGTTGATGTCGATCAGGGCATAAATCCGCTCGGGGCTGTTCATCTGAACTTCTTGATGACACTGGTGACTACACCCCAGATCAGCAGGGTCTGACCGTCTTTCAAATGGATATCCGCATAATCCGGGTTTTCCGCCTGTAACCAGCGTTTGTCGCCTTCAATCATCAGTCGTTTGATGGTGAAATCATTGTCGATCAGGGCCAGAACAATATCACCATGCTTGGGCTCAATACTGCGGTCCACGATCAGCTTGTCCTTCAGATCAATCCCGGCATCGCGCATGGAAAGCGATTCCACCTCAACGATAAAGGTAGCCTGCTGGTTCTGGATCAGGAACTCGTTCAGATCCAGGGTCTTGTCGATATAGTCTTGGGCTGGGGAAGGGAAACCTGCAGCCACCTTTTGCAAGGCAACCGGAATCTCATAATGTGTTCTGGCTTCAACCGGAGTAATCGAAGCAACATCATTGCGGGCTGGTTTTTTTATCTGATCCAGATACTGCCTGATCTCCAGTACACGGGCTTCGGGAACCCGGATCACTTTGGTTGGGCCTTCATGAACTGGTTTGCGACCAGCACCTTCACGGGCACCACCATGCTGAAATTCATCCATTTTACTTGTTCATCTTGATTGTGTAACATAATCAAGATGGTAAAACAGCAGTGGAAAAAAACAACTCCATTCGTCGGATTGTGTTCTGAATATCTATCTCACCAGAAGGTGGTTATAGATTACTTAGAGCAATCAAACTTGAGCTAAAAATTATTTGCAGCCCAAGCTGTTGAGGTTCAACTTCTACTGCAGAAGGTTTAAATCAAACCTGAGGGAACATGCCACGTGCATAAGAAAAAGGGCACTGTTGCAAATACCCCAACCTTGGCAAGGTCACCGAGATTTATTCCATTAAATGACCTTAATTATAAGTATATGATTTAATTACTGGTATATAGTTTTTGGTGGAGTAAAATTTTGATCAATTTAGATCATTTAATGTGGTTTTGGTCACTTCATTTTAGGCATTTTAGTTTATAAAAGTCACCTATGTTTTTGATGCTGATTTTCGTGAGAAATAATAACAATATATAGTTTAATATAATGATTATTAATTATTTATAAATCGACTACAACAGGCTTTGTTGCATAAAGATTTTAAAGATAGAGCTTTCCTAAGTTGTTTAAATTTAAGTGACAACTTGGGTATGAGCTCGGCCTAATTCCATAAATTTATTTAATACTGCCACACGTGCATGAATCTCATTCACCTGGCTTTGAAAACTCCGTGCACTGAGTTTATCTCCCAATAATTTGATGCAATGCATCTTGGTTTCTACCAAGCTTCGGCGATGATACCCAGACCACTTTTTCCAAATTGCTCTTCCTAGGCATTTAACCGTTTTCAACAATTTATTTCTTTCTAAAGATCTCAGCTTTTTGTCTTTCCAGGGCTTCGCATTTTTTCTTGGCGGAATCACCGCATGTGCCTGTCGATCTGAAATGACTTTTCTGCAGTGTTTCGTGTCATAAGCACCATCTGTATAGACAGAATCAATCTGCTCATCAAGTGGAATTTGATCAAGTAAATCTTCGAGTACTTGTGAATCACTGACATTGTTTGTCGTGAGCTGAACGGCCCGTATTTGCAGCGTTTCAGCATCTATACCAATGTGAAGTTTACGCCATTGGCGACGATATTCAGGCTGATGTTTCTTACGTTTCCATTCACCTTCACCTAAAAACTTCAAGCCAGTAGAGTCGACGAGTAGGTGGAGACCATCACGACTTTTCTGATAGCTTATCGCAATATCAATATGCTTTTGTCTTCTACAAATAGTCGAATAATCTGGCGCTGTCCAATCTAATCTACAAAGTTTAATGAGGCTCTGAACAAAGCCAGTGACCATGCGTAAAGTGAGTCTAAATAGAGATTTGATCATCAAACAGCATTGAATCGCTATGTCGGAGTAGGTTTGACTTCGACCTTGTTTGCCTTGAGGTTCTGCATACCATTGTGTTTTTGGATCGAACCAAATGGCAATATTCCCACGATTAATGAGAGCTCGGTTATATGCGGGCCAATTGGTTGTGCGGTAGATTTTGTGTGTAGGCTTCTTAATTTGGAAATTATATTGCCGAAGGAGTCCTTGAGAACAGCTTTGTGCAACAAAGCCAAACAATGATATAAAACACTTAATTATTTTATGTGTTTAAATTTCAACAGTATTTTGAACTGAAATTTGCAAAAACTACAGCAAAAAAACTGCGCTACTTAGCAGAAAATCAATGGAATAAAAATCAGTAGCTATCAACTTTTCGTTAAACACGAGAACTGATAAAAAGGTTTAGGTAAGTGCTGATTGATACAGTATATACAGAAGGGGAAAACAGAATTGTTCAAAAGTTTATTGGCTAACTCGTGAAACCAAATATACAGTAAGAATCTTAAATGATCAGTTGGCCGACAATACAGGCTTCATTCAGTATCGTAAGAATTTAGGTGCATAATTCTAAAAAAACGTGGAACACAATTATTCACATAAAAGGCCCAATCTAGTATGATTGGGTTTTTTATTTTATAATTAACCAATTGATTTTAAAGTAAAATTAAAATAATTTCGCATAACGTGTATTATGTTAATTTTAGAGAAACTACTAAATTATATTGAGTTGTAAATATTTGAAATTCCGTTAAGATATTTTGGATTAAATTCTATTCCTAGATAGCATTCGTGTTGACTCATCTCTCCAAAAAACTTTGGTTTTGTTTTCTTATGGTTTTTGCCATAGGATGGAGTAGTGTGTCTGTTGCATCAGTAAAGATAATGCATATCAATATGCAAACTGAAATGAGCCAAGATCATTGTTTAGATCAAGCACAGCAAGTCACTCAACATGGTATTAATCACGAAGTACAGACGAATACCGATTGCCATAATCATTTAGCTCTTAATCAGAATATAGATCACAAAAAGTGTCAGGAATGTTCTAGCTTATCCTGCCAGACACAGATCTCATGTCTTCATTCTTTGCAAAGCTCGCTAGATCCCCTAGATACCTTCTATTCTATAGATCAGCCTAATTTTTATTACCCCAACCAATATCTAAATGGGTATTGGCAAGAAATTTTACGTCCCCCTAAAGCTTAACCAATTTTTTTAAAATTTATTTATTTTTCAAAAATTAAGGTTAAGTTATGTCTCATAAAATTAGTTCGTACCTATTAGCAGGTATTTGTTTTGCATCGTCGCCTTTGGTTTTTGCCGAAGTGCGTGAATATCAGCTTGTTATTGATGAAGCAGTGGTCAGCCCAACTGGAAAGCCTGTAAAGCGCATTACCGTAAATGGTCAATTTCCTGCGCCTTTGCTTGAGTTTGAAGAGGGTGATGAAGCCATCATTCGCGTGAAAAATAATTTAAAAAACCAAGATTCTTCTATTCATTGGCACGGACTGTTGTTGCCGGGCATTATGGATGGTGTACCGGGATTTAATGGTTTTAACGGTATTAAGCCTCAAAGCGAGTATGTTTATAAATTCATGATTCGCCAAAGCGGGACTTATTGGTATCACGCTCATTCTAAAGGACAGGAACAGGACGGCTTATATGGTTCTTTTGTGATTTATCCAAAAGGTAAAACACCATTGGCAGCACATGAAAAAGCTGAACGTGACTATGTGGTGATGTTGTCAGATTTTCATGAAAAAACCAGTGATCAAATTCAGAAAGATCTTAAAATTTCAGCTGAATATTATCAAGATCAGCGTGAAACCTTGGGTGATGTTTGGAAGCAGGTTAAACGTGATGGCATAAAAGCGACATGGTCTGACCGCAAAATGTGGAATCAGATGCGTATGCTAAAAACCGACATGTCGGATGTTACAGGTTATACCTTCCTCATTAATGGCAAAACACCTGAACAAAATTGGACAGGAATGTTTAAACCGAATGAAAAAATTCGCCTACGTTTTGTGAATGCATCTGCGATGTCTTTCTACGATGTCCGTATTCCTAACTTGAAAATGACTGTGGTCAGTGCTGATGGTCAGCCTGTAAAACCTGTTGCTGTGGATGAGTTTCGTATTGGCACAGCTGAAACTTATGATGTGATTGTGGAGCCAAAAGGCGGACATTATCAAATTGAAGCTGAGTCAATTGACCGTGCAGGCTATGCGATTGGTACACTGCACAATGAATTAAATCCTATGACACATGGCATTCATATGCCTGCACCACGTCCACGCTCACTTTTGACCATGGAAGATATGGGACATGGTGGCGGTGATCATGCAGGAATGGATCATTCGAAAATGAACCACGACAATATGCAAGGCATGGATCACTCGAAAATGGATCATTCAAAAATGAACCATGGCGATATGCAAGGCATGGATCACTCGAAAATGGATCATTCACAGCATGGCACAGCAAAACCACAAAAAAATGATCAAGTGGTTTATGGTTGGGCAAATGCATCTACACCTGCGGGCAATAAAGCCTTGCAATATAGTGATTTAAAATCTTTAGAACCGCAAAAAGATACTCGTGAAGCTAGCAGTGAATTAGTAGTGCGTTTGGGCGGTACTATGGAGCGTTATATTTGGACGATTAACGGTAAAAAATTCAGCGATGCTGAGCCATTAAAAGTGAAGTATGGCGAGCGTATCCGTATCAAATTTATTAATGACAGTATGATGGCGCACCCCATGCATTTACATGGCATGTTTATGCAGTTGGAGAATGGTCAAGAGTCGGTAGATATGCCGAATAAACACACATTGATTGTACCACCGGGTAAAACAGTGACTGCTTTATTAACTGCGGATGAGTTGGGCGAATGGGCAATCCATTGTCATTTGTTGTATCACATGAGTGCAGGAATGATGAACAAGTTGATCGTGGCAAATGTTAGCGATGAACAAGTGTCTACAACGCCAATTCAAGGTACAAATTCGACTCAAACTCACCAAGTAACTGAGCAAAAAGGAGCTGGACATGCACATCACTAATTTTGTATTTAAAGCGTTTTTTTCTGTTGCGGTATTGAGTTTAACAAGCTTAAGTTTGGCGCACGAAGGGCATCATTCAACTGCTCAGACTGATGGAAAAAATGTACCATCAATGAATCATCAAGCGATGTCTGAGATGGATCATTCACAGCATTCTCCACAAGAGCATGCACAACACATGCAGATGATGGGGAAAATGAACCATGGTCAGATGAATCATGCACAACATCAGGCAACATCTACGGTTAATCATTTACATCATGTACCAGATGCGAATACTCAGCAGAGTTCGCATTATGATCATCGCTCAGAACACGGTGCGCAAATTTATGCGATTACGACGGTGGATAATAAGTGGTTTGTCAATGAAGATGGCACAGGCGGTTTAAAGTCAGAGTTTGAAACCCGTATTGGCACAGATGAAAATAAGGTTTTTATTAAAGTTCATGCCGATAAAGAAGAATCGCATGATGCACATTATGATGCCAAACTTTTATATAGCCGTATGATTTCAGACTTTTGGGATGCACAGATTGGTGCACGTTATCGCAGTGAAAAAGTTGAACTCGATGATCATCGCAAAGACACCGAAGAAAATGTTGATGCAGTGATTGGCTTACATGGTATGGCACCATATTTCTTTGAAACTGATGCTTATCTCTATGCAGGAGAAGACAGTTATGCGGGCTTTAGCCTAGAAACGGAACGTGATTTTCTGATTACGCAAAAGTTGATTATTCAAACTTATTTAGAGTTGGATGCGATCTTTAGTGATGACTCTAAATATGCGAAAAAAACTGGTTTAAGCAGTGCAACCGCAGGGCTTGAAACTCGCTATGAAATCAGTAAAAAGATCATGCCGTATATCGACATTGCCTATGAGTATTCAAAAGGTAATGATGAAACGTTGTGGCAAATAGAATCAAACTCTGAGAAAGGTTGGTTATATGGAGCTGGTGTTAGGTTTAGATTTTAATTAATCTAATGATTACTAAATAGCTTCATTTAAATAAAACTCTAGCTCGATGCGGTCGGAAGCAAAATGTTAACTTATTTTGCTTCCTCCCTCCCATTTAACATAATAGAGCTTATACGAAACGTATATTTTAAATATATAAAAATCAGATACTTGTGTTATAGTGATAATGCTCGACGATGTCGAAAAGCTGACTTGGAAACAAGTCGGCTTTTTTTTAAACTGTTTTGATATATTCCGCCAATAAAATTGATTATTTCTTAATCAAATTAAAACTTTCTTCAATGTTGTCAGCCTTCTCCGGTAAGAAAATATCCCCAATTTCTGCGGATAAAAAGGGGACGGTTTTTATCCGATCTTGTACGCATTTGCTTACGTCAATTCCGGCCCTTTGCGGCTATGCGGCATACTGGAATTTTTCGGCACTGTTGCAAATAGGCTGACATGATAAGCTAAATATCTTATTTATTTCGAAATACAGCAGATGAATCCCTTCCACGGTCGGCACTTTCAAGGTGAAATCATTCTTTGGGCTGTTCGTTGGTATTGTAAATATGGCATCAGCTATCATGAACTTCAGGAAATGCTCGCTGAACGTGGAGTGAATGTTGATCACACCACAATTTATCGCTGGGTTCAGCGTTATGCTCCAGAAATGGAAAAACGTTTACGTTGGTATTGGCGTAATCCTACAGATCGACATTTATGGCATATGGATGAAACTTACGTAAAAGTGAATGGCAAATGGGCATATCTATACCGTGCAGTTGACCAACGTGGCCATACTCTTGATTTCTATCTTTCTGCTAGACGAAATACCCATTCAGCTTATTGTTTTCTTGGTAAGATTTTGAATCATGTCAAAAAATGGCAGATTCCACGAGTCATAAACACTGATAAGGCTCATACCTATGGCCGTGCTTTGTCGCGACTAAAACAGGAAGGAAAGTGTCCTGAAGACCTGGACCATCGACAGATTAAATACAAGAATAACGTGATTGAATGTGATCATGGCAAGCTCAAACGGATCATCAAGGCTACGTTGGGATTCAAGTCTATGAAAACGGCTTATGCCACAATTAAAGGAATTGAAGTCATGCGTGCACTACGTAAAGGACAAGCATCGTCATTTTATTATGGTCAGCCTCAGGGTGAAGTGTGTCTAATCAACAGGGTTTTCGGTCTCTAAGTACTTTTTAAAGGGAACATCATCGACTCAAATCTCTATTTGCAACAGTGCCCTTGAAAGTCCTAGCCGTACTGAAAAGATACTGATTAAAGTCTATGCTGATTGTCGGGTAGTTGTATCGGCACCGTTAAATGCAGATGATAAAACAATTATTGATGCGGTCAAGCAGCGTAGTCGTTGGATCTATAAGCAATTAAGAGGGTTTCGTGAACAAAGTAAATTTATCACGCCTCGCCAATATAAAAGTGGTGAAAGCCACTTTTATTTGGGTAAACAGTATCAATTGAAAGTGATTCATGATGATACCAAGCCACAAGGTGTAAAACTTCTGAGGGGTAAATTAGAAGTGAATGCCTTAGATGCCAATCTTGAAAGTATTCAATCTCATTTAAAGGAATGGTATAGATCTCGAGCAAAAGTCATATTTGAAATACGTTTGCAACGTATTCTAGAACAAGCCTTATGGGTTGGAGACAAGCCTGAAATCCGTTTAGTGACCATGCGTACACAGTGGGGAAACTGTTCTCCATCAGGTGTGCTTACGCTCAACCCTCATCTAGTTAAAGCACCTACAATTTGCATTGATTATGTTATTTTGCATGAACTTTGTCATTTGGTTGAATATAATCATAGTGAGCGTTTCTACCAACTATTGAATCAAGTTATGCCTGATTGGTCGAAAATAAAAAATCAATTAGATATGATGGCGAATAAGTTAATAAATTGATTAAGATTTTTGTTTTTCGACAAGAGTTAAGAAAGGTTCTCTAATTTATTTAAGGAACTCATAAATATTAGAATTTAAGCACTCTAGCCAATCCATTAATTCAAGAATATCGATTCTTCGATCCAAATTCTCTATTTTTGCTACATATGACTGTGGCTTTTTTAAGCGTGAGGCAAGCTCTACCTGAGTAACTTCTTTTAACTCACGTATTCGAATAAGTTTATCAATTAGCTGTTTATAGCGAGGATCATGTATTGAGCTCATAGCTCGACATGTTGTACTATTCTTTTAAATATCCCAAAATGGGATATTTTAGGTTTTGGAGATGGTGTTTAGATATGAATATAAATCATCAACTTAAGTTTAGTTTTCTAGACTTTTTATCAAATCAAACATTCTTTAACTCTGAGTTTAAAAACATTCGAGCAGAATTTATAAAATATTCTCCTGAATATGAGCCTAAAAGATTTTATTCAAAAATCTATATTATTTTTAGGGAGTTAGTAAGTCAAAACTTAATATTTATGGATGCTAGTAATTGTACGTACAAATATTCATCTAATTATTCAAAAAAAGATATTTGCGATTTAATTAGCCAATTGAAATCTTTAGAGGTTGAGAATTGTCTTTCGATGGAATATACACGTGTAAATGAGAATATATCAGATTTATTTCAGGAGTTAAGCATATATAAAAAGTATCTTATAAAATTTCCTAAGTGCTCTGAACTGATTAATCGATTTATAGATCAAAAAGAATCAGAAATTCACCTTTTAAGCTATGAGTTAAAAGCTTTGAGGAATTTATTAGAAGCTCAATAGGAGCAGGCTAGTCTTATAAATTTCAATAGAGCTGCGTCTGAATAATCAAGAACAATAATATCTTTACATCTGATCCTAATTCAACTGTATATAAAATAAGTATTGCAGAATAGTAATTCGAATGAACTTATACAGATGATCAACACCTTAATTTATAAAAAAGATAGGTTGAATTTAGTATAGATAGAAGCAATTTTTTTTGTTATAGTATTATTTGTAAAATATTCAATTTTTTTAAAAAAAACATATGGATACTGCAACTTATAGTAAAACTAATATGAGCAATGTCGTCTTAGTTGGTACTTTAGGTCGAGATCCAGAAACAAAAACTTTCCCGAATGGTGGCTCGCTTACTCAATTTTCTATTGCCACCAGTGATGCGTGGACCGATAAAACCACCGGTGAGCGTAAAGAGCAAACCGAATGGCACCGTATTGTGCTGCATAACCGTTTAGGTGAAATCGCGCAGCAATACTTACGCAAAGGTTCAAAAGTCTATATTGAAGGTTCGCTGCGTACCCGTCAGTGGACCGATCAGAATGGTCAGGAACGCTACACCACAGAAATTCGTGGCGAGCAAATGCAGATGCTGGACTCGGGTCGTCAGCAAGGTGAGCAGGGCGATAACGGTTTTAATCAGCCACGTTTTAACAATAACCAGGGCGGTGGTTATAGCAATAACAACCAGGGTGGCTATGCGCCGCAAGCTCAAGGTGGTTTTAACAACAATAATGCTGGTGGTGGCTATGGCAACCAGGGCGGTTATCAGCAACCGAAACCAGCTCCTGCTGCAACGCCTGCACCGGCAGATTTGGATGATGACTTACCGTTCTAGATCATCTAAAGCAGAAATTGATAAAACCCTTTGTTTTGGCAAAGGGTTTTTTATTGGCTGTGTGAAAAGTAGGATAGATCAATTGAGGAAAACGATAAAAACTTCAATGGAGATAGAATATTTAAATCTGTATTTCCGATTATTTTTATAAAAAAGTACTGTTTTACCGATTTACCTCAGTTTTGTATTCTAGCTTCACAAGATAAGCAATCCCCACAACGCACTGAGGAATACAAAATGAGTTTAATCAATACCCAAGTGAAAGCCTTTAACGCTACTGCTTACCAGAATGGTCAATTCATTGAAGTGTCTGAGCAGGACATGATCGGTAAATGGTCGGTGGTATTTTTCTATCCTGCAGACTTTACCTTTGTCTGTCCAACCGAATTAGGCGATCTGGCTGATCATTATGCTGAATTCCAGAAAATGGGCGTTGAAATTTATGGCGTATCCACTGATACCCACTTCACCCATAAAGCCTGGCACGATACTTCAGACGTGATTGGTAAAATCCAGTATCCGCTGATTGGCGATCCAACCTGGACTCTGGCAAAAAACTTTGAAGTGTTAATTGAGGCTGAAGGTCTGGCTGACCGTGGTACTTTCGTGATTGATCCGGAAGGTACCATCCAGATTGTTGAAATTAACGCTGGCGGTATTGGCCGTGATGCCCAGGAACTGCTACGTAAAGTCAAAGCAGCGCAATATGTCCATGCACACCCAGGTGAAGTTTGCCCGGCAAAATGGAAAGAAGGTGAAGCAACGCTTGCACCGTCAATCGACCTGGTCGGTAAAATCTAATCCAGTTGCATTTATCTTCTGATGAAAATCCAGAACTCCGGTTCTGGATTTTTTTTGTCTGTTGAAAGAGAAACCAAGCAGAATCCGGATGCGCCTGGATGATTCTATTCTTGCAATGCAGTATGCCAGATTTGCGCTAGCTGGCCGCACCGCAAAGGTTTAACATGAAACGATCAATTCTCCTTGCAGGCGCAGGACAGTATGAAAAAAATAATTGGTTTATATCGAAACAAAAACATGCACTGGGTCGGTGATGGTTTTCCGGTACAGAACCTGTTTGCTTATGACCGTTTAGGTCAGGCCATCAGCCCGTTTTTAATGCTCGACTATGCTGCGCCTTATCCGTTTGAGGCAACGACAGCGCAGCGTGGTGTGGGTTCACATCCGCATCGTGGCTTTGAAACCGTGACTCTGGCCTATCAGGGCGCCGTCACCCATCAAGATTCGGCCGGTGGCGGGGGCACCATTCAGACGGGTGATGTGCAGTGGATGACAGCCGGTGCCGGCGTGGTGCATGAAGAATTTCATTCTGCCGATTTTGCCGAAGCCGGTGGACTGTTTGAAATGGTCCAGCTCTGGGTCAATTTGCCAGCCAAAGACAAAATGACCGCACCGCGTTATCAGGCCATTGCCGCTGCCGATATTCCCCGAATTGAACTGGACGATGCCGCCGGGCACCTCCGGGTGATTGCCGGGAATTATTTAGGTCACACCGGGCCGGCACAGACCTTTAGTCCGGTCAATGTCTGGGATGGCAGCTTGCACAAAGATGCGCAAACCTTTGTGCATGTTCCGGTGACTCACAATGTCCTGCTGGTGGTGCTAAAAGGCGAGCTGCTGGTGAATGGCACTCAACAGGTGCAGGACAGTTCTATCGTGATGTTTGCCCGCGATGCCGAGCCGACCATTCAGTTGCAGGCGCAGCAGGAAACACAGTTTTTAATTCTGACCGGTGAGCCATTAAATGAGCCAATTCAAGGCCATGGTCCTTTTGTGATGAACAGCAAACAGGAAATTATTCAGGCCTTTGAGGACTTTCATTCTGGTAAGTTTGGCCAAATTCCGCTGCAAAGCTAAGCATTCAGCGATCCTGCTGCGAAAAGAAAAAAGCCTCTGATAAAAATCAGAGGCTTTCTTGTTATTGCGCTGTTAAGTTTCTTGTTTTATCTCATTTGTATCATTATCTGTAATGATTTTATGTGATGTGGTTGTCATTCTTGTGTGGAGCGTATACTAGCGGAAAGCACGCACTTTGTAAAACAACTATTCTAAAACTGGTTAATTTATACCTATTGTTTTTAAATGATTTTTAAAAATTAATAAATAAAATTTCAGGTATTTCTTATATTTATACGGGGCTTGAAAATACGTTAAAAAATGTAACAGAAGTGGCATTTTAGAACTTTATTACACTTTGTAAAAAGGGTGAATCTGGTAGTTTTTAATAGCTCATTTTGGCAAGGTATGGTTCATAATTTCGGTCAATGTTTTCATTAACGGATAAGACGTTTTGGATATTGCAGTCATCGGTAGTGGCATGGCTGGGCTAGCTACCGCAAGAATTCTTAAAGATGCAGGGCATAACATTACAATTTTTGAAGCTCTGCCTGGACGTGGAATGGACAGCCACAGTACTGAGTTTGAAGGCGGTTTAATTGACGCACCGCTGCGGGTCATGAATCCGCATTTGTGGAAAAACACACTCAGTTTAGCCACCTATCTGGGTATTCCGACCTTCCCGGTACGGACCTATATGGCCTGTAGCTGGTTATTTGAAGACCGGACCGAAACCTGGTTAACCACCTCGCGTACGCGTATCGGGAATTTCCCGATTATCAATAACCGTAAAGGCTTGCAGCAATACGGCTGGCGTCTGGTTAAAGGCATGTTGCAGTTAAAAACGGCAATTGCCAAATTCTTCCGGTCGAAGAATCAGGACATTACCCTGGCTGAGTTCATCAACCAGAATGAAATTGAAGAAGTGTTCTGGCATGGCGCGGTAATGCCGGTGTTGTACACCATCTGTACCTGTAACCCGAAAACCATTGGCGAATGGCCAGCGAAGCCGCTGTTGACCTTCTTGCGTCAATTGACCGATGGTGATGCGCTGTTGCGTATTCAGGGTGGCACTCCGGCGCTGGTGAATAAGCTGATTGAAGGTATTCATATCAAGAGTGGTTCACCCATCACCCATATTAGCCAGCAAGATGATCAGGTCTATGTCAAAAATGCCGAAGGCGAAACTGCGGTATTTGACCGTGTGGTGGTGGCCACCCCAACTACCAATATCGAGAACTTCCTCGATCGTGAACAGTTTGCCGAAGATATTGCCTTGTTAAAGCAGTTCAAGTTTGAACAGGGCGAACTGGTGATTCATACCGATAGCACAGTGATGCCGCCAAAACGCAAAGACTGGTCGGTACTGAGCTATATGATGGACCGCAAGTTTACCCGTCAGCAATTTACTGTCTGGCTAAACTCGATTGAGCCATCGCTGGTCGGTAAAACGCCGGTGTTCCAGACCTGGCGTCCGGTCACGCCTATTGATCCGAAGAAAGTCATTTCTTCTGTCACCCTGACCCGTGCGGTGGTGGATTCAAAAACCGTGGCACTGAACAAAGAATTGCAACAGCGTCATAAAGTCGCTGATCGCAAGGTGTTCTTCTGTGGTTCATGGTCATGTGACGGCTTGCCAATTTTAGAATCAGCCGTGACTTCAGCCATGCATATTGCAGAAATTTTTGGTGCACCGTTGCCGTTTGTGGGCTTAAAACCTAAAGTAGAGGTTGCTCCCCAACTCGGCTATTAATCTATGCGCTGGCTTCAGGCAATTTTTCGACAGGCTCCTTCCCATAAATATGCAATCAATGCAGCGCTTTTGGGAGATCCTGCCGAGTTGCCCTGGAGCAATCTGGGCTACTGGCACTCATCTGCACAGGACTATCCGGCGGCGTGCCAGCAGCTGGCCGATCATTTGGCCGAAGCCGTTCAGTTGCAATCCACAGATCGGCTGCTCGATTTAGGCTGTGGACAGGGCGCCAGCCTGTTGCACTGGCAACAGCATTATCAACTCTCAAATATTACCGCCGTTGAACTGCAAACGACCTGTGTCGAGCAGATTCAAGCGCGCTGGCCAGAGCTGCCCATCTATGCGCAGTCTTTTTTAAATTTAAAAAATCTCATACCTCTGGCGCCATTTGATGTGGTGCTGTGTATTGATGCGGCCTATCATCATGCTTTGAATTCATTTCTGGATGCCGTGCAACCGGTTTTAAATTCAAAAGGCCGTCTGGGTTTTCACACCCTGATATTGTCACCGCAGTTTTTAAAATCAAATACATTACAACAGCATTCTTATCGCGCTTTATTAAAGGCGGCGGATGTGTCGTTGCCGGAACTGAAAACCGCAGTACAACTGGAGCAGTGTTTGCAGGAACGCGGTTTTACCCAGATTCAGATTGAAGATTTATCTGCACCAGTGTTAAACAGATTTGCCGAATATATCCAGCAGCTGCACTGGCCGCAGCACAGTCCAGGTCTGGACCGGATCAAGATTGCCATGACCGCAAAGCTGTGCCGACGTTTATATAAAGATGGCTTGGTGAGATATGTGCAAGTGACCGCACACACGCAATAAAGCAGAAAAAATAGCGCCATAAAAACAACAAAGGCCCACTAAAATAGCGAGCCTAAGAAAATGGTGCCGGCACACGGATTCGAACTGTGGACCTACTGATTACAAGTCAGTTGCTCTACCAACTGAGCTATGCCGGCATTGTGGAGTTGCATTTTACAGATTTTTAATTCGGGCGCAAGCGAAAAAATAAGCAATTAAAAGTAGGCGACAGGCGCTATTTTATTTTTATCCAGCTCTTGTTTTCGCGCTTAAACATCGTGGAAGAGGCAAGTTTCTGCTCAAGACAACAATAGCTCACGTTCAGGGCGAGCTATTGTTTTGAATTTAAAATAAAGGGGGGGTTAAGTGCTGCAGAGGCGTGCTACTTGCTCCTTAAAATACGGTCTAAATCTTGTGCACATTCTTCAAGGGTAAAAGCCATATCGAGTTGCATTTGTGGTTTGAGTTCGTTGGCGAGAGATCTCCACTGCTCAATAAGTTTAAGGGCTTTTTGAATTTTATGTCGATTGAGGTCTTTGGCGATGGTGGGGGTATAACCACCACGTTTGGCATTTTTAATTTGTTTGACATAATTTGCGCTGTTATTCATGCTCGCTCCCGAATAGCAGTTTTTTGACTGATTGGCTTTAAACATCTTTTTTGGCACGATTAAATGAAGAATATTTTTTAAGTTAATAGTTTTAAACAGTTGTTTATTTTGCCTATTGTTCTCCTTGTTCTGTTTAGGTCTGTGTTTAACATAGCACAATGCTTGCTGCTGTAAAGCTTGCGAATTCTATGCCACTTTTTATTGTTGTAGCATGAGATGATGACTTTTTGTTGACATCTGTGGTTTAAAAACAGGTTGGAACTGTGGCAGGCTGTAACTTTCACATATATGCGGCAGGATGGCATAACCCGAAGATCATGCTTAACAACCCAAGAGATGAACGGGGAGTCAGAAAAATTGATGCTATTTTCAGCAAAGCCTGAGATGGTGCTGGAAAAATAAGCGCTACAAGTCAATGAATTTATCAATATAGTTTTGAATTTGATAGAAAAAGTCTATCTCAGGTTTCCTATTTTATCTGTGTTAAAAACTTGACCATCCATTTAAATTTTAGGGAAGCAGATGCGATAGAGGCTCTGCTTTTTCAATTGTAAATTTAAATTCAAAAGCCGATGAATTTAAAACTTAGCGGATGTATTCAGGCTCAAGTTTTTAAATTCAAAAAAATAAAAGTACTGTTGTTATTTTAAAATCTAATCCAGAAACAATCAGATAATTTCACTGTCTGGAACTGAATAATTTTGAAAAAGCAGAAAAGTCGAAGCATAAAAAAAGACCCAAATTTTACAATTTGAGTCTTTTTAAATATTCTGGCGAGAGAGGGAGTCATATTTGTTTTGTAAGTAAATGAAATATAATTAAATAAAAATATATATTTTTGATTATACCCACATTTGTACCCCCAACTACATAAGGGTGCTTTTATGTCATCTGATGCTTATTATTAAATGAACAAATAACAATCAGTTGCTATATCTGAATTATTTTACTCACAGTGAATCGATTTTGGTAGTAATTGAACGTTCAGGGTATGCAAGTCGAATGACCACACATGGTTTTAGATCGCTATTTAGTACAGTCGTAAACGAATCGAATCTGTTTAATCCAGATGCCATTGAACGCCAGCTTGCTCATGTGCCTCAAAATAGAATTCGTTCGGCATATAACCGAGCGCAATATTGGGATGAGCGGGTGAGATTGATGCAGTGGTATGGGGAGCAGGTAGAAGGATGGATGGCTCAGTATTGAGCCTTTCCTTTCTAGTTACTTATAGTCTTTATATTCTTCATATTCCTTATTAATCAATTTTTCTAGAAGTTCTGATTCAGAAATATTGTAAAGCTCTGCTAATTCTTTCAATCGAACTTTTGTATTTTTTCTTAAGGGTAAGTGAAATTTCTTTTTGAGATTATCCTTATTTTTTAATCTAAAAACATTTTGCTGCCATGCTTTTTTAAGTTTATTTAAATCATTAATATACTTTTCTCTATTATGAATATAAAGATCGTCAAAATAAGCATAGATATAATTCTCATGTAACTTTTCTTTTTCAAAAAGAAATTGAGGGAAAACATTGTATTCAAAATTTTTATCAATATAGCTTTTGCTCCACTCTATAGAATCTTTATTCTTAATGTATTTATTTAGATTTATTTTTTCTTTTATTATTTTATCAAAATCAGCAATATATTCTTCCAAGTCTAAATTTTTTTGAATGATATTGTGCGTTATTTCGGGGTTTAAATAAATCAAAGCTAAAATAAAAATTCTAGGATTATTAATGTTTTTATGAACTTTATGATTGTCGTTTTGTCTAAGTATTTTAGGGTTGTGGGCGGATTTGTGTATTATATTATTATTAATTTGACTTGATGTTTCTGAGTTTTTTAATTTTTTAAATGTACTTTCTCTAATAAAAATAGGTATATCGTAGTCTTGGGTGAATCTATTAATTAAGAACCAACATAATCTGTCATCCTTTAGGTGTAGATTAATATCTATATTTAAAATATATTCTTTCTGTTCTTTATGACAATTCTTAATAAAGATATTTATTTCTTCTTCTTCAAGTTTAGATAAAGTTGTTTTTATATAATCAAATAAATATTTATAAGAATATTTTTCATTATAAAAATTGAAAAAATCACGAGGGGTGTAATTATTAGTGCTAGCCGCTTTCCAAGCTATCCATACATACTCATGCTCTTTAAAACCTCTTAAAAGTCTGTCAATCAAAAGCCCTTTACGGATATCAGGATTTACCGAAGTTAAGCCCATTTTTATTAATTACCTGTAGTATTTCTTGTAGTATTTATACTAATATTTTGTCTAGTATTTTTCAATACTGAACTCACCTTGAATACTTAAAAATATTAGCTTATGGACATTTTTATTAGCTATTAATTAGGTTTTAGCTTAACTCTAGCTTTTTTGAGACTCGATCCTACATGAATTTAAGCGTAGAGCAGGGAGGAAAAGTTTTTCATGTGGAGAATAGGTACTGTACTACAGGAGGAATTTGGACTCCCTAAAGCTTTGGTTATTAATCTAATCGTTTATTAGGTAACACTTTATTGTGAAGTAAACGTATATATATACTGAATTCCCTATCTCTTATGTAACTATCACACACATAGGTTTAAACATGAGAGTTTTAATTAATCAGGAAAAACTTACACTTGAGATTGAGAAATTTTTAAAGCGTTTAAAAAGAGAACGTACAAAATGGTATGGATTCTATTCGCAGCTTACTAATCTGTTATTAGGCTTTAATGATATTTATGATCCCGATGATGAATACACAGGTTATCTTAAATTCTTTGTAATTCTGAGATATGACTTACAGAGAATAGACTCTGGTTATTTGGAACTTATGGATGAGTTAAAGATAATTGGGTACAGAGAGATAAGAAAATGGTTTTTAGATTTATTTGAGCTTTTCAAGAAAGATTATGAAACTATTGAAAAACAGAAAGATGAAAATAAAATTGAATTGCAGAAATATTGCAGGTCAATACTTAATAAATGCAGTCGAATATTAGTTGCTCGTGTAGACTTGGGTTATTTGCAAGAACATTCTAGTCGAATCAGAGTTGGCGATATTTATAAGGACTTAGATATACTGCTTAATCGTATCCAAAATAAAGATGGCATATTTAAACATGTGATTGGATTTGCATGGGGAATAGAACAAGGTGGTAAAAGTAAAGGTTTTCACTGCCACTTAGCAATCATCTATGATAATGCCTACCGTGCTGGAAGCGCGGAATATTGGGGGAATGAAATTATTGAGTTATGGAAGGATATTACTAGAGGTTATGGTCAAGGCTATAATTGTTGGAATCGTGAACGTGTAGCGAAACTTCGAAGAGAGAATAAGCTGGGGATCGGTGTGATTTATCGTCGTGATTCAACCCAAGTGACAAATTTCATTGAGGCAATGGAATACATTGCTGATCATCACAAACGTACTCTTCAATACTTACGTGTAAAGCCCAAAGGACGAAGAGTATTTGGTAAGGGTCAGTTAAGAGCGCAGTATGATAGACGCTAAATGAAAATAATCTCAGATATACATTATCTAGATGAAAACGAGTTTTTTTAACTTTGCAAGGCTTGTCAATCGGTAAGCCTTTGTCATTTCTGGAGATGTATATTATGAGTTTAATTTGTCCTTATTGTTTTTCGGATCAGGTTATTCAAGTGGTTAATCAGCAGGTGAGTGGATCTGATTCTACAGGTCTAGCAGCATCTGCATCGTTCGCAACTATCGGTGCAACCATTTCAAAGGGTTTACCTTTGCCAATATCACCACTGCTTGGCGGGCTTGCAGGTGCGGTCATTGGTGGTCTATTTAGCAGCGTGTTTGATGAGCCGAAAAAGCCAATCACCCTGGCCTACTATCACTGCAATCACTGTCAGCAGAATTTTCGTTGAATCATCATAGGAGATAAGAACGATGGCACATCAAATCGAACAAATCGCCTATGTTGGCGAAACCCCTTGGCATGGTCTCGGTAATCAGCTAAGTCCGAATCAACCACTGGAAGTCTGGGCACAGCAAGCCGGGATGGACTGGCGGATTGAATCCTCGAACGTCAGCTATATGGCACAGAATGAACGTGGTCAGAGCATTATCATGCCATTTGAAGAGCAGCGTGTCTTGTATCGTTCAGATACCCATGCACCTTTATCTGTGGTCAGTCAGCGTTATCAGGAAGTTCAGCCTAAAGAGATTCTGGAGTTCTACCGGGATCTGACTGAGCAATCTGGCTTTGAGTTAGAAACCGCAGGGGTTTTGAAAGGTGGTAAGAAGTTCTGGGCTTTGGCACGTACCGGGCAAAGTACCGCGTTAAAGTCTAAGGATGTCAGTAATGGTTATATCCTGCTGGCTACTGCGTGTGATGGCACCTTGGCAACGACAGCACAGTTCACAAGTATCCGGGTAGTCTGTAACAACACTTTAGCTATTGCGTTACGTGGGCAGAGCAGTAGTGCAGGTGTAGTGAAGGTTCCACATAGTACCAAGTTTGACGCAGAGAAAGTGAAGCAGCAATTAGGTATTTCAGTGCGTGCATGGGATGAGCACATGTATGAGATGAAACAGCTCACACAGCGTAAGGTGAGTCAGCAGGAAGCTAAGGCTTACTTTGATGCCGTGTTTAATAATAGCACCATGTCAATTTCCGATCCTGAAGAAAACATCATTCAGTTCTATCGTAATGTCGCGCAGCAAGCTCAAGAGAAAAAGCCTGAACCAAATGGTCGTGCCATGAATAAAGCTTTGGACATGTTCAATGGGCAAGGACGTGGTGCTGACCTGTCATCCGCCAAAGACACTGCTTATGGCTTACTGTGTTCGATCACAGAATTTGTGGATCATGAACGACGTGCCATGAGTACCGATCATCGTCTTGATTCAGCTTGGTTTGGTGCAGGTGCGGGTGTGAAACAACGGGGATTGGAGCAAGCGCTTGCTTTGATCGCCTGAAATTAACTAACTCACTTATGTCGAAATCAAGTCACCCTAAACAAGTGCTAGTCAGAGCACTCATGTAACGCCTCTCAATTAAAACAGCAAACGAATCGCCATACCCGACCTCGTGTCGGGTATGGCTTTTTTATGCATTTCTTTTACAGAGATCAGAATTTATAAGGATAATTCCATGAATCAAATTGTACCTATTTCCCATCAGCCTACGAATGTAGGCTCAAAGATCGTAGTTAATCCAACCATCACTACTAAACGCTCAACAGCAGCCAAGCGGCTGGTCAACACCAAAGGGATGGCGTATCAAGATTGGCTCGAAGTTCGTAAACAAGGTATCGGTAGCAGTGATGCCGCGACTGCCTGTGGTCTCAATCCCTATATGTCGATGCTGGAACTCTGGCTAATCAAAACTGGACGACAGGCTCAATCCATAGAAGATGAAAGCTCAGGTGTAGCACCGCTATATTGGGGTAAGCAGCTGGAACCTTTGGTGGCAGAGTTCTATAGCATGCGCACCCATAACAAGGTACGACGGATCAATGCGGTGCTTCAGCATCCTGATCCCGATAAACACTTTATGCTAGCCAATCTGGATTACAGCGTAGTCGGCAGCGATGAAGTCCAAATTTTGGAATGCAAAACAGCAGGTGAGCATGGAGCAAAATTGTGGCGTGATGGTGTGCCTTTATATGTGCTTTGTCAGGTACAACATCAACTGGCGGTGACTGGTAAACAGGCAGCGCATGTTTGTGTCTTGATCTGTGGGCATGAAACCAAGATCTTCAAAGTGACACGGTCTGAATCAGTGATTGAGCATATTGTTAAAGCAGAACGATATTTCTGGGAGTGTGTAGAAAAGGATATGCCGCCATCAGTCGATGCCAGTGAATCCGCAGCTAATGCGATTCAACAACTCTATCCAGCGCATGTACCTTTAACCGTAGAGGATCTTTCGCAAAACGAAAATGCCAATTTGATGTTCGACCAGCTCATCAAAATAAAAGAAGAGATCCAGCATCAGCAGGAACGCTTTGACCAGCTTAAACATGAAATTCAAATGATGATGCAAGACAAGGAAAGGGCGGTCTTTGCTCATGGCTCAGTAGTCTGGAAGAAAGCTAAGGATTCCATCAGCCTCAATACCAAAGCATTGCTTCAGCACCAGCCTGAACTCATCGAGCTTTATCCACTTGAAAAGCAGGGCAGTCGTCGATTTAACATCTATACCGACTAAGTCCTATCTACAGCACCAAATCAAAAATTCACAAAAATCGCTCCCCGCTCTCTACCCTTCGGTAGAGAGCAAATCGGTCGCGATTTCTGTAGCACTTTATCTGGCTCTACATTCTTTGGGTAACTTATTTGGTCCTTGTTCCGACCTACATACATAGACCCAAATTTGTAAGGTAATACATTAAGGAATATCAACATGATTAAAGGTTTAGCAATTACTCCTCCAATACTCGGACGGATCAGTATCGGTCGGATGATCGAGAAGAATGGCAAACGCCTACCGGAAAAGGATGACCAGTTCACCATTACTTCCCAGATTCAAAGCAAAGAAGGCTGGGTTAAACATCCACTGGATGATCAGCTGCGAGCGAATGCTCCGAATCAAAAGCTACGTTCAATCCCTGTCAGAATGATCTTTAATGATCCTGATTTAAACCTGCGTGCAGAATACAGCCTGTTTGACCGACAGACTGGAAGACCTGTCTGTGTCGGTAATGGAGAAACCTGCCAACGTTTAACCAATCAAGGCGTGGAGCAACTTCCCTGTCCATCCCCTGATTTATGTCCATTGGCTCAAGGAGGGAACTGTAAGCCCTACGGGCGTTTGCATGTGAACTTAGATGAATCGGATGAGTTTGGCACCTTCATCTTTAGAACTACAGGCTTTAATAGTATTCGGACTTTGGCTGCGCGACTGAGTTATTACCATGCAGCATCAAATGGCTTGTTGTCATGTCTACCCTTGCAGTTGATATTGCGAGGCAAGAGTACGACACAAAGTTATCGTCAGCCGGTGTATTACGTGGATCTAACGTTAAGGGAAGGTATTAGCCTGAATGAAGCCATTATTCAGGCAAAGCAAATTGATGAACAGAGCAAGCAGGCGGGGTTTTATCAGGAGGCTTTAGACTTTACCGCAAGGAAGGGTTTGGGGAATGGAAGGATGGACGTAGACATGGAGGAAGGCTTGGAGGTAATTGAGGAGTTTTATCAGCCTGTCGGAGGCCAGCAGATCGAAGAGACTCAGACTGCATTTGATATTCAACAGGGATTGAAAGGATCAGTGACGGCTTTGAATTAAATCGTACAAGGTAAAACCTTACGAGATTGCCGTATCTCATGAGCGAGTTGCTCGAAATCATGAGATAGGAGTAAACATCATGAATGCATTTGTTGGTCAAACTTTCCCGATGAATCAAATCATTAATATTAAAGAGGTAGTTCAATTTACAAGTATCAGTCGAGCTAAAATCTATGAAATGATCAATGAGAAATCAAAATACTACGATTCTACTTTTCCAAAGCCTGTGCGACTAAGTGAATCTCGTATTGGCTGGTCAGCTTGGGAAATAAATCAATGGATTGAAGATAAGCTGGAAAATCGTGAATAAAGGTGGGGAGCTTCGGCTCCCTTATTTTTTGGTTTTCAGTAAACTATGGAAATGTTAAAAATCTAAAGAATAAAATGAATCAAGCCATTCACTACTACAATCAAAAGATGCTTTAAACGACATTTTCTGTCGCTGAGTGAAATCAATTCAGTGATTAATCACTATTTTTTTCCAAAAGTTCAACAAAATTTGGTGGTGTTTCAAAAAGTATGCTGGTTTTTTTGACTAGACAAGGTGATAAAGATCTAATGGCGGACTTAGTAAAGGAACTTAGAATCAATTGAGAGTTAAGTAGCGAAAAAAAAGGATGGTAGCGACTTACAAGCATATTTCGTTTAGGCTTTTGGAATTACAATGTATTCAATCGATGTACTAATAGCCAACAATTCGAAGAATTTTTTGAAGATATAATATAGCAACTAAGTTAGAAGCTGAGCGTATTTGAATATATTTATGGCGAACCAGTGAGGGCACCTGACTGGTTCGGTTTCTTAGTGAGGAATTGAACCTACACGGTAAGCTGCTAACCTATAATATAATGCTTTTCTAAAGCAACTAATGATAATTACCTTAAACCCAAGGAGTAAATTATGAAAACTTTAACAACTACGATATCGGCTTTCGCGGTCTCAGCCGCATTATTAAGCTCAGGCTCAGCACTCGCTTATTCAGAACAAGTTATGGATCCTGCAGAAAGCTATGATTCAGCTGTCAAAGTTCGCCAAGTAAACTATTCGTGCCAGAATAACAAAAAAGTAAGTGTTACTTATGGTTTTAATAAACAAAACTTACCAACGTACGCTGAAGCCTATCTAAATGGTAAAAAAAGATTTTTACCAATTAATTTAGGTCGCTCCGATGTAGTTGATACTGTATTTGGTGATGAAGACAATTTCAGCATTATGAGCGGTGCCTTAAGGCTAAACAACTACCATAAATCAAGCGTTAATATTCAAGATGCAGGAAGCAAAATTTTATACAAAGGCTGTAATACGAAATCGGTCAAAAAAATTAAAGGTTAATATCAGCCTTATTAGACCATGTCCTCAAACCTATACCCTAGAGGAACCAGCTACTTCATTCCTAAAACGTATTAACAGACTACTTAAAACAGACTGGTATAATGAAACTACTTATAACAGTCTGTTTTAGCTTTTCAGTGGATCGGGGAATTCATATCCTGACATCAATATATATTTGCGCCACTCTTGACGTGTTTCATCGTCTGTTAACCCTTGCTCAACCCATATCAGCAGCTCTTCCCTGCTCTTTCCAATCGTTTGAGAACTATAATCACGGATAAAATCAAAGTTATTTAACAGCTTATTGGCAAATGTGTTTCTTTGCTTGTCAGTCATGGTTGGTATAGCTTTAGGTGCGCGCTTGGTAGTATCTGGCTTATCGTCGCTGACGGTTTTATCAATGTCTTGGTGGTGTTTCAAAAAGTATGCTGGCGTTAAACAAATCCGTTATTAAGGTAAAAGAAAGTCAAATCAAAGGCTTTAAAATGATTTTCGAGCTTTTTAGAAAAGTTGCAACTTCTCCTAAATCCACGCCTGATTCGATGACGAATTCTACAATTGTTACCTTCAATACCGACGGTAAAAAACTTACCGATCACTTGCTTGCAACATTGAAATGCTGTGATAAAACTATCCCAATGATCACTCGCAATTCGAGCATATTGAACCCCAAGCTTTTTAAGTCTAGCTTTAAGACGTTGAACCGTTGCTAAATCCCGCTTACCCCAAACATAAGCAACAATTTCTCCAGATTCTCGATGGTAGGCATAAATAAGCCATTGTTTATTTTGCTTATTCCCTACAAAAGTCCAAAGTTCATCGACTTCAAGACATTCGTAGTGGCTTTGTTTAGGCTGAATCTGATAGATCGATTCACTTAAGGTTCGTAATACCTTGCCAATGCTGATACGCTCGACTTCAGCAATATCTCTTACACCGCTTCCTCTGACCATTAAATGTAGTATCTTGCCGGTAATACCTGAGTTACACCCTTGATAGCTTAATGCATGATCACCAATAAATTGACGTTTGCAATCTTTGCACTGATGGTTTTGTTTTCCATCTACTTTGATGCCATTTCTCTTTATATTGTTACTTAGACAGGTAGGACATTTGATTTGTAGCGTTATTTTCATAACTCTATTTTATCAAAAGCCATATTGTTTTTTTCAGCATACTTTTTGAAACACCACCCAAAATTTCAGTAAGATAAAGGTAAGCAAGTTTTCAGTTGATGCTACTGCGTCAAATAAGAACCAGGATTTTTCAGAACACTATGACCAACAATAACTTTTCACAAATCGCTTCTTTCATCTGGTCGGTTGCCGACCTGCTGCGTGGTGACTTCAAACAATCGCAATACGGTCGCATCATTCTGCCATTTACCTTGTTACGTCGTTTGGAATGTGTACTGGAAGAAAGCAAGGCTGCGGTACTGGCAGAACATGAAAAAGTCTCCAAGCTGAATCTGCCAGAAGAAGCTCAAGAAAAGTTATTGCTGCGTGCCACCAACGGTCTAGCCTTCTTTAATACCTCCCCAATGGATCTTAGCAAAATGGGGCAGAGTGATATCAAGGCCAACTTAAGCACTTATGTGCAAAGTTTCTCCAAAGATGCCCGTGAGATCTTTGAATACTTTAACTTCATCGAATTTGTGGGCCTCCTCGATGATGCCAACCTTTTGTATAAAGTCGTGCAAAAGTTTGCTACCACGGATCTGAGTCCAAAGAACGTATCCAACCATGACATGGGTTTGGTGTTTGAAGAACTGATCCGTCGTTTTGCCGAAGGTTCTAATGAAACCGCAGGGGAACACTTTACCCCGCGTGACATCGTACGTTTGACCACGGCACTGGTGTTTATGGAAGATGATGACGTCCTGACCAAAGACGGCATTATCCGGACCATTTATGACCCGACTGCGGGGACGGGTGGCTTCCTGTCTTCAGGCATGGAATATCTGCATGAGCTGAACCCGAATGCCGTAATGCGTGCCTTTGGTCAGGAGCTTAACCCAGAATCCTACGCCATCTGTAAAGCCGACATGCTGATCAAAGGTCAGGACGTGAGCCGAATTAAACTCGGTAACACGCTGTCAAATGACCAGCTTGCTGTGGATCAGTTTGACTACATGCTGTCGAATCCACCCTTTGGCGTGGACTGGAAAAAGATCGAACAGGACATCAAGGACGAGCACGAGCACAAAGGCTTCGATGGTCGTTTCGGTGCAGGCTTGCCACGGGTATCGGATGGTTCACTATTATTCCTGATGCACCTGATCAGCAAGATGCGTGATGCCAGTAGTACCGAGAGCGGCAGCCGCATCGGGATTATCCTAAATGGTTCACCATTGTTTACTGGTAGTGCAGGCAGTGGCGAAAGTGAGATCCGTCGCTATATTTTAGAAGCCGACTTGCTGGAAGCCATTATTGCCTTACCGAACGACATGTTCTACAACACCGGGATTGCCACCTATATCTGGGTACTCAGCAATAAAAAAGCCGCTGAACGTAAAGGCAAGGTACAGCTGATCAATGCCTCAAACCTCAGTACCAAAATGCGTAAGTCGCTGGGTTCAAAACGTAACTATCTCACTGAAACTGAAATTGCCACCATTACCCAAAATTACGGTGACTTTGTCGCGGTAGACACCTTGGCGCAGGATGGCGAAACCGAACAGCAAAAACCATTCGCCAGCAA